>NZ_JBEXNC010000008.1:0-414274 GCF_040610935.1 Lentzea sp. NPDC003310
CCCACCCGGGCCCGGCGGGCGGGGGGGGCGGGGGCCCCCGTCTCCCCCCGCCGGGGGGGGGGGGGGGGGGGGGCGCCCCCCCCCCCCCCCCCCCACGCCGCTAGCGCCGGGTTCGGAGAACCTCGCCGACGGCAGGTGCCTAGCGCCGGGCGAGCTCCTGGGCCAGTTCGACGGCGGCCCGCGCGGGGTCGTCGCCGAACCGGCTCCCGAACGCGTCGTGCACCCGCCACCCCGCGTGGGTGAGCGCGCGCCACCGCGCGAGGTGTGCCCGCACCCCCGACGGGTGCGGGCGCGTCTCCACCGCCACCGCGTCGTCCTTCTCCCCCACCACGAGGTCGACCCGCCACTGCCCCACCGGGTACCCGGTCCGCACGGCCAGCCCGGCCGCGCGCAGTTCCGCGGCCAGGTTCGCGGTCCACGCGTCCTCGGGCTCGGTCCCGGCGGTCTCGGTCGGCGCCACGTCGGCGTGCCGCAGGTACCCGCCGACCAGGCCGGGCGGTTGTGCGGCAGACGTGATGACGTGCACCTTCCGGCGGGCACGGGTGGTCAGCACGGCGAGCAGGTTGGGGTCGTTCACGAACCGCCACGCGCCCGGCTTCGCGTCCGCCGCGAGGCTGATCACGACCTCGTCGAACTCGCTGCCCTGCACGCCGTGGACGGTGCCGACGCGCACGCCGCCGGTGGTGATCTCGTCCAGCGTGAGCTCGCTGAGCAGCGCCTCCTCCAGGGCGTCGGCCTGGGCGCGGAACGGGGTCACGACACCGATCGACCGCGCGCCCGCCGCGACCCGCTTGCGGACGTGGGCCAGCACGGCGTCGACCTCGACCTGGTTGACGCCCTTGGCCGTGCGCTCGCCCGCGACGCGTTCGGTGTCGATGCAGTCGACGTCCGCGATCGACGGGTGTGTGGTGAGCAGCGCGATCTTGCCGTCGTAGAACTCGGTGGCGGCGTAGCCGATCAGGTGCGGGGCGCAGCGGTGGTGCTCGTCGAGCCAGTGCACGCCGGCCGTGGCCGCGCCCGCGTCGAACAGGCTCACCTTCGGCACGTCCAGGCGGTCGCGCAGGTCCCGGGTGCCCTCGGCGTCGACCGCCGCCTGCACGGCTTGGTCGCTGACGAACGACACGTGCCGCAACTGCCTCGGGTCGCCGCCGATCACCGCGGTCCGGCCGCGCAGCAGCGCGGGGGCGGCGAGCGGCTGGTCCACGTGGCTCGCCTCGTCGATGATCACCAGGTCGAACATGCCGGGCACGGGCGGGAGGATGTCCTCCACGTCCGACAGGGTGCCGACCCACAACGGCAGTGCCGCCACGAGGTCCGCGCTGTCGATCTCGGCGAGGCCGCGCCGCCGGGCCGCCCGGCCCGAGCGCAACGCCTTCGCGAGTGCCGCCACCGCGCGGCGCGCGCCCGTGCCCCGGCGGCTGACCGAGTACTCCCGCAGCCACGCGGCGGTCGCGGTCCCGCTCGCCGCGTCCTGGTCGGCGAGCAACGGCCGCAGCTCACCGAACGCCGTGCCGCCGGCCGTGCCGATCCGGACCGACGCCGCGGTCTGCTCGGCGGCCTCGACCGCGGCCGCCAGGTCCTCAGTGGACACCTGCCCGGCGCCGGTCAGGCCGCGCGCCTTGCGCAGCGCCCAGGCCGTGCGCAGTCCACCGAGAAATCCGGTGCGCGGCGCTAGAAGTCCGTGCAGTGCGGCGAAGTCCACGTCCGCGTCGAACGCTTTCGGCGCCACGGACCGATGCGCCGGCATCAGCGCCTGGTGCTTCTTGCCTTCCGCGGCAAGCTGTTCGTCTGTCAACGAGCTACCTGCCGTGCGTTCGACGCGGGCCACAGCGGCGGCGGCCGCGCGCCGGACGCGGTCGAGCTCGTCCAGCTTCTCCGGGCTGCTGGTGGCGGCGAGTCCGTCGCTCAGCTCGCGGGCCATCTCCTGCCGCAGCTCGGAGTCGCCGAACAACACGGGCACCGGCCCGCCCGCCTTGCGCAGCGCGGCACCGAGCACATCGGCGGCGTTGCGCGTGCGGCTCGCGAGGAGCACCGACTTGCCCGCGGCCACGGCGTCCAACGCCAGTGCCGCGAGAGTGTGCGTCTTGCCCGCACCGGGAGGCCCGCCCACGACCGTGACGCGCGCACGGCGTGCGTGCTCGACCGCGCGCATCTGGCTGTGGCTGAGCGGCAACGCGGAACTGATCGGCTCGTCGTGCTCGTCCGGCTCCGTGGCAGCCCCGTAGAGCGCCGCGAACGCCGTGCCGTCGATGCCCTTCTTGGCCGACCAGTCGTAGAGCGCCGTGCCCTGCTCGGTCTTCACGACGGGTTCGCCCGCGTGCAGCCCGGCCCCCACCGCCACGACCAGCTCGCCACCGGAGATCAGGTTCTTCGGGTCGTCGTGGACGATCGGCACGTTCTCGAACCCGGCGGTCCGCAGCGTCTCGGTGATCCACTCCTCGGTGGGCGCGAGCGCGGCCTCCCGCTCGGCGGTCTTCGCCCAGTCGTCGATCAGCGGGAACACCCCGGCGTCACCGGCGACGTGGAAGGCGTAGCCGAGGCCGAGCCCGTGGTGCAGCCGCACCGGCCGGGACACGAGCGGCAGGCAGACGCGCCGCCGTTGCCCGCCGATCTGCGCGGGCCCGGCGAGGAACGCCCAGCCCAGGCGCAGCAGCCGGTCCTCCTGGTGCAGCGCGTCGAACGCGGCCAGGCGCGCGACCTCGTCCCTGGCCCGCTTGGGCGCGGTCCACGGCACCGGCGTCCACTGCGGACCGTCCTGCACCAGCGTGATCGCCCGCCACGACGGCTCGTGGTCGCCGAGCCAGAGCAGCCCGGCCGCCTTGGTGAGGTCGAGCTGGAGCTTCTGCGGCTGTTCGGCGGCGCTCAGCCGGGCGAGGGTGCGCAGGACGGCGGGGACGGTCACGCGGGACATCCTCGCACCAGGCCCGGTAGTTTCGGGGCTCGTGGAGGATCTTCCCGCCGGACTGCCCGAGCCCGACCTGCACGCCGGGCTCGCCCGCTTCGGCATCACGGGGACGCCGGTCTACGCGCCTGTCGGCTTCGGCGACTACCACTGGACGGTCGGCGACCGCTGGTTCACGTCCGTGTCGGACCTGACGACCAAGCCGCTCATCGGGCTGCGGCGGGCGATGGAGACGGCGGCGGCGCTGGGCGAGCGGCTGCCGTTCGTGGTCGCACCGGTCCGGTCGGACGACGGCGAGGTGGTGGTGCCGCTGAACGAGCGCTACGCGCTGAGCGTCTTCCCGTTCGTCGCGGGGAGATCCGGCTCGTTCGGCGATCCCGTCGACGCGGGGGTGCGCGACCTGCTGGCCGCCCTGCACCGCTGCGAGCCACCAGACGACACGCCCGTCGCGGAGATCGACGTGCCGGGCCGTGACGCGCTCGCGGCGTTGCTCGACGACCCCGGCGACTGGTTCTCCGCCCCCGCGCGCGAGGTCTTCACGGAGCACGCCGACGTCGTCCGCGCCAGGCTGGACGACCTCGACCGGCTCGCCGCCCGGTTGCCGGACGAGCGGGTGGTGACGCACGGGGAACCCCACGCGGGCAACGTGATCCGCACGCCCGCGGGCCTCGTGCTGGTCGACTGGGACACGGTCGGGCTGGCCCCGCCGGAACGCGATCTCTGGCTGCTGGGCGGCGAATCCGGCTTCTACGCGCTGCGCTGGGCCGTCGCCGACATCGCCGACTTCACCGAAAAGCTCCGCGCCCCGCACGAACAGTCGCGGGACGCGGAGCTCACGTTGCACTACTTCACTTCGACGCTCAGGAACCTCTAGACGCGCGGATCAGCCGGCGAGCGCGAAGAGGTCGTCGCGGTCTCCGGACTGCTTGAGCTGGGCGAGCGACTGCTTCTCCAGCTGGCGGATCCGCTCGCGGGTCAGGCCGAGCTCCTGCGCGACCTCCTGCAGAGTGCGGGCACGCCCGTCCTCCAGGCCGTAGCGCAGCCGCATGATCCGGCCCTGCCGCTCGGGCAGGACGTCCAACAGCGACCGGACGCCCTCGGTGAACTCCTGCTGCTCCACCAGGTCCGGCGCGGACACCCCGTCGGTGTCCTGGATCAGGTCGCCCAGCACCGAGTCACCCTCGTCACCGACCGGCGTCTCCAGCGACACGCAGGTACGTGCCGCGTCGCGCAGGTCCTGCACGCGCTCCGGCGAGCACTTGGCCTCGGCGGCGATCTCCTCGACCGTCGCCTCGCGCCCGAGTGCCGAGGACAGCTTCTGCCCGATCTTCTTGAGCTTGTTGACCTCTTCGACCACGTGCACCGGCAGGCGCACGGTGCGCGTCTGCTCGGCCAGACCGCGCTCGATCGCCTGGCGGATCCACCACATCGCGTAGGTGGAGAACTTGTAGCCCTTGGCGTAGTCGAACTTCTCGACCGCGCGGATCAGGCCGAGGTTGCCCTCCTGGACCACGTCGCCGAACGGCAGGCCGCGGAACGAGTGCTTCTTCGCGACCGACACGACGAGGCGCAGGTTCGCGCGGATCATGTGGTCCTTGGCGCGCTCGCCCTCGACCACGAGCCGGCGCAGCGCGCGGCGGTCGCGGTTCGTCTCGCCGGTCTCCAGCAGGTGCGCGGCGTAGACGCCCGCCTCGATGCGGCGCGACAGGTCGACCTCCTCGGAGGCGGTGAGCAGCGGCGTGCGCCCCACCTCGCGCAGGTACTGGCCGACCGAGTCCCCGTCCTGCGTTCCGGACGCGCGGTTCTTCAGATCTGCAGGCACGACAAATCCCCCCGTTTCCGTTGGCAGGTGGTGCAGCCAGACGCGAGTTCGCGCCGGCCGTCCGGTTGCCCCTTCGGGTCAACCGCCGCAGGCGATTCGGCGCGAAGCGGCGGCCGGATGGCCGGCAGCCGGGCGAACTCGCCGCCGTCTGCGGAGCAGCGGCCCCATACACCGCTGCACTCGTGTGTAACGGTTCAGAGGCCCACTTCATTCCGCGGTTTCGGCTGTGACCTCAGCCTCATCTCGCTTCGAGCGCCTCAGCGTCACCTTCGTGACCGCGTGGTGCTCGACGGCGCGGACCTCGATCTTCCACCCGGACACCTCCACGACGTCGCCGGGAACCTCCGGGATGCGGCCGAGCATCAGCAGCACCAGTCCGGCGACCGTCGAGTACGGACCCTGCGGCGCGTCGCGGAGCTCGACGCCGACGTCGACCAGGTCGTGCACCGGGAACGTGCCGGGCAGCTCGATGGAGCCGTCCGGCGCGGCCTTCACCGCGACGACGTCCGAGTCGGTCTCGTCGTAGATCTCACCGACGATCTCCTCCAGCAGGTCCTCGAGTGTCACGATGCCGTCCACCGCACCGTGCTCGTCCACCACCAGCGCCAGCTGCTCGTGCTCGGCCTTCATGCGCCGCAACGCGTCCGTGACGCGGACCGAGTCCGGCAGCACCATCGGCGCGCGGGCCACGTCCGCCACGGCCACGGCGTCGTCGAGCAGGTCGCGCAGGTGGACGACGCCGATCACGTCGTCCAGGTGACCGTCCTTGGTCACCGGAGCCCGGGAGTGTCCGGACTCCGCCAGGACTTCCCGCGCGGTGGCGGTGTCCAAACCTGATTCGAGGATCGTCACCTGCCTGCGGGGCACCAGGACCTCGCGCAGCCTGCGCTCGTGGATCTCCAGCGCGCCGGTCATGATCGTGCGTTGTTCCTGGTTCAGATGTTGTTGCACCTCAACGAGATCACGCAGTTCCTCGGCGGACATCTGCTCCTCGTCGGCGTTGGGGTCACCGCCGAACACGCGCACCACGACGTCGGTCGACTTGCTGAGCAACCAGACCGCGGGCCGGGAGATGGTCGAGAGGAAGTCGAGGGTGCGGGCGACGATCTTGGCCCAGCGGACCGCGTACTGCATCGCGAGCCGCTTCGGCGCGAGCTCGCCGAAGACGAGTGTGACGAACGTCAGCACCACGGTGACGAGGGCGATCGCGACGCCGTTCGCGGCGCCGCCGAGGAAGCTCAGCAGCGGCACGACCGGTGCCGCGAGCGAGACCGCCGCGGTCGCCGAGGCGAGGAAACCGGACAGGGTGATGCCGATCTGAATGGTCGCGAAGTACCTGTTCGGATCGCGTGCGAGCCGCACGAGCCGACGGTGCCCCTCGCGTTCCAGCGAGCGAAGTTGACCTTCGCGCAACGACACGAACGCCATCTCGCTGCCGGCGAAAGCCGCGTTGAGCAACACCAGGACCGCGACCAGCGCGAGGTTGAAGCCATAGCCATCCACACGTTTGGGGTAGCACGCACAGTGGTATTTCGCACCCTGACGGCCGTCTTGAGCAACCAGGAGGGCCTGGGCCGAACTGAGGTGGGATGGAGATGGACACCCCCGAGGTGCTGAGCGCCTCCGCGAGGACCTTGCACACCCTGCCGGAGGACGAGCCCGACCTCGCGGCGATGCGCGTGTGGATCGGGACCCTGCTGAAGGACCTGTCGGAGGACGTGCGGCTTGACGTCCTCCTCGTGTGCACGGAACTCGCCAGCAATGCCTATGAGCACGCCGAGGGTCCTCGGGCCGTGCGGGTGCAACGACATACCGATTTCGTCCGGGTGGAGGTCGACGACCACACACCGGCGGAGCTCCCGCGCCTGGGGCAGTCACGGCTCGGTGACTCGCGCGGACGCGGGCTGATGTTGATCGGCCAGATCTCGCGGTGCTGGGGCACCCGCGAGTTCACCGGCGGGAAGACCATCTGGGCCGAGGTCGAGGTGCCCGAGGTGGACGCATAGGTCGTCTGGGCGTTTCGCACAGACAGGTCATGACATCGCACGGATGGGTTCTGCGGCCCTGCTCTCCGATGCTCGGTGCATGACAACAACGGTTTCACCGGCGGTACGGCCGCTGGTCCGCCACGGCGTCGAGATGCTCGTGGCGATGCTGGTCGGGATGGCCCTGCTGGGGCCCCTGTGGACGCCCGAACGGGTCGAGCTCGCCGCCCTGTGGATGGCGGTGTCGATGTCCGTGCCGATGGCGTTGTGGATGCGCTATCGCGGCCACGGCCGGATCGTCGAGATGTGCGCGGCGATGTTCGTGCCGTACCTCGTGCTGTTGGTGCCGTACTGGGCCGGATGGGTCGACGGCGCCATGGTGGAGATGGGCGGCCACGTGCTGATGCTGCCCGCGATGGCGTTCGTGCTCATCCGGTACCGCGACGAGCACGGCACGCCCAGCGCGAACCCGGTGGTCAGGACCCTGGGCGACCGCTGGCCCGCGGTGATCGCGCTCGCGGTCACGTTCGACTTCTGGCAGGCGCCGGTGGTGCCTCCCACGTGGACGCTGCTGCTGTGCCAGGCGGTCTACCTGTTCTGCGGGTGGCGGGCGCCGCGGGTGCAGCTCTTCGTGTTCGGCCTGTACGTGGCGCTGGCGGCGGCCGTGCTGTTCGTGTCGCCGCACTACGGGGTGGGGCTGATCGCGCTCGGGTGGGGCGCGCACGCCGTGTGGGATCTCGTGCACCACGTGCGCAACGCGGTCGTGCCGCGGTGGTGGTCGGAGTTCTGCGGGGTGTTCGACCTGGTCATCGCGGTCACGATCCTGCTCGTGTGGCTCTAGGCTGCCCCGTGATGAACGATCTTCCGCACGCCGCGCTGCGCGGCACCCTGCACGTGCTGTGGATGGGCTCGCTCGTCGTGCCGCTGGTGTCGGTGCTGCGCGAGCCGTCCGGCCTGCGCTGGCTCGGCGTGCTCGGGCTCCTGGTGCTGGCCGTGGCGTACGCGGTGACGTTGCGCGGCGGCCCGCTGTGGGTGCTGGTGGCGGCGACGCTCGCAACGATTCCGCTGGTGGCGCCGGTCGGGCCGGACGAGTTGTCGACGTGGGCGTGGATCGGTGGCGCGGCCGCCGGCTTCGCTCCGCTGCTGCTGACCGGCCCGTGGCGGTGGCTCGCGGCCATCGGCGCGGTGGTGGTGTCGGGCCTGGTCGGGTTCTTCGTGACGCGCGACCAGACGACGTACCAGATGATCGCGGCGTCGGTCGGCGCGACGATCATCGCGATGGCCGGTCTGCCGATGTGGTTCGCGGGCCTGCTCGGCCAGGCGCGGGCGGGCCGCGAGGCGCAGGCGGAGCTCGCCGTGAGCGAGGAACGGCTGCGGTTCGCGCGGGACGTCCACGACCTGCTGGGCCACCGCCTGACCGTGATCGCGCTGAAGGCCGAGCTGGCCGGGCGGCTGGCCGACAGCGATCCGGAACGGTCGGCGGCCGAGGCGTTCGAGGCGCAACGACTGGCGTCCTCGGCGCTGGAGGAGGTGCGTGACGCCGTGCACGGCTATCGCGCCGTGGACTTCGCGGACCAACTGGAGGCCGTGCAGAACGTGTTGACGGAGGCCGGGATCCGGTGCACCGCAACGGAGGTCGCGGTGCAGGGCGAACCCGCCACGCAGCTCGCCCTGGCACTGCGCGAGGCGTGCACCAACGTGCTGCGCCACAGCCACGCCACGTGGTGCATGATCGACGTCGCCGCTGGGTCCGGGGAGGTGCGGATGACGGTGACGAACGACGGCGCCGAGAAACCCTCCGTCGAGGGCAACGGCCTGCGCGGCCTCCGTGAGCGCCTCGCGGCGGTGGGCGGTCAGGCGTCGGCGGAGAAGTCCGGCGACGTGTTCACGCTCCAGGTCGTGGTGCCCGCATGATCCGAGTCCTGCTGGCCGACGACGAGGAGCTGATCCGCGACGCGCTCGCGGCGCTGCTCGACCTCGAACCGGACCTGACGGTGGTCGCTCGCGCGGGAGACGGCCGTGCCGCCGTCGAGGCCGCGCGGGCGCACCGCCCGGACGTGGCCGTGGTGGACCTGCAGATGCCCCTGCTGGACGGCCTGGAGGTCACCGAGGAACTCGCCCGCGTGCTGCCGTCGTGCGCGGTCGTGATCCTCACCGGCCGCGGCCGCCCGCCCCACCTGCAGCAGGCCCTGCACGCGGGCGCCAAGGGCTTCCTGCCGAAGGGCTCGCCCGGCGGCACGCTGGCGGACGTGATCCGCCGGGTGCACGGCGGTTCGCGCTGGGTCGACCCGGCGCTGGCCGCCGACGCGCTCGCGGCGCCGCCGTGCCCGCTGACGCAGCGGGAGCTGGAGGTGTTGCGGCTCAGCGAGTTCGGGACGCCGGTGGCGGAGATCGCGGCGCGCACGTCGTTGTCGGCCGGGACGGTGCGCAACCACCTGGCGGCGGCGGTGTCCAAGCTCGGGGTGGGGAGCCGGGGTGAGGCGTTCTCGGTGGCGCACGAGCACGGCTGGCTCTGACGCTCTCGAGGCTTGGGGCTTGGGGCTTTAAGGCGTCTAGCGCTTTCGGGCTCTTGGGCCTTTCGGGCTTTGGTGCTCTTCCCGGCGTTCGGTCACCGTTCCGCCGTCAGCACGTCGAACGCGTGCCGGCGGTGCTCCGCGAACAGCTTCAGCGCGCCCTCCACGTTCCCCAGCCGCAACGCCGCCACCAGGTCCCGGTGCTCCTCCCGGATCTGCTCCAGGTAGCCGTCCGTGCTCACCTGCACGCGCGTCAGCAGGAACAGGTGCACCTGCGACCGGATCGCCTCCCAGGCCGTGGTGAGCCGTGAGTGCCCGGCCGCGGCGTACACGGCGTCGTGGAACGCGATGTCGCACCGCACCATCTCGTGCGGGGTCGCGGCCCGTTCCATCTCCAGCGCCGCCGCCGAGATCTCCTCCAGCGACGCCCCGGTCGCCACGACCCGTTCCACGGCCAGGACCTCGAGCGCCCCGCGCAGGCTGTCCAGCTCGGCCACGTCTTGAAGCGACAACGCGGTGACCGTCGTCCCCCGATGCCACTCGGTGCGCACCAGCCCCTCGCGCTCCAGCGTGCGCAGCGCGTCCCGCACAGGCCCGCGCGACACCTCCAGCGCCTCGGCGAGCTCCACCTCGCGCAGCGAACTGCCCGGCGGATAGCCGCCGTCGAAGATGGCCTGGCGGATCATGTCCGCGACCTCGCTGCCGAGCCCCCGCCGCCGCGCCGGTCCCACTGTCATGTGAGCAATGTTAACAAGACACCACCTTGTCGCAATGTTAACATTCCTACATGCCGAACATCCCCCGCTTCCACCTCGCCATGCCGGTAGACGACCTCGCCGCCGCCCGCCGGTTCTACGGCGAGACCCTCGGCCTGGAACAGGGTCGCAGCTCCGACACGTGGGTCGACTGGAACCTGCACGGCCACCAGTTCGTCACCCACCTCGCCCCGAAGACCGAGCGGGTCAGCAACCCGGTCGACGGCCACGACGTGCCGGTCCCCCACTTCGGCCTGGTTCTGACCGTCGACGAGTTCCAGGTGCTCGCGGAGAGGCTCCGGTCCGCCGGCACGACGTTCGTGATCGAGCCGTACGTGCGGTTCAAGGGGGAGCCCGGCGAGCAGTGGACGATGTTCCTGCTGGACCCGACGGGCAACGCGCTCGAGTTCAAGGCGTTCGCCGACGACGCGCAGGTGTTCGCGGTCTAAGGCTTGGACGCCGAAACGACCCCGGTGGGTGTGATTGGACGGCCCGCGTGCGATACCGACGCGGGCCGTTCGGCGTCGGCGCTACCCCCAGCGGTGCAACTGGACGGCTCGCGCGCAACACCAGGCGGGCCGTTCGGCACCGGCGCGACCCCCAGCGGTGCAACTGAACGGCTCGCGCGCGACACGGGGCTGGCTGTCCGGCACCGGCGCGACCGCCGGCGGAGTGGTTTTCCGGCCCGTGCACAACGCCGGCACGGGCAGCACCAGCGCCACACCCCGCAGCGTGACCGCCCGGCCCGCGCACAACACCTGCGCGAGCCGGGCGCCGTGCGCGGGCGGTGCGCAACACCCGCGCGGGCTGGCGGCGGCACGCGGGCCATGCACGACATCGGCGGGGCGCCCAGCCGCACGCCCACGGCAGGCGCGCTGGAGGGCGTCGCGGTCGTCGAGTTCGACGGCTCGGTGTTCGCCGCGTCCGCCACGGCCCAGCCGAACAGCCGCTCAGCCACCCCGCCCGACGGCCCCGCCACCACTCAGCGCCCCAGCAGCGAGCCACCCGACTGCTCCCCAGCCCACCCGGCTGCTCCGCCACCAGCCCACCCAGCTCACACCCTCAGCGCAGCGCGGCCTCCCCGACCGCCGCAGGCGTTCCTAAAGCCCTGTTAAAAATCTTGCACAACGCGCAAGTTTCGGTAGCGTGGAGGTGACGCCGAGCCACGACCCGGTCACACCGGGTCAGACAGGGAGAGGCCATGACCACGGCCGAGCGGCAGCGCAGTGCGCAGGAGCTCATCCGCCCGCAGTTGCCCGCCGAACTCACCGAGCGCGGGAAGTGCCCGTTCGACCCCGCCGCCGGGCTGACCGAGCTCAGCGAGCGCGGGCGGATGCACCGGATCGAGCACAACGGCGACACCGTCTGGCTCGTCACGGGGCACGACGAGGCGCGGGCGGTGCTCGCGGCGCCGCAGATGAGCTCGGACCGGATCAACAGTCCTCGGGCCAGGGCGTTGATCTCGCCCGAGCTGCACGCGGAGCTGTTCCCGCCCGAGCGGCAGGCCGGGTCGTTCATCATGATGGACGCCCCGGAGCACACCCGTTTCCGGCGGTTGCTGACCGGGCAGTTCACGGTGCGGCGGATGCGGGAGCTGACGCCGCGCATCCACGAGATCGTCACGACTCGGCTCGACGCCATGGTCGAGAAGGGGCCTCCTGCGGATCTGGTGCACGACTTCGCGTTGCCGGTGCCTTCGCTCGTCATCTGCGAGCTGCTGGGGGTCGACTACGGCGACCGCGACGAGTTCCAGCGCCGCACGGCGACGTTGCTCAGCCTCAACACCACGATCGACGACCAGATCAAGAACACCACCGAGCTGCGCCGGTTCATGCACGGGCTGGTCCTCGCCAAGCGGCGGAGCCCCGGTGGTGACCTGCTGTCCGGGCTCGTCACCGACACCGACCTCACCGACGACGAGCTGACCGGCATCGCGAACCTGCTGCTCATCGCGGGCCACGAGACCACGGCGAACATGCTCGCGCTCGGCACGTTCGCGCTGCTGGAGAACCCCGACCAGTTCGCGAAGCTGCGCGACGACCCCGGGCTCGTCGAAAACGCGGTCGAGGAGATGTTGCGCTACCTGTCGATCATCAGCCAAGGGGTGTCACGGCACGCGAAGGAGGACGTCGAGATCGGCGGCGTCACCGTGCGCGCCGGGGAGACCGTCGTCGTGTCGGTGCCGGCGGTCAACCGCGACGAGCGGCAGTACGACGACCCGCACGCGTTGCTCGTCGACCGGCCTCGCGGGCACCACGTAGCGTTCGGGCACGGCATCCACCAGTGCCTCGGCCAGCAGCTGGCGCGGGTCGAGATGGCGGTCGGGTTCACCGAGCTGTTGCGGAGGTTCCCGACGCTGCGGCTCGCCGTGCCCGCCGCCGAGGTGCCGCTGCGCACCGACATGTCGATCTACGGCGTGCACCGGCTGCCCGTCACCTGGTGAAGCCGGCGCCGAGCTGGTCGATCATCCGGCCGACCAGCTCGGTGACCTCGAACCTGTCCGTGGCCTGCGGGGTGTCGAGCCACCACTGCACGACCGCGCGCATCGAGGCGAGGAAGGTCGACGCCATCACCGCCGGGTAGGGGTCGGTCCGCGGGTCGGCCCCGCAGCGCTCGGCGATCGCCGCCGTCAACGCCTGCTCGCGTGCGGAGTAGGCGGCGAACACGTGCGGAAGCAGCGCCGGGTGCTGCCGGAGCTGCCGCAGCTGGCGCAACCGGTCCAGGTCGACGTAGCGCGGGTAGATCGACTTCAGCGCCTCGCGCAGCGCGACCAGCACTGGTTCGCCGGCGGGCCGGGCAGCGAACTCCTCGACCAGCGCGAGTGCCGTGGCCGTGTCGCCCGCGACGACCGCCTCCTCCTTCGAGGAGAAGTAGTTGAAGAACGTCCGCAGCGACACCCCGGCCGCGCGCGCGATCTGATCCACCGTCACCCGGTCGAGGCCGTGCTCGACGCACAGACTCCAGGCGGCGTCGCCCAGCGCTTCCCTGGTCGCCGCCTTCTTGCGTTCACGCAGGCCCGTCACGGTACGAAGATTAGGCCGTACCGGAAATTGGTGTAGACCTTGTCAGCAGGTGATCACCTCAATACGGTCCGTGAGAACGCTCCCACAGACCTACGGAGGACCGGGTGCGCGTACTCGGAGTCGTTGTGCTGGCCGGTGCCCTGCTGACCGCGGGTCACGCCCATGCCTCTCCCCCACCAGCGGAGACGTCGCCGTCGTCCGCACCCACCATCAGGTTGATCACCGGCGACGAGGTCCACACCGGACCGAGAGCGATCCGGCCGGCGCCCGGACGTGAGCGCGTCCTGTTCTCCACCTACACGGCCGGCGGGCACGAGTACGTGGTGCCGCACGACGCCATCCCGCTGATCGCGGACGGCCGCCTCGACGAGCGCCTCTTCGACGTCACCGAGCTCGCGACCTACGGCGGCGCCCTGCCGGTCATCGCCACCTACGCGCCGGGCACCCTGAGCGCCCAGTCCGGTCTCCAGCTGCGCAGCATCAACGGCGTGGCGTTCGACGCGGCCAAGACGCCGGTTGTCGGGATGTCGACATCCCGCACCTCGGCTGACGGGATGTCGACATTCGACATGTCGACGTCCGGCATCCAGCGGATCTGGCTCGACGCGCGCCGCACGGCGACCCTCGACCAGAGCGTCGCCCAGATCAACGCTCCCGCCGCCTACGCCGCCGGGCTCACCGGCAAGGGCGTCACGGTCGCGGTCCTCGACACGGGTGTCGACAACACGCACCCGGACCTGGCGGACCGCGAGATCGGCGAGCGCAACTTCACCACCTCCCCCGACAACGGCGACCACTACGGCCACGGCACGCACGTGGCGTCGATCGTCGCGGGCACCGGCGCGAAGAGCGGCGGCAAGTACCACGGCGTCGCGCCGGACGCGCGGATCCTCGACGTGAAGGTGCTGGGCGACAACGGCTCCGGCGCGGACAGCGGGATCATCGCCGGCATGGAGTGGGCGGTCGAGCAGGGCGCCCAGATCGTCAACATGAGCCTCGGCGGCTACGACACCCCCGGCGTGGACCCGATCGAGGAGGCCGTCAACCGGCTCTCCGCCGACCGGGGCGCGCTGTTCGTGATCGCCGCCGGCAACTCCGGTCCCGGCTCGCGCACGATCGGGTCGCCCGGCACCGCCGACGCGGCGCTGACCGTCGGCGCCGTGGACGACCAGAACCGGATCGCCGAGTTCTCGAGCCGCGGCCCGACGGCGTCCGGCACGCTGAAGCCCGACCTCACCGCACCGGGCGTCGGCATCGTCGCCGCACTGCACTCGGACGGCCGGATCGGCGCGCCGGTCGTCGACGGCTACACCTCGCTCGACGGCACGTCGATGGCCACCCCGCACGTCGCGGGCGCCGCGGCCCTGCTGCGCCAGCAGCACCCGGACCTGACCGGCACGGCCCTCAAGGCCCGGCTCACCGGCAGCACCACCCCCACGGCGGACCTGACCCCGTTCGAGCAGGGCACCGGCCGCGTCGACGTGGCCAAGCTCATCAAGCAGAACGTGACGTCGAGCCCGACCTCCGTCAGCTTCGGCGCGCACCAGTGGCCGCACGCCGGCGAACCCGCGCTGACGCAGGAGATCACCTACTCCAACGCGGGCACCGAGGCCGTCACGCTCGACCTGTCGGCGGACACGAACGGCACCCTGTTCAGCGTCTCCCCCGCCACGCTCGTGGTCCCGGCGGGCGGCTCCGCCAAGGCCACCGTCACCGCGGACATCGCCAAACAGCCGGCCGGTGGCGTGTTCGGCGGCGCGGTCGTCGCGAGCGGCGTGCGCACGGCCGTCGTCGCCGACCTGGAGGTGGAGAGCTACGACGTCAAGGTCACCGGCATCGAACGGTCGGGTGTCACGACGACCTCGACGTTCGCGTACCTGATCAACGTCGACACCGGCGCCCGCGTCTGGCCGAACAGCACGACCGGTGTCGCCCGCGTCGCCAAGGGCCGCTACGTCCTGTCCGGCAGCGTGATGTCGTCGTCCGGCGCCTACACCCACGACGTCGTCAACTACCCGAACCTCACCGTCTCCGGCCCGACCACGATCGACCTCGACGCCCGCCAGGCCAAGCCGGTCCGGGTGACCCTGCCGGTCGCCGCGAAGCTCTCCTTGCTGCAGACCGGTTTCGAACGCGTCGTCGGCGGCACCAGCTACACCATCGGCAACTTCTCGGTCGGCGGCGTCGTCGACCACCTCGGCGTCGCGAGCATGGGACCCGAGTCGAAGGAGGTCACCGGCAAGACCGCGACGTTCTGGACCGCCGGCCCCGACTTCTACGGACTGGCCTGGTACCAGAAGGGCGCCGCGCCGTCGGGCCTGACCAAGACGATCGCGAAGCGGGACCTGGCGACCGTCAAGGTCGACATGCCCGCGCTGAAGCCGGGCCAGAGCGCGTCGATCGGCCACACCTCGTCCCCCGAGGGCCGCGCCGACTGGACCTACGGCTCGCTGGACAACTTCGTCCCCGGCCCGCGCACCGAGTACTACGGCGGTGAGGGCGGTGACTGGTCGCGCCGGTTCAACCTGTTCGACGAGACCGGCAACATCGGCGCGCTCGTCACCCCGCTGCGCCACTACCGGCCGGGCCGCTCGTACGTGGAACCGTTCAACCGCGCGGTGTTCGGCCCCGCCCTCCCACCGGCCCGGGACGTGCCGCACTCGTTCCGCACGGGCGACTTCGTCCGCGTCACGGTGCCGCTGTACGGCGACAGCGCGGGCAACGAGGGCTACGGCCCGGTGACCGGGGCGCGGACCGCCCTCTACCGCGACGGCGTGAAGGCCGTGGAGACGGCCGAGGCCGGCTGGGCGATGGTCGACGTCCCGCCGGGCGCCGCGAACTACCGCCTCGAAGCGTCCGCGACGCGCGCCAACGCCCTGAGCTCCGCGGTGTCCGGCGTGTGGACGTTCCGCAGCGACACGACGGCCGAACGCACGGCGCTCCCGCTGTCGGTCGTCCGCTTCACCCCGCAGCTGGACGACGACGGGTACGGCCGCGCCGGCCAGATGCTCGCCGTGCCGGTCTCCACGCAGTCGCAGGTGGACTCGGTGCGCGTCACGTCCGTCGAGGTGTCCTACGACGGCGGCACGACGTGGAAGCGCACGCAGCTCACCGGCAACCGCGTGCTGCTCGCCCACCCGCAGGACGCCAAGTCGGTCTCGTTGCGCGCCAAAGCGTCCGGCCACGGGCAGACCGTGGAGCAGACGATCGTCAACGCGTACCTCCTGCGCTGACGAAGGAGCCCGCGCGCTCCCGTGCCCACGAGGCGAAGGAGCGCGCGGGCCTGCCCAGCACGTCCTCGACTCCCCGGTCGACGGTGTACCCCACCGCGGGCATGTCCCGCCTCCACCGGAGCAGGAAGTCGGCCACCTCGGGCGGCCTGCCCTGCGCGAGCATCTCCTCCCGCGCCTGCGCCTCGGTCAGCTCGACGTACCGGATCTCCCGGCCGATCGCCGCGGAGATCGTCGCCACCTGCTGCGGCACGGTCAGGGCCTCCGGACCCGTCAACGTGTACGTGCGGCCGCCGTGCCCACCCCTCACGAGCACGGCGGCCGCCACCGCGCCGATGTCGCCCTCGTGCACGAGCGCGCTCCGCGAGGAGGCGAACGGCTCGCGCACCACCCCCTCCCGGCGCACCGACTCGGCCCAGACCAGCGTGTTCGACATGAAGTCCACGGGCCGCAACACGGTCCACTCCAGCGCACTCGCGGTGACCGCCTCCTCCAACGGACTGGGGGAGCCGCTCCACAGCACCGTGGCCCTGCGGACGCCGGCCTTCTCCACCCGCGCCACCAGTTCCGGTCCGGTGGTCAGCTCGGCGTAGTCGTCCCCCGCGGTGGCCAGCAGGTGCACACCGGTGACCCCCTCGAGCGGGATCGTCTCCGGCCTCGTCAGGTCGCCCTCCACGACCTCGACGCCGGCGGGGAACCGTGCCGCCGCCGCGTTCCTGGTGAGCGCGCGCACCGGACTTCCCAGCGCGAGGAGTTCCCGCACCACCTGAGCTCCGGCGTTCCCGGTTGCCCCCGCCACGAGAATGGTCATGGGCTCGACCGTAGGACCTGGAGTTAACTGGAGATCAAGCGAAGGAGCCGCGCGTGCGGGAACTGACCGATGAGATCGCCGTCGACCACGTCCCGCCTCCCACCGAGACCGCACCACCCGCCGTGCGCGTCCCCGGCCGTCACGTCGCCGAGGTCGCCCGGCACGCCGACGGACGGCTCGCGGTGATCACGTGGTCGTCGCCGGAGATCGACCCCGGTCTGCTGAACCCGGCGCTGCACGTGATCGGCACCGACGGCACGGTCACCGACCTGGGCGCGACGCCCGCGGACGCCGGCAAGCCGGTCTGGTGGGGCGACGAGGTCTGCTACCTCGCCCTGACACCACCGCACCTGCAGGCCGGCAACGCGGTGTTCGACCAGCGGCACCGCAACCTCACGGAAGGGCTGCGAGCCTGCCCGGTCGACCTCGTGCAGGACGACGGGGGCGCGCCGATCGTCGTCGTCGCGACCGGCCTCGACACCGAGTTCCACCGGCTCGGCGGCGGCCTGCTCGGCCGCGTCACCGGATCGCACCGGCCGGACCGGCGCGGCGCGGCCGACTACGACATCCGCTGGGGCTCCCAGGAACGCCTCGGCTACCGGGCGCGCGACGGCCTCCACCTCGACGGCCTCCTCGTCCTCCCGCCCGGCAGGACCAGGGACGACGGGCCGTTCCCGCTCGTCACGATCGTCCACGGCGGCCCGTACGACCGGTGGGCGGACGACCTGCAGCTGCACTGGGTGCCGTCGGCGCAGTGGTTCGCGCACGACGGGTTCGCGGTGTTCCTGCCCAACCCGCGCGGCGGACTCGGGCACGGCCACGAGTTCGCGCACGCCGTCGCCGGGAAGGTCGGGCAGGAGGAGTGGCACGACATCGAGGACGGCCTCGACCTACTGGTCGCCGAGAACGTGGCGGACCCGGACCGGCTCGGCATCGCCGGGTGGAGTCACGGCGGGTTCATGGCCGCGTGGGCGACCACCAGGACGAACAGGTTCAAGGCCGCGCTGGTGGGCGCGGGGATCTCCGACTGGCCGCGGCTGGTCGCCACCGGCGAGTGGGGCGCGTTCGAGGCGGCGCTGGGCGACGGGCCCAAGCACAGCCCGCTCACCTACGCGGACCGGATCCGCACGCCGATGCTGATCGTGCACGGCGCCGAGGACACCAACGTGCCGGTGGAGCAAGCCGAGCGCCTGCACCGCGCGGTCGGGCACTCCGAACTCGTCGTCTACCCGGGCGAGGGGCACTCGCTCCGGCGGCGTGAGCACAGGCTGGATCTGCTGAACCGAACCAGAAGGTTGTTCGCGAAGCTCTGAGACTTGCGCAACCCTTACGCAAGCCGAGCAAGCAGACGGCAAGCGAGCGCAAGCCGCCAGATCGAGGTCGAATCAATTTTTCCGGCAGGTTCGGGTCCGAACCTGCCGGAAACCGGTCCGTCCAGCCGCTGGTGATCGCCCTTGCGCACGCTGGGACACTGTTCGAGCACGGGAACGAACACCCGTCTTTCCTGTTCAGAGCGCGATGTCGCAAATTTGCGCAATCACGTCGAGATATTGCGGTAATCTGCTGGTCACTTCTACGGTGAGGCGCGCCACACCCCCTCGCGTCCCCACCGAGAAGGGCCAAGCACGCCATGTCACCGATGACACGCGCTCGCTCCCTGCTAGCCCCGACAGCCGCTGTGATCACCGCGGCGGCGACCCTGACGTTCGTCCCCGCCGCCCAGGCCGCTCCCGTCAGCCTCGACCTCGCCCAGCAGACCCGGATCGACCAGGTCACGCTCACGGCAGGCAAGAACGGCACCGAGACGTTCGCCGTCCAGACGAGCCTCGACGGCAGAGGCTGGTCGACGTTGGTCGCGGAGCGACCACACGACTTCAAGAACGGCAAGGTGACCTTCCAGGTCGACCCGACGGTGGTGCGGCACGTCCGCGCCACCAAGACCACCGCGAAGCTCGAGGTGCGCGAGGCGGCCGCCAGCGCCGCGCTCCAGGCCACCTACAGCGCCAGCAGCACCAACCAGAACTACGGGCCGGGCAACGCGGGCGACGGCAACCAGGGCACGTACTGGGAGAGCGCGAACAACGCGTTCCCGCAGTGGCTGCAGGCCGACCTCGGCGCCGCGGTCAAGGCCGACCGGGTCGTGCTGAAGCTGCCGACCTCCGGCTGGGGCGCGCGCACGCAGACCCTCGCCGTGCAGGGCAGCACGGACGGCAACACCTTCAGCGATCTCGTGCCCAGCAGGGGCTACGAGTTCAACCCGGGCTCGAACAGCACGGTGACCATCGACTTCAGCGCCGCCACCACGCGGTACGTGCGGCTGCGGATCACCGCGAACACCGGCTGGCCCGCCGGGCAGATCAGCGAGTTCGAGGTGCAGGGCCCGACCGGCGGTGACACGCAGGCCCCCGCCGCGCCCACCGGTCTCGCCCTCACCCAGCCGCAGGCCGGGCAGATCCGGCTGACCTGGAACGCCAGCACGGACAACGTCGGCGTCGCCGGCTACGACGTCTACGCCAACGGCACGCTGCGCACGACGGTCACCGGCACGACCTACACCGACAGCCAGCCCGACGGCCTGCGCGTGAGCTACCACGTGATCGCGAAGGACGCGGCCGGCAACCAGTCCCCCGCCAGCGGCACGGTCACCCGCGAGGGCGCGACCGGCACGAACCTGGCGCAGGGCAAGCCCGTCACCGCGAACAACAACGTGCACAACTTCGTGGCCGCCAACGCCAACGACGGCAACGTGCAGACCTACTGGGAGTCCAACGGCTTCCCGGGCACGCTGACCGTCCAACTGGGATCGAACGCGGACGTCAGCTCGGTCGCGCTCAAGCTCAACCCCGACACCGCGTGGGGTTCCCGCACGCAGAACATCGAGGTGCTGGGCCGCGAGCAGAACGCGACCGGCTTCACGAGCCTCGTCGCCGGGCGGGACTACCGCTTCGACCCCGCGACCGGCAACAGCATCACCATCAACGCCTCCGGGCGCGTCGCCGACCTCCAGGTGCGCGGCACGTCCAACACCGGCGCGCCCGGCACGCAGGTGGCGGAGATCCAGGTGTTCGGCACCCCTGCCCCGAACCCCGACCTCACCGTCACCTCGACGTCGGTCACGCCGGCGAGCCCCGTCGAGACCGACCAGATCACGCTGAACGCCACCGTCCGCAACGCGGGCACGGCGGCCAGCACGGCCACCGACGTGACGTTCTTCCTCGGCACCACCGCCGTCGGCACCGCGAACGTCGGCGCCCTCGCGGCGGGTGCGCAGGCGAACGTGAGCACGACGATCTCCGCGCGCCCGGAGGGTTCCTACCAGTACACGGCGAAGGTCGACGAGACCAAGAAGGTCGCGGAGCAGGACGAGACCAACAACGCCCGCCCGCACCCGTCGCCGATCGTCGTGACGCCGGTCCCGAGCTCCGACCTGGTCGCCGTCGGCTCCTGGTCGCCCAGCAACCCGAGCAACGGCCAGACCACGACGTTCAGCGTCGCGATCAAGAACCAGGGCAGCATCGCCAGCGCGGCGGGCGCCCACGGCATCACGGTCACGATCCTCAACAGCAGCGGCCAGACCGTCCGCACGCTGACCGGCAGCCACACCGGCGCGATCAACGCCGGCGCGACGACCGCCGCGGTCAACCTCGGCACCTGGCCCGCCGCCGACGGCCGGTACACGGTCCGCACCGTCATCGCGAACGACGGCAACGAGATCCCGGCCAAGCAGGGCAACAACACCAGCGAGCAGTCGCTGTTCATCGGCCGCGGCGCCAGCGTCCCGTGGCAGCACGTCGAGGCCGAGGACGCGACCGTCGGCGGCGGCGCGCAGGTCCTCAGTCCGAACAGGACGATCGGCGACCTCGCCGGTGAGGCGTCCGGCCGCCGCGCCGTGACGCTGAACGGCACCGGCCAGTCGGTCGAGTTCACCACGAGCGCGCCGACCAACACCCTCGTCACCCGGTTCTCCATCCCGGACAGCGCCGGTGGCGGCGGCATCACCAGCAACCTCAACGTCTACGTCAACGGCCAGTTCCACAAGGCCATCGACCTGACGTCGAAGTATATGTGGCTCTACGGCAACGAGGCCTCGCCGAACAACTCCCCGGGGTCGGGCGGGCCGCGCCACATCTACGACGAGGCGAACGTGATGCTCAACTCGACGTTCCCGGCGGGCACGAAGATCAAGCTGCAGAAGGACGCGGCCAACACCTCGAACTACGCGATCGACTTCGTGAACTTCGAACAGGTGCAGGCCGCCGGAAACCCCGATGCCGCACGCTATGCCGTGCCCGCCGGGTTCACCCACCAGGACGTGCAGAACGCGCTCGACCGGGTCCGGATGGACACGACCGGCACCCTGATCGGCGTCTACCTGCCTGCGGGCACGTACCCGACGCAGCAGAAGTTCAACGTCTACGGCAAGGCGATCAAGGTGATCGGCGCCGGTCCCTGGTTCACCCGGTTCCAGGCACCCACGACCCAGGAGAACACGGACCTCGGCTTCTCCGCCCAGGCGTCCGCGAGCGGCTCGACGTTCAGCGGGTTCGCCGTGTTCGGCAACTACACGCAGCGCAACGACGGCCCCGGCAAGGTGTTCGACTTCGCCGGCGTCCAGAACATGACCATCGAGAACATCTGGGTCGAGCACATGATGTGCCTGTTCTGGGGCAACAACGTCGACAACAACGTCATCAAGGACAACCGCATCCGCAACATGTACGCGGACGGCCTGAACATGACGAACGGCTCGT
Organism: Lentzea sp. NPDC003310; assembly: GCF_040610935.1. Classification (NCBI taxonomy): domain Bacteria; kingdom Bacillati; phylum Actinomycetota; class Actinomycetes; order Pseudonocardiales; family Pseudonocardiaceae; genus Lentzea; species Lentzea sp. NPDC003310. Next base: position 21,793 of record NZ_JBEXNC010000008.1, read on the forward strand.
CGGGCAACCGGATCGCCAACATCGAGGCCCGCTCGACCGGTGACGACGCGTTCGCGCTGTTCGCCGCCACCGACAACGGCGGCACCGGCCAGCAGAACAACGTGTTCGAGAACCTCAGCGTCACGACCCCGTGGCGCGCGGCCGGTCTCGCGGTGTACGGCGGCAAGAACAACGTCTTCCGCAACATCTACATCGCCGACACGCTCACCTACTCCGCGGTGACGATCAGCTCGCTCGACTTCGGCTACCCGATGGAGGACTTCGGGCCCGAGCCGACGACGTTCAGCGGCCTCACCCTGGTCCGCTCCGGCGGCCACTTCTGGGGCGCGCAGACGTTCGGCGCCATCTGGATGTTCTCCGCCTCCAAGAAGTACACGGGGATCCGGGTGAGCGACATCGAGATCATCGATCCGACGTACAGCGGAATCATGTTCCAGACCAAGTACAACGGTGCCGCCGAGAACGTCTTCCAGGACACGGTGCTGTCCAACGTGAGCGTCTCGGGTGCGCGCAAGTCCGGCGACGCGTTCGACGCGAAGTCCGGGTTCGGGTTGTGGGCCAACGAGATGCCGGAGCCCGGTCAGGGTCCCGCCGTCGGCGAGGTCACGTTCAACGGCCTGAGGTTCAGCAACAACTTCCAGGACATCAGGAACACCACGACCACCTTCAAGATCAACATCAACAACTGATACCCCTGCCACGAAGGACAATTCAATGAGAAACACGCTACTGAAGCGTGCGGTGAGCGCTGCCGTCGTCAGCGCCCTCGCACTGTTCGGATTGACACCCACGGCAGGAGCAGCGGTTGTCCGGCTGTCCGCGAACCTGACCGCGTCCAGCAGCAACGGGCCGTACGGCGCCGGCAACGCCGGGGACGGCAACCAGGGCAGCTACTGGGAGAGCACGAACAACACGTTCCCCCAGTGGATCCAGGCCGACCTGGGTGCCGAGCGGAGCGTCAGCAAGGTCGTGCTGCGGCTGCCCTCGAACTGGGAGCAGCGCACGCAAACGCTTGCCGTGCAAGGGAGTGCGAACGGATCGCAGTTCGGCGACCTGGCCGGGTCGGCGGGCCGGGTCTTCTCGCCCGGCTCGAACAACACGGTGACGCTGGACTTCGCGGCGACGACCACGCGGTACGTGCGCGTCACGGTCACCGCGAACACCGGCTGGCCCGCCGCGCAGCTCAGCGAGTTCGAGGTGCACGGCGAGTCCGGCCCGGTCGACCCGCCGCCCGCGGGCGACAACCTCGCCCAGGGCAAGCCGGTCGAGGAATCAGGGCACGTGCACAACTTCGTCGCCGCGAACGCGGTCGACGGCAACACGGGCACGTACTGGGAGTCCAACGGCCTCCCCGGTCACCTGACCGCGAAGCTGGGCTCGAACGCGGACGTCACCTCGGTCGTCGTCAAGCTCAACCCCGACAGCGCCTGGGGTGCGCGGACGCAGAACTTCGAGGTGCTGGGCAAGGAAGCCGGTGCTTCCTCGTTCGCGACCCTGAAGGCGCGCGCCGACTACCGGTTCGACCCGGCCACCGGCAACACCGTCACGGTCCCGGTGAGCGGGCGGGCCTCCGACGTGCGGCTGCACTTCTACTCGAACACCGGCGCGCCCGGCGGCCAGGTCGCCGAGTTCCAGGTGTTCGGCGCGTCCGCACCGGCTCCCGACCTGACCGTCACGAACCTGACGTGGACGCCCGCGAACCCGAGCGAGGCCGACGCGATCAGGCTCACCGCCACCGTGCGCAACGGCGGCTCCGTCGCGTCCGGCGCGACGACGCTGAACGCCACGCTCGGCGGCACCGTCGCGGGCAGCGTCGCGGTCGGCGCGCTCGCTCCTTCCGCCACGGCCACCGTCAGCGTCGACGCAGGCCGTCGGGGCGCCGGGTCCTACGCGGCCGCGGCCACCGTGGACCCGGCCAACCAGGTCGCGGAGACCAACGAGGGCAACAACACCTTCACCTCCGGCTCTCCCCTGGTCGTCGGCCAGGCCCCGGGACCGGACCTGCAGATCACCGGTGTCACGCCGAACCCGTCGTCCCCGGCGGCGGGCCAGCAGGTGACGTTCGCGGTGTCGGTGAACAACCGCGGCACGTCGGCGGCGGGCGCCTCGGTGACCCGCGTGGCCGTCGGCGGCAGCACGCTCACCGCCAACACCGGTGCGATCAACGCCGGCCAGACCGTCACGGTCAACGTCGGCACCTGGACCGCCACCAACGGCGGCGCCACGGCCACGGCGACCGCCGACGCGACGAACGTCGTGGCGGAGACCAACGAGACCAACAACACCGCGACCCAGTCCATTGTGGTCGGACGCGGTGCCTCGGTGCCGTTCACGAGCTACGAGGCCGAAGCGGGCCGGCACAACGGCACGCTGTTGCAGGCCGACGCGAAGCGCACGTTCGGGCACACCAACTTCGGGTCCGAGTCCTCGGGCCGCAAGTCGGTGCGCCTCGACGCGCAGGGCCAGTTCGTGGAGATCACCTCGACGGTCAGCACGAACTCGATCGTCGTGCGCAACTCCATCCCGGACGCCGCCGCGGGCGGTGGCCAGGAGGCGACGATCAGCCTCTACGCGAACGACCAGTTCGTGCAGAAGCTGACGCTGTCGTCGCGCCACAGCTGGCTCTACGGCACGACGGACGACCCCGAGGGCCTCACGAACCGTCCGGGTGGCGACGCCCGCAGGCTGTTCGACGAGACCTCGCAGCTGCTGGCCTCGAGCTACCCGGCCGGCACGAAGTTCAAGCTGCAGCGCGACTCCGGTGACAACGCGGCGTTCTACGTCATCGACCTGATCGACCTGGAGCAGGTGGCCCCGGCCGCCTCCAAGCCGGCCGACTGCGTCTCGATCACGCAGTACGGTGCCACGGCGAACGACCAGACGGACGACACGGACGCGTTGCAGCGCGCCGTGACGGCCGACCAGAACGGCGAGATCCCCTGCGTCTGGATCCCGGAGGGCAGGTTCCGCCAGGAGAAGAAGATCCTCACCGTGTTCAACAGCGGTGGTGACAACCAGGTCGGCATCCGCAACGTCACGATCCGCGGCGCCGGCATGTGGCACTCGCAGCTGTTCTCGCTGATCCAGCCGCAGGACGCGGACACGATCAACCACCCGCACGAGGGCAACTTCGGGTTCGACATCGACGACAACACCCAGATCTCCGACATCGCCATCTTCGGCTCCGGCCGGATCCGCGGCGGTGACGGCGGTGCCGAGGGCGGCGTCGGCCTCAACGGGCGGTTCGGCAAGAACACCAAGGTCACCAACGTGTGGATCGAGCACGCCAACGTCGGTGTCTGGGTCGGCCGCGACTACACCAACCTGCCGGACCGCTGGAACCCCGGCGACGGCCTGCAGTTCAGCGGCATGCGCATCCGCGACACCTACGCCGACGGCATCAACTTCACCAACGGCACCCGCAACTCCACCGTCTTCAACTCGTCGTTCCGCACCACGGGCGACGACGCGCTGGCGGTGTGGGCGTCGAAGTACGTGAAGGACCAGAACGTCGACGTCGGCAGCGGCAACGCGTTCCTCAACAACACGATCGCGCTCCCCTGGCGTGCCAACGGAATCGCGATCTACGGCGGGTCGAACAACCGCGCGGAGAACAACATCATCTCCGACACGGCCAACTACCCGGGCATCATGCTGGCGACCGACCACGACCCGCTGCCGTTCGGCGGGACCACGACGCTCGCCAACAACGCCCTGTACCGCACCGGCGGCGCGTTCTGGGGTGAGGCGCAGGAGTTCGGCGCCATCACGCTGTTCTCGCAGAACCTGCCGATCCCCGGCGTCGTCATCCGCGACACCGAGATCCTGGACTCGACCTACGACGGGATCCAGTTCAAGGGCGGCGGCAGCGGCATGCCGGACGTGCAGATCAGCAACGTCCGGATCGACAGGTCGAACAACGGGTCGGGCATCCTCGCGATGGCCCAGGCCCGCGGGTCGGCGAAGCTGACGAACGTCACGATCACCAACTCGCGTGACGGCGACATCACGATCGAGCCGGGCTCGCAGTTCGTCATCAACTAGATCACCTTTAGAACCACCTCCGATCGGGTACTTCCCGGTCGGAGGTGGTTTTCTCATGTCCACTGTCGTCGTCGGGTTCGACGGCTCCGACCTGGCCCGCCGGGCGGTGCTGTTCGGTGCCGAGGAGGCGTCCCGCCGCGGCGCGGCCCTGCGGGTCGTCCACGCCATCCGCGCGCCGTTGCCCGAGCCCGTCTTCACGCCCATGTCCGTCCCGGTGCCGGAGTTCGTCACCGAGGAGACGATGTCCAAGGCCGCCGAGGACCACCTCACCGAACTCGCGGCCGAGCTCAGGCAGTCCTGGCCGGATCTCGAGATCGCCACGCACGTGCGCATCGGCCGCCCGGTCGACGTCCTCGCCGCCGAACCCGGCGACCTGCTCGTGCTGGGCTCGTCGGGCCGCACCGGCATCGCGAAGATGTTCCTGGGCTCCACCGCCGCCGAACTGGTGTCGACGGGAGGGCGCCCGGTCGTCGTGACGCGGTCCGGCCCGGTCGACGGCCGCGTGGTCGTCGGCGTGGACGGCTCCGAGACCTCGACGGACGCCATCGCGTTCGCCTTCGAGCACGCCGCGCGCCACGGCCGTGAACTGCTCGCCATCCACGCGTGGAACGACGCCGGCTGGGCCGAGCTGCCCGAGCAGGACTTCGACCACGTCCGCGTGGACCTCTCCAAGCTGCTGGACGAACAGCTCGCCCCGCACGCCGCGCGGTGGCCGGACGTGCACGTGGCGCAGGAGGTCGCGTTCGACGCCCCGGCCCGCGCGTTGCTCCAGGCGGCTGACGGCGCGGCACTGCTCGCGGTCGGCAGTCACGGCCGTGGCGCCGTGACGCGTGCGATCCTGGGTTCGGTCAGCCACGCTGTGCTGCACCACGCACCGTGCCCGGTCGCGGTGGTCCACCGGAGGTGACGTGAGATGCGCGGGTTAGCGGCCGTGTTGCTGTGTCTGGTGCTTGCTTCGTGCGGTCAGGTGCCTCCTCCCCCGGAGGCACCGGCGTCGAGCTCTCCCACCACCGACACGACCACACCGAGCCTCCCGGCGCCGTTGCCGCCGTCGTCCACCCCGCTGCCGGTTCCCACGCAGCCGGTTCCCACGCTGCCGACGCCCTCGCGGGCGCTGGAGCCGGGCACGACGGTGGTGCGTGGCACGATCTCGGCCGGAGTCGAGTCGGGATGCCTGTTGCTGAGCAACGAGACCGCGCAGTACCTGCTGCTCGGCGCCGACCCCGCGATCGCCGTGGCCGGCGCCGTGGTGGAGGTGACGGGGCGGCCCGATCCGGGGGCGATGACGACCTGCCAGCAGGGCACGCCGTTCCACGTGGCGAAGACCCAGCGGGGCTGACGCCACCGGCGCATCATGGACGGGTGACGGGCGGAGAGCCGGACAGACGGCTCGAGCTGGTGTTCTCGGAGTCGTTGCGCGCGCTGGGCTACCAGCAGGGCGCGCTCGACAACCTCCGCTCGCGGGTCACCCTGCTGCTGGCCGGCGCGGCCCTGGTCAGTTCCTCGTTCGTCGGCACGGCCCTGCAGGGCCCGCACTGGGGTGTGGCCGCGGTCGTCGCGATCACCGCGATGACCGGGGTGCTCGTGCTGGCGCTGGTGGTCTGTGCGCCGGTGTGGCGGTGGACGTTCCTGTCGAGCGCCTCGCGGCTGCTCCGCGCCGTCGACCTCGGGCACGACCTGGACTCGATGCGGCGGCACCTCGCGACGGACTTCGAGCAGTGGCTGACCGACAACGAGAGGAAGCTCCGCAAGCTGCAGTGGTGCTTCGTGGCCGGGCTCGTCCTGCTGCTGGTCGAGGTGGCGGCGTGGTGCGTGCAGCTCGCCCAGGTGAAGGGGTGGCCGTGATGGCCGAGAAGCCTGACGAGACCGGCACGTCCGCCGAACCGCCGTGGCCGGTGGTGGGCCGAGGGATGATCAACTACGACCCGGAGTCGACCGGGGGGATCCCGACCGCGGCCTACCAGCCCGGAGCGCACGTCGAAGCCACCGCTGCCGGAAGAACCGGCGTGCGATGGCTTCGGATCGTGCTCGTGTTCGGTGTTCTTGTCGTCGTGACGGCGCTGGTGGTCTACGCGCTGGTCAGCCCTTGAGGGCGTTGCGCAGGAACGCGGTCGCCTGGTTGATCGCGGCCTCGGCGGCGTGCGTGCCGCGCAACGCGTTCAGCATCACGAAGTCGTGGATCGCCCCGGCGTACCGGACGGCCGTGACGGGCACACCGGCCTGGCGCAGCTTGTCGGCGTAGGCCTCGCCCTCGTCGCGCAGCACGTCGGCCTCGGCGGTGATCACGAGCGCCTGCGGCAGGCCGGCGAGCTGGTCGAGCGTGGCGCGCAGCGGGGACGCGGTGATCTCGGCGCGCTCCTGCGGGTTCGTCGTGTACTGGTCCCAGAACCACTGCATGCCGTCGCGGCGCAGGAAGTAGCCCTCGGCGAACTGCAGGTACGAGTCGGTGTCGAAGGACGCGTCGGTCACCGGGTAGAAGAGGACCTGGGCCTTCAGCTCGACGTCGCCGCGTTCCTTGGCCTGCAACGTGAGCGCTGCGGCCATGTTGCCGCCGACCGAGTCACCGGCGACGGCGACGCGCGAGGGGTCGAGGCCGTGGGAGGCGCCGGCGCTCTGGATCCACCGGGCGGTGGCGTAGTTCTGGTCGATCGCGACCGGGTAGCGGGCCTCGGGCGAGAGCGAGTAGTCCGGGAAGACCACGGCGGCGCCGGTGCCGACGGCGAGCTCGCGGACCAGGCGGTCGTGGGTGTGGGCGTTGCCGAAGACCCAGCCCGCGCCGTGGATGTAGAGGATGACCGGGAGCTGTCCGTCGAGACCCGCCGGCCGGACCACGCGGACCTTGAAGCCGTCCAGCTCGACCCACTGCTCGTCGACCTCGGGCTTGTCGACGGCGCCCGACTGCACCTCGTCGACGGCCTTGCGGCCCTCCTCGGGGGCGAGGTCGAACAGGAACGGCGGCTGGGCGGTGGCGGCGGCGAACTCGGCGGCGGCGGGTTCGAGGACGGGGCGCTTCATGGCTTCCTCCTGGCGTTCCGGGGTGATGCCATAAAGCTAGTGCGCGATTAAATCGCGCACAACGTAATTACCGCCTCACGGCGTCCGGGAATACCTCCGCCGCCGCGCGCACCGAGGCGCTGACGGCGTCCAGGCAGGCGTCGAAGTCCTCGCCCGTCTCGCTCCAGCGCTCGATCGCCTCCTGGAAGCACACGGTGACCAGGCGCGCGACCAGCCGGGCCTCGTCCTCGGCGGCGCCGCGCTTCTTCAGCGCCTCTTGGAGAGCGGCGGTGATCACGGCGCTCTTGGTGCGCTCGCGTTCCTGCAGCTCGGGGCTCGACGCGATCACCGCGCGCCGCTCCGCCGTCCGGTCCACGCGCGCCACGAACAGGGCGCCGACCCGCCGGGCGGCGTCCAGGGCGATGGCGGGCGGCGTCTGCTCGGCCGAGGAGAGCACCGCCTCGGCGATCGCGGGCGGCAGCGCCTCCGAGCCGCCGAACAGCACCTCGCGCTTGTCCGGGAAGTAGCGGAAGTACGAGCGGCGGGTGATGCCCGCCCGTTCGGCGATCTGCGTGACGGTCACGTCGTCGTAGCCGTGCTCGGCGAACAGGTCGAGCGCCGCCTGCCTGAGCCGGTCTTCCGTTCCGGGGTACCACCTGGCCATCACCCCACCCTACCAAGGTGATGTCTCACTGTGCCGTCACCGGGGAGGGCAGGACCGCCCTCCCCGGTGGTCCGTCAGGCGACCGTGAAGCTCGCCGTCGCCCCGGTGAAGCCGGTGATCTTGCCGGTCCAGCCGGACTTCTCGTCGCCGTGGTGCACGATCCGGTAGGTGCCCGCGGGCGTGTCCGCCGGGATCTGCCAGGTGATCGTGGCGTTGGAGAAGGCGATGCCCACCCGCTGCCACTGGTAGCGCGTCGACCAGTCGCCGTCGTCGTGCACGCGCACCCACTGGCCGTTCACCTGCCGCTGCACCTCCAGGAAGGTGTGGTTGCGGTGCAGGTTGTTCTTCGGGTGCCCGGCGACGAACACGGCCGTGACGGTCTCGCCGCGCCCGTACGACGACTTCGGCGAGGTCAGCACATCGCCGTACTTCTTGTCCGCGGGCTTGTCGTCGAGCACGACGCCGGTCTGCAGGTTGATCTCGGTGAACGGCGGCTTGGTGGGGATCGGCCCGGCGGGCAGCGCGGACCCGGCCCTCATGGACGCGGCGAGCTTGCCGAACTCCTGCTGGTAGGCCGGGGTCGTGTTGCGGCCGAACAGGGTGGAGCCGCCCTCGTACTGCTGCGAGTCGTACTCCTCCGGCGTGGTGACGTACTGGCTGTAGTCGTTGGCGTAGCCCTGGATCAGCACGTTCTGCAGCGGTACACCGGCTTCTTGGGCGACGGCCTTGCGGATGCGCAGGCCCGCGGTGATCGTGACCTCGCCGGGCACCGCGACGAGGTGCAGCTGGCCGATGCGGACGAGCTGCAGCGGCACGATGTTCGGCGTCGCGCCGATCAGGCCGGTCGGCACCAGGGAGGCCTTGGGGAACTGGCAGTCCCGCAGCCACTGCGGGACCTCCATCTGCAGCGGCTCGAAGAGCTTCTTCCACGGCGACTGCATGCCCTCGGAGAAGCCGGGGATCGCCGGGCCGTCCTCGATGCTGCCGGCGATCGTCGAGGCGCCGACCACACCGGAACAGGTCGTGCCCGCCTTGCCGTCGCTGGTGAACCGGCCGTCGACCTGCACGGTCGACATGTCCACGAACCGCATGCGCGCGTCGACCCCGCCCGAGACGGCGGACTGCGGGCCGCGGTAGATCTCCTGCGCCTTGCGGTTCTGGCGCTCGCCGATGATCCGCGCGTTCTCCCACTCGTTCTCGGTGGGGCCGGAACCGGGCTTCAGGTTGAGGTTCGGCGACATGTCACCGGCGTTGGTGTTGGGGAACGCCGCGACGAAGCCCGCCGTGTTGTCGAGGTAGCGCACGCCCTCGTCGTCGTGCTCCCACTGGTACGCCGCGTAGCCCTTGTTGTCCGGGCTGATCAGCGTGTTGGCGTTGGTGACCGACGTGTTGTGCGTGGCGAACCAGCTGATCGCGCCGACGTTCTCCGCGCCCTGCTTGAACTTCAGCACGGTCATCTGCGGGTCGATGCCCGCCGGGAACGCGCCCTTGTCGGGGTTGCGGTCGAACGCGACGCGCGAGCGGTTGACCGACGCGTTCGTCAGTTCGCCGACGCCGAGGCTGATCGAGCCGGGCTTGAGGTCCTCGTGCGCCTCGACGACGGACTCGGTGATGCCGTCGACCACGGCGGCGAGCGCCTGCGGCTGCAGTCCGAGGATCGACAGGTTGTAGGCGAGGTTGTGCGACTGGCCGCCGGGACCGCTGTGCGTGTGCGTGGCGGACAGCAGCAGGTTCTCGCGGGTGTAGGTGCTGCCGTACCTGGCCTGCAGCTTGGTGAGCACGCCCTCCTGGACCGCGCGGAAGATCATCGCGAGGTCGGCGTTGACGTACGCGACGCGCTTGCTCGTGGCCCGGTCGACCACGACGTAGGCCCGCGACCGCAGCCGCTGGTGGATGCCCGACGTCTTCTGGTCGAACTTCGAGTAGCCCATCATGCCGTTCTCGGCGGCCGGGCCGGTGACGTCGGAGATGCCCCGGCCCACCAGGTACGGCTCGGGTTCCGCCCAGGCGAACGGTCCGCTGACCAGCGCCGCACCGACGAGTGCGGCGACCACCGTCAAGACTTTCGTCCGCATGAGCACCCCGCTAAGTGAATTGGATTCACATTTCAGGGTCGACGGTAGGTGATCCAGACCACTTGCTGCAAGTCACGGCGAGTGCGTTGGCGGTGACGACGAGCAAGATGCCCGTCCAGTGGTGCAGTGCGAGCGTCTCTCCCAGCAGCACGAGACCGGCCAGCGCGGCGAGCACCGGGTGGACGCTGCACACCAGTCCGAACAGCCGCGCCGGCACCTTGCGCAACGCGATCACGTCGGCCGCGTAGGGCACCACGCTGCAGAACACGCCCGCCGCCACCGCGTAGAGCACCGCCATGCCGGTGAAGTGCCCCTGCACGATCAGGAACACCGCGACCGGCACGTAGAGCAGCGCGGACACGCTCGTCGCCGCCGCCGGTGCCTGCAGTCCCGGCAGCCGCTGCCCGACCAGGCGGTTGAGCAGGATGTACGCGGCCCAGCTCGCCGCCGCGAGGAGCCCAGCGCCGATGCCGAGCCAGTCGCTCGACGGCCCCGGCAGCACCAGCACGTAGACGCCGAGGGCCGCGATCAGCACGAACAGGAAGTCGCGTTTCGCGCGGGACCCGGCCAGCGCGACACCGAGCGGACCGAGGACCTCGAGCGTCACGGCGAGGCCCAGCCCGATCCGGTCGACGGCGGTGTAGAGGCTCAGGTTCATCGTCGCGAACACGACGCCGAGCGCGATCGTCGGCCACCACTGCGCCCAGGTGAAGGTGCGCGGGTTGGGGCGGGCGACCGGCAGCAGCACGGCGGCCGCGACGAACTGCCGCACGGCCACGACCCCGGCCGGGCCGATCGAGGCGAACGCGTGCGCGCCCACCGCCGCACCCAGCTGGCTGCTGGCGGCGCTGGCCGTGATCGTGGCGAATCCACCGAGGCTCTTCATGCCGTCCAGCCTGCGTCCGCGCCGTTGATACGGGAAATGCATCAGCCGCGTCACCTATACGCTGGACGCATGGATCTGCGACACGTGCGGGCGTTCGTGGCCGTGGTCGACGCGGGCACGTTCACCGACGCGGCAAGGGAACTGGAGCTCACCCAGGCCTCGGTGTCCCGCTCGGTCGCCGCGCTGGAGGCGGCGCTCGGCGTGCGGCTGCTGCAACGCTCGACCCGCCACATCGCTCTCACCGCCGTCGGCACGCAGGTGCTCGAAGGCGCGCGCCGGGTGCTGGACGAGGTCGCCCACCTGCACCGGATCGCCTCGCAGTCGCTGACCGAGCTGCGGATCGGCTACGCCTGGGCGGCGCTCGGCAAGCACACCCGGCGCGTGCAGAAGGCGTGGGCGGGCAAGCACCCCGGGCTGCCGCTGGTGTTCGTGCAGTCGAACTCGCTCACCGCCGGACTAGCCGAGGGCACGGCCGACGTCGCGGTCCTGCGCAAGGCCCTCGACGACGCGCGGTTCGAGACGGCGCTGCTCGGCACCGAACGCCGCTACGGCGTGGTCGCGACCGACAACCCGTTGGCGCGCAAGCGTTCGCTCAAGCTCGCGGACCTCGCGCGGTACTCGCTGGCGGTCGACGACCGCACCGGCACGACCACATTGGACCTGTGGCAGCCCGGCAAGGCACCGGCCGTCGTGCGCAACACGCACAGCGTCGACGAGTGGCTGACGCTGATCGCGGCGGGACAGGCCGTCGGGATGACGTCGGAGGCGACGGCGAGCCTGAACCCGCGGCCCGGTGTGGCGTACCGGGCCGTGGTGGACGCGCCGCCGATCGCGGTGTGGCTCGCGTGGTGGAAGGACCAGCCGCCGCAGCACCTCACCGACCTGGTGGCGCTGGCGTGCGAGGCATACCGGGGGTGAGTACGCCGGTGGGCGAGGCTTGTCGGGTGTGGGAGATGCCGGCGCGCGAGGCCTGTCCGGTGTGAGGACGCCGGCGTGCAGGGCTCGCCGGGTGCGGGAAACGCCGGCGTACGAGGCCCGTCCGGTGTGAGAACGCTGGCGTGCAGGGCTCGCCGGGCGCGGGAAACGCTGGCGTACGACGCCTACCTGGTGTGAGAACGCCGGCGTGCAGGGCTCGCCGGGCGCGGGAAGCGCCGGCGTGCGAGACCCGTCCGGTGTGAGAACGCTGGCGTGCAAGACCCACCGCGCGGAAACGCTGGCGTGCGAGGCCTAACAGGTGTGGGAAAGCGCCGCCGCGGCGCGGGAACCAGTGGACGTTTCCACCCTCATGCCCGCCGAGGAGCTCACTTACCGTGACTTCCCATGGACGGGCTGATGCAACCCCGGCCGCTCACCCTCGCGCACGTGCTGGAGCGGGCCGAGCGGCTGTACGCGCACAAGCAGGTCGTGACGGCCGGCGTCGAGCGGGTCACGTACGCGGACGTCACCGCGGGCACCCGACGCCTCGCCACCGCGCTCGACGCCCTGGGCGTGCCGGCCGGCGCGCGCGTCGCCACGTTCGCGACCAACACCCGGCGGCACCTGGAGCTGTACCTCGCGGTGCCGGTCACCAAGCGGGTGCTGCACTCCCTCAACATCCGGCTCTCGGCGGAGCACCTCGAGTACATCGTCAACCACGCCGAGGACGACGTGGTGTTCGTCGACCGCGCGTTGCTGCCGCGAATCTGGCCGAGCGCCGACCGGATGCCGACCGTGCGGCACTGGGTGGTGCTGCCCGACGACAGCGGCGAGGAGATCCCGGCCGATCCCCGCGTGCTGCACTACGACGACCTGGTCGACGCCGCGGAACCATTCGCCGGCTCGTTCGAGGACACCTTCACGCTCGCCGACGAGCACCTGGCGTCCGGTCTCTGCTACACCTCCGGCACGACCGGTCCGCCGAAGGGCGTGCTGTACAGCCACCGGTCGACGATTCTGCACTGCCTGGGCACGCTCGCCGCCGGGTTCATCGGCCTGTGCGAGAGCGACGTCGTGATGCCGATCGTGCCGATGTTCCACGCCAACGCGTGGGGACTGCCCTACGGCGCGATGATGACCGGCGCGTCGTTGGTGCTTCCCGGGCCTTCCTCGGATCCCGTGCACCTGTTGGCACTGATGGAGTCCGAACGTGTCACGGTCGCCGGTGCGGTGCCGACGGTCTGGACGAGTCTGGCGCCGCACCTGCCGTCACGCGACCTGAACGCCACGCGGTTCCTGCTCGGCGGCGGCTCGGTGATCGCGCCGGCGCTGTCGGAGACCTACCGGGCCGCGCTCGGCGTGCCCATCACGCACTCGTGGGGCATGACGGAGATCAGTCCGGTCGGGACGATCGGCGGCACCCGCACCCAGCACCGGGATGGGACCGAGGCGGAGCGGACGGCGGTTCGGGCGGCGCAGGGCCAGCCGTTGCCGTTGGTGTCGCTGCGGATCGGCGACGTCGAGACGGGCGAGGAACTGCCGCGCGACGGGCGGGCGATCGGCGAGCTCCAGGTGGCGGGACCGTGGGTGGCGGGCGGCTACTACGAGGTCGAGTCGCCTGCGAGCTTCACCGCCGACGGCTGGTTGCGCACCGGGGACCTCGCCACCATCGACGCCGACGGCTACGTCCGGCTCGTCGACCGGATGAAGGACCTCATCAAGTCCGGCGGCGAGTGGATCTCGTCGGTCGAGCTGGAGAGCGCGCTCACGTCCCACCCGGACGTCGTGGAGGTCGCCGTGGTCGCGCGGCCGGACCCGCGGTGGGACGAACGGCCGGTCGCCTACGTCGTGCTGCGCGAGGGCAGCACCGCCACGGGCAACGACCTGCTCGCACACATCACGCCGATGGTCGCGAAGTGGTGGCTGCCGGACGAGGTCGTGTTCCGGGCCGCGTTGCCGAAGACCGGCACGGGCAAGCTGTCCAAGGCCGCCCTGCGGGACCTAAAGAGCGCGCAACCGGTGCAGGCGCAGGCCTAGCTGCAGTTCCAGGTCGTTCTCGGCGCGCCAGTCCGCGCCGAGAACGTCGCCGACCCGGTCCAGCCGTTTGAGCAACGTGTTGACGTGCACGTGCAACGCGCGCGCTGTGGCCGCGACGTTCGCACGGTGGTCGTAGTAGGCGCTCACCGTGCCGACGAGGTCCGTGCCGCGCCGCCGGTCGTACTCGGCCAGCGGTCCCACCGTGGCGGCGAGGAACCGGTCGAGCTCACCGGCGCGGTCCGGGTCGAAGACGAGCGCGAACAACGCGTACCGGCCCGTCGTCACGCCCCGGTCGGTGTGCCCGAGCGCCCGCACGACCGAGGCGCACCGGCTCGCCAGCGCGAAGGCGCGGGACCAGTCGTGGTGCGCCGCCTTCTCCCCCACCACGAGGACGGACGCGCCCAGTGCGCGACGCAACCGGCGGTGGACCTCCTCGGCGGTGCGGTCCCCGGCGGGCACGATCATGGTGGCGCGGCCCAGGTGTTCGCCCGCGAGTCCCCCGCCGTCCCTGGCGATGTCGTGCAGGTGCCGCGCGAGCTCCGCCGGGGACGACGCGGGCGAGTCCGCGACGAGGACCAGGTCCAGCCGGTCGGGGTCGAGGTGGCGGGCCTGCAGGCGGGAGCGCCGCGCCGGGCTGATCCCGGGGCTGCCGACCATGAGCTCGGTCAGCAGTTCGCCGCTGAGCCGTTCGCCCGCGTCGGCCACCGCGCGTTCCTTGAGGATGAGCAACCCGAGGATGTGCGTGGCCCGTTCGAGGGTGCGCAGGTCCATCTCGTCGGAGACCCCTTGTTCCGCCAGGGCTTTCCGGCTCCACGACAACGCGCCGAGGTGGCTGTCGCCCGCGCGGATCGGGGCCACGCTGTGCGCGGTCCCGTCGGCGTCCACGGTGGTCGTGACGCGGCCGGAGCACGGCCCGGCGGCCCGGTCGAGCACGACCACGGTCCCGCCCAGCTGCCCGGCGAGCAGGTCGGCCACGTCGTCCGGGGTGCCGCCCTCCAGCACCACGCCGGTCAGGGTCTCGTGGATCGCCTGCGCCCGTTCCACCACGGCCACGTGCTCGCGCAGGTCCCGCAACGCCTTCCGGCTCTCCTCGTAGAGCCGGGCGTTGTCGAGGGCGACGGCGGCGTGGTCGGCGAACGCGCTCAGCAGCGCGATCTCGCCCGCGTGGAACGACCGCTCGGAGCGGTACGCGGCGAACAGCGCGCCCACCACCTCGTCCCGGATCACCAGCGGCACCCCGAGCAGCGCCACCAGGTCCTCGGTGCCGACGAGCCGGTCGAAGTCCGCGTCGTGGTCGATCAGCGTCGAGGCGGCGTAGTTGGGCACCCACTGCGGCCGCCGGGTGGCGAGCACCTTGCCGCCGAGCCCGACGCCGGACGGGATGGTCGCGCTGAGGAACGCCGCCGAGATCGTCCCCTCCGCCGCGCGGGCCGACAGCCGGCCGTCCGCGACCAGCGAGAGGTAGGTGAAGTCGGTGCCCATCAGGTCGTGGGCGTGGCGGACGACCGACTGCAGCACGTCGTCCAGTTCGCCGAGCGCGGTGAGCGACTTGGCCGTGGCGTACAACGACGCCAGCTCGCGCTGCCGGCGCACCAGTTCGTGCGACTCGCTCGGGTCGATGGTCACCCCGTCATTCTGACCCACCCGGTGGTGGTGGAAAGTCCCACCGAACTGAGCGTGAGGGTGTGTGATCCAGACCTCAGCCACGCGGGGTCGCCGCCCTAGCATTGGCCGTCATCACCTGCCGGTTCATCGACGAAGGCGGCACGTATGGCAACCCCTGTGGCCCAGCCGGAAGAGCAGTCAGCGACCCGGCGGCGCGGCTTCCGCAAGCTGCTGACCGTGGGACTGATCGGCAGCTCGATCGAGTGGTACGACTTCTTCCTCTACGGCACCGCGGCCGCCCTGGTGTTCCCCAAGGTCTTCTTCCCGCAGTCGTCGGCGCTGACCGGCACGCTGCTCGCGTTCAGCACGTTCTGGGCGGGCTTCGTGGCGCGGCCGGTCGGCGGGGTGCTCGCCGGGCACTTCGGCGACAAGTACGGGCGCAAGCCGGTCGTGGTCACGTGCCTCGCGCTGATGGGCGCCGCGACGTTCCTGATCGGCTGCCTGCCCAGCGCGTCGTCGGTGGGCGTGCTGGCGCCGGTGCTGCTGGTGACGCTGCGGTTCCTGCAGGGGCTCGCGGCGGGCGGCCAGTGGGGCGGGATCATGTTGCTGCTGACCGAGTCCGCGAGTCCCAAACGGCGCGGGTTCGCCGGCACGTTCGGCCAGACCAGCGTTCCCGTGGCCGTGATCATCTCGAACCTGATCTTCGTGGCGGCGAGTGCGCTGATGCCGAACGACGCGTTCCTCAGCTGGGGCTGGCGGATCCCGTTCCTGATCAGCATCGTGATGTTCGGCGTGGTCATGTACATCCAGTCCAAAGTGGAGGACACGCCGGAGTTCCGCGAGCTGCAGAACGAGGTCGCGCGGCCCGAGCGCGCCGTGGTCCGGGCGCCGCTCGCCCAGGTCATCCGCACCCGGTGGGGCACGATCCTGCTCGCCTGCGGCATCCTGTCCGCCACCAACAGCCTCTTCTACGTCAGCATCGCCGGGCTGCTGAACTACGGCACGACGTCGCTGAAGCTCGACCGCAACGGGCTGCTCACCGTGGTGCTGCTCAGTTCCGTGGCGATGCTCGCGGTCCTGCCGTGGGCAGGGCACGTCTCCGACAAGATCGGACGGCGTCCGCTGATCCTCATCGGCGGCCTGGGGGTCGCGCTGTGGGGCTTCCCGTACTTCGGGCTCGTGAACACGGGGTCGCTGCCGCTGATCTTCATCGCGGTCGTGACGGGGTTCATCTTCCAGAGCCTCACGTACGGCCCGATCGCGAGCTTCCTGGGCGAGCTGTTCGCACCGAACGTCCGCTACTCCGGCGCGTCGCTGTCCTACCAGCTGTCGGCGATCATCATCAGCGGTGGCACGCCGTTCCTCATGACCGCGCTCATCGCGGAGACCGGCAGCACCGTCCTCGTCGCCGCCTACATCACGCTCATGGGGCTGATCACGTTCGTCAGCGCGTGGTTCCTGCCCGAGACGAACCCCGCCGAGGTCCGCGCGGATCCCCGGGCCGTGCCCGGCACGCACCTCTACCGCTGAGAGGACGACCGCTGTGAAGACCGCCTTCGTGCTGGCCGCCGCGGTGTTGCTGCCGGGCGCCACCCCCGCTCCCGCCACGGCCGCGACGCCGTGCGCCGCGCTGGACCAGGTGAGGATCCCCGCCTCGGCCATCAGCCTGCCGACCACCGGTGGGCTGGTCCGGGCCGCCGCCAGGACCACCACCGTCGTGAGTGGACAGACGATCGAGCTGTGCCAGGTCGACACCGACATCTTCCCGGTCGACCCGGCCGCACCGGCCATCAAGACCCGCCTCGCCCTGCCGGACGGCTGGAACCGCAAGGCGATGATGTTCGGCGGAGGCGGCTACAACGGCACGATCCCCGCACTGACCGGAAACGTGCCGTTCGCCGCCGCGGACGCCCCGGCTCCGCTGGCACGGCGGTACGCGACGTTCGCGAGCGACTCCGGCCACCAGCAGGGTCCGGGCTCGGTGCCGTCGCTGGACGGGTCGTTCGGCCTGAACGACGAGGCGTTGCAGAACTTCGCCGCCGGTGACGCGCTGAAGAAGACCTACGACGCCAACATGTTCCTGATTCGCAAGGCTTTCGGGCGCGCACCGACCAGGGCGTTCTTCGCGGGCGGCTCGACGGGCGGGCGTGAGGCGCTCGTCGTCGCGCAGCGGTGGCCGCACGCGTTCGACGGCGTGATCTCCGGCTATCCCGCGTGGAACAACCTCGCCGAGGGCCTCTACCTCGGTCACCTCACGCAGGTGCTGGCGCGGCCCGGCGCGTTCCCCGGCCCGGAGAAGCAGAAGCTGCTGTACGACAGCGTGATCAACGCGTGCGACGGCCTCGACGGCCTGCGCGACGGGGTCGTCTCGCACCAGCGCGCGTGCCACTTCGACCCCCGTGTCCTGCGCTGCCCCGATGGCGCGGACACGGGCCCCACCTGCCTGTCGGACGCCCAGATCGGTGCCGTGACGGCGATGTCGACGCCGCTGCGGTGGCCGTACCGGGTCGCGAGTGGCGAGACCCACTACCCCGGGTTCCCGTTCCTGCAGGGCGCGGACATGCGCACGCCGTTCCTCGGGTTCGGCACGACCCCGCCCGCGCACCCGATGCCCGCGACGGCCGGCTACGGCATGCAGTA
This sequence comes from Lentzea sp. NPDC003310, assembly GCF_040610935.1. Classification (NCBI taxonomy): domain Bacteria; kingdom Bacillati; phylum Actinomycetota; class Actinomycetes; order Pseudonocardiales; family Pseudonocardiaceae; genus Lentzea; species Lentzea sp. NPDC003310. The sequence continues at coordinate 39,653 of NZ_JBEXNC010000008.1, forward strand.
CTGGGACCAGTGGGTGAGGTACTTCCTGACCCGCGACCCCTCCTTCGACTCGCTCGACCTCGACCCGCTGCGGCCGGGGAGGTGGCTCGGCCGGATCAGCGAGCTGTCGCGGATCCAGGACCGCAACGACGTGGACCTGCGTCCGTTCGCCCGCTCCGGCGGCAAGCTGGTCCTGCTGCACGGCGACGCGGACGAGCTCGTGTCGCACCGCTCGACCAACGACTACTACGAGCGGGTGCGCGCCCTCCTCGGGCCGGGCACGACCGAGAAGTTCCTGCGGTACTACCTGATCCCGGGCGCCAACCACGCGAACTTCGGCACGCCGTCGTTCGCCGCCGGGTGGGACTCGCTCACCGCGCTCGAACGCTGGGTCGACAGTGGACGGTCGCCGCGCGAGCCCGTGGTCGCGGACAACGCGCACGACCGGACCCGTCCGCTGTGCGAGTACCCCGGCTGGCCGCGGTACCGCTCGGGCGACCCGGACAGCGCGGCCAGCTTCACCTGCGCCCGCTGACCTACCGCCCGAACACCTCGCGCACCACGTCGATCAGAGCTCTGGTCGCCGCGCTCGGCCGGCGGCCGGCGGGCCAGGCGAGCCCGAGCGGCCAGCGCAGGTCCGCGCCGGTGACGGTGAGCGTCCTCACCCCCGGCGCGGACCCGATCACGTAGTCGGGCAGCAGCACCACGCCGAGGCCGTGCCGCACGAAGTCGACGCCCGTGTAGATGTCCGCCATCTCCACGGTCACCCGGCGCGGCACGGCGCCGGCGGCGAACGCCCGGTCGGCCACGGCCCGGTTGCCGTAGCCGAGCGGGGAGTCGATGAAGTCGAGCCCCGCGAGGTCGGCGATGGACACCTCGTCCCGTGCGGCCAGCGGGTGGTCCTCGGGCACGACCAGGTTCATCACCGCGTGCGCCAGCTCGTCCACCACGATCCCGTCGGGCACCTCACCGGGCAGCGACACGAAGGAGACGTCGAGCCTGCGGTCGAGCAGCAGGTCGACGAGCCCGAGCGACCCGGACGTGGACGCGTTCGTGCGCACCAGCACCCCGGGGTGGCGGCGGTGGAACTCGCCGAGCAGCGCCGGCAGGTCGATCAGCGCCACCGAGGTGAGCGTGCCGAGCCGGACCGTGCCCGTCAGCCCGCCCTGTGCCTGCGCCACGGCGTCCCGCGCCTCGACCACGGCGTCGAGCACGGCCTGGGCCTTCGGCAGCAGCGCCTCGCCCGCGTCGGTGAGCAGCACGCGCTTGGAGTTGCGGTCGAGCAGCGTGGCGCCGAGCTCCCGTTCGAGGATCTTGACCGCGGCCGAGACGGCGGACTGCACGACGTGCACGCGGGCGGCGGCACGGGTGAAGCTGCCCTCCTCCGCTACCGCGACGAAGTACTCCAGCTGACGAACGTCCACACCAGGGAGTATCTCAGAAAGTGATGATCGTCAGCTCCAAGTTTCGTTGGACGTGATGCTTGCTGGCCCGCAAGGTGGGGACATGTCCCTGGTCCTCGACAGGCCCGCCGAACACCCCGTCACGAGCAAGCACCACGGCCGTGGCTTCTGGGCCGTCGCCCTCACGTTCCTCGTCGCGATGGCCTACTCGACCGTCCCCGCTCCCCTGTTCCCGCTCTACGTCGCGAGGGAGGGCTTCTCGACGTTCGCGATCACCGTCGTGTTCGCGGCGTTCGCGGTCGGCGTCGTGATCAGCATCGTGCTCGCGGGCCACCTCTCGGACCACGCGGGCCGCAAGACGATCCTGATCCCCGCGCTGGGCCTGGAGATCGTCTCCGCGCTGCTGTTCCTCACCGGCACCTCGCTGCCGGTCCTCGTGGTGGCGCGCACGATCAACGGCCTGGGCGTCGGCATGATCGCCGCCACCGCCACCGCCTACCTGCACGACCTGCACACCCGCCACCGCCCCGGCGCCGGCCCGCGCCGGTTCGAGGTCGTCTCGACGGCCGCGAACATCGGCGGCCTCGGCGTCGGCGCCCTGGTCTCCGGCGCATTGGCGCAGTACGCGCCGTCCCCGCTGAGCACGCCGTACGTCGTGCTGGCGGTGCTGCTCGTGGTGAGCGTCGCCGCCGTCGCCCTCACGCCGGAGACGGTGGACCGCCGCCGGGTCCCGTACCGCCCGCAGCGGATCAGCGCCGACCACGGCGACCGCCGCGGTTACCTCGCCGCCGGAGCGGGCGCGTTCGCCTCGTTCGCCGTGTTCGGGGTCTTCACGTCCGTCGCGCCGGGCTTCGTCGCGGGCGAGCTGCACCACCCGTCCCGGCTGCTGGCGGGTCTCGTGGTGTTCCTCGTGTTCGGCGGCGCGGCCGTGGCGCAGACGGTGACCGGCGGCCTGTCGGCGGGTGTCCGGCGCGCGCTCGGACTGGGCGGGCAGGCCGTGGGCGTGGTGCTGGTCGTCGCCTCGATGTACGCGGTGAGCTTCCCGGTGTTCCTGGTCGGTGGTGCGCTCGCGGGGATCGGCGCGGGCGTGCAGTTCAAGGCGTCGATCGGGGCGGTGGCGGCGACGGCGGCTTCGGCCCGGCGGGGCGAGGCGCTGGCGACGTTGTTCTTCGTCGCCTACCTCGGGCTGAGCGTGCCGTCGCTGTCGATCGGGCTGGCGAGCCGGTACCTGGCGCCGGTGAGCGTGATGACGTGGTTCGCCGGGGTCCTGCTGGTGCTGCTGGCCGGGGTGGCGGCGCTCAGTCGACGACGATCCTGACGGGGTGCAGGGCGTCCCGGGAGCACAGGAAGACGTTGAGCGCGCCGTGGTCGCCGAGCAGCCACCCGGCGGCCTGGCCGGGCGGCTGCTCTTTCGTGGCCGGCGCGAGCGCCTGGCGCCACGGCGCCCCGCACTCGGCACAGGGCCGCGCGGACGTGCCGGTGTGCCACCAGTTCGTCCAGCCGCCGATCTTCGACCCGGTCGCCGGCACCGGCCACTCGTCGCAGTCGTCGCGGTCGAAGTCCTCGTCGTCGGAGAACGGCTCCAGCACCTCGTCGGGCAGGTCGTCGAGGCCGGGGTGCTCGGCCGTGCGGACGGGGGGCGAAGAGCATCGGCCGCGGCGGACCCTCCGGCGCGCGGTAGACCGGCCGCGGCACTTCGCCGAGCACGGGGCCGACCGCCGCGGCGTCCCGCCAGGACAACCGGACGCCGGCGTCGTCCTGGTAGTGCTCCGGGCAGAACAGCACCTGCAGCAGGTCCGTCCCCTCCGGGAAGGGCAGTTCCGGGAAGTCGCGCCGGTAGAACTGCGCGGCGGCCGCGAAAGCCGTGTCCGCGCACCACGGCCACCGCTCGGCGGCGGGCCAGAGGAACGGACCGCCGAGGTGGCTGTCGGCGGCCGTCGGAGAGCCCGGCACGGGGTTGAGGACGACGACCGGCCGCACCCAGTCCTCGATGCCGGGAACCGGACGGCCGCCGATCGAGGGCGGCTCAGTCAACGTGCACGGTGACCGTGTGCCGGACGTCCTTCGCGCACGTGAGGACGTTCAGGTTGCCCTCGCGGCCGAACTCCCACTCGACGTCCTCACCGGACGGCTCGTGCGTCCCGAGCGACAGCGTCTGCCGTTGCGCCGCACCGCAGTCCGGGCACGGGAACTCGACGGGCTCGGTCTGCCACGGCGTGAAGCCGCCGATCTTCGTGCCGCCGGAGACCTTGTCCGCGTGCTCGGTGTAGCGGATCGGCTCGAGCGCGTTGACCGTCGGGACGTACAGCTCCTCCTGCACCGACGGTTCCGGCTCCTCCTCGATCAGCTCGACGACCGTCGAGGAGTCGCGCCACACCAGCCGCACGTCCGGGCCGTGCGCGTGCGGGAGCTCGTGGTGCAGGGTGCAGAGGAAGACCTGGAGCAGGTCGGCGCCTTCGGGGAACGGCAGTTCCGGGTAGTCGCGCCGGTAGAGCTGCACGGCGCCGACGAACGGTTCGGCGCCGCTCGCGGGGTCGTGGGTCGTGCCGTCGCACGTGGGCCACGGTTCGTCGATCGGCCACAGCAGCGGGCCGCCGATGTGGCTGTCGGCGTCCGTGGGATCGCCTGCGAGCGGGTTGAGCAGGACGGCGGGCCTGGCCCGGTCAGCGTCGATCGACACGAGCCGTAACACTATCGGGGTAACGACTTCGCGGGTGACACCGACCTCGGGGGCATGAGGTTCTCGATCACCGCCGCACTGCTCGCCGTCCTCGTGACCGGCTGCGCACCGAACGTCACCGGCACGCCCAGCACCGGGGAGCCCGCCCAGCAGTCCACCTCGGAGGAGACGACCGCGGCCGCGCCGACCACCACGACGACGAAGGCCAAGGCGAACGCGCTCGGCGACGTGCCGTTCGACCAGTACGAGAGCCTGCCGTCGCAGTTCTGCGACAAGACCTTCACCGGCGCGCTCGGCAAGCCGATGCTCGCCGTGGTGGTGGAGACCCCGGCGGGACGGCTGAACTGCGACCAGGCCGGGGCGGTGCTGTTCGACTACTACGCCCAGCGCGCGGACCCGAAGACCGGGCTGCCCGCGGTCGAGATCGGGCCGATGTCCTGCAACCAGGTGCCCGAGGGGATCATGCCGCAGGTCGTGTGCGCGGACGAGGACAACGTCATCTACTCGATGTGGCCCCAGACCTGACCGCGGGGGGGCGGGTCTCCCCGCCCCCACCACCGTCAGTCCGTGCCGAACTCCATGGCCGCCGCGTCGAGCAGCTCGTCGGCCTCCGAGACCTCACCGCGCGAGGCGATGGCCTCCGCGCCGCCGTCCGGCACGTCGCCGATCAGCTGCGTCGGCTCCGGCTGGGCCGAGATGAGCGCCGACTGGCGGGTGCCGACCATGCCGAGGCCCGCGAAGAGCTCCAGCTTGGCGCGCGAGTCCGCGATGTCGAGGTTGCGCATGGTCAGCTGGCCGATGCGGTCGACCGGGCCGAACGCCGAGTCCTCGGTGCGCTCCATCGACAGCTTGTCCGGGTGGTAGCTGAACGCCGGGCCGGACGTGTCGAGGATCGAGTAGTCGTCGCCCCGGCGCAGCCGCAGCGTGACCTCGCCGGTGACCGCGGCGCCGACCCAGCGCTGCAGCGACTCGCGCAGCATCAGCGACTGCGGGTCGAGCCAGCGGCCCTCGTACAGCAGCCGGCCGAGCTTGCGGCCCTCGTTGTGGTAGGCCGCGACGGTGTCCTCGTTGTGGATCGCGTTCACGAGCCGGTCGTAGGCGATGTAGAGCAGGGCCATGCCGGGCGCCTCGTAGATGCCGCGGCTCTTGGCCTCGATGATGCGGTTCTCGATCTGGTCGGACATGCCGAGCCCGTGGCGGCCGCCGATCGCGTTCGCCTCCAGCACCAGGTCGACGGCGTCGTGGAACTCCTTGCCGTTGATGGTGACCGGGCGGCCCTGGTCGAAGCCGATGGTGACGTCCTCGGTCGCGATCTCGACCGACGGGTCCCAGAACTTGACGCCCATGATCGGCTCGACGATCTCGATGCCCTCGTTGAGCAGCTCGAGCGACTTGGCCTCGTGCGTCGCGCCCCAGATGTTCGCGTCCGTGGAGTAGGCCTTCTCGACGCTCGACCGGTACGGCAGGTCGCGCTCGAGCAGCCACTCGGACATCTCCTTGCGGCCGCCCAGCTCCGTCACGAACGCGGAGTCGAGCCACGGCTTGTAGATGCGCAGCGAGGGGTTCGCGAGCAGCCCGTAGCGGTAGAACCGCTCGATGTCGTTGCCCTTGTAGGTCGAGCCGTCGCCCCAGATCTGCACGTCGTCGTCGAGCATGGCGCGCACGAGCATGGTGCCCGTGACCGCGCGCCCGAGCGGCGTCGTGTTGAAGTACGCCCGGCCACCCGAGCGGATGTGGAAGGCACCGCAGGCGAGTGCCGCGAGGCCTTCCTCGACGAGCGCGGCGCGGCAGTCGACGAGGCGGGCGATCTCGGCGCCGTACGTGCCGGCGCGACCGGGGACGGTCTCGATCTCGGGCTCGTCGTACTGGCCGATGTCCGCGGTGTACGTGCAGGGCACAGCGCCCTTCTCACGCATCCACGCGACCGCGACGGAGGTGTCGAGACCACCGGAGAAGGCGATGCCGACGCGTTCGCCGGCGGGAAGTGAAGTGAGCACCTTGGACACGTTGAGAATTATGCACGAGAATGTATGAGCATGCACGCCGGGGTGTCTGTTAGCTGCGCCTCACGGATGTTCCCGCAGGTCGCGCTCCCCCGCAGCGCGCACGACGCGCAACACCGGCTGGACGCCCGCGACGCTCAGCGACGGCACCAGGTAGTGGTCCATCGTGTAGGGCTGCAGGAAGAGCGGGATGTCGTCGACCGACCCGCCGGGCAGCACCACGGGGAGCATCCGCCGCGTCCACCACCGCCGCCGGGAGTGCATCAGCTCGCGCAGCAGCCCCATCTCGGACCGTCCGCCGAAGTTGCCGTCCGGATCCCCCGCGGCGTCGCCGATGAGGCGGCACATCGGCGAGGCCACCACGACCACGTAGTCGGCGCTCGGCACCCGGTTGAGCATCCACTCGTACCAGTCCCGCCGCACGTCCGGGTAGTACTGGTCGAGCTGGACGTCGATCCCCTCGCCGCGCAGCAGGTCCGCGAACGCCCGCACGTCCTGCTTGTGCCGCTCGGAGTCGTGGATGTAGCTGACGAACACCTTCGGGCCGCTCCGCCGCACGGGCGCGGACCGCACGGCCCGGGGCGCCTCGACCGCGTCCAGCTCGTCGTCGAGCCGCGTCAGGAACCACGTGCCGAGCGCCAGGTCGTCCGCCACCGGACCCCCGTCCGTCAGCAGGTCGCCCGCCACCGCCTTGCGCAGGTTCTCCACGACGATCCCGGTGCCGCGCCGCATCCTGCGCAACGCCGGCGCGATGACGTGAGGCTCGTCCCGCTCCCGTGCGATGGCACGGTCACGAAGGAAAACCCTCACCTGGTAACGGAGTTTGGCCGCGTGCACCAGGTGCCTGGCCAACGGCGTGAGCTCACCGTCGCCGGAGGTCCACACCAGCCGGTCCAGGGGCCGTTCCAGCCCGGACGGTGCCACGGCGACCAGCCGCCGCACGGCACGGTCGTCACTGCCCGGCCCGGTCTCCCACACCCGGACCTCCCCGCCGGGCACGGTGATCCGGTCGGGCCGGCGCGACCACCCGACCCCGCCCGCGCCGGGCACCGCCGCCCGCACCGAGTCCTCGGGGTCGTCCTCGTCGCTCAGCGCGAGCAGCACCCGGACCTCCCCGAGCACCGGGTGCCCCAGCCGGTCCAGAGCCGTCTCCAGCTCGGCCCACGCCGCACCGCAGTCGCGGTCGCGGGCGGGCGCCATCATGACGGTGAGGCAGTGCACGTCGTGCTCCAGCCGCACCGACGCCTGCCACACCTCCTCACCGGGGCGCTGCCGGGCGGCGAGCAGCTCCGTGCCGCCCGCCGGTTCCGTGCCGACCCCCAGGCCCGGCACGGGGTCGGTGAAGCCGAGCTCCTCGCCGAGCACGCGCCAGGCCCCGGTCAGCCAGTCGCGTCCCCGCGCGGCGTGCGGACCCTCCAGCGGCACGAGGAAGTAGGCCAGCAGGGCGGGCGCGATCACGCGTCCTCCGGCTCGTCGGGCAGCAACGTGTGCACCAGTTCGTTCGCGCGGTCGCGGACCTTTGGCTCCGGCTCCCGCGCGCTCTCCTGGCCGAGCTTCTCCCCCACCCGGCGGGACAGCAGCTCCAGCTCGTACAGCACCTGCTCCAGCGCGGCGTCGTCCTGCGCCTCGTGGGCCGCGCGCGCCGCCGTCAGCGCGTCGGAGAAGCGCTGCCACGTGACGGGCGTCCGCTTGCCGCCGAGGATCCACCGGACCTTCTCGGCCACGTCCCGCACCAGTTCCTGATCCATGGTCACCGGACCATCATCGGGAACTCCCCCGCCGCCACCACGGCGTCGCGATGACAGGTCCCTGCCGAAGACAACTTGTTGCCACGCAACGGGAGCGGCCGCGCGGCTACCGTCGTGCGCAGAGCAAGCGCACCGAGGAGAACGCCCTGAACGACGACGAGCTGACCGCCCGGCTCGAAGCCGCCCACGCGGCGGCACGGCAGCGGCACGGCGTCGAGCCCACCGAGGACACGCGGTCCCTGGTCGCCGAGCTGCGCGCGCTGCGCCGGGAGACCGGGGACGACCACCCGCTGCGGGTGCCGGTGGCGGTGCTGCTCGGCCCGCAGCTGACGATGGACGCGCTCGCCGAGCCCGGCTGCCCCACCGAGGTGCTCGACGAGGCGGTCGGCGAGCTGGCGCTGGCACTCGCCCACGTCGACGACGTCGAACTGCGCCACCACCACGCGGTCGCGCTCGCGCTGCGGTTCACGCTGCACTCCGGGCCGGACGAGGACCACGACACCGCGCACGCCGAGTTCACCGACCTGCTCGAGACGCCGGGGTACCCCGAGCCCGCGCACGACCTCGCCAGGATCATGCTCGTCCAGCTGGGCTGCGCGAAGACGCTCGGGCCAGAGCGCCGGCGGTACCCGGTGCGGCTCGACGACGCGGTGGTGGCCGAGTTCGTCGGCGACGCCCCGACGGCGGCCTCGATCGCGGCGTCGATCGCGGAGGTCAACCGGCACCTGTCCCACCTGTCCGAGAAGGCGAAGGCGGACAACGGGATCAGGGCGACCGCCCTGCTGTTCGAGACGATCCCGGCGTTGTTCGCCAAGGACCAGCCCGCGGTGCTCGACGAGGCGATCGCGCGGCTGCGCGAGGAGACCGGCGTCGCGGAGGACGAGTTCGGGCAGGCGTTGCTCGCCACGCTGCTCGCCGGCCTCCTGGACCGCAAGGCACAGGGCGGCAACTCGCGCGAGGACACCGACGCCGTGCGCGCGGCGGCGCGGGAAGTCCGGTCGTTGGTGCGGGACGACATGCCTCTCGCTCCGCTCCTGCGCGACGCGGCCACGCTGCTGTCCGCCACCAACGACAGGTCCGCCGCGTCGCCGGACCAGCTCGCGGACGAACTGGAGGAGGTGCGCGCCGTGCTGCGCCGGCTGCCGGCGTCCGACCCGGCCCGCGCCGAGATCTTCACCAGGTCCGTCATGGCGCTGGCCTACCGGGTCGGCGAGTCCGGAGACCCGTCGGGCATGGCGCAGCTGCGCGCGTTCGTCGCGGCGGAGGGTCCCGGTGCCGCGGACGAGAGCGCGCTGCTGCTCGTCGGTGGCATGGTCGACGTGCTCGAAGGAGTGCTGAGCGAGAGACCCGAGTCGCTCAACTCCGGCATGGCGCGCCTGGAGGAGGCCACCCGCGTCCTGCCGCGGACCCACCGGGTGTACCCGCTGGCCGAGTCGTTCATCGCGATGGCGCTCTCGCAGCGGGCGATCAGCGGACGCAGCCTGGAGGACCTCGACTCGGCCCGCCGGCTGCTCGCCGCGCAACGGCGGGACGACACCTCCCAGGCCGGCACGAAGCTCAGCGAGCTGACCGTCGCGCTGTCGGCGATGCGGCACGGCACCCCGACGGGCGAGAAGCTGGACGAGATCATCGAGATGGTCCGCGGGCTGGACGAGCACGAGAAGCGGTTCGCCGACTTCGACGTGGACGAACTGGTCGGCACCCTCGAGTACATGCGGCTGGTGTCCCAGTCCTACGGCAGGCAGGTGCCCGCCTGGGTGCCCCCGCCCACCCCGGCGACCGGGTTCTGGGCCGACCGCAACGGCGACCTGATCGAGGCGATGACCCTCGTGCACAACGGGTACGCGAGCGGCGACCTGGCGATGCTCGACCGCGGGGTCGAGCTCCTGCGCGGGCAACCGGTGCCGAACCCGAGCGAGCGGGTGCGGGTGCTGATGGTCACCGCCCTGTCGATCATGTTCCGGTACGCGCGGTCGGCCAGGACGGCGGACCTCGACGCCGCCATCGCGGAGATGGAGCAGGCCGCACCGCTCCTCGACGAGGTCGACCTCTCGGACGCGTCGAGCGTCCACTACTTCCTGGGCGAGGCGCTGCACCTGCGGGGCAACCGCAGGCACGACTCGGCGGACCTCGGGCGCGCGGCCGAGCACGGGCTCCTCGCGATGAGGGGCCGCGCGAACGAGGTGCTGCTGCAGTCCAAGGCGGACCACGCGCTGGCCACCGCGGAGACCGCGGCCGGGGAGGCGGCGAAGGTCGTGCGGTGGTGCGTCGGCGCGCGGCGGTACGACGCCGCCGTGCAGGCGCTGGAGCTCGGCCGGTCACTGGTGCTGCACTCGGTCGGCGTCGAACCGTCCATCCCGGACCTGCTGCGCTCGGCGGGCGAAGCGGGCCTCGCCGAGCGCTGGCTCGCGGAGAACGGCGTCGAGAACCCCGGGCTCGTCCCGTCGGACCTGCGGTCCCAGGTGCTCGTCGCGTTGGAGGGCACCAGGTCCGAGTCGGCGCTGCTGCGGCCGCCCGCGATCGAGGACGTCCACACCGCGCTGCGGCGGACCGGCAGCCGGGCGCTCGTGTACCTGCTGCCACCCGAGTCGGGGCAGAACGGCTTCGCGCTGGTGGTCGAGGAGGGCGCCGAGGTGCGGCTGCTCGCCCTGCCGCACCTGCGGTCCGGTCCGGTCGAGGAGTTCGAGGCCGCCCGGCGCCTCCTCGTCGACCCGTCGGCCGAGGACGAGCAGCGGTGGCGGGACGCGGTCGCCCTGACGTGCGGGTGGTCCTGGACCGCGGTGATGGGGCCGTTGCTCGAGGAGTTCCGGGGACTGCAGCGGCTCGTGCTCGTGCCGGTCGGGGAGCTCGGCGCGGTGCCGTGGCACGCGGCGCGGCGCGAGGTCGGCGGCACGACCCGGTACGCGTGCCAGGACGCGGTCGTCACCTACGCCGCCTCGGCCCGGCAGTTCGTCGACGCCGCCCGCCGCGAGCGCAGGCCGGTCGAGTCGGCGCCCGCTCTCGTGCGGGTGCGGGACAGCGAGCTCGACTGGGCGGCCGCCGAGACGGCGACCGTGCGCGACCACGCCTACCCGGACGCGACCTGCGTCGAGGACGGCGTCCGGGCCGCCGACGTGCTGGGGCACCTGCCGAGCGAGCTGCGGCCGGGCGCGTCGGTGCTGCACCTCACGTGCCACGCCTGCCACGCGACGCCGGCCGTGGACTCCCACCTCGTGCTCGACGACGGGGAGGTGCTGCCGGTGCGGGACGTGCTGCGGCAGGCCGCCGGCCGTCCCCCGGACGCCGAGGGCGGGCTGGTCGTGCTCGCCTCGTGCGCGAGCGACCTCACGGACTCGGCGCACGACGAGGCGCTCACGCTCGCGACCGCGTTCCTCGCCGCCGGTGCCACCGGTGTGGTCGGCGCGCGCTGGCCGATCGTGGACGTGACGACCACGTTGTTCGTGATCATGTTCCACCACTACCTGACCCGCGGCTACGAGGACCCGGCCGTGGCACTGCGCGCCACGCAGCTGTGGATGCTCGACCCGCGCCGGCGGGTGCCGCCGAGCGTCCCGGCGCGGCTCGCGCGGATCGCGCGGCGCTGCCGCCTGGACGAGGCCGGGAACTGGGCCGCCTTCACCTACCAGGGACGTTGAGATGAACACCAAGGCGTTCGGCATCGACCTCGGCACGACGCACTCGGTGCTCGCCCACCTCGACCACAGCGGCAAGCCCGTGGTCGTGCGCAACGCAGTCGACGAGGAGATCACGCCGACGGCCGTCTACTTCGAGGCACCTCTCGAGGTGATGATCGGTGGCGCGGCGAAGAACTCGGCGGTGCTCGAACCGCGCAACTACTGCGAACTCGTCAAGCGGCACATGGGATCGCCAGGAGTCCGCTACCCGCACCACGGCCACAGCTACTCGCCCGTGGAGATCTCCGCGCTGGTGCTGCGGTACCTCGCCGAGTGCGGGCGGCGCGCCACCGGGGTCGCCGTCGAGGACGTCGTGATCACGGTCCCCGCGCACTTCGGGATCGCGGAGCGGGAGGCCACCAGGGCGGCCGGCGAGATCGCCGGTCTCACCGTGCGCGACGTGATCGTCGAGCCGGTCGCGGCGGCGCTGCACTACGGCCTCGGCCGGGCGGACGCCGGTGTGCGGCACGTGCTGGTGTGCGATCTCGGCGGAGGCACGTGCGACACGACGGTGATCCGCTTCGAGGGCGACCTGGTGCAGGTGGTGTGCACCGGCGGCGACGGCGCCCTGGGCGGGGCGGACTGGGACGCGCGGGTGCGCGACCACCTGGTCGACGAGTTCGTCCGGCAGCACCCGCGCACCGACCCGACCGCGGACGACGTGTTCATGAACGACGTCGTCCAGCGCGCCGAACTGCTCAAGAAGGAGCTCAGCAGCGCGCAGACCCGCCACACCGAGCTCCGCTTCCGCGGCGCCGTGGCCCGCGTCGAGCTCACCAGGGCGACCCTGGACGAGCTCACCGCCGACCTGGTCGGCCGGGTCGTGGACCTCACCCGCCGGACCGTCGAGGAGGCCGCGCGCAAGGGCGTGCGGGAGTTCGACGACGTCCTGCTCGTCGGCGGCATGACGAAGTCCCCGGCGATCGCCGCGGCGTTGCGCGCCGAGCTCGGCCTGGACCCCCGTTCGCACGAGCCGCACCTGGCCGTGGCGAAGGGAGCGGCGATCTTCGCGGCGCAGCGCCAGGTCCGGATCCGCGAGGAACGGCGTGCCGCGGGCATCAGCGCCGACAAGGCGGCCACGACCGCGGCCGTGGTGCCGCGCAGCGTCGGGGTCAAGGCCCTGGACCCGAGCGACCCGATGGTCGAGGTCGACGTGCGCAAGGCGCGGTTCATCGTGCAGCACCTGCTGATCGCCGGCGAGACGCTGCCCGCCAAGAGCGACACCTACCAGTTCGCCGTCGTGTTCGCCAAGGCGAGGATGGCGGAGATCGAGGTGTGGGAGCAGAACCCCGGCGAGGACTCGATGGACCTGTCCACGAACAGGGTGGTGGGCAAGGGTTTTCTGCGGGACATGCCACCGAAGCCCAAGGGCGCCGTCATCCTCGTCTGGTTCGCGATGTCGGCGACCGGGGAGCTGTCCGTGCACGCGTCCGATCCGGACTCCTCCGCGCAGGTCCGGTTCGACCTGCGGATCGACGGGCTGACCGAGCCGGACGTGAGCCGGTCCCGCGACTGGATCACGCGTCACCGGCTGCGGGACTGACCGTCACGCCGTGGCGCCACCGGGGCGGCGCAGCCGCAGAGAACGTTGCGAGGGAAGGGAAGCGCTGCGGCCCGCGCGCTTGAGCAGCACGGCCTCGTGCGTGTGCACCACCGTCTCCAGGCTGTCGCAGTAGTGCGCGGCGGCCTGGCACATGCGTCCGTAGAACACGCGCGCGAGAGCCAGCGCCAGCGCGGCGAACGCCAGCTTCGGCGGTGTGCCCGGCAGCAGCGGCAACCAGCCGAGCGAGGCCAGCAACCACATCAGCGCCTGCGCGCGGGTGAGCAGGACCCGGGAGGCGAACTCCAGGTTCGTCATCTCGGTCGAGGTCGCGACGGACTTCAGGTGCGGCCAGCAGCTCTGCAGCTCCAGGCCGCGCTCGTCGCGCACGTGCTCGGCGGCCGCCGCGAACACGTTGCCGAGCCTCGTCGGTTCGAGGGGCAGGTCCTCCTGGGGCGGGACCTCCCGCCCGCGCAGGCGCCCGTTGTGCGGGAACCGGTGCAGCTCGGCCTGCGCCCGGCGCACCGGCGGGGTCTCCAGCGCCCGCCGCTTGATGCGCTTGCGGCGCTTGCTCTCGAGCCACGCGCCGGCGAACCTCGCCGGACGCGGCCAGTGCGTGCCGGTGAGCAACGACGTCACCGCCATCGCCTCGCCGAACCAGAGGCAGTGGGAGACGACCATCGCGACGACCACGCACGCGATCAGCGGCACCGCGCGCGCCCAGCCGCCGGTCAGCGCGCCGCAGAGGTCCTTGCCGCCGGACGGGCAGCCCGGCAGCGGCTGGGGGTGCAGCCAGAAGAACAGCACCACGCCCACCAGCCAGTAGGTCAGCGTGGACACCGCGGCCGAGGTGGCGAGCCTGCTCGCGAACGGGCCGAGGAGCTCACCGACGATCTTGTCCACGGCTCACCACCGCTTCCGGCGCAGCTCGCCGTGCTCGGGCGCCTTCTCGCACACGCCGTCGCCGTAGGCGCGCTCCGGGAGCCCGGGCTCCTCGTAGCCGCACTCGGCCACCGGGCAGACCCACACCGCCGCGGGTCTGGGTGGAGGCAGGGGAAGCGGGTACAAAGGTCGTCACTTCCCCTTCGTGCGGCGGTTCTTCGTGAGCCCGCCCGCCATCGACGCGATCCCCGCCCGCAGGTCGGCGACGTCCACGATGACCTGGCCGGTGTCGTCGTCGCCGCCGGGACAGGTCAGGCGGCCGAGCGTGCGCGCCGCCTTCGGCCCCAGGCCGCGCACGACGATGCGGACGCCCATCTCGCACAGTTCGCGGGCGAGCCGCTCGGCCGCGCCGATCCGCGGGATCTCCCCGTCGCTAAAGATGCAGACGACCCGGTCGCCCCGCATCTGCTCGTAGATCTCCTTGCAGCGCTTCAGGGCGGGCACGACGTCAGTGCCGCCGCCCAGTTTCGCGTCGCGCAGGCTGCCGATGACCTTGCGCAGCGGTGTGCTCGGGGGCAGTGACCGTTCGACGCGGCGGCTCCAGAGGATCAGGCCGCAGTCGTAGTGCGCGCGGTCGGCCTCCTCGAGGAACGCGACGCCGCCGGAAATGGCCTCGCGCAAAGGTTTCCCCTCCATCGACCAGCTCACGTCGATGCACAGCAGCACGGTGCCGCCGTACCGCGCCTGCACCGCCGCGAGGTGCGGGCCGGGCGGGGCCTGCGTGAGGCCGATGCCGTCGAAGTCCCGGCGGATCCACGAGCTCACTGGGCCACCCTCAGTCCGGCGAGCGACCGCGCCAGCTCGGCGTGCGCTCCCCCGTCCACCACACCATCCACATAGGACTCCAGGGTCAGGGATCTGCCGCTGCGCGGCTCGCGGGCCGTGACCGACAGCAGGCCGTCCGCGCTCACGCCGAGCGTCACCTCCACGAGCGAGCCCGCCGGCAACGGCGGCAGGCCGCTCAGCTCGCCGTCGAGCACCCGCCGGTTGTGCGCCGGCTCGCTCGACGGCACGTCGCCCGCCTGTTCGCAGATCTGCACGCGCACGCGGTCCTGGTCGTTGACGATCGTGGCGAACCGGGTGGTCGCCGTCGCGGGCAGCGGGTCGTTCCGGTGCACCACGTGCACGACGAGCCTGCCCTCCCCGGACGGGTCGTGGCTGTCGTCGACCAGCACGCCGAAGCTGCGCGGCACCACCGACCGCGTCGGCTGGTCCGCCACCACCGCCATCCGCCCGCCGGCCCGGCGCAGCCGCTCCGGGCTCGCGAGCTGGTGCGCGCGGATCGCCGCGCCGTACGCGACGGCCAGGTCCGGCTCGACCAGGCGCGGCTCGACGCCCAGCTCGGCGCGCAGGGCCCGGGCGACGCCCGGCATCCGCGACGCGCCGCCCACCAGCACGACGGACCCGGCCCGCGGCACTCCCCTGGCCGCCGCGCTGTCCAGCACGCGGCGGGTGATCTCGAGCGTCCGGTCCACCAGGTCGGCGCCCATGGCCTCGACGTCGGCGCGCGTGACCTCGACCGCCGCGCTCGCACCACCGCAGCGCAACGCGACCGTCCTGGACGAGACGCGGCTCAGTTCGCGCTTCACCTTCTCCGCCAGCACGACGACCTCGCTCAGGAACACCTCGTCCTCGTGCGGGTCGACCTCGGGCACCGCGGCGGCGAAGCTCTCGAGCAGGTGGCTCGCGAGCCGCGCGTCCCAGTCGGCGCCGCCCAGGTGGCTGTCCCCGTCCACCGCCACCACCTCGGCACCCCGCAGCACCGTCGTGTCGAACGTGCCGCCGCCCAGGTCGTACACGAGCGTGGTGTCCGGGGCGTCCGGGAACGCGGTGCGGTGGTGCAGGGCCGCCGCGACGGGTTCGCTGAGCAGCTCGAGCACCTCGATGCCCGCCAGCGCGGCCGCCTGGAACGTGGCCTCCCGTTCGCGGATGCCGAAGTAGGCGGGCACGGTGACCACCGCGCGCACCCCGGGCACGTCGCCTGCCACCGCGCGCAGGATCAGCGCGGAGATCGACTCCGGCGTGTGCCGCACCCCGTGGAAGAACAGGTCGAACTCGGTGCCCATGCGCCGTTTGATCAACGCCACCGTGTTGTCGGGGTCGACCGCGGCCGCGGTGCGGGCGGTGCTGCCGACCAGCACGCTGTCCGCCGACTCGAAGTGCACGACCGACGGTGTCGAGGTCTCGCCGAGCGAGTTGGGCAGCACGACCGGGCGGCCGTCGTCGCCGATGCCCGCCGTCACCGTGCAGGTCGTGCCGAGGTCGATGCCGAGGATCACGACGAGGTCCACTGCTGCCGCGTGCCGCTGATCATGTCGAGGATCTGCGCCCAGACCGGCTCGTACACGAGCCACAGGCCCAGCCCGAACAGCAGGGCCACCACGGCGTACAGCACGACCAGCGCGATCCGGTGCACGCGGTACGCGAGCGGCGGGTCGTGGCTCATACCTTCTCCTCCTCCGCGCGCGTGGCGGGCAGCAGGTCGCCCGCGCCGCTCTTGCCGATCAGCCACTCGAACGGCGCCGACGGCCGCATTCCCTCTCCCGCGGCGTGCCCCGGCACCGACGCGGCGACGAAGTAGCGCACCTCGCCGAAGTCCCGTTCGGCGGAGAGCACGAGGTTGTCGAGCCCCGCCTCGCAGAGCCAGTCGCGGACGCTGCCCCGCCGCAGCCCGTCACCCGGTGACAGCCCGGCCAGCAGGTCGGCCTTCACCACCGTCATCGCGAGGCTGCGGCGGCGCGTGTCGACGCCGTAGTCGCGCAGCCGCCGGGCGGTCACCTGGTAGACGCCGTCGGGGTGCGCGGTCGCCGGGTTGGCGCGCGCGACCTGGGCGGCGCTCTGCGACCCGAGCTGGTCGCGCACCCACGGCACGGAGAACGGGTCCACCACGAACACCAGCCCGTGGGCGTGGTCCAGGAACTCCAGGTCGCTGTTGTCCTCGCGGTCCGCGTAGAACTCGCCCGCGGCGTCGAACAGGTGCAGCAGCGCTCGCCTGCGGCCCCTGGTGAGCCGGGCGGTGAGCGCGTGCGGCAACGAGGCCGCCTCCGTCTTCGCCGTGTTCTGGCCGGACGAGATGATCGCGGAGGCGTTGGCGAACACCGCGCCGCTGTCGTCGTCGACGAACGCGAGCTCGCCCCCGGCCGACGTGAGGTCGTCCCGCAACGCCACCAGTCCCGCGTAGACGAGCCGGGTCTTGCCCGCGGACACGGGACCGAAGACGGGCAGGCGGATGTCGGTCGTGACCGCACCGCCCTCGCGCAGCTTCGTGGCACAGCGCGGACATTGCGGCGCCACCCGGTGCGCGGCGCGCAGGACCGTGGTGGGCAACGACTTCCCGCACCCGCACCGGCGCCACACGCCGCCCAGGCGACCCGGCCGCAGGTCCCGGTGGACCTCACCGCACCCGTCGCACGGGAACGCCGGCAGCGTCGTCACGTGGTAGCAGACCGGGCAGCTGCCGGTGGCCCTGCGCAGCTTGCGCACCGCGGAGTCCAGCCCCCGCAACGAAAGCGAGACCAGACCCCACACCACGTGCGTGAGACCCAGCACGAGCCAGCTCAACGCGTACAGCACCACCGCCGCGACGATCGCGCCGGCGCTGAAGGAGATCAGGACCGGGAACACGACCCCGATCACCGGGATCCACACCCACCAGTGCCCGACCGCCTTGGTGCGCCCGGTGACGTAGGTCCAGACGGTGTTCAGCAGCGACCCCATGGCCTCGAACGCGGTCGACAGGTCGTGCCGGCTCTGCGCGGTGGTGTACACCGGCCACGCGCGGTCCCTGGTGAACGGCCCCTTCACCTCGGGCAGCTCCCTGCCCGCCACCACGTCGTCCGGGGTGACGAGCTTCGGCGCGGACGATCCCAGCGCCAGCACCGCCGCGCCGAACAGGTAGCACACGGCGAGCACACCGCCGGCGAACGCGAACGGCATCACGACGTACAACAGCGGCAGCAGCAGGAACACCGACACCCAGGCGAGGGCCCACAGCGCGAGCCCGGCTCCCACCAGGACTGCCATGATCACGACGAGGTAGCCCACGGCTCACTCCTCTCCCTTGCGGCCGAAGGG
Source organism: Lentzea sp. NPDC003310 (assembly GCF_040610935.1). Classification (NCBI taxonomy): domain Bacteria; kingdom Bacillati; phylum Actinomycetota; class Actinomycetes; order Pseudonocardiales; family Pseudonocardiaceae; genus Lentzea; species Lentzea sp. NPDC003310. Next base: position 57,696 of record NZ_JBEXNC010000008.1, read on the forward strand.
CCACAGCCCGCCGCGCGAGGCGGGCGTCTTCTTGCGCGACACCGGTTTCGGGGTCCGCTTGCGGGCCTCCGCCTGCTGCTTGCGCGCGGCGGAGGCGAACGCGGTCCACTCCTTGGCCTCGCTGGCGCTCATCAGCCCCGCCACCGCGCTCACCTCGGCCAACCGCTCCGCGGTCGTCGACGCGGCGAACCGGGCGAGCTTGTCCTCGAGCTCCTCCAGCTGGCGCTCGGGGCAGTGCGACGACATCGCGGTGAGGTACGTCAGGGCCACCGCGCGCGGAGCGAGGGCGTTCCAGGGCGTCCAGCGGTTCGGCAGCTCCCGGCTCAGCAGCACGATCATCGCCCGACCGGCACCGCGCACGGCGACCGCGGCGTCCTGCGGGCGGGCCTTCTCCAGCAGGACGTGCAGGACCTGGCCCGCGCGGGCGGTGAGCGGGGTCTCCTGGACCTTGGCGAGGTCGTTGGCCGTGCGCGTGACCGGGTCGTCGAGCCACCGGCGCAGCAGTGCGTCGTCCTGGACGAGGCGGCGCCAGGAGGACTGGCTCGGGAGGTGGTGGCGGTCCGCGAGCACGGCGAGCACGTCGAGCTCGGGCCGTCCGAGAGCGCCCAGGGCGGCGAAGGCCGCGGTGGCGACCTCCTCGGAGGTCCGGGGGCGGCTCTCGAGGAACCGCAGCACCTCGTCGGTCGTCGGCGCCGCTACCCCGAACAACGCCCGCCACGCCGTGAAGTCGTCGGCGGCCCGCTGCAGCACCTGGGAGATCACGGCCGACCGCGTCTGCGCGCTGCCCCGCGCGACCGCCGCCGACGCCAGTGCGGCGTCCAGCGGTGCCGACGGGTCGTCGATGGTCTGCCACAGCAACGACCACCACGCCGCACCGACGTCGGCGCGCACCGGCCGGGTGCCGAGCTCGTCGCGCACCAGGTGCAGCATCTGCTCGGAGTTCGGCCACCTGCGGACGTCGACGGCGGCGGCCGGGTGGTCCGCCCACCACCGCACGAACCGGTGCGCGCCGTCGCGGAACGCCGCCGCGTCCGGTCGCACGCCGAACTCGGCGGCGAGCACCAGCAGGGAGTTCATCGCCTCGGGCCGCACCTGGTCCGCGGCACGGGCCAGGTCGGCGGTCATGCCCGGCGTCGGCCGGACGGCCTGGTGCGGTGGCGGCACGGGTTCCGCCGCGCCGGCGAGGACCGCGGCGACCTCGGCAGCGAACAACGCCTGCCGGATCTCGGCGGCGAGGGCCGGTGCGACGCCGTGCCGGTGCGCGGCGCCGTCCAGCAGCCGCAACGAGTCCGCGTCCCGCGCGGCCCCGAGCGCCGCCCGCACGAGCTCCTCGCGGTAGTCCTCCACCGAGTCGAGCGGCTGCACCGCGAGCCACCGTGCCAGCGCGGCACCGGCGGCGGGGTCCCGCACCTCTTCGCCGAGCGTCACCACGCAGCTGGCCACGCGGTCGCCCGCGACCTCCGGCTCCCCTCTCGTGGCCGCGCTGCCCGCGGCCAGTTCGACGGCGTCGACCACGTCGTACGGGTCGTCGCGCAGGAACCGGGGCACCCAGTGCAGCGCGGCCTCGGTCGGTTCGACCTCCGCGTGCTCGCCCGTCGCGAGGTTGAAGACGACGAACTCGTCGCCGCGCCGCACGTCCGCGTGCGACCCGGCCCAGTCGGGGTGCAGCGCGATCACGTCGTGCCTGCTGTACTGCGGGTTGGTCGCGAACACGCGGAAGCTGACGCGCAGGGCCCTGTGCTGCGGCAGCAGCAACGTGCCGGCCGCGAGCCAGCCCAGCACGTCCACGGCGTCCGTGGCGACGAAGGCGATCCGCTTGCCGTCCGGCCCGCCGAGGCGGTCCAGCGCGGAGAACACCGCCGTCAGCCACTCCTCGCCGTCCGGCTTGCCCAGCACCCACTCCCGCACCGCGTCCCGCCCCCACGGACCGGGCTCGGGCACGGCGGGGAGCGACTCGCAGCGCGTGCTGCCGGCGGGCTTCTCGATCCACCAGGGCGCGTCCCAGAGCTGCGCGGGCCGGACCTCGCCGTACGCGTCCGGGTCCGTCGTGGTGACCGCGTGCGTGAACTGGTTGCCCTCACGGGCGCCGTTCACCTCGGCACCGAGGTAGATCCCCCGCGCGGTGGCGAACACCCCGTCCACGCTGTGGGTCAGCGACGGCGGGTACTCCCCGGCCGGGCGGCGTTCCCGCATCCACGCCGCCGGGGCCTCGTACAGCGAGGAACGCTGCACCAGCGCCATCTCCTCGTGCCCGACGCCCTCGGAGACGGCCTGGAACTGGAACCCCGCGCCGCCGCGCAGACCCTGGCCCGGCAGGCAGTCGGTGTAGAGGAGCGAGGAGAACCCGGCGCTCATGCGGTCTTCCTGCTCTCGATGATCCGGTCGAGCGACAGCAGCCACAGCAGCGGTTCGTCCACCCGGAACGGGCGCACGCCGCCCGCGCTCACCCGCGCCTGCTCGTAGTCGGGCTCGGCGCCGAGCGAGGACACCCCGAAGTAGCGGAACTTCTTGTAGTGCGCGCGCAGGTGGGCGTCGATGTCGTCGGCGTCGAGCTCGGTGAGCAGCGACCGCATGTGCTCGTCGGTGTCCTCGCCGTTGCTCTCGTCGTAGAACGGCCCGGTGTCCGGCCGGGTCAGCAGCGGGTGCCCCTCGCCGAGCAGCTTGAAGAACGCGTCGATCTTCGAGAACACCACGGCGATCGGAATCTTGATCTTGCGCCTGGTCCCGAGACCGTGGCTCGTGCGCAGCAGCTCGGTGACCCGGCTGAGGACGTTGTAGGGCGGTTCGGTCTCGCGCTTGGCGATCTCCGGCACCGAGATGCGGTCGCGGGCGCCGTTGAGCTGGAACGGGTCCAGCAGCACGATCAGCCCGTCCGCCGCGGCCAGGTACGACTGGGCGTTGACGAACTCCTGCGAGGTCATGTCCTCGCCCGCCGCGTCGTAGAACGACAGCGTGCTCGTGTTGTGCACCTCGCGCCCCAGGGTGCGCCGCGCCTGCCGCCACTGCAGCACGAGCGGGACCTTCACGCCGTCCGCGGCGGAACGGGTCTGCTCGAACAGCTTGCTCTCGCCGAACAGCGCGGACTCGTAGTTCTCGAGCCAGCCGGCGACCGAGACGTCCCCGCCCTGGCGGTCGCCCGCGAACGAGATGTCGGCGGCGAACCGGCGCCTGATGTTGTGCCGCAGCTCGTGCACGAGCACGGTCGTGAACACGGTCTTGCCCGAGTTCTTCCCGCCCACCACGGCGATCAGCGGGCTCCGGCTGTCCGCGAAGTTGGCGGGCAGCGGCGTGTGGCACACCTGGCAGGCGCGGATGCCGGACGACCCGCCGCACGCGGGGCAGTCGTGCAGCCGCTGCGGCAACGGGTTGCGGGTCTCGCGCGGCGGGAACGTCGGGTAGACCGCGCCGGAGAACCCGGTGAGCCGCTGCCGGTCGACGTCCACCTCGCGCTTGCACCGGTCCCGGCCCGGCGTCGCGCGGCCGGTGCACTGGAACCGCAGCTTCGCGAGGTCGATCCGGTGGTAGCAGTAGGGACAGGAAGCCTTCGACATCACGACACCTTCAGTTGCTTGGTCGGCGGGTCGACGAGCAGGGCGACGCCCTCCTCCTCGAGGAAGCACCTGATCCAGTAGGGCTTGCGCAGCTTCGGCAGCTCGGCGGTCAGCTCGACCTCGTCGCGCCCGAGCCCGTGCTGGGGGCTGCGCAGCACGACCACCCCGTCACCGGGGCCGCGCGGCATCACGGCGCCGGCGGCGGCGACCACGAGAACGGTGCAGCCGGGCACCGGTTCCTCCGCGGCCAGCCGCACCCGCACGGTGCCCCCGCCGAGCAACGGCCGCCGGGCCAGCTGCACGGAGTACCGCAGCTTCGGCGGTGCCGACCGCACGGTCAGCACCGCGTCCCCGGAGACGCACTCGCCGCCGGAGGCCGCGACCACGGTGCGCACCCGCACCTTCAGCTCACCCTTCCCGCAGCGCAGCCGGGCACCGCCCGCGCCGCGGTACTGCTGCCGGGTGAGGCGGAGCCTGCCCTTCTCCTCGCCGCACTCCCAGCGGACCTCGGCGGTCCCGACGTCCTCCGGCCACGCCCAGGAGAAGACGTGCTCGTCGCCGAGCCGCTGGTGGCGGAGATCGGTGACCGGCAGGGCGATGCCGAGCGAGGCCTCGTGCCCGCGCAGCGCCCCGTTGGGGCCGATCGTGAACGGCACGTACCAGTGCATGCCGGTCGGCGCCTCGGCGGTGAGCGTGCGCCAGTCGCCGTCGGCGGTGAGGGTGCCGCGGAGGTCCGAGCCGTACGCCGTCACCTCGGGCAGCGGCACGGTGGCGCCGAACTCCCAGCGGCACGGCTCCTCCGCGCGGCGCAGCACGACCTCGGCGTCCGGGTCCGGCAGCCGCCACGTCACCGCGACCTTCGAGCCGTCGCCGGGAGCGACGGCCAGCCGCAACCCGGTGACCGGCATCGCGGCGCCCCGGTTCGCCGCGCGCACCTGCACGGCGGACGCACGGGCCGCGGCACCGCCGGCGCGCCGGTAGCAGGCGACGAGCGTGTAGGTGCGTTCCTGCTTGCTCTCCAGGCGGTCCGTGAACGAGGCCTTGCCGGTCATGCGGACGGTGCCGCCGTCGGAACAGGTGACCTCGACCGAGACCGCGTCGGGGTGCACCTGCCAGCGCGCGGACACGACACCGTCCTCGACGGACAGTGCGACGTCGTGCACCGGCGGCAACACCTCGATCGTCGCGGTGGCGGGCCGCGACCACGCGCCACCACCCTCGCCCGCGGCGAACACCGCGTAGCCGACCACCTGTCCCGCCGCCGCCTCGCGGTCCAGCGCGACCGACCCGGGTTCGTCGTGCACGACCACGCCGTCGCCGGGATCGCCCGGCGCGCGGCCGTCCCGGCGCACGACCCGGTAGCGCGTCCGGTCGTCGTGGCTCACCGCGCGCCGCCACGACAGCCGCACGCCCAGTCCGTCCGGGTGGGCGGTGAGCTCGAGCGGCGGGGGCAGCGGGATGCGCCCGAGCTCGGAGGTGAGCTCCGGGTCGTCGGAGGCGAGGGCCACGGCCTGCCGGTACTGCTGGCGCGCCTCGTCCTCGTCACCGCGGCGCAACGCCTGCTGCGCGGCCTCCCGGCACTGGCGCACCCTGGCGAGCTGCTGGTCGACCAGCGTGCGCGCGGCGGTGGCGTCGTCGGAGCCGGTGATCGTGCTGAGCGTCTGCTGCGCGGCGACGAGCCGGCCCTCCTCCAGCAGCGCCTGCACCGCCGCCAGGCCGGTGATCGGTGCCTGCGCGGACTCGTTGAGCACGCTGAAGATCGCCTGCCGCGCGTCGTCGCGGGCGAGGCCCCTGCCGGTGAGGCGCTTGAGGAGCGCGACCGTCGGCACGCCGCTGCGGTGGTGGGACCGCACGTCCTCCAGCAGGTGGAACAGCGCCAGCTCGCGCAGGTCGACCTGGTTCTTCGCCGCGCTCGCCAGGATGTTGAGGGCCTGGCGCGCCGCCTGGTTGCCCGACCGGCGGTTCTCCCGGTCGACGGCCTCGGTGACCGCGCGCGCCGTGAGCCCGGCGTTGCGCGGGGGGTCGCTGGTGAAGGCGCGCAGCACGGTGAACGAGGTCAGCTGCCCGTGCAGGAGCTCGGGCACGCTGTTCAGGTCCGCGTCGAGCAGGCCGCGGGCCAGCTCCCGGTACTGCACGTCGGGCAGGCCGCTGGTCTGCGGCAGCCCGACCGGGTCCGCCTCGCTCACCGACGCCGTCGCGAGCGCCTTGGCCACCTCGTCGGGCGCGAGCGACGTGAACTCCGCGTCCAGCAAGGCTTTCAGCTGTCCCTTGGACACCAACCCCAGGTCGCCGAAGCCGGTGCGCAGCGTCTGCGCGAGCTCGTCGATCTGGCCGGCGCGCGAGCCCTGCCGGGACTGGTCGTACTGCCGCCACCAGTCGGCGCGGCCGAGGTTCCCGCCGTGTTCTCGTTGCAGGGCCTCGTCCGCGCGCAGGAACGCCTTGTAGACGCTCTTCACCGACAACGGCTTGTTCTGCGCCTGCGCGCTCTTGTTCCAGTGCGACCTGATCTCGGTGAGCCGCCGGGCGACGTCCGGGTCCGCCATCGCGAGGTCGATGGCGTACCGGCTCACCAGGTCGTCCGGCAGCGCACCGGCGGCCCGCCGCTTGAGCGGCTTGACGACCGCCTCCTCGTAGGCCTTGGGGTCGAACGGCGGCATCAGCTCGACACCGTCAGGCCCGCGACGACCTTGGCCGCCTCCTCGACCTCCTCCGTGCTGAGCACGCTCACCCGGACCTTGATCACCAGTTCCTTGCGGGTGGACACCTCGGTCGCCGTGACCTTGAGCATGCCCTCGTTGTCCACCAGCATCGTGATCTCGACGGGCGACCCGGCCGGCAGCGGCGGCAGGCCCTCGATGGTGCCCGCGCCGTCGTTGAGGTGCTTGTTCTCGTCCATCTCGCGGCCCGCGACCGCACCGGACTGCTCGTAGAGCGCGATCTCGACGGCGTTCTGCCCGTCGTAGATCGTGGCGGCGCCCAGCTCGCCCGTGGCGGGCAGGGAGTCGTTGGCGTGCACCAGGTGCTCGACGTAGTGGCGGACGGGCTTGCGCTCCCAGTCCGGGTCGGCGGTGTCGACGAGCCGCACCCCGAACGCCTTGGGCAGGACGTTGCGGGTCTCCTTGGCGGCGATGGTGCGCAGCTTCTGCGTCGAGAGGCCGGTCTTCGTCGCGATCGTCTCGACCGCCGCGTCGACGCCCTTCTCCTCGGCCTCCCGGTGCACCACGCGGCCGAGCGCGTAGAGCGCGGCACCCTTCGCCACGGCGAGGTCCGGGTCGTGCACCTTGGGGTCCCAGCCGAACTCCTCGCGCAGCCGCGCGGCGACCGCGGGCATCCGCGTGGAGCCGCCGACGAGCAGCACCTCGTCGATCTTGCTGCCGGGTGCCTTCTGCTCCAGCGTGGCGAGCGTCCGGCGGACGATGTCGACGGTCTTGGCGAGCAGGTCCTCGGTGAGGCGCTCGAACTCGGCGCGGGTGATCTCGACCCGCGCGCTCACCCCGGCCCCGCGCAGCGGCACCGGCCGCGACTCCACCCTGGACAGCTGCTTCTTCGTGTCCTCGGCGGTCTTGGCGAGCGTCTGCAGGAACTCCTCGTCGTCCTCCGGGTCGACGTCCGGCGGCACGTGCTCGCGGAACGCGTCCAGCAGGTGGCGGTGCAGCCGCGCGTCCCAGTCGGCTCCGCCGAGGTGGTCGTCGCCGTCGGTGCACAGCACGACGATCTCGTTGTCCGACACCGAGATCACGGTGGTGTCGAACGTGCCGCCGCCGAGGTCGTAGACGAGGATCGTCTTGTCGGTCGCGCCCGTGGTGGCCTCGTAGTGCAGGGCCGCGGCCACGGGTTCGGGCACGATGCCGATTACGTCGAGGCCCGCGAGGACCCCCGCGGTCCTGGTGGCGTCACGCTCCAGCATGCCGAAGTAGGCGGGCACGGTGATGACCGCCTTCTTGGCGGGCTCGCCGTGCAGGTCGATCGCGTCCTGCGCGAGCTGGCGCAGGATCAGCGACGAGATCGACTCGGGCGTGTACGGCTTGCCGTCGAAGTCGTAGGTCGCCTTCGTGCCCATCTGCCGCTTGATCAGCGAGACGACGCGGTCCCCGTGCGTCACCACGGAGTTCTTGGCCACCGACCCGACGACCACGTTGTCGGCGTTCTCGAAGAACACCACGGAAGGCGTGGTCTCCACGCCGTCGGTGTTGCGGCACACGGCCGGCTTGCCGATCTCGTCCACGTAGGCGATCGCCGAGTAGGTCGTCCCCAGGTCGATGCCGTACACCCGGAAGCCGTCGTCAGACACCATCTTCACCCTTCTCCTGTCGCGTCGTGCCCGCTGCGGGCTCCGTCCACCGGCGCACGACCACGCGCGCCGGTGCGGTGACGCGGTCGAGGTTCGCGTCGTAGTAGCCGTCCGCGACGACCTCGGCGATCGTCGAGTCCTCGTCCCGGTGCTCCGCCGCGACGACCTTCACCGCGCGGTGGTCGCGGGCGGCGAACGGTGTGCCGGGCTCCGGTCTCACGGGTGTGCTGCCGCAGCGTTCGAGCGCCTGCTCGACGCTGAGGGCGAAGGACTCCAGCAGGTCGGCGACCTGCCGTGCCGACATCTCGCCCGGGACCGTGCGGGCCTGGTGCACCAGGTCGTTGCGCAACGTCTGCAGGTCCACGACGACCGGCTTGAGCACGAGCGCGCGTTCGCCGGCGCGCAGGCGCTGCACCTCCTCGTGCAGGTCCTCGATCACCTTCTCGCGCGCCGCCGCGCGGACGTGGTGGGCGCGGGCCTGCTCGGCGAGGTCGCCGGTGATCGCGACCAGCTCCGCCAGGCGGTCGGGCTCCGGCGCCGACTCCACACCGTCATCGTTTGACGCCGCACCACCGGGCTCGCCGATCATTTGCCCGACCTGCGCATTTGTCTCCCCCACCTCCCCCGCGAACTCTTCGTCCCGAACGGAAACGACACCTTCGGACGGCTCCCGCACGCCATCAACTCCTTGATTCCCCACCTGCTCGGCACCGCTTTCTTCGCGCTCACGACTCAGCGTGTTACCGGGATTTGGACGTCAATTCTCAGTCCGATCGACTGCCCGCGGGGACGCTTTGACCACTTGCCACCAGAGACAACAAGCAGTCATGTACCGGCCGCGAAATCGGTGATATCGCGCGCGTGCGGACGAGTTCCCCGCTCCGCAACCGCGCATCGAGCCCAACCCCGGCTGCGCCGCCCGCCACCCGGCCGCCTCGATCCCGGATGCGCGGACTCGTCCACTCACGTGTCCGAAAAACACGACAACTTCGGGACAACAAGTGGACTACCGCCAGTTTCCGACCCTATTTTCCGAGAAGCTTGGTAACGAATTCCCGCCGAGCCACGAAGTAGGGACAGGATTGACGCGACGTCCGGCATCCACCGCCACCACCCGACCAGCGCCTCGATCACGCAGGGTCGCCACGACAGCGCCGAAGGGACCGCACGAGATGGACGTGCAGGATCGGAGCCGGCCGCTCGCCGGTCTGGTCAGCCCGGAGGCCGAGGCCTTGTTCCTGCGCATGCTGGCGACCGGCGGCACGCCCGCCGACACGCGCGACGAGGCGGCGGCCGAGCTCCTCGACCTCGGGCTCGCGCTGCGGTCGGCCTCCGGCGCCGTCCTGCGGCCCGTCGACCAGTCCGCCGCCCTGCGGCTGCTGCTCGAGCGCCGCCAGCTCGACCTCGCGGACCAGCAGCGCCGGATCCTGGACGGCTGGACGCGGCTCACCACGTTGCTGCCACGCGACCTCGGGGGTGGTGGACGGGACGGGGACGGCGTGGTCCCGCTCGCGAGCTACGACGAGATGGCGGCGAGGACGGCGGAGCTCTACCCGTCCGCGCGGCAGCACGTGCGCGGCACCGAGACCGGCGAGGGTCCCGCGATCATCAACGGGGTGAAGGGCCGCCAGCCTGCCGCGCGGTTCCGCGTGATCTACCCGGTGACCTGTGTCGCCACGTCCGCGGGCGCCCGCATCGTCGAGGACTCCGCCGCGTGCGGCCGGCAGGTCCGGCTGCGCCGCGACGTCCCGATGAAGATGCTGCACGTGGACGACGAGGTCGCGCTCATCTCGGGCGCGCGGTCGACGGGCTTCCTCGTGCAGACGCCCGCGATCGTGACCATGCTCGCCGAGTGGTTCGACCTGCTGTGGGCCGACTCCGCGACCATCGCCCCGGCGGGCGGCGAGGAACCAGGCCTGACCGCGGCCCAGCACCGGGTGCTGCGGCTGATGGTCACCGGCGACGACGCCGCGATCGCGCGGAAGCTCGCGATGAGCACAACGACCGTGCGGCGGCACGTGAAGTCGATCTACGAGGTGCTGGGCGTGAACAGCAGGTTCGCCGCGGGCGCGGCCGCCGCGAAACGGGGCTGGGTCTAGCGGTTGCGCCGGTCGGCCGCGGAAGCCGGGCAGCGGCGGCGGTCGAGGAATCCGCGGACCGCTCGCCCGCGCCCCTCACCGGACGAGGTCGTCGGACGCGGCCGGGGCGGGCGGGTCGAGCTCGTCGGCCCGCTCCTGCATCAGCCGCACCCCGTCCTCCCGCTCGGCCGCGCGCATCGCCGTGATGGCCGCGTACAGGTGCGCACCCGTGTACGGGTCTTCTTCCTTGCGCTCGTACACCTCGCCGAGGGTGGCGTTGTACATGGCGTGCGACATGGCGGCGAGAAGCGCGCGGGTGCGCGGGGCGACGCCCCGGGGCGCGGCCGCGTCGATGATCGGGGTGACCCGCTCCCACACCTCGTCGGGCGGGCCGGGCGGGTAGAGCTGGTTGAGGGCCAGCAGGCCGTTCTCGAGTGCGCCCATGACCAGCCAGGTCTCGTCGCGGTCGGCGGGGAGCAGCGTCTGCACGCGCTCGGCGTCGCGCTGGTGGTAGGCGACCGCGAGGCGCAGGCCGATGGCCTGGCTGCGGTTCCTGCTGGCCGGCTCTTCGAACCACCACTGTTGTTGCGCGGTCCTGGGGAACATCTCCGCAGTGTGCGCCCTCGGTCTCGATTTCGCCCGAGGGTTTAGGCAAGCCTAACCAAAGGTGTAGGTTGCGGGCATGTCGCGTTACTCCGCCTTCGACCGGTTCACCCTCAAGGCCGCCACCAAGGCCGCCGAGATGGTGATGGCCCCCGCGAACCGCCGCGAGGTCTTCGAGCAGTTCGTCATGACCGTCACGGCGGTGACCGAGCTCGGCGAGCACATGCGCCGGATCACCTTCCACGCGCCGGAGTTCGCGTCGTTCGCGGTGACCGGGCCGGACGAGTACTTCGGGCTGCTGATGGCGACGGGACGCGAGCTCGTCATGCCGCCGGACGACCGGATCAACGTGCGGTCGTCGTTGCGCGCGATGCCGGAGGACGTGCGGCCCGACCTGCGCTGGTACACGGTCCGCGCGCACCGGGCCGACGTGGCCGAGATCGACGTCGACTTCGTGGTGCACGGCGACGCGGGTCCCGGCACCCGGTGGGCGCGGCGGGCGATCGCCGGGGACAAGGCGGGGTTCCGGGCCGGCGGCTCGGCCTACCGCCCGCCCAGCGACGGGGGCGTGCTGCTGGTGGCGGATGAGACGGCGCTGCCCGCGCTCGCGGCGATCCTCGCCGTCGAGACGCGGCCGGTGCAGGTCTTCGCCGAGGTGCCGGACGAGTCCTACCGCGTCGACCTCGACGCCGACTGGGTCTACCGCGGCGACGGCGAGCCCGGATCCGCCGTGCTGGAGGCGATCCAGGGCAAGACGTTGTCCACTGTGGACTACGCGTGGGCGTGCGGGGAGTCCGCGCTCGCGACCGGGGTGCGGCGGCACCTCGTCAAGGACCGCGGGGTGGACCGCAAGGCGATCATGTTCAGCGGGTACTGGAAGGTGGGGTCCGCCCGCGAGTGACCCGCCGCCGAGCCTGGCGCATCCTTTGACGCCCCCGCTGTCACCGGGTCCAAAGGCCGGACCCGACGGGTGAACATTCGTGGTCGACCCCGACCGCGCGACGAAGACGCGCGGTTGCGCCGAAATGAGGCCGGGGTTGCGAAACCTGGTCGCGGCGGTGAACCACGCACCGGCCGACCTGCGCCGACGGCCGCACGGCCCCGGGACGTGATCGATTCCGTTCCCGGGCTGTGAAATTCCCGGTACGGCAAAGATTTGGCGAAGCACCTAGACGTGAACGTGGTTCATGTACCACCTTCTGCCTCGCAAGCCTCTCCGCTCCCCTGCACCCCCGGAGGCCTCTGGATGAGGAAGAAGCTCCTGTCCGCGCTCGCCGGCGCCCTGCTGATCACCGCGCTCGTCCCCGGCGTCGCACTCGCCGACCCACCTCGGGCCATCCCGGCCAACTACGAGGAGGCCGACGGCAAGTGGCAGCCGGCGTTCGACTACGACGGCGACGGCTGCTACCCCACCCCGGCGATCTCGCCGACCGGTGACATCGCGCCCGGCCTGAAGAACTCGGGCGCGCTGAACGGCAACTGCCACGACAGGTCCGACCTGGACAACACCAACTCCTACAGCCGTTCCAAGTGCAACAACGGCTGGTGCGCCTACCTGTACGACCTGTACTTCGAGAAGGACCAGGCGGTGCCGCTGATCGACTGCTGCGGCCACCGCCACGACATCGAGCACGTGATCGTCTGGGTGCAGAACGACGTGGCCCAGTACGTCTCGACCTCGGAGCACGGCAGGTACAAGACGCACCCGCGCGCGAACGTGCAGTGGGAAGGCACCCACCCGAAGATCATCTACCACAAGGACGGCGCCAGCACGCACTGCTTCCGCCTCGCGGGCGCGGGCGAGCAGGCGGAGAACCACTACGGGGTCTACCAGTACCCCGACCTGGTCAGCTGGGACCGCTTCCCGGCCGGGGTGCGCGACAAGCTCGTGAACGCGAACTTCGGCAGCGCGTCCCTGGCGATCAAGGACAGCGCGTTCAACTACAACCTGGGCATCGCGAAGCCGGCCGGGATCCCGTTCGACCCGAACGCCTAGTCACTTCGCCACCCGGTCGAGCCATTCGGCCAAGAGGACCCGCTCCGCTGGAGACAGCGCCTGGGGCGGGTCCTCTTGCAGTGCGACACGGAGTGCGATCGCCCGGCTCGGGATGTCCGTCGGCCCCTGCGGCGCCGCCTCCGTCGTGATCGCCCCAATCACCTTCTCCTGCGTGAACGCGATCAGTCCGAGGTCGCGCTCCTCCTCCGGCGTCGCGATCAGCGCCAGCACCACGCCCATGCCCGCCGCGTGCACGAACTGCGCCGCCTGTTCGACGGGGACCGCCAGCCGGCCCGCGGACCCGATGCGGCTGATGATCGCGCGGAGCATCGCGTCCGCCTCCAGCCGCGCCTCGCGCTTGCGCGGCTCGCCGTACATCAGCAGGTAGAACGCGGGCCGCGCCAGGCCGAAGCCGATGTGCAGCTCCATCCCCCGCCGCAGGTCGGCGACCGGGTCGCCGGTCTCGCCCATCGCGTGCTTGTCCGCGAGGTAGCCGGCGAACCCGTACGTCGCGACCGCGTCGAGCAGCCCCTCCTTGTCGCCGAACAACCGGTACAGCGTCGGCGCCTGCACGCCCGCCGCCGAGGCGACCGCGCGCGTGGAGACCGCTTCCTTGCCGCCCTCGATCAGCAGGTCGGCCGCGGCCTTCACCAGACGCTCTCTCGTGTCCATGTAACGACGATAACACGCGAATGGTAGCGCTGATTCGATATCAGTGATACGTTGCTTGAGGTAACGACGGAAACACCAGCTAGGAGCATCTGACATGACTCGCGTTGCGATCGTCACCGGCGGTTCGAGGGGCATCGGGCGGGCAGCCGCCGAACGCCTCGCCGCCGACGGAACGGCCGTCGTCATCGTGTACGCCGGCAACAAGACCGCGGCCGACGAGGCCGTCGAGCAGATCAGGGCGAACGGCGGCCAGGCCGTCGCCGCGCAGGCCGACGTCGGCGACCCCGAGGCCGTCGAGGCCGCGTTCCAGCTCGCCGAGGACACCTTCGGCGGCGTCGACGTCGTGGTGAACTCGGCGGGCATCATGCCGCTGGGCACGGTCGCCGACATGGACCTCGACACGTTCGACAAGATCATGCGCACCAACGCCCGCGGCACGTTCGTCGTGTCCCAGCAGGCGGCGCGCCGGGTGCGCGACGGCGGCGCGATCGTCAACGTCTCGTCGTCGGTGGTCGGGCTGCGCTTCCCGCAGTACGGCGCCTACGCGATGTCGAAGGGCGGCGTCGAGGCGCTGACCCTGATCCTCGCCCGCGAGCTGCGCGGCCGCGACATCACCGTCAACACCGTCGCCCCCGGCCCCACGGCCACCGAACTGTTCCTCGACGGCAAGGACCAGGCGACCATCGACTCCCTCGCGAAGCAGCCGCCCCTCGAGCGCCTCGGCCAGGGCACGGACATCGCCGAGGTCATCTCCTTCCTGGCCGGTCCCGCCCGGTGGGTCAACGGCCAGACCATTCGTGCGAACGGAGGCATCATCTGATGGGCAAGGTCGTCGTCGTCACGGGAGCGTCCAGCGGGTTCGGCGCGCTGGCGGTGCGGAGGCTCGCCCTCGCGGGCCACACGGTCTACGCGGGCATGCGGGAAACGCTGGGGCGCAACGCTTCCGCGGTCGCCGAGCTGGAGGCGTTCGGCGCGGAGCACTCCGCCGACGTGCGCGCGGTCGAGCTCGACGTGCAGTCGCAGGAGTCCGCGGACGCCGCCGTCGGCACGATCGTCGCGGAGCAGGGCCGCCTGGACGTGGTGGTGCACAACGCGGGCCACATGGTCACCGGCCCGGCCGAGGCGTTCACGCCCGAGCAGTACGCGGCCCTGTACGACGTCAACGTCCTGGGCACCCAGCGCGTGAACCGCGCCGCCCTGCCGCACCTGCGCGGGCAGCGGTCCGGCCACGTCGTGTGGGTGGGGTCCAGCTCCACGCGCGGCGGCACTCCCCCGTACCTCGCGCCGTACTTCGCGGCCAAGGCGGCCATGGACGCCGTCGCCGTCTCCTACCGCGCCGAGCTGCTGCGGTTCGGCGTTGAGACCACGATCGTCGTGCCGGGTGCGTTCACCCGCGGCACCAACCACTTCGCGCACAGCGGCACGCCCGCGGACACCTCGCGTGCCGCGGAGTACGAGGAGCTCTACCCCGGTCTGGTGGACCAGGTCGGCGTCCGCCTCGCGGAACTGGAGCCGTCGTGGGCCGACGCGGGCGCGGTGGCGGACGCGATCGTGGACGTGGTGGCCGCCGCCAAGCCGCCGTTCCGCGTGCACGTCGACCCGTCGTCGGACGGTGCCGAGGTGGTCAACGCGGTGGCGGACCGGGTGCGCGGGGAGTTCCTGCGCCGGGTGGAGCTGGCCGACCTGATCTAACGGCCGCGCAGGAGCGCGGACACCGTGACGAACCGGTAGCCGCGCTCCTTCAGACCGGTGATGATCGGCCCGAGCGCCTGCCGCGTCTGGTCGCGGCCGCCGTACATCGGGTGCAGCAGGATGATCGAGCCCGGCCTGGTCCGCGCGAGGGTCTGCTCGGTGATCTCCTCCGCCTGCGGCGATCCCGCGGAGTCCGGTTCGACGTCCCACATGATCGTGGTGCGGTCGTGCCGCGCGAGGTAGTGCGGCAGGGCGAAGAGCTTCTTGCCGTGAGGCGGCCGGAAGTGGATCGGGCCGCGGTAGCCGGTGTCGCGGATCCGGGCGTCGGTGTCCTCGATCTCCTTCGCCACCGTGCTCGGCAGCACGCCGACCATGCGCCGGTGGTGGTAGGTGTGGTTGCCGATCTCGTGGCCCGCCAGGGCGATCCGGCGGCCGAGGTCGGGGTGCTGTTCCAGGTCGCGGCCCATGAGGAAGAACGTGGCGGGGACCTGTTCGGCCGCCAGGACGTCCAGGACCTGCTGGGTGCCGGCCGGGTCCGGGCCGTCGTCGAAGGTGAGGGCGACGACCTTCTCGCCGGTCTCGACGCGGTCGACCAGCTCGCCGAAGAACTGGAACGTGCGGGCGCTCGCGACGTTCCACAGCGCTGCGGCGGTCGCGAGCACCAGGACGAGGCTCACCGCCGTGATGATCGTCGGCCTGCGGCGCAACCACTTCATGCGCCCACTATGGCCAAGGTGGAGTCACCGGTCTGCGGCACCCCGTCCTCGCTAGGCTTGATCGGCTCACCGCCACCACGTCGCTCGGGGGAACGATGCGCCACATCGAGACCGGTCCTGCCCTGACACGGCTGGAGTGGCTGCTCGACGGCCTGGACGGGACACCCGGCTGGGGCGCCGACGCGGCCGACGTGTTCGCGGACGAGTTCACCGCGGCCGTGACGCCCGAGAGGTACGTCGAGGTCACCCGCGCCCGTTCGGCGAACTACGCACCGGTGGCCGTGGTCGGCCTCGACGCCGGCGAGACCACCGCGCAGGCGAGGATCCGCCGGCACGACGGCACCGTCGACGTCGTCTCCTGCGTCGTCGAGACCGCACCGCCGCACCGGATCGTCTCCACGTGGGTCGCCGGACTGGTGCCGAGCGACCTGACCCCGAGGTTGCCGGCCGACTTCACCGGCTCCGACCTGCCTCCCGCCACCAACGCCCGGCTGGTGGTGTTCTCCGGGCTGCCCGGCAGCGGGAAGAGCACCCTGGCCGACGCGACGGGCGCCGAGCTGGGGGCTCCGGTCTTCGCCACCGACTGGCTGCTCGGCGCACTGACCCCGTTCGGCGGGCGCTACTTCGAGGACCCGCTGGCCATCGCCGAGGAACTGCTGACCACGCTCGCCCTGCGGCAACTGCTCGCCGGGCAGTCCGTCGTCCTCGACCACCCGGCCGAGAGCCTGGCGACCAGGGACCGGTGGCGCAGTCTGGCGCACCGGACCGGCGCGGAGTTCCGCGTGGTCGTGTGCCGGTGCTCCGACCAGGAGGTCCACCGCCGCCGCCTCGAAGACCGCCGCCGCGGCATCCCCGGCTGGCACGACGCCACCGACTGGTCCGACGTGCGGCAGCGGCTGGAGCGCTTCCCCTCCTGGCACGACGAAGCGCTGTCGGTCGACACCCTCGAACCACAGGAGCTGACCATGGCCGCGGTCCTGCGGCACATCACCGCCTGAGGCGCGTCACGGGTGCGCGAGGCCGAGTTCCGCGATCCCGGTCCGCAGCACCCCGTCGTCCAGCGGCACGCACCGGACCCCGCCCCGCCCGCGCAACGCCTTGAAGGCACCGGGAGCGATCACCTGGTCCATCCAGGCGCAGGGGTTAGCCGGCCGGTGGACCTCGAACCGCACCGGCCCGTCCCCGCTGTCGAGGCTGAACACGGTCCCGCGCGGCAGGGAGTCCACCTCGAACCCGCGCACGACGACGTTGCGGCGCGCGACCAGCGGGTCCACCGGCCACGGGTCGAGCGACTCGGCGGCGATGAACGTGACCGAGGCGTTGCGGTGCGCCGGGTGGTTGAAGTAGCGGTCCCCGACGAGGCCGAGGCCCGCGCGGACCTCGGCGCACGACCGCGAAACAGACCCCGGATCGGGACGAGGGCCGTCCGACGGACGGCCCTCGAAGGCGTGCACGGGTGAGACGTGCAGCGCGACGACCTCTACCTCTCGCCGAGCTGCCACTCGGGCCTCACGTAGTGGCACGTGTAGCCGTTCGGGTAGCGCTCCAGGTAGTCCTGGTGCTCCGGCTCGGCCAGCCAGAAGTCCGACTCCTGGGTGACCTCGGTGACGACCTTGCCCGGCCACTTGCCCGAGGCGTCGACCGCGGCGATCGTCTCCTCGGCGACCTGCTTCTGGGCGTCGTCGGTGTAGAAGATGGCCGACCGGTAGCTCGCGCCGATGTCGTTGCCCTGGCGGTTGCGGGTCGACGGGTCGTGGATCTGGAAGAAGAACTCCAGGATCTGCCGGTAGCTGAGCTGCTCCGGGTCGAACGTGATCTCGATGGCCTCGGCGTGGTTGCCGTGGCGGCGGTACGTGGCGTTCGGCGTGCTCGGGTCGCCGGTGTAGCCGACGCGCGTGGAGACGACGCCGGGGTGGCGGCGGAACAGGTCCTGCATGCCCCAGAAACAACCGCCCGCGAGAACAGCCTTCTCCGTCACAGTGTCACTCCTCTTCTCGGTGTTCACTCAGGAGAACGTTCGGTCTCCCCCGGATCATCCCCGTCAGGATGTGACGTGACCATTACGGACCTCGCCTCGATGACCTCGCCCAGGTAGCGCATCACGACGGCCACGGCGGCCGCGACCGGCACGGAGAAGAACGCACCCGCGATCCCGTACAGGGAGGTACCCGCCGTCACGACGAGCAACACCACCGCGGCGTGCAGGCGCAGGCTGCGCGACTGCAGGATGGGCTGCAGCACGTTGCCCTCGACCTGCTGCACCACGATCACGATGACCAGCATGATGATGGCCGTGGTCAGGCCGTTGCTGACGAGCGCGACCAGCACCGCGAGCGCGCCGGCGATGAACGCGCCGATGATCGGGATGAAGCCGCCGAGGAACGTGAGCGCGGCCAGCGGGATCGCGAGCGGCACGCCGAGGATCACCAGGCCGAGCCCGATGAAGACGGCGTCGATCAGCGAGACGACCGCCTGGCTGCGGATGAAGCTGCCGAGCGTCACCCAGATGCGCTCCAGCACCGTCGTCACGTGACCACCGGCGCGCTCGCCGATCAGGCCGCGCACCCACGGCGTGAACCGCGTGCCGTCCTTCACGAAGAAGAACGCCAGCAGCAGCGCCACCAGCCCCGTCACGAGCCCGGACGTCACCGCGCCCGCGCCCGTCAGCAGCCCGCCCGCGATCGACCCGATGCTGGACTTGAGCTGCTCGACGCCCTGCGAGATGAGCCGGTCGAGGTCGCTGCCGCGCAGGTTGAACGGCGGCCCGCTGGCCCAGTCCTGCAGCTGCTGGACGGCCTTCTGCGCGCTCTGCGCGATCTCCGGCACACCGGACGCGATCGAGGTGGAGATGGCCGCGATCACGCCACCCAGCACCCCGAGCCCGACGACCAGCACGATCGTCGCCGCCAGCGCCGAGTTGAGGCCCTTCGACATCATCCAGCGCGCCGGCGGCCACAGCACCGTCGTGATCAGCAGACCGAGCAGCACGGGCATGACGACCACCCAGAGCTTGCCGATCAGCCAGAACACCATCCAGAAGCCGAGCGCGGCCAGCGCCGCCCGCAGACTCCACCGCGCGAGCCAGCTCACGCCGTGGCCGATGGCCTCACCCTTGTCCGCCCACCTGCGATCCCGTTCCACGCGCACAGTCTGTCGTGATCTAGCCCGTTCGGGTGGCGGGACGCGCCGAATTCACCCCCGGCCCCAGAACGCGTCCTCCTCGGCGGGGTCGGCGGTGAACAGCCACACCTCGGCCACCTTGCCGTCCGCCACCCGCATCAGGTCCACCCCGACGCCGTCCATCTCGGCCCCGGACCGCCGCGCGGTCCACGCCACCGACGCCGCCACGACCTCCCCGTTCACCATCAGCGGAGCGTTGCGCCGCAACGAGAAGGTGCCCTCGGACACCGCCATCATCCCGCCGATCATCGCCCCGACGGCGTCACTGCCGCGGTGCACGCCGGAGAACTGGTTCTCGCCGGGCTGGTGCCACACGACGTCGTCGGCGAACTGGGCGGCGACGGTCGCGAAGTCACCGGACTCCAGCGCCTCGAAGTAGGTGGTCACGACGGCAAGCGGGCTGGTCACGACGTTCTCCTTTTCGTTGGTGTTGCCCTATGCTCACCAAAAGTAACCAATTACCTCAACGTAACTAATGGAGGGATGTGCGCCATGTCACAGACCATGCCGGACTGGAGCGTGCTCGCGGCCACCTGCCCGTCGCGCACGAGCCTGGCGCGCATCGCGAACAAGTGGACGGCCATGGCGGTGTCGGTGCTGGGCGACGGCCGAGCGCGGTTCGGCGACCTCAAGACGCGGCTCGACGGGATCAGCGGCAAGGTGCTCACCGAGACCCTCCGCGACCTCGAACGGGACGGGCTCGTCACGCGGCACGTGCACGCGGAGGTGCCACCGCGCGTCGAGTACGAGCTCACCGAGCTCGGGCTCACGCTGCACGAGCCGTTGCTCGCGCTGTGCCGGTGGGCCGAGGACCACATCGCGGAGGTGCTCCGCAACCGCGAGGACTACGACGCGCGGTGACGCGGCGCTCAGGCGGGCGTGAGCACGCCGTCGACGTCCGGCGTGACCGAGCCGCGGATCAGGTTCCGCACGATTGGCAGCCCGGAGAGGCGGAAAGCCATGTCGCGCACCGAGATCCGCCACGCCGACGCCGGCGCCATCCAGCCGACGAACCGCCGCCCGAACTCCTGGGTGCGCTCCACCGCGGGCTTCAGCCGGGCCTGGTAGCGGTCGAACGCCCCGTCGAACCCGGCCGAGAGCTCCTCCACGAGCACGTGGGCTCCGGTCATCGCGAGCGACGCGCCGTGGCCCGCGAACAGCGACACGGCACCGCAGGCGTCCCCGACGAGGACGACCTTGCCGCGGTGCCACACCGGCACGTCCACTTGGGACACCTCGTCGTGGTAGACGTCCTCCGGCACGACGGACAGCAGCTCCGGCACCACCCAGCCGAGGTCCCCGAACCGCTCCCGCAGCGCCTCGGCCGGTGAGTCCGGCAGCCTCGGCGACTCCGACCGGTGCAGCATCAGCGCCGCCATCGACCCGTCCCGCACGGCGTAGCAGCCGACCATCCGGTGCGGCGCGGTCAGCATCTGGTAGCGGTAGCCGATCCGGGCGCTGAGCTCCGGGTCCCGGAACGAGAACGCCGCCGTGTGGTGCCCCAGGTACCGCACGAACGACGACGAGGGACCGAACACGAGTTCCCGCACCCGCGAGTGCACGCCGTCCGCGCCGACGACCAGGTCGAACTCGCCGGTGCTCCCGTCGGAGAACGCGACGCGGCCGTCCTCCGACCCCGCGGAGACCGTTGTGCCGTAACGAATCGGCGCGCGCAGGTCGTCCCGGACCACCTCCGCGAGGTCGCCGCGCAACAGGCTGATCACCCCGTCCGCCACCGCCTCGTAGGCGGCCGTGGAGATCTCCGCGCGCTTGCGACCGCGGGAGTCCACGCTCGTCACCGACGAGATCGGCGCCCGTCGCCGCTCCAGCGCCGGCAGCAGGCCCATCCGCCGCGCCACCTCGTGGCCCGGCCCGAAGAAATCGATCATGTAGCCGCCCGCGCGGAACGCGGGCGCCCGCTCCACCACCAGGACGTCCCACCCGGCGCGTTCCAGCCACCAGGCGGACGCGAGCCCGGCGATCCCCGCTCCGACGACCACCGCACGTTGTTGGGCACTCGACTTAGGCATATGCCCAATCTAGCACTACGGGTGCATCCGGCGACTGCTCCGCCCGCTCGTCCAGAACCACAGACCGGCCACGACCAGCGCCAGCACGCCCAGCCCGATCGCGCCGTCGGGCAGGCTGTCGGACTGCTGCGGCTGCGCGTACTGCGGGTTCTGCTGCGCCACGCGCGACACGGACGGGGTCGGCGCGGCCGACGAGGGCTGGGCGACGAGCGCCAGCGGGATCGCCTCGGTGTCGGCGAAGTCGACCACTCCGGTCGCCTCCAGCACCGTCATGTGGTCGAGCACGGTGTCCATGCAGACCTTGGCGTAGTCGCGGATCGCGGTGTTGCGCGTGCCCGTGCGGACCGCCGCCAGGAACTTGTAGACCCCGCCGTGCGCGGCGCGGAGCCGGTTCGCGAACACGCGGTCGAACTCGGCACTGCGCGCGGGCGCGGCCTCCATCTCGTCCAGCCAGCCCTGCTGCGCCTCGCTGGGCCGCGTCGGCAGCTCGACGTTCAACGTCCTGGCGAGCTCGACCGTGCGCCGGTCCAGGTCGGCGTGGCCGTCGATGAGGTGCCGACCGGCCTCCTGGACGAGCGGGCTGGCCGACTTCTCGAGCCCCATGCGGCCGGCGGGCCCCTCCCACAACCCCGCGAGGGCGACCTTCTGCAGCAGGTCCCGCCCGGCCGGACCCATCGGCCCGAACCGGGTCTGCACGTGGTCGGGCCCCAGGTCCGGCTGAGCGGACGCGGGCTGCGCACCGAGCAACGACACCAGCAAAGCGACGAGGAGTATCCGCATGCCGAGAGGTACGGACGGGCGGCGAACCACCGACCGTTGCACAGTGCAATGTTTATCGTTTCGTTACCGGAGCGCGTGCCCTGTACAACTACGGGAGTGAGCGATGTCGACGACCTGACCGACGCGGTGCTCACCGCGTCCCGCCTGCTGGTAGCCGTGTCGGCGCGGTCGCTCGCGGCCGTCGAGGAGACGCTCACGCTGCCGCAGCTGCGCATGGTCGTGCTGCTCGACAGCCGCGGCCCGATGAGCCTCACCGCGCTCGCCGACCTGCTGGAGGTCAACCCCTCCACGGCCAAGCGCATGATCGACCGCCTGATCACGTCCGGCATGGTCGACCGCGCGCCGAACCCCGCCACGCGGCGCGAGGTCGTGGTGGTCGCGAGCGCCGAGGGCAGCCGGGTCGTGGGCGAGGTGATGTCCCGCCGCCGAGCCGAGATCAGCCGGATCGTCGCTCGGATGCCCGAGCACCTGCGGCACGGCCTGGTCGAGGCCCTGACCGCGTTCACCGAGGCCGGGGGCGAACCTCGCTGGTCAGCCCGCGACGAGACGCCGCAGCGGACCCGCGACCACGCGGAAGTCGACTGACGAGTCCAGCGCGCGGTGCAGCACCAGCCCGTCGATCGCCGCGCCCAGCAGCAGCGCCACCGCGTCCGCGTCCGGCACCCCGGCCGCCCGCAGCCAGTCGGCCACGCGCGCTCGGAAGTCCGCGACCAGCGCCGACAGCCCGGCCCGCAGGTCCGGCAGCCGGTGCGCCGCGAGGAACGCCTCCGCCAGCAGCAACGACTCCGGGTCCGTGCCGGTGAAGCGGGTCAGGTCCGCGAAGATCCGCTCGACCCCCTCGGCCGGCGGCACCTCCCGCAGCGCGTCCGCCGACTCGGTGAGCATCCGCGAGGCGAACCTCAACGCGGCCGTCGAGAGCAGGTCCGCCACCGACGAGAAGTGGTAGTGCACGAGCGCGGCGTTGACGCCCGCCCGTTCGGCGACCAGCCGCGTGGTCACCGCACCCCAGCCGACCTCGCCCACGAGCGCGGCGGCGGCGTCGAGCAGTTGGTCACGGGTGCGGCGACCGCGGTCGGCTGAGCTGGGCACGCGCTCAACTTAGCTCTCGGCCCTCTTCACGAACGCGTCGAGCACCTCGCCCCAGCCACCGGTGTTGTCCTGGTGGGCCTTCGCCCGCAGCTCCTCCGAGCCCTCCAGCCGCGAGAACCCGCTCTCCACGACCTTCAGCCGCGTCCCGGACCCCTCGGGCACGAGGGTGAACTCGACCAGCGTCGTGTTGCCGTCGGTCAGGTCCTGTCCCCCGAACGCGCTGGCCCAGCGGTAGGCGACGTAGGTCTGCGGGGTCACGGTCTCGACCCGCACCGGGAAGTCCCCGTACTGCTCGTGGTGGCAGACGGTGGTCTCCCCCTCGACCGCGGTCCCGGACGGCTGGGACGCCACCCAGAACCCGGGCTCGGTCACCAGCTGCCAGACGCGCGCCGGCGGCGCCTCGATCAGGGTCTCGCGTTCGATCCGGTCCACGCTCACGACAACTCCCCGTTCGGCGAATAAGTGCAACCCCAGAGTTGCACATTCCCCGACGGATGCGCAACCCCAGGGTTGCATGTCGCTCCCGCGCCCCGAACGCGGGAGGAACTACTCGGCGCCCTGCGCGTCCACGATCTTCGTGGTCACCGCGGACGAGCTGCGGACCGTGCCCTTCTCCAGACCGCCCTTGTCCGCGGGCAGGTCCTCGGCCACGGTCGCCCTGCGGCCGATGTAGTCGCCGTTGGCCGGGTCGACGATGATCTCGGTGAAGTCGTCGAAGTACTTCATGCCGAGCGCGACGCCCTCCTTGCCGTCGAGGTTGGCCCTCTTGTCGGTCACGACCAGACCGGGCAGCAGCGCCAGGGCGCGGAAGATCGTCGCGCGCACCTCGGCCGGGTACTCCCCCGAGTTCAGCGCCTCGCCCGCCTCCACCAGCGCGCCGGCGTCGCCGGTCTGACCGGCCTCCCTCAGCCTCTCCAGCATCGCCGCCGGGTCCTTCGGCAGCGCCGCGACGAACTCCGGCGTCGGGTTGTGGAACGCCCCGACCGTGCAGCGGTCCGGCGAACCCTCGGCCATGTAGGAGTAGTTGCCGCACTTGGCGCGGAACTCCGCGCCGTCCTTGAACGCCGACCCGGAGCGCGGCTGTCCCTGGCCCTCGTGACCCTCGAGCCACTTCGTCGAGACGTTGCGGTTGCGGAAGAGCCACTCGTCGCGGCGGTCGGCGGGGACCCACCGCTCCTGGACGATGTCGCTGTACACCGCCGTGGCGTCGGACTCGACGGAGATGCCCTCGTAGCGACTGCGCACGTAGCGGAACTGACCGGGGGCGAGCGGCCGGTCGACCACGCGGTCGGCGAGGTCCGCGGCCTTGGTCAGCTCCTCGGCGGCCGTGGCGGAGCTGCCACCGACGCCGGTCAGGTCGACGGTCGACGCCGCGAGACCGCCGCCGGTCAGCACGACCACGGCGGCCGCGGCGGCGAGCCAACGGCCTCGACGACGAGGCCGGCGTTCGGCGACGGCCGGTGCCGCGGCGCGGTCCTCCAGGGCGGCCGCCAGCGCGGCCTTGCCGGCGGCGACGTCGAAGCGGACGGGCTCGTCGCCGGCCCGGGCCAGCGCGGTGTCGAGCACTCGGTCGAGGGTCTCGGGCTTGGTCGGCTCAGACATGGCTGTCCTCCGTGAAGTCGTGGGCGGTCGCCGCGAGGCGGGTGCGCAACCGGGCGCGGCCGCGGTGCAGCCGGGTGCGCACGGTGGCCACCGGCACGTCGAGCGCGACGGCGATCTCGGCGGGCGTGAAGTCCGCCCACGCGTGGAGCAGCAGCACCTCGCGCTCCTCGATCCTCAGCTCGGCGAGCCAGGCCGTGAGCGGACCGGCGAGCTGGCCCGCGTCCGCCGCGGCGCTCACCCGGTCGCCGATGTCGGCCTCGTCGGTGCGGGCCGCGTGCTCCTTGCTCCACGCCCGCAGCTTGCGCTCCTCGGCGCGGACGTGGCCGCGCAGCAGGTTCGTGGCCACGCCGTAGAGCCACGCCCGCACGGCGTCGGCCTCGTAGGCCTGCCCGGCGCGCTGGTCCCACAGCACCAGGAACGCCTCGGAGACCACGTCCTGCGCGGTGTCGGCCCCGACGCGCCTGGCCACGTAGCGGTGCAACCGCTCGGCCGTCGACTCGTACAGTTCCAGCAGCGCGGCCTCGTCCAGCACGCCGCGCGCCACTTCTGGTGTCAGCGCCACCGGCGCCGCCTGGGTTCGCACAGACCTCCCTGGTCGCAGGCCCCAGGAGCGTTCCCGACGTGTGCTCACCGCCACATCGTGCGGGAGGCCGTCAGATCTCGCGCGGGTACGGGTGGCGGGCGGCGAACTCCGGCGCGGTCATCCCGAACAGCACCACGTCGTGGTGGCGGCCGGCGAAGAACTCGTGGTCGCGCAGCCGGCCCTCCTCGGTGAAGCCGAGCTTGCGGTGCAACGCGATCGAGGCGTCGTTGAACGCCCACACGCTCGCCTCGCACTTGTGGAACCGCCGTTCACCGAACATGAAGTTCAGCAGCAGCCGCACGGCTTCCGTCGCGTAACCCCGTCCTTTGTGGTCGGTGCCGATCGCGACGCCGTACTCGAACCGGCCCGCGCGGCGGTCGGTCCCGCTGGTGGTGACGAACCCGGCGAACGCGCCGTCGGCCAGCGACTCGACGACGAGGAACAGCGTGTCGTCCACGGGTTTGCGCACGGCGGCCTCGCGAGCCCACTCCTGTTGTGCCGCATCGGATCGCGGCGGGTGGATCCGGTCCATGCGCCGCATGTCGCCGGTGTTCGCGTCGAACCGCTGGAAGGCCGTCCAGTCCTCGGGTTCGACGCCGCGCAGCCGGACGAGCTCTCCTACCCAGGCAGAGGTCATGTCATGATCGAACGACCACCCGATCGTGTCTGGCAACCCGATTACTACTATCGCCGGATGACCGCCTACGACGATCTCGAGCTCGACACGACGGTGCTGCCGGAGCGCCAGCAGATGATCCTCGTCGCCATCCGCGACTGGGTCGTCGAGCACGGCTACTCCCCCAGCACCCGCGAGATCGGCGAGGCGGTCGGCCTCCGGTCGTCGTCCAGCGTGTCGAAGCACCTGGCGGCGTTGGAGGACAAGGGTTTCCTCAAGCGCGGCGGCTCGGTGACGCGGCCGATGGACGTGCGGGTGTTCCTCAGCGGCGCGCCGGTGGTGCCGGGTCAGGCGGCGGAGGACTCGATCTCCGTGCCCGTCGTCGGTGACATCGCGGCCGGTGCGCCGATCTCCGCGATCGAGCACGTGGACGAGGTGCTGCACCTGCCGCGCGGGCTGGTCGGGCGCGGCAGCAACGTGTTCGCACTGCGCGTGCGCGGCGACTCGATGATCGACGCCGCGATCTGCGACGGCGACACGGTGGTCGTCCGGCAGACGCACGAGGCGTACAACGGGCAGATCGTCGCCGCCATGATCGAGGAGGAGGCGACGGTGAAGGTGTACCAGCGCAAGGGCGGCCACGTGTACCTGGAGCCGCGCAACGCCGCCTACCCCGTGATCGACGGCGACAAGGCCGTGATCCTCGGCATCGTCGTGTCGGTGCTGCGCAGCGTCTGAGTCAGAGCACTCCCCAGTCGTGTGACCCGAGGTGCTCCACGACGGCGTCGGTCGCCGTCGTGGTCGTGCCCCGCGTGACGAGGTAGAGGGTGTTGAGCGGCGGGATCTCCGGGTGGTGCAGCTGCTCGACGGAGCCGGCGGCGAGCGCGGGTTCGGCGAGGTAGCGCGGCAGGGCGGACACCCCGGCCCCGGCGATGACGGCGGCCAGCACGGCCCGCAGGTCGGGCACGGTGACGGCGACGGTGTTGCGCGGGCGCCGGCCGAACTCGCCGCGCCAGTAGCGGCGCAGGATCGGCAGGGCGCCGTCGTAGGCGACGAGCGGCAGGTGTTCGAGGGCGCGCGCCGGGTCCGCCGCGAGCACGTCCCGGTCCACGGTCCTCGCCAGGATGGGCGGTCCGACCAGCACGAACTCCTCGTCGGTCAACGGCGTGGCGCTGAACCCGGCCCGTGGCCTGACCGAGGACACGACGACGTCGAGCCGCGCCGCCCTGAGCTCGTCGAGCAGGTGGTCGGCCAAGCCGAACACGACCTCGAACCGCAGTCCGCGACGGGTCAGCGGGGCCAGGGCGGGCAGCCCCCGGACGGTCATGAACTCGGCCGCTCCCCCGATCCGGACGGTGCCGTCGAGGGTGCCCTCCCGGTCGAGCGCCGCCCTGAGCTGGTCGACGTGCGGCCCGACGCGCCGCGCGAGGTCGTCGGCGCGGGGTGTGGGCGTGACGCCGCGTCCGCCCCGGACGAACAGCGGGGCGCCGGCCTCCTTCTCCAGCCTGGCGAGCTGACCGCTGACGGCCGGTTGCGTCAGCCCCCGCCTGGCCGCCGCGCCGGTCAGCGAGCCGGCCCGGTAGATCTCCAGGAACGTCACCAGCAGGTCGAGGTCCGTCAAGCCGTCAGCCATAAGGCAGCTTATAGCTCCGCCGTCACGTTCTGGGGATCTGTGATGTCCTTGGTGCCATGAAGAAGCTACTGATGGTCGTGTCCGCCGCCGACTCGCTGACCCTCGCGGACGGCACGAGCCACCCCACCGGGTTCTGGGCCGAGGAGGTCGTCGAGTCCGTCCGCGTGCTGCGGGAGGCCGGGATCGAGGTCGTGCTGGCGACGCCGGGCGGCGTCGTGCCGACCGTGGACAAGGCGAGCCTCGACGGCACGTTCGACGACGCCGTCGCCTCCCTCGCCGACCTGCGCGCACCGGCCGTGCTGTCCGAAGTGGACGCCGCCGGGTTCGACGCGATCTACCTGCCGGGCGGCCACGGCCCGATGGCGGACCTGGCGTCCGACGCGACGCTGGGCCGGCTGCTGGCGGAGTTCCACGACGGCGGCAAGGTCGTCGCGGCCCTGTGCCACGGACCGGCCGGCCTGCTCGCCGCGGTCCGCGAGGACGGCACGTTCGTCTTCGCCGGCAAGGAGATGGCGGTGTTCACCGACGAGGAGGAGCGCCAGGGCGGCCTGGCCGTCCCGTACTCGGTCGCCGGCCGCCTGACCGCGCTGGGCGCGCGCCTGTCCACGGGCGAGCCGTGGTCGAGCACGGTCGTCGTGGACGGCACGCTGGTGACGGGCCAGAACCCGCAGTCGACCACGGCGACCGCCGCGCGCGTGGCCGCCCTGCTCTGACCCCTACACGGCCGTCTGCACGAGCCCTAGCACCGCGAGCAGCACGGGCCCGCGCCCGAGCTGCGCCAGCAGACCGAGCGGCGTCGGCCCGAACAGCCCGAAGTCGACGATCGCGGCCCCGTAGTCGATCGGCGGCCGCGTCGCGATCCGGTACACCACCGCGACCGCCCCGACCGCCGAGATCGCGGCGTTGAGTGCGGAGACGTGCGGGGTGAACACCGCCGTGGCCGCACACCACACGACCGCTCCCGCCGCGGGGAACACGAGGTGCGCCAGCCGCAGCCGCCGGTCCGGCAGGCCGAGGGCGCGCCGCATGGCGGGCGACCGGCAGACGAACCGGAGCCCGGCGGCGAGGCGGTCGGTGGCGAGGAAGGCGGCCACGAGGTGGACGGCCGCGACCGCACCGGTCTCGCCGCCGAGGGCGACCAGGGCCGGGGCGGGCAGGAGCGCGACCCAGACGAGGGCTGCGTTGGGGGTGCGGCGCAGGCGCAGGGCGTCGGTCCAGGCGAGGGCGAGCACCTGGGCTCCGGTGCCGGGACGGCGGAAAGCAGAGCCGGAATGTCTTGAGGCGGTGCCGCGAAGGCCAGTGGCGGCCAGCCGGGACGACCTGACGCGGCCGAGGAGGCGTGCCCTCCGTTCGGCGAGGATCGCGCCGAGGAGGGCGAGGTCGATCCAGCTCACCGACACCCGCGCCACCCCGGCCAGGGCCGCGCCGGCAGCGAGGTCGGACCGCTGGAGACGCGCCACCGAGAAGGCGGCCACCGCGGCCAGGCAGATCGCCACGAGCCAGACCACCAGGCCGGGCACCCACACCGGCTGCCCGGTGACCACGCCCGACGAACCGGCAGGCCACCACGCCTCACCGACCGGCCGCCCGGCCACTCCACCGAGCGCGCCCTCCCACCAGCCGGCAGGCGCCTCGCTGCCGCGCACCACTCCCCTGCCCAGCACACCTCCCGCCCCCGGCTCCAGCGCTCCACCCGGCTCCAGCACCCCACCGGACTCCAGCACCCCACCCGACTCCAGCACACCTCCCGCCCCCGACTCCAGCGCTCCACCCGGCTCCAGCGCCCCACCGCGCCGCGGCGGCAGCAGCAGCGCCACCACCGCGAGCCCCACCACCCCGCTCAACCACCCCTGCCCGCGCACCCGCACCCGTTGCGCCACCACGGCGAGAGCCACCACCGCCACCCCGACCCCGGCACCGACCACCACCGCGACGAACGGCGGCACCACCGCCCCCACCACCCCGAACACCACGGCGGGCCACACCACCCCCACCACGGCACCGGCGCCCAGCAGCCCGGCCACCCGCGGCCGCAGCACCGCGCCCCGCGACACCGGCGCGCTCAGCACCCAGAACAGGCGGTCCGCCCCCGCGAACACCGGCCCGAACGCCAGCGCCACCTTCACCACCACCGCGGCGCCCGCGACCGACAGCCAGAACGCGGTCCACCCCGACCCCGGCTGTGGCGCCTTCGACAGACCGGCGAGCACCCAGCCGTACGCGACGGCCGCGCAGATCCCGAACACCACGGACCGCGAGTACCACCGGGCGACCGCGAACCGCCACGGCAGCGGTGTCCGCAGCCGGCGCCGGATCTCCGGGACGCTCACAGCGCGACGGTCCGGCACGCCACCGCCTCCACCAGCGCCGCGTCGTGCGACGCGAACACGACCGCCACCCCGGCGGCTTTCTCCGCCAGCAGGCGGGCGCGCAGCCACGCGCGGCCGGCGGCGTCCAGACGTTGCTCGGGTTCGTCCAGGACCAGCACGGACCGCGGCCGCACGAAGCACGACGCCAGGCCGAGCCGGTGCCGCTGGCCCGAGGACAACGTCGGCGGCAGCTGGTCGGCCACGTCCGCCAGGCCCACCTCAGCCAGCACCGGGGCCACGTCCGCCTCGGACCCGTGCAGCCAGGCCAGCAGGCGCAGGTGCTCCACGACCGACAGGTCCGGGAAGTGGTCGGCGTCGTCGAGCAGGGAGGCGACGCCGGCGCGGAAGGCGGCCGACGACTCGTCCGCCGGAGCGCCGTCGAAGAGCACCGTGCCCGCGTCCAGCACCTCCGCGCCGACCAGGCAGCGCAGCAGGGTGGACTTGCCCGAGCCGTTCGCCCCGACGACGGCGACGGCCTCACCCGGCCCCACCTCGAACGACAGACCTGCGAAAACGGGGACTCCGCCGTAGCCGAAGCAGGCGTCCCCCACGCCCAGCGACATGAGATCAGGGTAGTGGGAATGAACTGGCGACCCACGCGTTAGAGTAGATGCAGACGCATTAGTCACCAAGTAGGACGAAGACAGAAGGAGGCGGGTGCCGTGCAGTTCGGAATCTTCTCGGTGAGCGACATCACCAGGGACCCGGTGAGCGGCGAGACCCCCAGCGAGGCCGAGCGGATCGACGCGATCGTGCAGATCGCCGAGAAGGCCGAGGAGGTCGGGCTCGACGTGTTCGCGATCGGCGAGCACCACAACCCGCCGTTCTTCTCGTCGGCGCCGACCACGCTGCTCAGCCACATCGCGGCGAAGACGAAGAAGCTGATCGTCAGCACCGCGACGACGCTGATCACCACGAACGACCCGGTGCGCATCGCGGAGGAGTACGCGATGCTGCAGCACCTGGCGAAGGGCCGGATGGACCTGATGCTGGGCCGCGGCAACACCGCGCCGGTCTACCCGTGGTTCGGCCAGGACATCCGGCAGAGCCTGCCGCTGGCGCTCGAGAACTACAACCTGCTGCACCGGTTGTGGCGCGAGGACGTCGTGGACTGGGAGGGCAAGTTCCGCACCCCGTTGCAGGGCTTCACCTCCACGCCGCGACCGCTCGACGACCTGCCGCCGTTCGTGTGGCACGGCTCGATCCGCACGCCGGAGATCGCCGAGCAGGCCGCGTTCTACGGTGACGGCTTCTTCGCCAACAACATCTTCTGGCCGAAGGAGCACTACATCCGGCTGATCCAGTTCTACCGCCAGCGGTTCGCGCACTACGGCCACGGCACGGAGAAGCAGGCCGTCGTCGGCCTCGGTGGTCAGGCGTACATCGCGAAGCGGTCGCAGGACGCGGTCAAGGAGTTCCGCCCGTACTTCAACGAGGCCCCCGTCTACGGCCACGGCCCGAAGATGGAGGACTTCATGGAGATGACGCCGCTGTCGGTCGGCAGCCCGCAGGAGGTCATCGACAAGACGCTGACCTTCCGCGAGCACTTCGGCGACTACCAGCGCCAGATGTTCCTGATGGACCACGCCGGCCTGCCGCTCAAGACCGTGCTGAACCAGCTCGACCTGCTCGGCGAGGAGGTGGTCCCGGTGCTGCGCAAGGAGATCGAGGCCCGCCAGGACCCCGAGACGGCGAAGCCGCCGACGCACGCCGGCCGCCTGCGGGCGAAGTACGGCGACGGACCGGCCCGCCAGCCGAAGCCGAACGCCAACCGGGGTGACAACGTCACGGGTGGCTCCCCCTACCAGGACTCGGAGTGACCAGGGCGAACGAGGCGTGGGAGTCGCTCATGAGGGCGTACTCCGTGTTGATGAAGCAGTTCAACGCGGAGGACATCTGGGGCGACCTCACCATGCGGGAGTACGACGTGCTGTACCAGCTGTCCAAGTGCGACAGTCCACTCAGGATGAGTGAGCTGAACCGCCACGTGCTGCTGAGCCAGCCCGCTCTCTCCCGCATGGTCGACCGCCTCGCCGACCGGGGCTACCTCGACCGGTGCCCCGACCCCGGCGACCGCAGGGGTGTGCGCCTGTCGCTCACCCCCGCGGGCCGGGACACGCAGAAGAAGATCGGCAGTCCGCACGCCCGCAGCGTCACGCGCGCCCTGAGCGTGCTGACGCCGGAGGAACTCGACCAGCTCGCCGTCATCACCGGCAAGCTCAGCCAGAGCGAGGAGTAATGGGCCAGAACTTCCAGCTGGTGGTGGTGTCCGCCGGCACCAGCGACCCGTCGTCCACCCGCCTGCTCGCCGACCGCGTCGCCGGACGGGTCACGGCGCTCGCAGGGAAGCGGGCGCAGACCGTCGGCACGACGGTGATCGAGCTGCGCGAGCTCGCCACCGAGATCGCGAACGCCCTGACGTCGAACCACGTCGGGCCCAAGCTGCAGAACGCCGTCGCGACCCTGCAGCGCGCCGACGCGATCGTCGCGAGCACCCCCGTCTACAAGGCGGGCGCGAGCGGGCTGTTCACGTCGTTCTTCCAGGTCCTCGACAACGACCTGCTGATCGCGAAGCCGGTCGTGCTGGCCGCCACGGCGGGCACCGCGAGGCACGCGCTCGTGGTCGACGACCAGATGCGCGGGCTGTTCGCCTACCTCCGGACCGTGGTGGTGCCCACGTCGCTGTTCGCGTCCACGGAGGACTGGCAGGACAACGGCCTGAACAAGCGCATCGACCGCGCGGCCCTCGAACTGGTGGCGCTCATGACGTCGGGCTTCGAGAAGACCGTGCGCGACGAGTCGTGGGGCAGCTACCAACACGAGTACGGCAGCGCGGGCGGCACGGAGCTGACGATCGACCTCGACTCCGACCTGATGCGGCTGGCCGCGGGCGGTTCCGCGAACTAGTAGTCCGCGCCGCGTGAGAGCTTCTCGTGCACGCGCAGCTCGACCAGTGCCTTCTCGTGCACGGCCACGGCGGCGTCGTACGCGGCGCCGCCGAGCACTAGGCGGTGCGGCACGACAGGTGCGTCCATCGCGCTCAGCACCGCCCGCACCCCGCGCACCGGGTCCCCCGGCTGCTTCCCGTCCTCCTCCGCGAACGCCGCGCTCACGTTGCGGGCGCTGGTCTCGGCCGACCCCGGCGACCTCACCCCCGGCGAACGGGCACTGCTCGGCGAGCTGCTGGACCGCCTGGCCCGGTGACCAGGCGGTCCGCCGCGCCTACCGCTCGAGGTAGGGCTCGAGGTCCTCGAACTCGGCGACCCGCCGCACCTCGACCGACATCTCCTCGACGCCCGCGAAGCAGGTGATGTACTCCTGCGCCACCGCCGTGGCCTCCGCGAGGTCCTTCGCGCTGATCAGCAGGAACCCGCCGACGACCTCCTTGGCCTCGGCGAACGGGCCGTCGGTGGACCTGATCGCCGTCCCGCGCCTGCGCACCACCGCGCCCTCCCGCTGGACACCCTCGGCACCGAGCATCACCCCGTCCGCCGTGAGCTTCTCGACGAACGCGTTCATCCGCGCGATGAGCTCGGGGTTCGGCTCCCAGGAGGCCTGGTCGTCCTCCAGGACCCGGTGCATCAGCATGAACCGCATGGTCTTCTCCTCGTGGTCGACTGGCGGCGTGCGCCGCCACCCCTGCGTCGATCGACGTCACGGAGCTTTCGACATTTTCACCCGGCCCGCTCGGCGAATTTCTCCGACGAGGTGCTCGGCGGTGCGCAGGGCCAGCGCCGCCATCGTGAGCGACGGGTTGGACGTGCCGAGCGACGGCATGCTGCCGCACCCCACCGCGTACAGGTTCGGGTGGTCCCAACACCGCTGCCACTGGTCCACCACCGAGTCGCGGGGCGAGGTGCCCATGACGTGCGTGCCACCGCCGTGTCCCGCGCCCCAGTACCGCAGCGGTTCGCCGGCGTGCTCGAAGTACCGCTCCTCGTCGGGCTTGTACGAGGTGTAGTCGTCGGCGCCGAGCAGTTCGAAGAGCCGGTCCGAGACCCGTTTCGCGGCCAGCAGACCGTCCTTCACGTAGTCGGACAGTCCGTAGTGGAGGGACGGGCGCGGGTTGCCGAGCGCGTCGCGGCGCGTGTGGTCGAGCGTTACGCGGTTCGCCGGGTCGGCCTCCTGCTCGATCTCGAACTGGAGCGCGAACTGGCGGTTCACCCGGTCCGCCACGGCCTCCCGCAGCGCCGTGCCGCGCAGGCCCGCCGCGACGAGCTCCGCGGTGTCGGAGTCGGGGCTGCCGGCCGACCAGCCCCAGCCCCAGTTGCCGATCTCGATGCGGAACGGTGCCCGCTCGCGGCGTCCGGCACCGGTCCGGAACACCTCGATGCCGGTCGTCGAGCCCGGTCCGCGGAACGGGCCGACCGCCTGCGGCATCAGCGCCCACGTCAGCAGCGCGGGGTGGTCCATCAGGTTGCGGCCGACCTGGTCGCTGCTGTTCGCGAGGCCGGACATGAGCAGCAGCTTGGCGTTCTCGATGGCGTGCGCGGCGAGGACGACGACGTCCGCCTGTTCCTCGTGCCGCGTGTGCCGGCCGGAGGTGTCGTCCTCGTAGCGCTGGTAGGTGACCTTGGTGACGCGGCCGGACGCGTCGGCGTGCACCCGGTCCACCACGCAGCGGGTGCGCAGCTCGACGGTGGCGGGCCAGCGCTTCTGCGTGCGGTGCGGCGTGTACTTGGCGTTCTCCGGGCAGATCGGCACGCAGCTCGCGAAGCCCGCGCACAGGTGGCCGTCCGGTTCGTAGCCCGGCACCGGGACCCCGTTGCGCGCCTGGGGCGTTCCGACGACGAGGAGCTCGCGGCCGTCGATCCGCGCACCGTCCACAACGGACGCGATCGCGTGGTCGAGGTACGTGCGGGGCAGGGCGTGCATGGGATAGCGGTAGCCGTCCGCGACGGGCAGGTGCTGCCGCTGCTCGTCGGCGTCCGCGGCGATGCCGATCTCCCACTCCGCCGCGCGGTAGTGCGGTTCGAGGTCGGCGTAGGACAGGGGCCAGTTGCGGCCGCGGCCGAGGTCGGCGGTGTGGAAGTCCTCGGGGTGCATGCGGGGCGTGATCCCGGTCCACGCGGTGCCGGTGCCGCCGTTGATCCGCAGGTACGGGCTCGCGTAGTCGAACGGCCCGGTGTTGAGCAGGTAGTCGCTGGAGGGTGCGGCGGTGGTCGTGCGGTAGGGCCGCAGCGGCGACTTGACCAGCGCCGTGCGGAACCGGCCGAGCGCGTCGACGTTCACCTCCGCGCCCGCCTCCAGCACGAGCACGCGGAACCCGTTGTCCCCCAGTGCCTTCGCGATCAGCGAGCCGGCGAACCCCGCGCCGACCACCACGGCCTTCACCGCGTGCTTCTTCGGGGTCTGCGCTCCCAGCTGCCGAACCCCGGCGCACCGGTGCCGGGCGGGGCGACCCCGACCGCCTTCCACGCCAGTCCCTCGGCGTAGGCGCGCTCGTCGGGGATCACGCCGCGCCAGACCCCGGTGTACCAGAGCTGGATGATCTCGTGCTCCGGCGCGCCGTCGGCCAGCGCGCGGTAGGTCTCGACCAGTCCGGTCGACCTCAGCTCCTCCGCCGAGAACCCGGTCAGCTCGGCGGACAACTCCACGAAGGCGTCCATCCGGCCATCCTGAGCGGAGGCACTGTGCTGCGCCAAACGATCCGAGCAAGGCTCACCCGCGTGGCGCAACCTCCATCTCCCCGAGCGCCGACCAGTCGTCCTGGTCCACGGTCTGGCTGACGATGCGCGGGGTGGAGGCGAGGTACTGCGGCAGCTCCTTCTGAGCAGTGCGGAAGTGTTCCGACTGCACGTGCGCGCCACCGGCGTCGCCGTCGCGGAACGCCTCGACCAGCACGTACTCGTTCGGGTCGTCGATGCTGCGCGACCAGTCGAACCACAGGCAGCCGGGCTCCGCGCGGGTGGCCTCGGTGAAGCTCCTGCTGATCTCGGGCCACGCCTCGGCGTGCTCGGGCAGGACGGCGAACTTGGCGGTGATGAAGATCAAGACAGCCTCCTCGTGGTGCTCTCCCCCGACCCTATGACGGCGCGGTGGCCGGGACCACCGCGCGAGGCCGTGCCCCCATCGTATCCTCCCCCTGCGCGAACGCCCGACCTGCGCGACCATCCCCTGCGTGCCCGAGATGATCGACACCCGCAGGCGGAACCTGGTCGTCGCGGCCGTCCTGCTCGCCATGCTGCTGGCGGCCCTCGACCAGACCATCGTGTCCACCGCGCTGCCCACGATGGTGGCCGACCTCGGCGGCGGCGCGCACCTGTCGTGGGTGGTGACGTCGTACCTGCTCGCCGAGACGATCATGACGGTGCTCATCGGCAAGTTCGGCGACCTCTACGGGCGCAAGAAGACGTTCCTCGTCAGCGTCGCGCTGTTCCTGGTGGGCTCGTTCTTCGCGGGCTGGTCGGAGTCGATGGGCACGCTCATCGCGTTCCGGGCCGTGCAGGGGCTCGGCGCCGGCGGGTTGATGGTCACCTCGACGGCGATCATCGCGGACGTCGTGCCGCTCAAGGAACGCGGGAAGTTCCAGGGCTTCGCGGGCGCCGTGTTCGGCATCGCGACGGTCGCGGGACCGTTGCTCGGCGGACTGTTCGTCGACCACCTGAGCTGGCGCTGGGCGTTCTACG
Source organism: Lentzea sp. NPDC003310 (assembly GCF_040610935.1). NCBI lineage: Bacteria > Bacillati > Actinomycetota > Actinomycetes > Pseudonocardiales > Pseudonocardiaceae > Lentzea > Lentzea sp. NPDC003310. The sequence continues at coordinate 93,806 of NZ_JBEXNC010000008.1, forward strand.
TGAACATCCCGCTCGGCATCGCCGTCGTGCTGGTCGCGATCGCGGCGTTGCCCACCATCAGGACCGAGGGCCGTCCGAAGATCGACTACGCGGGCATCGCGCTGATCGCGCTGGCGGCGACCGGGCTGACGCTCGTCACGAGCTGGGGCGGCACCGAGTACGCGTGGACGTCGCCGACGATCCTGTGGATGGCGGCCGGGTCGATCGTGCTGCTGGTGGCGTTCGTGTTCGTGGAGCAGCGGGCGGCCGAGCCGATGCTGCCGATGAGGTTGTTCCGCAGCAGGGTGTTCACGGTGTCGGGCATCCTGAGCTTCGTCGTCGGGTTCGCGATGCTCGGCGGCATCACGTACCTGCCGATCTACCTGCAGTACGTGCGCGGCGAGTCGGCCACGGCGTCCGGGCTGTGGATGCTGCCGCTCATCGCCGGGCTGATGGCCACGGCCCTGCTCACCGGCAACACGATCAGCCGCACCGGCAGGTACCGGATCTTCCCCCTGGTCGGCTCGGTCGGGCTCACCATCGGGCTGTTCCTGCTGTCGCTGCTGGACGCCACCACCAGCTACTGGGAGATGGGCGCGTTCATGGTGGTGCTGGGCGCGGGCATCGGCCTGGTGATGCAGGTGCCGGTGATCGTCGTGCAGAGCACCACGAACTACGCCGACCTCGGCGTCGCCACGTCCGGCATCAGCTTCCTGCGCACGATGGGCAGCTCGTTCGGCGTCGCGATCTTCGGCACGATCTACGCGAACCAGCTGCCGAAGCACCTCGTGGTGCCGCCGGGCGTCGACCCGCGCGCCATCGCGAGCCCGGCCGCCGTGCACGCGCTGCCGGACGCCGTCCGCGCGCCGATCGTCGCGGGCTACGCCGAGACGGTGCAGATGATGTTCCTGATCGCCGCCCCGATCGGGCTGGTGGCACTGGCCGTGGCGGTCTTCCTGCCGCAGGTCCCGTTGCGCGACACGTCCCGGGCCGCCGCGACCGGCAACAGCGGCGTGGGCGAGAGCTTCGCCGCGCCGCCGTCGAACTCCTACGACGAGCTGCGCAAGCTGGTCTCGACCGTGGTGGCGAAGTCCGACGAGGACCCCGGCCTCGCCGTGCTGCGGCGCTCCGGCGTCGACCTGCCGCTCGAACAGGCGTGGCTGCTCGGCCGCGTCTACCGGGCGTCGACGGACGACGGCGTGGCCACGCTCGACGAGATCGCCGAGATGACGAAGGTGCCCGGCGGCATCTTCGAGCCCACCGCGCAGGCGCTCGTGCGGTCCGGGCACCTCGCGCTCGGCGACGACGGCTACCGCTTCACCGACCGGGGCGCGGAGGTCTTCACCGAGCTCGTGCGGGCGTGGCGGCGGTGGCTGCTCGACCAGCTGCGGGACTGGAACGAGCCGGACCAGCGCGAGTTCGCTGGCGCCCTCGACTCGTTCACGGACGAGCTGATCGAGAGCGGCCGGCAGCTCAGCAGGGTCTAGAGCCGAGCGCTCAGGGTCGCGGCGTCGGACTCGCGGCCCTGCTCCCGGTACAGCTCCAGCGCCCGTTCCCACTGCTCGCGCGCCTGCGCGTCCTCACCCGCCGCCGCGTGCACGTCCCCGAGGTGCTCCAGCACGGTGGCGAGCTCGGCGGAGTTGTCGATGTCCTGGTACAACGCCACGGCCGCGCGGTAGTGCGCGACGGCGTCGGCGTGGCGGCCGTCGTGGTGCGCGATGTGCGCGAGGCTGTCGAGCGTGGCCGCCGAGCCCTCGGCGTGACCGAGCTTCTCGTTGAGCAGCATGGCTTCCTCGCAGTAGCGGCGGGCCTCGGCGTAGCGGCCCACGCACGCGTACCGCCAGCCGACCTCGTTCAGCGACTCGGCCACGCGGATCTCCTTGCCCGCCAACCGGAACTGGTCCAGGCCCGCGAGCGAGTGCTCCAGCGCCTTCTCCAGGTCGCCCTCGAACTCGGCCGCCCACGCGATCGCCCGGTGCGCGCCGCCGTGCGCCTCGTGGTTGTCCATGCCCTCGAACAGCCTCAGGCTGTGCTCGAAGTGCCGGTGTCCCAACGGGGACCGGCCCAGCTCGACGAAGTTCGCGCCCAGGCACATGTGCGCGGTGCCCTGCTTGAGCGGGTCTCCCAACGCCTCGGCGGCCCGCAGCGCGACCAGCCACGCGTCGGTGTCGTCCTGGGTGCGGCCGCGCCGGAGGTGGTAGTTGTTCAGCGCGCGGCCGATCAGCCAGGCGACGTCCACGCCGCCGCGGTCGAGGGCCTGCCGCTGCTCGGTCATCAGGCAGGCGTGCTCGGCGTCGAACCAGGCCATCGCCGCGGCGTTGTTCTCGAACGCGAGGACGTGGTCGCTTTCGTGCTCCTGCAACGGTTTGTGCGGCTCCAGCGTGAGCGCGGCGGCCCGTGCGGTGGCGGCGTAGAAGTCCGCGAGCCGCGTGCCCGCGTCGGAGGCGAGGTCGGCCGCGTACAGGCCGACCAGGTCGTGCATCCGGTACCGGCCCGCCACGTGCTGGTGCACGAGGTGCGCGTTCTCCAGCTCCCGCAACACCATCCGGGTGCGGGTCGGGGTGCGGTCGGCGAGCGCGGCCGCCGCGGCGAGGCTCACGTCCGCCGTGCCGACGGTGCCGAGCAGTCCGAAGAGGCGTGCGGCCTCGTCGGACAACGCCGCCACGGACCACGAGAACACGGCACGCAGGTTCGTGCCGATCTCGCCCGCGTCGAGCGCGTCGAGCGGCTGCTCGCGCAGTTCCGCGGCGAACGCGGCCAGCGGGAGGTCCGGTTCCAGCACGGCCCGCGCGGCGACGATCGACAGCGCCAACGGCAGGCCCCCGCACCAGGTCACCAGGTCCTCGACCACCTCCGGCTCGGCGCCCACGCGTGCGGCGCCGAGCCTCGCCACGAGGAACTCGCGCGCGTCGGCGGGGTGCAGGACGTCGAGCGACACCGACCGCGCGCCGTGCGCGGCGACCAGGCCCGCGAGCTTGAGGCGGCTCGTGACCAGCACCGTCGCGTCCGGACCCGGCAGCAGCGGCACGACCTGCTCGGTGGAGCGGGCGTTGTCGAGCACCACGAGGAGCTTGCGGCCCTCGACCACGCTGCGGTAGCGCGCGGCCCGCGCGTCGAGGCCCGCCGGGATCGTCTCCTCCCCCAGCGCCTCCAGGAACTCGCGCAGCACGGTCTCCGGCGCCGTCGGCTCGGCGGACGGGTCGAACCCGCGCAGGTTCACGTAGAGCTGGCCGTCCGGGAAGTCGGCGAGCCGCCGGTGCGCCCAGTGCAGCGCCAGCGCCGTCTTGCCGATGCCTCCCGTGCCGCCGATCGCGGTGATCACGACGGTGCCGGGGGCGTCCAGCGCGGCCAGCTCGCCGGTGCGGCCGGTGAACCACGGGTGCGGCGCGGGCAGCTGACGTGGCCCCGCGGCGCGTTCCTCGACCGCGCCCACGAGGATCCGCCGGTGCACGTCCTGCAACGGCCTGCTCGGGTCGGCGCCGAGCTCGTCGGCCAGGCGGCAGCGCAGGATCTCGTAGTGCCGCAACGCTTCCGCGTCGTTGCCCGAGCGGTGCAGCGCCAGCATCAGTTGCGCGGCGGCGCGTTCGTCGTGCGGGCGGTCGTCGCAGAGGCGGCGCAACGACGGCAGGAGCGCGTGGTGCCGGCCCTCGGCGAGCGCCACGTCGTTGCGGTCCAGCTCGGCGGCGAGGCGTTCGGCGTGCAGGCTCTCGCGCTGGGCGTCGAACCACGGCGAGTCCAGGCCGTCCAGCGCCTCGCCCCGCCACAACCCGAGCGCCGCGTCGAAATCACCGGCGCGCACGAATGCCCGGAAGAGGAAAAGATCCACCGTCGATGGATCGACCGTCAGGCGATATCCGGCGGGTGAGCGTTCAATGTCCAGTTGGAGCAGTTTGCGCAACCTCGACACGTAGCCGTAAAGGGTCTCGCGCGCCCGCAGCGGAGCCCGTTCACCCCAGACGCGGTCGAGCAGCCGGTCGACCGGGACCGGCCGTCCCTCCTCCAGCAGCAGCGCTACCAGCACAGACCGTTGCCGGACGTGGCCGATGTCGACCACCTCGCCCCGGTCGCGCACGTCGACGGCGCCGAGCAGCCCGAACTCCAAGATCACCCCTAGCCCAGTGGATTCAAGGTTCATCCTAGGTTCGTCCTTGATCAAAAGGGCAACGTCGTGGTCACGGGCCGAACGGCTCGCAGGGGACATCTCCGGAATTGAACATCGAGGGGTATTTCGTGAAGTCTCGCAATCTCGTCCTGGCCGCCGCGGGTCTGGGGCTCGCGCTCACCGGGCTCACGCCCGTGATGGCCAGTGCGCAGACCACCGGCGAGGTGTCCGCCCAGGCGGTGCACCGCAAGTCGGCCGCCTGCGCGTCGCCGAGCGGCCAGAAGATCAACATCTCCTGGGGCGACGGCAACGTCACCACGACGGTCTACTACAACAACCACTGCAACCAGGCTCGCGCGATCGAGCTGGAGTTCGTGCGCGAGAACGGCGAGCGCTTCAACAAGTGCTTCGTCGCGCCCGCGAAGAAGAAGAGCAGCAAGGAGATCGACAACAGCAACCCGAACAAGGTGTCGATCCTGAGCCGCTCCACCTGCCCGTGACCGGGTAGCCGACGGCCGGAGGGCTCCCGTTCACCTGTCCGGCAGCCCAGCCACCTGGGAGCCCTCCTCATCGGCCGTCGTGACGAAAGATCACCCGAGCGGACCAGGGCGAACCCGTTCCTCCACATGCGACCCTGGACCGTGTGAGCACCACGCGCATCGGCTCGTTCAACGTGGAGAACATGTTCGAGCGGCCGAAGGTCATGGGCCGCAACGCCACCAAGCACGCGGCCCCGGTCCTGGCCGCCCACGCCCGGTTCAACGAACTCATCGCCGCCGACGCCTACACGCCCGAGATCAAGGAAGAGCTGAAGGAACACCTGGCGACGCTGGAACTCCTGCGCAGCGACCGCAGCAGGTACGCGGTCCTGCGGCGCATCCGCGGCCGGTTCCTGGCGCGCCACCGCACGGGTGAGACCTCGGTCGTGGCGAGCGGTCGCGAGTCGTGGGTCGGCTGGGTCGAGCTCACCACCGAACCCATCAGCGAACTCGCCACGCGCCACACCGCCCAGGTGATGCGCGACGTCGGCGCCCACGTCCTCGGCGTGGTCGAGGCCGAGTCGCGCGAGCTGCTGCACATGTTCTCCGCGTCGATGCTCAAGCACGTCGGCTGGACCCCGTACGACGAGGTGCACCTCATCGACGGCAACGACGAACGCGGCATCAACGTGGGCCTGCTGACGCGCGACGGCCACCAGGTCATCACCATCCGCACGCACGTGTACGCGAAGGACACCTCGGGCGTCGTCTTCTCCCGCGACTGCGCCGAGTACCACGTCCGCACACCCGCGGGCCCCGAGGTCGTCGTGCTCGTGAACCACCTGAAGTCCAAGGGCTACGGCGCTCCCGGCGACCCGATCGGCGCCCGCCGCCGGTTCCGCCAGGCTGTCCGCATCGCCCGCATCGTGAACCGCCTGCGCGACGAGGGCCACGAGCACATCGCCGTCGTCGGCGACCTCAACGACACCGCGGACAGCGAGTGCCTGCGCCCGCTGTTCCAGCGCACCGGCCTGCGCGACATCAGCGAGCACGAGAACTTCGACTGGGACCACCGCCTCGGCACGTACCGCGGCGTCAACGAGAAGGGCAAGATCGACTACGTCCTGCTCACCCCACCGCTGTTCGCGAAGGCGACCGGCGGTGGCGTGTTCCGCAAGGGAGTCTGGCGCGGCCCGCGCACGAAGAACCGTTGGGACGTCTACGAAACGATGACGAACGAGGTGCACGCGGCCAGCGACCACGCCGCGATCTACGCCGACATCGACTGGAACCTCTAGAGAAGCTCGACCGTCACCTCGACGACATCGCCCGGCTCGACGCCGTTCTTCTTGCGCACGGCGGCTTTCACGGGCAGCACGTAGCAACCGGACTGCTTGTCCGGGAACACCGACGTCGACCACGTGCTGGCACCCACGCCGGCGCGCACCTTGACCGCGCCGAAGCCGGGACCGGGCGTGGCGACGTCGCGGATCTGGTCCGAGACGTCCTCGGGCAGCGTCACGAACGTCCAGGTCTCGGTGCGGCGGGCGTCCCAGATCCAGAGCTCGGCGTCGAAGACGAACATCGCGCCATTCTCACAGAGGCTCGCTGACGCGGAACTCGGCGTCGAACCGCGCGGCGAGGGCGTCGCCGAGGCCGTCCGGCGCCCAACGGCGCACCAGGTCCAGGAACCCGGCGAGGTCCCGCCGCACGCTCTCCAGGTGCCCTGGGACATCCGCGATCGGGATCTCGCAGGCAGGTCCGTCCACCCGCCCGGAGTCCTGCCACAGCAGGGCCGCGCCGTCGCGGAACTCGAGCCCCGGCTCCGGGCTGTGACCGAGCCACGGGCGCTCGCCGTCCGCGAGCCACAGCCACTGACGCCAGTCCTCCAGTCCCGCGCAGCAGCCCGGCTCGACCTGGACGCCCGTCGCGGTGTCCCGCACGCGCAGCCCGCCCGCCATGATCAGGCACTCCTGTTCCAGCAACCCGGCGCACGACCCCGTGCCGTCCTCGTCGCGGTTGTACTCGGCGATGGCCGCGAGCGCCGCGTCGACCTTCTCGCGAGACATCTGCCCGGACAACTCGATGTGACTCCCCGTCACCTCAACCACCGCTCGAAACTCGATCACTCCCCCATTGTGGTGACGAACGCCACCGACCATTTCGGTCGGTAAACCTACCGAATCGGTCGGTGAACGCCGTAAAGTCGGCTGCATGCCACGACAGCCCAGGACCGGGGTCGACGAGAAGATCCTCGACGCCGCCGCCGCGCTCTTCGCGCGGCACGGCTTCGAGCAGACCTCGTTGAAGTCGCTCGCGGACGCCGTCGGGCTGTCCAAGGCCGGCCTGCTGCACCACTTCCCGAGCAAGGAAGCTCTCTTCGAAGCGGCGTGGGAACAGAGCCACATCTACACCCGGCACGTCCTCGACCTGGTCGGAGACATGCCCGCAGGACCGACGAGGGACCGCAGGGCGCTGGAGTTGCTGACCGACTACGCGCTCGACCGGCCTGGCATGGTCGCGCTGCTGTTCCGGACGATGACCGCTCCGGGCGAAGACCCGCAGCAGGCGCAGGACGAGCTGCTCCTCAACGAGCTGTTCGTCATCGATCCGGAGAAGGAACTGCCGCGCGCGATCCGCATCGTCGGCGCGCTGAGCGCCATGGCCGTGCTCACCCTCCTGGCCAACCAGGAGGGTGACAAGACGACCTGGCGCCCCTTGATCCTCGCTACCTGTTACGACGCACTCGGGCACCAGGAGGCCTGACCATCATGGCGAAACTGCTCTACAGACTGGGAATGGGCACCCACCGGCGCCGCCTTCCCGTCGTCCTGATCTGGCTCCTCGTGCTGATCGGCGCCGGTGCCGGCGCGTTCACGCTCGGCGGGGAGACGTCGAACTCGATGTCCATCCCCGGGCAGGAGTCGACGACCGCGCTCGAGCGCATCCAGAAGACGTTCGGCTCGGGTGAGACCGCGCAGGCCAAGGTCGTCGTGCAGGCGCCCGCCGGGCAGAAGCTCCCACAGCACGTCAAGGCGATCACGGACCTCGTGGCCGACGAGTCGGCGCTGCAGGGCGTGCGGTCGGCGACGAACCCGCTGGACCCGGCGGCGCCGAGCGTCAACCGCGACCTCGACGTCGGCTACAGCACCGTCACCTACGACGTGAAGCCCGGTGAGGTCACCGACGAGCAGCGCGCCGAGCTGACCAAGGCCGTCGACAAGGCCCGCGCGGCCGGGTTGACCGTCGAGGTCACCGGCACCGCGATGCAGGAGACGCCGCACGTCGGCGGCATCACCGAGGCCCTCGGTGTCGTGCTCGCGCTGGCCGTGCTCGCCCTCACCTACGGCTCGCTCGTGACCGCGGGCATGAACCTGCTCAGCGCCGGCATCGGCGTCGGCATCGGCACGCTCGGCATCACGATCGCGACCGGGTTCATGGACCTGCAGTCGACCACGCCGATCCTCGCCTCGATGCTGGGTCTCGCGGTCGGCATCGACTACGCGCTGTTCATCATCAACCGCTACCGCCAGGAACTGCGCCGCGGCTCCGACGTCGGCCACGCCGTCGCGACCGCCGTGGGCACCGCCGGGTCCGCCGTCGTGACCGCCGGCCTGACCGTCGTCATCGCGCTTGTGGGCCTCGCGATCGCGGGCATCCCGTTCCTCACGCAGATGGGCGTCTCGGCCGCCGCCACGATCGTCGTCGCGGTGCTGATCGCCATCACGCTGGTGCCCGCGGTGCTGAGCATGCTCGGCCGCCGCGTGCTGACCCGCAAGGAGCGCTCCGCCACCGTCGAGAACCCGGTCGAGCCGAAGGACCGCGGCGTCATCCGCGGCTGGGCCGGCGCGATCACCCGCAACCGCGTCCTCGCGCTGCTGCTCTCGGTCGTGGCGCTCGGCGTCGTCTCGATCCCGGTCGCGTCCATGGACACCACCCTGATCCAGAAGCCGCCGGCCGGTTCGACGCAGGAGCGCGCGGACCAGATCCTCGCGAAGGGCTTCGGCGAGGGCTTCAACGGCCCGATCATCGTCCTGTTCGAGGGCGACGGCGCCGCCGCGACCGCCACCAAGGCCTCCGAGCCGATCGCGAAGCTGTCCGACGTCGCCCTGGTGACGCCGGCCCAGCCGAGCCAGGACGGCAAGTCCGCGCTCGTCACCGTGATCCCGAAGTCGGGCCCCGACACGGTCGAGACCGAGAAGCTCGTCGCCGACCTGCGCGCCGAACTGTCCGGCGTGGAGGGTGGCAGGGCGTACGTCACCGGTGCCACCGCGGTGAGCGTCGACGTGGCCACGTCCCTCGACAAGGCCCTGCCGATCTACCTCGCGGTCGTCGTCGGCCTCGCGCTCGTGCTGCTGATCCTGGTGTTCCGCTCGCTGCTCGTGCCGCTGGTCGGCGTGCTCGGCTTCCTGCTGACCATCGGCGCGTCGCTCGGCGCCACCGTCGCGGTGTTCCAGTGGGGCTGGCTCTCCAGCGCCGTCAACCTCGACACCACCGGCCCGCTGATCAGCCTCACGCCGATCCTGGTGATCGGCATCCTGTTCGGCCTCGCCATGGACTACCAGATCTTCCTGGTGTCCCGCATGCACGAGGCGCACCACCGCGGCGCCAAGCCGATCGAGGCCATCACCACGGGCTTCCGCCAGGCGGCCCCGGTCGTCGTGGCCGCGGCACTGATCATGTTCTCGGTGTTCGCGGGCTTCGTCCCGGCGGGCGAGCCGACGGTGAAGTCGATCGCGTTCGCCCTGGCGGTCGGCATCTTCGTGGACGCGTTCGTGGTCCGCATGGTGCTCGTGCCGGCGGCGCTCGCGCTGCTCGGTGAGCGCGCCTGGTGGCTGCCGAAGTTCCTGCGCTGGCTGCCGGAGCTCGACGTCGAGGGCACCGCGCTGGACGAGATCGAGAAGAAGAAGGACGAGAAGGAGCCGGTCACCGTCTGACCGGGTGCACCCACGGGGTCCGTCACGCCCGCGAGCCGATCGCGGGGGTGGCGGACCCTCGGCGTTCCGGCGTCTGCCGTGCCTAGGACGACGGCGCCGAGGTGGAACGGCCACTGCGGCCCGCCGACCCTGCCCGGTTGAGCGAGCTGGGCCGCAGGCCGGTACTTCTTCGGTCAGGCGACGTGCCCGGTGTGCGAGACCGAGGTCACCGCCTCCGACGTGCTGCTCTCCGCGAACTGACGCCGCACCCACCGCGCGACCGTGCGGGGCGGCGGCTCGACGGCACCCGCCAGGTGCGCCACCACGGTCAGCTCCGGACCGTCCTCGACGGCGATGGCCCACCCGCGGCCCTCGGTCCACAGCAGAGCGACGTCGCCGGACCTGCCGGGCAGGCGGCCGTCCACCGCGACGTACACCCGCAACGGGTTGACGTCCTCGACGCACGACGACTCACCGCTCAGGCCGAGTTCCCTCGTGACTCTCAGTGCGTAATCCAGCGCCGACATGTCGCCCTCCGTCCAACCGGGGTAGCCACGCCGACTGCTTGACGCAGAGCGTGACTACCCCGGTAGGCGGAACGCAAACTCAGTCAGCGCTCTTGGCGGTCTCGTTCTTGACGTACGTGCCGTGCAGCTCCACCGGCTTGGACGTGCGCCGGGCGCGCATCCGCAGGTTCAGGAACTCCACGAACACCGAGAACGCGATCGGTCCGTACACGTACCCCTTCGGGATGTGCTGGTCGAAGCCCTCGGCGATCAGGCTGCCACCGATCAGCAGCAGGAACGACAGCGCGAGCATCTTCACCGTCGGGTGCCGGTTCACGAACTCCGAGATCGCCTTGGCGGAGACCAGCATCACGACCATCGCGACGACGACGGCCGCGATCATGATGCCCAGCTCGTCGACCATGCCGACGGCCGTGATCACCGAGTCCAGCGAGAACACGATGTCCAGCACCAGGATCTGCGCGATCACGCCGGCGAACGACACGACCTTGCGCTCCTTGGCGTGGTCGGCGCCCTCCAGCTGCTCGTGGATCTCGAAGGTGGCCTTGCCGAGCAGGAACAGGCCGCCCAGCAGCAGGATCAGGTCACGCCCTGATATCTCCTGGCCCCACACCGTGAACAACGGCGCCGTCAGCCCGATCACCCACGCCAGCGACGCGAGCAGCAGCAGGCGCGTGACGAGGGCCAGCGAGAGGCCCACGACCTGGGCCCGGCGCCGCTGTTCCTCCGGCAGGCGCCCGGCCAGGATCGAGATGAAGATGACGTTGTCGATGCCGAGCACGATCTCGAGCAGCAGCAAGGTGGCGAACGCGACCCACAGCTCGGGGCTCGTCATCCACTCCATCAGCGGTTCCCTTCAGGTCGTGGGACGTCACTCGCCGCCGAAGTCGCCGAAGTCCTCGAACGCGTCGTCCATCATCTCGCCGACGACCATGCCGCCGACGACACCGGCGGCACCGGCCGCGACGACCGTGCCCATGCCCATGCCGCCCCGGCCGTGGTGCCCGTGGTGGCCGTGCTGGTCGTAGTGGCCGTGCTGCTGACCGAACATGCCGCCACCGCGCTGCGCCACCTGGGAGAGCCAGCCGTTGATGGACGACGCCCAGTCCGCGACCTGCGCCTCCTGGTGCGACAGGCGGAAGTGGCCGAACGCGTCACCGCCCGACGAGAACATGCCGCCGCGCTTGTCGGCCTCGAGGATCACGTAGAGCTCGTGCGGGTTCGCCACGAACGTCAGCTCGACCTGCTGCACGGCACCGGCGAACTGCGCCGGCGGGAAGAACTCGATCTCCTGGTAGAAACCGAGCTCCTGCGGCACGCCGTGCAGGCGGCCGGCCTCGACGTCCGCGCTGCGGAACGAGAAACCCAGCTGCCCGAACGCGTTCAGCACCGCGTCCTGCGACGGCAGCGGGTGCACCAGCACGGGGTCGAGGTCGCCCTTGTCCGGCGCGCCCGCGATCACGAGCTCGGTCCGCACGCCGACGGTCATGCCGGGCAGCTGGCCGCCGCCGACCGCGGTGATCGGGGTCTCCCACGGGATCGGCAGCTGGAACGGGATCGCGAGCAGCTGGCCCGCGGCGACCCGCACGCCCTGCTGCACGACGACCCGCTGGAACTCCGACACGCCGCCGTACTCGTGGTCGCCGTGCTCGACCTCGACGCGGGTGACGAGCGACAGCACGACCTGGCCGATCTCGGCGTCCGCGCTGCCGCCCTGGATGCGCACCTGCCCGGTGACGAGCTGGCCGGGCGCGGCGTGCGGCGAGTCCAGCACGGTGTCGACCGACGGGCCGCCGACGCCGAAGGCGCTGAGCATCCGTTTGAACATGTGCGTTTCCTCCCTGGGAAACTCCGGTCAGCGGACGCCGACCGGACGGGTGTCGGTTTCGTCCTCGAAGTCGCCGATCAGCTCTTCGAGGAGGTCTTCGAGGGCAGCGATGCCAACGGTGTCGCCGTCGTCCGCGACGAGGGCGAGCTGCGCGCGTTCCTCGCGCATCCGCGTCACGGCCTGAGCCACCGGCAGCGACGCGGGCAGCGACAGCACCGGGCCCATCAGCTCGCGGGCCGGCGGGTCCTCGCCGCGGGCCGTGGCGCGCATGGCCTCGCGGATGTGCACGAGCCCCGCGTACCGGCCGTCCGCGCCGACGACCGGGAAGCGCGACCGTCCACACTGGAGGCTGCGCCGCTCGATCTCCCGCGCGGTGACGTCCTCGGTGACCGTCGACGTCTCCGCGACCGGCACCATGACCTCGCGCACGGTCGTGCGCTGCACCTGCAGCATCCGCGTCAGCAACCGCTGCTGCGCCTCGGGGATGAGGCCGTGCTCGGCGGACTGGCGCAGCAGCATCCGCAGGTCGTCCGGGCGGTGCGCCTGCGCCAGCTCGTCCTGCGGCTCGACCTTCATCAGGCGCAGCAGGCCGTTCGTCGCCGAGTTCAGTCCACTGAGGAGCCAGCGGACCGAGCGGGCGAACGCGCGGAACGGCAGCGCGAGGATCAGCGCGGACCGCTCGGGGTGCGCGATGGCCCACGACTTCGGAGCCATCTCGCCGACGACCATGTGCAGGAACACCACCAGCACCAGGCTGATCGTGAACGCGATGCCGTACGCGAACGCCTCCGGCAGGCCGGTCCACGCGAGCGCCGGTTCGAGCAGGTCCGCGACGGCCGGCTTGGCCAGCGCGCCCAGACCCAGGGTGCACAGGGTGATGCCGAGCTGGGCGCCCGCGAGCATCAGCGACAGCTCGCGCACGCCCGCCACGGCGGCACGGGCCGCGCGCGACGTCTCGGCCGCCTGCTCCAGGCGGTGCCGCTTCGCCGCGATCAACGCGAACTCGGCGGCCACGAAGAAGCCGTTCAACGCCAGCAGCACCACGGAGATGGCGATGCTCATCGGGACAACACCACCCTGTCGGGCACGTTGCGCGCCACGGTGGTGACCACCAGGCGCACGCCGTCCATCTCGATCTCGTCGCCGGCCTCGGCCACGCGCCCCAGCTGGTGCAGCACCAGGCCGGAGACCGTGTCGTAGGCGTCGTCGGCCGGCAGCTCCACGCCGGTGGCGTCCTCGACCTCGTCCAGCCTCATGCGGCCGGGCACGAGCCAGTCGTCGCCGACCTTCTCGATCATGTCGGGCACGCGGTCGTCCTCGTCGTGGATCTCACCGACGAGCTCCTCGGCCAGGTCCTCCAGCGAGATCACGCCGGCGAACCCGCCGAACTCGTCGACCACGCAGGCGAGCTGGCGGCGTTCGGTGCGCAGCCTCTCGAGCACCGCGGGCAGCGGCAGCGTCGCCGGGACCACGAGGGCGGGCGAGGCGATCTTCCCGATCGCCGTCGCGGACCGCTCCTCCGGCTCCAGGGTCAGCACCTCCGCGAGCCCCACGACACCGCGCAGGTCGTCGAGGTCCTCACCGACCACGGGGAACCGCGAGTTCCCGGTGTCCAGCAACGACACCACGCGCGCGGCGGGGTCGTCGAACCGGACGGTGTGGACGTTCACGCGCGGCGTCATCGCCTGCTCGGCGACCAGTTCGCGGAACCCGATGCCGTGCTCCAGCAGCCGGGTCAGCTCGGGGTCCAGGTGACCCTGCTCCCCCGCGTCCTCCACGATCTGCTTGAAGTCCTCCGGCGTCGCGCCCTGCGGCAGCTCCTCGACGGGCTCGATGCCGATCGCGCGCAGCAGCCGGTTGGCGGCCGCGTCGAACAACCGGATCACCGGACCGGCGATCTTGAGGTACACGAGCGTCGAGGAGCTCAGGGCCAGCGCGAGCTTCTCCGGCCGCGCGATCGCGAGGTTCTTCGGCAGCAGCTCACCGAGCACCATCTGCACGAAGGTCGCGAACACCAGCGCGATCACCATCGAGCCGGGGATGCCGAGGCCGGTGCCGAGCAGCGGCTCGGCCACGTATCCCACGAGCAGCGCCGTGACGGTGATGCCGAACTGGGCACCGGACAGCATGAACGAGAGCTTCTGCGTCACGCGGTAGGCGCGCTCGGCGGCTTTCGAGCCGCCCTCGGCCAACTGCTGCAGGCGGCCGCGGTCGACCGCCATGTACGCGAACTCCTGCGCGACGAAATAGCCGGTGGCCACGGTGAGGGCCACGATGGCGAGCAAGCCGGATGCGATCAACAAGGCGCACCCGGCCACGTACTACAGCCGTCTACGTCGGCTTCTTCAGGCATGTTTCCAACAGTAGCACGTAGCACTGTATGGTTTGCGGACGGGAGGTCATCGCTTTGTCCGAAGCACTGCTGAAGATCGGCGAACTCGCCGCCCGTGCGGGCGTCAGCATCCGCACCGTCGACTACTACACGACGCTGGGCCTGATCAGTCCCGCCCAGCGCACCGCGAGCAACTACCGCCTCTACCGCGCCGACGACGTGGAGCGCATCCACCTAGTGCAACGCCTGGAGGTCCACGGTCTTCCCCTGGAGGACATCGCGCGGGCCTTCGCCGCCGGTCCGGCCGACACCGCGGCGGTGCTCGGGCAGATCGACACGGACCTGCGCACGCTGCAGGAGGCCGCCGACGCCGCGTCGCCGGAGATGCACGGCCTGCTCTCGGTGATCGCGAACCGGGTCCACTCGCTGATCACCATCGCGTTGCAGCTCCCGCCCGACCTGCCGATGTAGCAGGGCGGCGGCCGCACCAAGGCCGCGCGACACCTGCCGCTCGGCCTTCCCCTGTGGTTAAGGTCGGGAGGGACCTCAGGGAGGCGCAGTGGGACTACGCAGCGAGCACTGGTACGCCGGGGACGACCGCAACGCCTACATCCACCGCGCCTGGATGCGCCGCGGCACACCGGACGACGCGTTCCGCCGCCCGCAGATCGCCATCGCCAACACCGCCTCGGACCTCACGCCGTGTAACGCGCACTTCGACGAGGTCGCCAAGTCCGTCTCGCACGGCGTGTACGAGGCCGGCGGCATCCCGCTGAACCTGCCCGTAGTGTCGCTGGGCGAGACCAACGTCCGCCCCACCGCGATGCTGTGGCGCAACATGGCCGCGATGGCGGCCGAGGAGATGCTGCGCGCCAACCCGGTCGACGGCGTGGTGCTGCTCGGCGGCTGCGACAAGACGATCCCGGCGCTGCTGATGGCCGCCGCGTCGGTCGACCTGCCGGCGGTCGTGCTGCCGGGCGGGCCGATGCTCACCGGCACGTTCCGCGGCACTCCCCTGGGGTGCGGCACGGACGTGTGGCGGCTGTCCGAGGAGGTGCGCGCGGGCACGTTGTCGCAGGACGCGTTCATCAAGTCGGAGTCGGCGATGATCCGCAGCCGCGGCCACTGCAACACCATGGGCACCGCGTCGACCATGGCGCTGGTCGCCGAGGCGCTCGGCACCGTGGTCCCCGGCGTGGCGGGCACCCCGGCGGCGGACAGCCGGTTGCTGGAGGCCGCGCACGGCACCGGCCGGCTCGCGGTGGAGCTGGTCGAGCAGGACCGGCGGCCGAGCACGTTCCTCGGCAAGGCCGGCTTCCACAACGCCATCGTGGCGCTCGCGGCGATCGGCGGGTCGACCAACGCGGTGGTGCACCTGCTCGCGATCGCCGGACGGCTCGGCGTCGACCTGACGCTCGACGACTTCGACCGGATCGGCTCCGGGGTGCCGCTGCTGGTGGACCTCCAGCCCGCCGGCCGGTTCCTGATGGAGGACTTCCACCGCGCGGGCGGGCTGCTCGCCGTGCTGCGGGAGGTGCGCGACCTGCTCGACCCCACCGCGCTCGCGGTCACCGGGCGACCGTTGGTCGAGCACCTCGACGACGCGCCGATCTGGGACCCCGAGGTGATCCGCCCGCGGGCCGAGCCGATCATCGCCGAGGGCGGGATCGCGGTGCTGCGCGGCAACTTGGCGCCATCAGGATGTCTGATCAAACCGGCGGCCGCGTCGCCGCACCTGCTGCGGCACCGGGGCAGGGCCGTGGTGTTCGACAGCATCGAGGACTTCCACGCCCGCGTCGACGACCCGGACCTCGACGTGGACGCGGACTCCGTGCTGGTGCTGCGCGGCTGCGGCCCCCGCGGCTACCCCGGCATGCCCGAGGTGTCGAACATGCCGTTGCCCAAGAAGCTGCTGGAGCAGGGCGTGCGCGACATGGTCCGCGTCTGCGACGGGCGGATGAGCGGAACGGCCTACGGCACGGTGGTCCTGCACGTGGCACCGGAAGCGGCGGCGGGTGGTCCGCTCGGCTTCGTGCGCACCGGCGACGTCATCGTGCTGGACGTGGCGAACCGCCGCATCGACGTGGAGGACCCGGACTTCTTGCGGCGCACGCCGAGCGAGGCGATGGCCAGCGCGTTCGCGGCCCCGTCCCGCGGCTGGCAGCGGCTCTACGTCGACCACGTGCTGGGCGCCGACACCGGAGCCGACCTGGACTTCCTGGTCGGCTCCAGCGGCAGCGAGGTCACCCGCGAATCACACTGATCTCAGTGCGCGTGCTCGTGTTCGTCCACGTGGCCGGCGTCGTGCACGTGCGTGTGCGAGTGCGTTTCACCGTCGTGCGTGTGGGTGTGCTCGTGCTCGACGTGGTCGTGCGCGTGATCCCCGTGGGGATGCGTATGAGTCGTGTCACCGTGGCTGTGCTCGTGGGTGTGCACTCCGTTGGTCATGGCCTTGATGCTGGCACGAGTCCGGCTCGAACGCAGTCATGCCAGGTATTGCCTATTGCAAGTTCTTTGCTGTTAGCTTCTCCCCGCAACACGGACTTCTGGGGAGGAACTGGATGCGTCGAGCGGCTTTGGTGGCCCTGGTCCTGCTGGCGGGGTGCACCTCACCCGACGGCGCGACGACCGCACCGGCCACGTCCATCGTCATCGGCGCGGGCAGTGAGCCGGAGAACCTCAACCCCGTGCTCGGGTACGCCCCGGACGGCGCGGCGAAGATCTTCGACGGCCTGGTCTCCAGGGACGCCTCGCTGGCCCTGCAGCCCGCGCTGGCCGCGGAGCTGCCGTCGGCGTCGGCGGACGGCCTGAAGTGGACCGCCAAGCTGCGCAAGGACATCACGTTCTCCGACGGCACGCCGCTGACCGCGGACGACGTCGTGTTCACCTACAAGTCCGTGGTGGACAAGAAGGTGAACTCGACGATCGCCTCGCGGTTCGACGCGCTGGCCGACGTCAGGGCCGTCGACCCCGCCACCGTCGAGTTCACGCTCTCCTACCCCTACGCCCCGTTCGCCCAGCAGCTCGCACTCGGCATCGTGCCCGCGGCGAAGCTGACCGGCCAGGACATCAACAGCGCGCCCTTCAACACCGCGCCGGTCGGCTCCGGTCCGTACACGGTCGAGACGTGGCGCAAGGGCGACCGGATGGTGTTGAAGGCCAACGAGAAGTACTGGGGCGGCGCGCCCGCGATCAAGTCCGTGACCGTGGTCTTCGTGCCCGACGACAACGCCCGCGCGACCCGGATGGCCGCCGGCGAGTTCGACGGCACGGTGCTGCCGCCCAAGCTCGCCCAGACCTACCGCGACAGGTCCGGTTACAAGATCGTGCAGAACCCGTCCGCGGACTACCGCGGTCTCGGCATCCCGTCCGAGCTGCCGCTCACCTCGTCCCCGCAGGTCCGGCGCGCGATCAACCTCGGCATCAACCGCCAGGCCATGATCGACGCTGTGCTGGCGGGCTCCGGCAAGCCCGCGTCGACGCCGATCTCGCCGTACCTCAAAGACTGGTACGACGAGAAGACCGCGTTCACCTACGACGTGGCGCAGGCCGAGAAGCTGCTCGACGAGGCCGGCTGGCGCAAGGGCGCGGACGGCAAGCGCGCCAAGGACGGGCAGCCGGCGCGGCTTCCCGTGCTCTACCCCGCGCCGGACGTGCTGCGCAAGGAGCTCGCGCTCGCCACGGCGTCCGACATCGCGAAGCTCGGCATCGACGCGCCCGTCGAGGCGACCACGTTCGAGATCATGCTGCAGCGCCGCAAGGAGGCGGCGTCGGTCTGGGGCGGCGGCGACCCGTACGACCCGGACACGGCGGCCTACACGTTGCTGCACAGCAGGTACGCGGGCCAGGACGGCTACGTGAACATGACGCTGTACCGAAACTCCACTGTGGACACCGCGCTCGACACCGCGCGCCGCAGCCTCGACCCGGTCGCGCGCGAGAAGGCCTACGACGAGTTCCAGGCCGCGTACGCCGCCGACCCCGGCTGGGCGTTCCTGGTGTTCCTCGACCACACCTACGTCCTGCGCGACAAGTGGAACGGCCAGGAGACCCAGGTCGAGCCGCACGACCACGGCCTCGTGCACGCGGTGTGGTGGAACCTCGAGCGCTGGACCCCCAAGTCGTGACGCGCGGGAAGCAGATCGGCAGGCTCGCGCTGCGGCGGCTCGCGTTCGCGGTGCCGGTGCTGCTGGTGGTCAGCTTCGCGTTGTTCGTGCTGGCCAAAGCCTCGCCGTTCGACCCGGTGGAGCGCTACTTCGGCGTCCGGATCATCGGCGCCT
The DNA here is from genome assembly GCF_040610935.1 of Lentzea sp. NPDC003310. Classification (NCBI taxonomy): domain Bacteria; kingdom Bacillati; phylum Actinomycetota; class Actinomycetes; order Pseudonocardiales; family Pseudonocardiaceae; genus Lentzea; species Lentzea sp. NPDC003310. Next base: position 112,249 of record NZ_JBEXNC010000008.1, read on the forward strand.
CCCCCGAACGCGTGGCCCAGCTGCGGGAGAACTGGGGCGTCGACGAACCGGTCGTGTCGCAGTACTGGGCGTGGTTGCGGCACGCCGTCGCGGGCGACCTCGGCGACTCGCTGTCGTTGCAGCAACCCGTGTCCGCCGTGATCGGCGACCGTCTCGGGTGGACGGTGCTGCTGGTGTCGGTCGGCTTCACGCTCGCGCTGGTGCTCGGGCTGCTGCTGGGCACGCTCGCCGCGTGGCGCCAGGGTTCGTGGCTCGACCGGGGCATCACCGGCGGGTGCTACGCGCTGGAGGCCGCGCCCGTGTTCTGGCTCGGCCTCGCGGTGCTGTACGTCTTCGCGTTGCAGCTGCGGTGGTTGCCCGGCGGGGGCGTGACGACGGGCTCCGAACCTCCGTCGGTCGGCGGCGTCGCGGTGCACATGGTGCTGCCGGTGGCGGTGCTGGCGATCTCGCAGGCGCCGTGGTTCGTGCTGTTCGTGCGGCAGAACCTGCTGGAGTCGTTCACGCAGGACCACGTGATCGGCGCGCGTGCCCGCGGCCTGCCCGACCACCTGGTGGTGTCGGGGCACGCGCTGCGCACCTCGCTGCTGCCGTTCCTCACGCTGCTCGGCGCCCGGCTGCCCGAGCTGATCACCGGGGCGTTGCTGGTGGAGACGGTGTTCTCGTGGCCCGGCATCGCGCGGGCCACCGTGGAGGCGGCGCTGAACGTCGACTTCGCCCTGCTCGGCGCGCTGACCGTGATGGCGACCGGCGTGGTGCTGGTCGGCAACCTGCTGGCCGACGTCCTCTACGCACTGGCCGACCCGAGGGTGGCGCTCGATGGCTGACCTGACCTGGCGTCCCGCCCCGCGCAGCCGCCTCACCGCCGCGTCGCCGCCGCGGTCGCCGAAGTGGCGGCTGCTGCCGTCGGCGGTCGTCCTCGGGCTCGTCGCGGTGACCGTGCTGGTGGTGCCGCTCTTCGTCGAGCTCAACGAGCAGTACGTCGACCTCGCGATCGCCAATCAGCCGCCGTCCGCCGCGCACCTGTTCGGCACCGACGAACTGGGCCGCGACGTGCTGCTGCGCTGCGTCTACGCGCTGCGCGTCTCGCTCACGGTCGGCGTGGTCGCCGCGGTGATCTCCGCGGTCGTCGGCACGGCGGTCGGCGCGCTGGCCGGGTCGATCGGCGGCTGGTTCGACCGGCTCCTGATGCGCGTGGTCGACGCGATCGCCTCGGTGCCACACCTGCTGCTGGGCATCGTGATCGTCGCGATCCTGCGCCCCAGCCTGCACGCCGTGATCATCTCGATCGCGCTGACGCACTGGCTCACCGCCGCCCGGATCGTGCGGTCCGAGGTGTTGTCGTTGCGCACCAGGCCGTTCATCGACGCGGCGATCGTCGGCGGCGCCTCGCGGCTCCAGGTGCTGACCCGGCACCTGCTGCCGAACGTCGCCCCGCAGGTGCTGCTCGCGACCACGCTGATGGTGCCGCACGCCGTGTGGCACGAGACGGCGCTGTCGTTCCTGGGCCTCGGCCTTCCGCCGCACGCGGCCAGCGTCGGCAACATGATCAACGACGCCCAGCGCTCGCTGCTGATCGGCGGCTGGTGGATGTCGCTCGCTCCCGGCCTGCTGCTGATCGTCACGACGCTCGCGGTGTCCGGCGTGAGCGGCGTGTGGCGGGACCGGCTGAACCCCAAGCGGCGCACGGAGTTGACGTGGTGAACCTGGAGATCGACCGGGTGTCGGTGCGGTTCGCGCTGCAGGGCGCGACCGTCGAGGCCGTGAACGACGTGTCGCTCGTGCTGCGGCCCGGCGAGTGCGTGGCGCTGGTCGGCGAGAGCGGCTGCGGCAAGACCGTGCTGGCCTCGGCGCTGCTCGGGTTCCTGCCGGGCAACGCGGAGACCTCCGGCAGCGCGCGGCTCGGCGACGTGGACCTGCTCGCGGCGTCCGACCACGAGCTCGCGACCACGATCCGCGGCCGCCGGATCGGCCTGATCCCGCAGAGCCCGGCGAGCCACCTCACGCCGGTCCGCACGGCGCGGGCCCAGTTGGAGGAGGCCGCGCGGGTCCTCGGCGGCGACGCGGCGCGGGCGGCCGAACGGGCCGGCCTGCTGCCCGAGCACCTCGACCGCTACCCGCACGAGCTGTCCGGCGGCATGGCGCAGCGGGTCGCGAACGCGCTGGCGCTCGTCGGCGACCCGTCGCTGCTGATCGCCGACGAACCGACCACCGGTCTCGACCGCGACCTCGTGGACGGGCTGCTGGCCGAGTTCCGGCGGCTGGTCGACGACGGCCACGCCGTCCTGCTGATCACGCACGACCTCGCGGCCGCCCACCAGGTCGCCGACCGGATCGCGGTGATGTACGCGGGCCGGATCGTCGAGGTCGGACCGTCGCACGAGGTGCTCGACAACGCCAAGCACCCGTACGCGAGAGGTCTCGCCAACGCGTTGCCGGACCGGGACTTCGTGCCGGTACCGGGCCAGCCTCCCCTGCTCACCGACCTGCCCGCGGGCTGCGCGTTCGCCCCGCGCTGCGAGCAGGCCACAGCGATCTGCGAGGACCGCCCCGTGCTCACCGACTCGCCGCACGCCGTCGCGTGCCACCGCCCGTGCTGACCGGCCTGGGCATCACCGCGGGCTACCGCGCCCCGGTGATCACCGACGTCAGCCTGACCGTCCAGCCGGGACAGACCGTGGGGCTCGCCGGGCCGAGCGGGTCCGGGAAGTCCACTTTGGCGCGCGTGCTCGCGTTGCTGCACAAGCCGTTCGCCGGCACCGTCGAGATCGACGGCGAGACGGTGACCGGGTACCGGTTCCAGGCCCGTCAGCGCACGAAGATCGGCGTGCTGTTCCAGCAGCCCCGGCTGTCGGTCGACCCGCGGTTCACGCTGCGCCAGGCCATCGCCGAACCGGGCGCGGACCGCGTGGACGAGCTGGCCGAGAAGGTCATGCTCACCGACGACCTGCTGGGCCGGCGCCCGCACGAGGTCAGCGACGGCCAGCTGCAACGCGCCTGCCTCGCCCGCGCGCTCGCGCTGAACCCGCGGTACCTGATCTGCGACGAGATGACGACGATGCTCGACGCCTCGACCACCGCGGCGCTGGTCGGCGTGATCCGGGACTACCAGCGCGAGTCCGGCGCGGGCGTGCTCGCGATCTCGCACGACGCCGTGCTGCTGGACAGGTGGGCGGACGAGACCGTCAGACTTTCAGCACCGCCGTCACGATGACGTTCTCCCGGTAGCTGCCCGCAGCCCGGTCGAACTCTCCCCCGCACGTCACGAGCCGCAGCTCCGACAGCGGCGTCGGCCCGTACACCTCGGCCGTCGGGAACGCCGCCTTCTCGGTCTTGCGCGAGCCGCTGACGACGAACGTGAGCTTGCTGCCGTCCTCGCGCTCGACCAGCACCTCGGCCCCCGGCTGCAGCTCGGGCAGCCGGAAGAACACGCCGGGCCCGGTCTTCGAGTCGACGTGCCCCGCGATCACGGCCGGACCGGCGTCACCGGGCGCGATCCCCTTGGCGAACCAGCCGGCCTGGTCCGCACGGGTCGGCGGCTCCAGCGCGCCCGCCGAGTCGACCTTCAGCGCTTCCAGCGTCGTGTCGACGCCGATCGACGGGATCAGCACCGTGACGGGTTCGGGCACCTCGTCGCTGCCCGGCCCCTTGACCACGTAGATCAGCGTGACCAGCACCGCCACGCCCATCAGGAGCTTGCCCTTGGCCATCAGCCGAACCGGAACAGCCGGCCGCGCACCGAGTACATCGCCACGCCCACGATGAGCGCGATCACCAGGGCGGTGAGCCAGTCCCAGCCGCCCGCCATGCCGCCGAAGCCGGTCTCCTGCCCGCCCGACGGGACGACCTCGGCGCCCTTGGCGTCGGTGCGCAGCTCGATCCGCCGCGCGTTGACCAGCAGCGAGTAGACGCCACCGGGTTCGAGCGGCGCGTCCAGCGTCGTGGTGTCCTTGCCGCGCTGCCGGACCTCCAGCGGCTCCGCGCCGGGCGGGACCAGCACGTACCCGGTGGTGGAGTAGGGCTGCACACCGCGGTGCGGGGTCGTGGCGCCGCGCGCCACGTCGGTCTCCGCGTCCCCGGCGTTGATCACACGCAGCCGCGCCTGCCCGTTCGGCGGCAGGCTGATGTCGTCCTCGAGCACCTTCATCGAGGACGCGATGTCGACGACGGTGTAGGTCTTCTCGGCCTCCGCCCGCACCGTCACCGAGCGCAGCAGCGGGCTGCCCGGCTCGGACATGCGGAACTCGACGACGTGGTCGCCGGGTTCGACGCGGCGGTAGTCGTCTAGGTCGGCGTAGTCGAGGGTGCCGAGCTTGACCCCGTCCAGGACCGCGTCGACGCGCGCCTGGTCCATCGAGAAGTGCCCGACGCGCAGGTACGTGCCTGTCGCGGCCTGCGCGGGCGCGGCCGAGAGCAGCAGCAACAGCACGACGGCGAGCACTCGCACGCGGACCCCTCCCCTCACTGGACGACTCAACGATAACGCGCCTGATCAGCGTCCAGTGAGCTTCCGTCGTCGGTCAGCCGGAGGCAGGGCCGCCCACCGGGGTGCGACACCGTCGCCCCGGAGGCCGCCACCGCCAGTCGGGCCGCCCGCTCGGGTCCGTCGCCACGGGTCAGCGCGAACGTCAGCGCCGCCACGAACGCGTCCCCGCCGCCGGTCGTGTCCACCACCTCGGTGTCCCCCAGCGGCAGCACCAGCTCTCCGCCGTCCCACGCGAACACGTTGCCCACGCCGTCCACGGCGAACGCGACCAGTTCGACGCCCTCCAGCTCGCGCGCGGCCCGCAGCGCGTCGTCGGCGCTCTCGATCTCCCGGCCGGTGAGCAGCTCGGCCTCCCGGTGGTCGGCGCGGACCACGTCGGCGCACGCCAGCAGCTCGTCCCGCAGCCGTTCGGGCGCGCCGTCCAGCACGACCCGCCCGGACGCCGCCCGCGCGGCCTTCAGCGCCACCTCCGGCGGCTGCTGGAGCTGCACGACCACGGTGTCCGCCCGCGCGATGAGGTCGAGCGGGAGGTCGTCCTCGCGCAGCAACGCGCCGTCCGGGACGTCCTCCAGGTAGCGCCAGCCGTCCGCGACGACGTCCACGAACAGCGCCGTGCTGCAGTTCGGGCGCCGCACGACGCTTTCGGTGGCGATGCCGTCGGCCCCGGCCCTCGCGATCAGCCGCGTGCCGACATCGTCGTCGCCGACCACGCCGACGAGCGCGACCGGCGCGCCGAGCTGGGCCAGGCCGACCGCGATGTTCGCGCCCTTGCCGCCCAGCAGCTCCCGGCGTTCCCGCACGGGCGCGGACCCGCCGGGGCCCGGCACCTCGTCCACGACGAGGACCAGGTCCCGCGCCACCTGACCGACCACGACGACGTCCACGCCGCAGGACTACCCGGTCCGGGTGCGATCAACTCCGCGAGAACCGGTCCGTGACGTCGACGCCGTCCGGCAGCACCGCGAACAGGTCGACCGGGGTCCGCTGCGACACCAGCTCGCTGCGGTGCAGGCGCTTGAGCCGATCCCTCGCCACGGCGACCTGCTGGCTCGGCGCGGACAGCACGAGGACCGGTACCGCGCCCTGCGCGACGTGCCCGCCCACCCGGTCCTCGGTCCCGCGCCCGAACTTGAGCACCGGCCCGTACCGCACCAGGTAGAGCAGGCCCGACTCGCCGCGCACGCGCTTGAGCTGCCGCACCTCGCCCGTCTCGTCGTCGCGGCCCCACGTGCCGTGCGACCTCGTCAGCCACCGGTACCCGGTCCACGGCAGGCCGTGCACGTCCGTCGCGAGGACGGTGACGCCGGGCCGGAAGTGCTTGGCGAGCCGGATCTTCACCGTGGTCGCGGCGATGAGCTCGGAGTTCTCCCGCCAGGTGCCGTCGAGCTCCAGCCGGTGCGCGATCCGCTGCACCGCCGGGTCGGGCACGGACCTGTCGTCCAGGCACACCAGGCACCGCGTGCTCCAGCCGGTGCCGCACGAGCGCGCGGTGCCGCACCACCCGCACCGCAGGATCCGCACGGACGCGTCGTCGTGCAGCGGTTTCATCTGGTCCGCCACGACGCGCAGACACGGTTCGCACAAAGCACACCACGCGACCTCGGTGACGTCCTTGCGCGGCAACCGGGTCATGCAGTTGATGCACTGCTTCACTGTCGCCCTCCCCTTGCGGGAAAGCCTATTCCAGCGCCCTTCGCAGGCGCGAGGAGACGAGCGCGTGACGAGGGTCGGTCACCGGGAGCAGGACGTGCAGGCGTTCGAGCACCTCAGCGTCGTCCCCGTTGTCCGCGAACCGGAGCAGTGCGTCGAGATCTCCCCGCTCCAGCACGCCCCTGCGCACCGCGGCGGCGAGGTCGACCCGCTCCTCGCGGATCACCGGCGCGTCCGACCGGGGCAGCAGATCACCCTGGTAGTGCCGGGTCGCCTTGCCCGCGTCGCCGGAGCGCAGCGCCGTCCGCACGTCCAGGAAGTCGCCGCGCACCACGGCGTCGAGCCGGTACGGCCTCGTCAACAGGACACCACCGAGCTGCGCGCGCAGCCTGTGCAGCTCCGCGCGGACCGTGGTCGGGTTCCCTCGTTCACCATAGAGCAACAACGCGAGCTGTTCCGCCGTCAGGCCCTTGGGGTGCAGGGCGAGCGCGGTGAGGACCTCGGCGTTGCGCAACGTCAGCGTGAGCGGGCGGCCGTCGAGGTCGGCGTGCAGTCCGCCGAGGAAGTCCAGCGTGAGCACGTGCTGCCGCGGCGCGAACTGCCGCAGGTGGTGCGTGGCGAGCCGGGCGGCCGCGGACACGAGCTGCGCGACGGCCGGGTGCATGGTCTTGAGCGGTCCGCTGACGTCGACGACGCCGAGCAGCACGCCCGTGTGCGGGTCGTGGATCGGGCTCGCCGCGCACGTCCAGCCGTGGTAGGTGCGCACCAGGTGCTCGCTGGAGTGGACGGTGACGGGCGCGCCGGTGGCGAGCGCGGTGCCCATCGCGTTCGTGCCGATGACGTCCTCGCTCCAGCGCGACCCCTCGGTGAGGTGGACGCGTTCGGCGGTGTGCCGGACCTGGTTGTCGCCCTCGCACCACAGGATCGTGCCGCGGGTGTCGGTGACGATCATGATCGTGTCATCCATCGACAGCGTGTGCTGCAGCAGCGGCACGGTCGCGGCCAGCGGGTGCTCCCCGCGCAGGTCGGCGATCTCGTCGCGCGTGTGGACGACCGGCGCCTCGTGCCGGTCCGGGTCGACGTGCGCGGCGAGGGACCGCCGCCACGACTCGAAGATCACCGGACGCGCGGAACCCAGGTCGACGGGGTCCATCGGTCCAGGATGCAGGCCGTACCGCCACACGGGCAAGCGCGCCACTACTCCGATCGGATGCAACGTGCGTGAAACGTTGCCGGTTCTACGTTCGCCGCCTGTTCGCAACGACGCGGGAGGCAGGGCGCATGGCGAAGTACGCGGCTCCAGGACAGCCGGACAGCGTGGTCACGTTCCGCGACCGGTACGACCACTTCATCGGAGGCGAGTACGTGCCGCCCGCCAAGGGGCAGTACTTCGCCAACCCCACCCCGGTCACCGGCGAGGACTTCACCGAGATCGCACGCGGCACGGCCGAGGACGTCGAGCACGCGCTGGACGCGGCCCACGGCGCCGCCCTCGCGTGGGGCAAGACGTCGGTCGCCGACCGCGCCAACGTCCTGAACAAGATCGCCGACCGGATGGAGGCGAACCTCGAGAAGCTCGCCGTCGCCGAGACGTGGGAGAACGGCAAGGCGGTCCGCGAGACGCTGGCGGCCGACATGCCGCTCGCGATCGACCACTTCCGCTACTTCGCCGGCGCGATCCGCGCCCAGGAGGGCGGCATCTCGCAGATCGACGAGGACCTCGTCGCGTACCACTTCCACGAGCCGCTCGGCGTCGTCGGCCAGATCATCCCGTGGAACTTCCCGATCCTGATGGCGGTCTGGAAGCTCGCCCCCGCGCTCGCGGCGGGCAACGCGGTGGTGCTCAAGCCCGCCGAGCAGACGCCGGCGTCGATCCACGTGCTGATGGAGCTGATCGCCGACCTGCTGCCGCCGGGCGTGGTCAACATCGTCAACGGCTTCGGCGTCGAGGCGGGCAAGCCGCTCGCGTCCTCGCGCCGTGTCGCGAAGGTGGCGTTCACCGGCGAGACGACCACCGGCCGGTTGATCATGCAGTACGCCAGCGAGAACATCATCCCCGTCACGCTGGAGCTCGGCGGCAAGTCGCCGAACGTGTTCTTCAACGACGTGGCCGCGCAGCGGGACGCCTTCTACGACAAGGCTCTCGAGGGCTTCACGATGTTCGCGCTCAACCAGGGCGAGGTGTGCACCTGCCCGTCGCGGGCGCTGGTGCAGAGCGACATCTACGACCAGTTCATGGCCGACGCGGTGGAGCGCACCAAGGCCATCAAGCAGGGCCACCCGCTCGACACCGAGACGATGATCGGCGCGCAGGCGTCCAACGACCAGCTCGAGAAGATCCTGTCGTACATCGACATCGGCAAGCAGGAGGGCGCCCGCGTGCTGACCGGCGGCGAGCGCGCCGACCTCGGCGGCGAGCTGTCCGGCGGCTACTACGTGACGCCCACGGTGTTCGAGGGCGACAACAAGATGCGGATCTTCCAGGAGGAGATCTTCGGCCCGGTGGTCTCCGTGGCGCGCTTCAACGACTACGACGACGCCATGAAGACCGCCAACGACACCCTCTACGGCCTGGGCGCGGGCGTGTGGTCGCGCGACGGCTCCGTCGCCTACCGCGCGGGCCGCGACATCCAGGCGGGCCGGGTGTGGGTGAACAACTACCACGCCTACCCGGCGCACGCGGCGTTCGGCGGCTACAAGCAGTCCGGCATCGGCCGCGAGAACCACCGCATGATGCTCGACCACTACCAGCAGACCAAGAACCTGCTCGTCAGCTACTCCCAGAACGCCCTGGGCTTCTTCTGATGCCCCGCGTCGCACTGACTCCTGGGGCCGCGGACGTCCTCCGCGGCCTCAGGGCCGACCACGGCGACCTGATGTTCCACCAGTCCGGCGGCTGCTGCGACGGCTCGGCCCCGATGTGCTACCCGCTCGGCGAGTTCCGCACCGGCGCGTCCGACGTGCACCTCGGTGATCTCTCGGTCGACGAGTTCGTCGTTCCGGTGTGGATGTCCGCGGCCCAGTTCGAGTACTGGAGCCACACGCACCTCACCATCGACGTCGTACCTGGCCGTGGGAGCGGTTTCTCGCTGGAGGCACCACTGGGAGTGCGTTTTCTGGTGCGCTCTCGACTGCTGAGCGACGAGGAGCTCTAGCATGCCCGCATGACCGTCCAATGCGGATGCTGCGGAGCCGAGATCACCTCTACGGACCGCATCGACTACAGGTTGAACCGTCCGGAGCAACTGCTCGGGGTGCCCGGCGAGCGGCTCGGCGCGCCCACGGGCGGGCTGCTCGTCGGTCCGGGCGGGGATTCCTACATCCGTTGCCTGCTCCCGGTTCGGCTGACCGGCGGAACCGAGATCGTGTTCGGCGCGTGGACGCGGATCAGCAAAGTCGACGCCATGTACGCGCACGCCGTGTGGGACAACGACGAGCAGTACGCGAACCTGCGGATCTCCGGCACGTTCGCGAACGTCATCAAGCCGTGGGACGTGTTCGGCGTCGCTGTGGAGGCCGCCGTGCTCAACACCGACGAGCTGCCGTACTACACCTCGCACCCGTTGCTCGACCGCGAGTGGGACCGCGACGAGGTGCTGTGCCGCATCCGGCACCCGTTGCCCGTGCCGGTGCGCGAGACCCTCGGCGAGGTGTGGAGCGTCGAACGCACCGAGGGCATGCGTTGCGTCGTGGACGGCCGCACGGTCAAGTTCTCCAGCCCGGACCGCCGCGTGTCCCTGGACGTCTACGCCGATCTGACCGGCGGCAGCGTGAGCGACTTCCTGGGCGCGGTCCTCGACGGCTACCCCGCCAGCGCCGAGCACTCGGTCTCGCACGACGGGCCGGAGCTGCGCCACGCGTTCTGGCTCAGCGAGGTGATCGACGGCCACGAGGAGCAGGTGTTCCACGGGCACGTCGTGCGCCCCGGCACGATGATCTCCGTGCGCTGCGTGCACCGCTACCCGGTGGACCGAGCGTGGGCGCAGCACGTGCTCAACAGCGTCCGGTACATCGGGTGACGGCCTGTCCGTGCTGCGGCACCGAGGTCGACGACTCGGGCGCGATCGACCTCGACCTCGGACTGCCCACCGGCGTGCGGAACCCGGTGCTGCAGGCACGCGGCAACGTCCTGTTCGCCGACGAGGCGGCGTACGTCCGGTGCGTGCTGCTCGTCGAGCTGACCGGCGACCTGGAGCTGTGGTTCGGCGCGTGGATGAGGGTGGCGGTCGAGGCCGCCCGGCACGCGGCGGAGGTGTGGGACGGCCCCGGCTACGCCTCGCTGTCGTTCACCGGCACGTTCGAGCACGACATCAAACCGTGGGAGGGCCTGCGCGGCACTCCGGTCGCGGCCAAGGTCGGCGAGCCCGACGAACTGCCCGAGTACGTGGAGCACCCGTTGCTCGGCCAGGTCTGGGACCGCGACGAGGTGCTGAGCGGCTACCTGGTCGAGCTGCCGGTGTCGATCCAGCAGAAGCTGCCCGGCCGCTGGAGCATCGAACGCACCGCGGGCCTGACCCCGCACGTGCTGGAGGAGGGCCTGCGGTTCGCGGGCCCGGGCCGCGCGGTGTTCGTCGACGTGCGGCGCGCCCAGGGCACGCCGGCGGAGCGGTTCCTGGAGATGGCGCTGGACGGCGCGCCTTCCGTACCCGCGGAGCAGCGCTTCCTGGAGCGCAACGGCGTCGAGCTGCGGCACGCGCTGTGGCTCACGTCGGCGTCGGGGCAGCACGAGTTCCACGGCCACGTGGCGCGGTTCGGCGAGATGCTCGTCGTGACGTGCGTGCACGACTCGCCCGCCGACCACGCGTGGGCGCGCCACGTGCTCAACAGCGCCCGCTTCCGCGCGTGACTCGCTCGTAACGTCAGGGAAATCCCAAGTTTGTCCGAGTGAACTGGACCACTTATCCGGCCGGGCCGACGATTCCCGCCATGAACGTCCTGCTGGCATTCGCACTCACCGCGAGTCTCACGTCGCCGGTGCACCTGCCCCCGACCGCACCGTGCCCGGAGAACGTCCCGGCCGGCACCACCACCTGTTACGAGGGCAGGGACGCGAACGGCGCGTACTACCTGATCGCCGTGCCGAAGAAGTGGAACAAGACGCTCGTCGTGCACTCGCACGGCGGCCCGGACCTCGGCGACCCGACGCCGGAGCGCACCCGCGACGACCTGAACCGCTGGTCCGTCATGGTCAAGGAGGGCTACGCGTGGGCGGGCACCTCCTACCGGCGCGGCGGGTACGGCACGCGGATGGCGGCCGAGGACACCGACAACCTGCGCAAGATGGTCGTCGGGATGCTCAAGCCCCACAAGACGTACATCCACGGCCAGTCGTGGGGAGGCAACGTCGCGGCGAAGACCATCGAGCTGTACAAGGGTTATGACGCGGCGCTGCTGACGAGCGGCGTGATGGCGGGCGGCTCGCGCGGCTACGACTACCGCGTCGACCTGCGCGTGGTCTACCAGTACTACTGCGGCAACCACCCGCGCCCGTCGGAGGTGCAGTACCCGCTGTGGCAGGGCCTGCGTCCCGGCTCGACGATGACGACCGCGGGCCTGCGCAGCCGCATCGAGGAATGCCTCGGCGTGGCGGGCAGCCGCACGCCCGAGCAGCAGCAGAAGCTCACCGACATCCTCACGGTCACGAAGATCCCCGAGGAGACCCTGAACTCGCACCTGAACTTCGCGACGTTCACCTTCCGCGACATCGTCCACAACCGACTGGGCGACAAGAACCCGTGGAGCAACGCGGGCGTCGTGTACAAGGGCTCGCACGACGACGCGGCCCTCAACGCCGGCGTCGAACGCTTCTCCGCCGATCCCGAGGCCCGCGCGCAGCTGTCCTACGACAGCGACCTCACCGGCAAGATCGACATCCCGGTCCTGTCGGTGCACGCGATCGGCGACCCGACCGCGTTCGTGGAACACGAGTCGGCCTACCGCGACACCGTGCTGAAGGCGGGCCGCTGGTACAACCTCGTGCAGACCTACACGACCGAGGCGACGCACAGCTCGTTCAGCGACTCGGAGTACGCCGCAGCGATGCAGTCGTTGTCGGCGTGGGAGAAGTTCGGCGTCCGCTCGAACCCGTTCCTCATCTCGTACGCCTGCCCGAGCCACGACCAGAAGTACGGCACCGGCTGCTTCTTCAACCCCTGGTACCAGCCGAAGTCCTACGAGTCCCGGGTCGCACCCCGCACGTGACCCGGTGCCCGGCCGCGCACCTTCCTCCAGGTGCGCGGCCGGGCCTGCCTCTTGACCTCCAGCTTGGTCGAGCTACGACGATCTCCCGCATGACCGACATCGCAGAGATCGAGCAGCTCGTCGCCACCGTCGAGCACTCGCAGCAGAACGAACTGCCAGAAGAGTTCATCGATCTCTTCCGCGCCGACGCCATCTGGACCACGGCCCACGGCAAGCGGCTCACCGGCAGGGACGAGATCGCCTCCTTCACCCGCCAGGTCCTGCCCGGCGCCGCGAAGGAGGCGACCGCCACCTACGAGGTCGCGCACGTGCTGTTCATCCGCCCGGACGTGGCGGCCGTCAAGATCCGCCAGCGCCCGATCCGCCCCGACGGCACCCCGATCACCGACCAGAACGAGGGCTCACCGCTCTACATCCTGTCCAAAGAGGACGACGGCTGGCGCATCGCCGCCGGGCAGAACACCATCGTGCTCTAACGCCCCTGCAACGACTTCACCTTGTCGCCGAACGTCCAGCCCTTGGAGCCGTCCCAGTTGATCGACCAGGTCATGAGCCCCTTGAGCTGACCACCGAAGCTGTTCCACGCCTGCCCCACCAGCGTGGGGTTCATGTACCCGCCACCGGCGCCCGGCTGCGCGGGCAACCCGGGAACCTGCTTGTCGTAGGGCACCTTGATCGTGGTGCCCTGCACCACCAGCCCCTTGTTGAGGCACTGCGTCTGCGCCACGAACCCCTGCACCGTCCCGGCGGAGTAGCTGTCACCGGAACACCCGTACATGGACCCGTTGTAGTACTGCATGTTCAGCCACCACAGACGCCCGTTGTCCGCGTACTTCTTGATGATCGGCAGGTACGCACCCCAGATCGACCCGTACACGACACTGCCACCGGTCACGTACGCGGTCTCCGGCGCCATGGTGAGCCCGAACCCGGCAGGCATGGCGGCCAGCACGCCGTCGATGATGCGGATGAGGTTCGTCTGCGACGGCGAAAGCTGGTTGATGTTGCCGCTGCCCACCAGCCCGGTCTCGATGTCGATGTCGATCCCGTCGAAGTTGTACTTCTTCAGGATCGGCACCACAGTCGCGACGAACCGGTTGGCCACCGCCGCAGAACTCAGGTCGATCCCCGCCGCCGCACCGCCGATCGACAACAGGATGGTGGCGCCCTCGGCCTTGGCCGCACACATCTCGGCGGGCGTCGCGACCTTCACGCCGGCGTCCATGCCGTCCTCCCACAGCACCGTGCCGTCGGACCGGATGACGGGGAACGCCGCGTTGATGACGTTGTAGCCGTGCTGCTTGATGCGGCTGTCGGTGATGGGGGTCCAGCCGAAGGGCGGGTGCACGCCGTTGGCCGCGCCGTCCCAGTTCTCCCAGTAGCCGTGCAGGACCTTGCCTGCGGGGCGGGGTTTGAGGGCGCAGGTGTCGGCGGCTTGGGCTGTGGTCGTGGGGATGAGGAGGGTGCTCATGAGCAGAAGCAGGGCTGTCAGTGCCCTTGGGAACGTGCGGGCAGACATTCGCTCACCTTTCGTGCGCAGGCGGCGACCCGCTGTCATTGAAGCACGAAATGGTCCAGACCTCTAGCGGGGTGGGTGGGTGTGATGGAGCGAGGCGGCGGCTGGGCAGGGAGCGGCGGGCGCGGCATGCGAGGTAGCGGAGCGGAGCGGGACAGGCGGCGGTTGGCGGAGCAAGGCGAGGTCGCGGCGGGGGGGAAGACGGCGGGCGGGGGCGGCGGCGCGAGGTGGCGGGCGGGGAGGCGGGCGGGGAGGCGGGCGTGCTGCAGCAGGGTTCGGGCTCGCCGGGCCGAGAGTCAAGGGGCGGGCGAGGCCGCAGAGCGAGGCGGCGGACAGCGGAGCAAGGGGTGGCGGAGAAGGAGCGACGAAATGTGACGGGCGCGGCGGGAAGCCAAGGCTGGGCTCGCCGAGCCCGGGGGTGGAGACGGGCCGGGCGGGGTTCCCGGCGCGCCTGGACGCCTCCAGGTCGGGCGGACTGGAGTGCTAGTCGCTGGACAGCGTGGCTGAGCTCGCGGCCGTGAGGTTGCGCTGGCGGCGGGGTGTGGCTGGGCTTGATGTGAGTTGGCAGGCGCGGGCTGGGGCGCCGTGGCGCCCCAGCCCGCGGGTGACTGCGAGGTAGTGCTTGTGAAGGCTTTGGTTAGGGCTTGGTCAGGCTGCTCGGAGCGACCACAGGATTTCTTCGGAGACCTTCCACAGGTGTGCGGCTGCCTCGGGGTCTTGGGCGTAGGGGGCTACGCCGTTGAGGTGTGAGGTGCCGTCTGATGGGGCTGCTTCGTTGCAGTCTTCGAAGTAGCGGCCCGAGATGCCTTCCAGCGCGGGGCTGGCGGCCACTACCAGGGTGGTGGCTGCGCCCTGTTCTGGGGTTTTCACTCGGCGGGTGGCTGTGGCGCCGCTTTGGCGGATGCGGTCTTGCAGTTCCTCTTTGGTGAGGTGGCGTTGGAGGTTGGTGGCGATGCTGCCTGGCATCAGGGCGTTCATCGTGATGCCCTCGGAGGCCCAGCGGCGGCCGGCTTCCACGCCGAACAGGATGTTCGCCGTCTTGGACTGGCCGTAGGCCTGCCAGCGGTCGTAGGGGCGGTGGGTGTAGTGGATGTCGTCGAAGACGACTTCGCTCATCAGGTGCGCCGAGGAGCTCACGTTGACCACCCTGGCGCCTTCGGCCCTCAGGGAGTTGAAGAGGCCCTGGGTGAGGGTGAAGTGGCCGAAGTGGTTCGTGGCGAACTGGAGTTCCCAGCCCTCCTGGGTGCGGGTGAGCGGGGTGGCCATGACGCCCGCGTTGTTGACCAGGAGGTGCAGCGGGCCGTCCCAGGTCCGGGCGAAGGCCTTGACCGACGACTGGGAGGCCAGGTCCAGGTGGGCCACCGAGATGTGCTTGTTCGCGGTGGACCTGGAGAGGGAGGCCGCTACCCGCTGGGCCGCGTCGAGGTCGCGGGCCGCGATCGTCACCTCCGCGCCTGCGGTGGCCAGGGCTCGGACGGTTTCCACGCCGATGCCCGAGGCGCCGCCCGTGACGATGGCGCGGCGGCCCGTCAGGTCGGTGGTGGCGGCCACTTGCAGGGCCGTTGTGTCGAAGCCGAATCCTGTGGTGATCATGCCTGCACCTTCAGCGTTTCCTCGGAGACCTTCCACAGCTGGGCGGCGGCCTCGGGGTCGGCCGCGTAGGCGGCCAGGCCGTTGCTCATACCCTCGGCGTGCGGGAGTGCCTCGTTGCAGTCTTCGAAGTAGAGGCCCGAGCGGCCCTCCACGGCGGGGGACACGGCGAGCACCAGCGTGGTGGCCGCGCCCTGTTCCGGGGTCTTGAGCTGGAGCGGCCTGTCGCCTCCGCGCAGGCGGCGGCGCTCGGCCAGCTCCTCCGGGGTGATGTGGCGCTGCAGCGCCGTCAGGATGCCGCCGGGCATCAGGGCGTTCATCGTGATGCCCTCGGACGCCCAGCGGCGGCCCGCCTCCACGCCGAACAGGACGTTCGCCGTCTTGGACTGGCCGTAGGCCTCCCAGCGGTCGTACTCGCGGCGCTCGTAGTGGATGTCGTCGAACGCCACGGGGCTCGAGAGGTGGCCGGCCGAGCTCACGTTCACGACGCGGGCACCCTCGGCGCGCAGCGCGTCGAACAGGCCCAGCGTCAGCGTGAAGTGGCCGAAGTGGTTCGTGGCGAACTGGAGCTCCCAGCCCTCCGGCGTGCGGGTGAGCGGGGTGGCCATGACACCCGCGTTGTTGATCAGGAGGTGCAACGGGCCGCTCCACGCCGCGGCGAAGGCCTTCACCGACTCCTGCGAGGTCAGCTCCAGCGGAGCGACCAGGACGGCCTCGCGGCCGGTCGACGCGGACACCTCGGCGGCGACGCGACGGGCCGCCTCCAGGTCGCGCGCCGCGATGGTGACCTCGGCCCCGGCGGCGGCCAGCGCCCGCACGGTCTCGACGCCGATGCCCGACGCCCCACCGGTGACCACGGCGCGACGGCCCGACAGGTCGACGCCCTCGACGACCTCGAGAGCCGTGCTCCCGAACCCGAACGGGGTGGTGATGCGCTCACTCATCAGATTTCCCCAACCTCTGTCGTACACTGAAACGGAGGTTCCTCCGATTCGAGTTCCACAGTAAGCGGAGGGGCCTCCGTTTAGCAAGTGACGTCGCCCATAGGAGTGATGAAGTGCGTGCTGACGCGGTCCGGAACCGGGGACTGCTGATCGAGGTGGCGCTCGACGCGTTCACCCACGAGAAGGACGTGACACTCGGCGCCATCGCCAAGAAGGCGGGCGTCGGGATCGGCACGCTCTACCGCCACTTCCCCACCCGCGAGGCGCTGATCGAGGCGGTCTACCGCACCGAGCTGGAGAAGCTCTGCGACGCGGCCCCGGACCTGTTGCGCACCAACGACCCCGAGGCCGCTCTCCGGGAGTGGATGAACCGCTTCATCGCCTACATCACGACGAAGCGCGACCTCAAGGACGCGCTGCAGGCCGTGATCGCGCTGGGCGTCAACCCGTTCGAGCACAGCCGCGCCAAGCTCGTCGAGGCCATCTCCACGCTGCTCGCCCCGCTGCACGCCACCGCGGAACCGCTGGACGTGATGACCCTGCTCGTCGCCGTCGCGCAGAACGACGACCCGGCTCAGGCGAAGCGGCTGCTCGACCTCGTCATGGCCGGGATCGTCCACGGCGCTGGGCCTCGAAGCGCTCCACCAGCACCGGCGCCTCGTTGAGCAGGAACGCGTAGAAGTCCCGCATGTACTCGAGCCGGTCGTGCGCACGCCCCGGCCCGACCGCGTCGACCCCCTCGTCCACGGCGCGCAGCACCTCGTCGACCACGGAGTGCTGCCGCGTGTAGAGCGTCGTCCAGGCGTTGTCGCGCATCCGGAAGTGCTCGCGCCGGCTCCCCGCGACGTGCACCCTCTCGATCAGGCCCATCTGCGCGACCATCTTGACCGCGCCGGACACCGAGCCCGCGCTCACGCCCAGCTCCTCGGCCAGGTCACCGGCGGTCAGCGTCTCCTTCTCGGAGAACAGGAACGCCGCGAGGGCACGCGCGCCCATCCGCTGCATCCCGACGCCGACCAGCGTGAGCGCCAGCCGTTCGGCGGCCTCCCTGCGCTCTGTCTCGCCCGTCACAGTCACCCTGTCTTCAGAAATTTCTGAACGTTCGCTAGCCTCGATCCTAGGGGAAGGGGCTGGTCATGGCCACAGCGTTCACCGGCACAGCACTCGTCGTCGGCGCCGACGTCGCCGGCCTCGCCACCGCGCTCAGGCTGGCCCGCAGCGGGTGGGAGGTGGTCGTGCTGGACCACGACGTCCACCACGGGCCGGTCCCGATCACCGGTCCGGACCGCCACGCCGCCCGCCGGCTCGCCGCACTCCCCCACGACCTGCGCTACGAGACCCGGCGCAGCGGGGTCACCGCGCTGCACCCCGACAGGTTCGGCGTCACCGTCGAGTTCAGCGACCACGACGACGAGTGGTTCGACCTCGTCGTGTGCGCGCACCCCTGCTGCGAGGCGGAGCGATTACCCGGCCTCTGCCTGCAGACCTGGTCCCGCGACCACGTCGCCCTGCTCTACCGCGCCGTCCGCGACACCGGCCTGCCCCTGTGCGCCGCCGAACTGCTCGCCGACGCGTTCGACATCCACCGCGACGACTGCGCGGCGTTCGCTTGGTGGGAAGCCACACTGAGGCCACATTCGATTAGGCGCGCCTTTACCCGCGTTCGGTAGATCTGCGGGACATGACCACGTTACGGAGACGCACCTTCATCGTGGGCGGCCTCGCGGGAGCGAGCGCCGGGGTCCTCCTCCCCGCACTGGCCAACGCCATCGGCTACCCGTTCACCCTGGGCGTCGCGTCCGGCGAACCGGCCGCCGACGGGTTCGTCATCTGGACCCGGCTCGCCCCCAACCCGCTGAACGCCGACGGCCTCGGCGGCATGCCCAACACGAACACGGCCGTCGAGTGGCAGGTGGCCACCGACGAGCGCTTCACCGCCATCGTCCGCACCGGCACGTTCACCGCCACCCAGGCGAGCGCCCACTCCGTGCACGTGACGCTCACCGGCCTGGAGCCGGGGCGTGAGTACTGGTACCGCTTCCGCACCGGCGGCCACATCTCCCCCGTGGGCCGCGCGCTGACCGCACCGGCCGTGGGCACGCAACCCGCCCTGACGATGCTCTTCGCCTCGTGCTCGCACTACGAGGAGGGCTACTTCACGGCCTACCGGCGGATGGCCGAGGAACACCCCGACCTGATCCTGCACCTCGGCGACTACATCTACGAGGGCGCCGCCACCACCACGAAGGTCCGCAAGTTCGCGCCCGCCACCGAGATCAGCACGATCGCGAACTACCGGGTCCGCCACGCCCAGTACAAGACCGACCCGGACCTGCAGGCCGCGCACGCCACCGCGCCGTGGCTCGTCGTCTGGGACGACCACGAGGTCGAGAACAACTACGCGAACCTCGTCCGCAACGACAGCACCCCGGCCGGTGACTTCAAGGCCCGCCGCGCGGCCGCCTACAAGGCCTACTACGAGCACATGCCGCTGCGCAGCGCGCAGGCGCCGACGAACGAGAACATGCTGCTGCACCGCAGGGTTCGCTGGGGCAGCCTCGCCACGTTCCACATGCTCGACACCCGCCAGTACCGCAACGACCAGGCGTGCGGCGACGGCACGAAGGTCTGCCCGGAGGCCGACGACCCGGCGCGTTCGCTCACCGGCACCTCGCAGGAGACGTGGCTGGTCGACGGCCTGCGGCAGAAGCTCGGCACGTGGGACTTCCTGGGCCAGCAGGTGTTCTTCGCGCAACGGCTCGCCGCCGCGGACGGGTCCAAGAGCATGGACGCGTGGGACGGCTACACGGCCAACCGCGCGCGCATCCAGAACGCGTGGGACACCAACGGCAACAAGGGAACCGTCGTGCTCACCGGCGACGTGCACCGCAGCTGGGCCGCGAACCTCATGCAGAACTACGGCACCCAGAACCGCATCATCGGCACGGAGCTCGTCACGACCTCCGTCACGTCCGGCGGTGACGGCAACGCGGCCGACAACAGCCTCAACCCGACGCTGAACCCGCACGTCAAGTACTTCAAGAACCTGCGCGGCTACGTCAAGACCCAGACCACGTCGGCGGAGATGCGGGTCGACTTCCGCGCCGTCGACAAGGTCACCGTCCGCGACTACCCGGTCAAGACCGTCGGCAGCTACGTCGTCGAGTCGAACAACCCCGGATTGCAGGCACCGTGAAGACACTCCTGATCGCGAGCCTCCTGCTGGCACCCGCCCCGATGACGTGGTCCACGGTCAACAGCGACTCGACCGGCGACCAGGACAACGCGTCCGTCTCGTCCTCCCGCAACGGCTACACGGCCGTCGTCTGGGAGGACGACCGCGACACCACCGCCCCCGAGGACCCCGTCCACTCCGACGTCTGGATCCGCCTGTTCAAGGAGGGCGCGCCGGTCTACGAGAAGAAGCTCTCCACCGGCGGCACCGGCACGTGGCGGCACTGGCAGCCGGACGTGTCGGTGCGCGAGGACGGCAGCGCCGTCGTCGTGTGGTCGGAGGACCCGGACGGCAACGGCTACTACAACATCGCCGTCCGCTCGGTCAGCGCGAGCGGCACCGTGTCGGGCTCCGGCACGGCCAACGCCAACTCCGACGGCCAGCAGCACTTCCCGAGCGTCGCGGCCGATCCCGACAGCGGCGGCTTCGCCGTGGTGTGGGAGGACAAGCAGGGCACCAACCCGTCCACCACGCGCGTCAGCATGTTCGCCTCGATCAGCTCGAAGTCCTACGAGGCGCAGGTCAACAACGCCGGCGGCACGCACGCCAAGCCGCAGGTCGCGATGGGCGCGGCGGGCAACGCCGTCGTCGTGTGGGAGGCGGACGCGAACGTCGCTCGCAAGATCGTCACGCCGTCCGGTTCGGTGAAGCAGGCGCAGACCACGACGGGACAGGGCAGGCGTCCCGCCGTGGCGGCCAACTTCAACGGCGACTTCGCCGTCGCCTGGGAGCAGTCCGGCGTCCGCGTCCAGTCGTTCACGGCGGCCGGGACCTCACGCGGTGCCGTCGCCCAGACGACCGGCGCCGACCCGCAGATCGGCATCGACGACCAGCTCGGCGTCGCGGTGACCACGGCGGAGGCGCAGGACGTCCACACGAGCGTCTACAACCCCGACGGCACCACCACGGGCCGGCCGGAACGGCAGCTCACGGTCTCGAACGCCACCGGCAGGCAGGACGAGCCCGCCGTCGGCGTCGACCCGTGGGGCCGCGTCAGCGTCGTCTACACCGACGACAACGACGGCAACGGGTTCGACCAGATCTACCTCGGCACCGGCCTGAGCACCCAGCAGTGGTGACTCAGCGCTGATCGAGCGGCCTGCGTCGCTGGTGGACGTCCACCAGCGACGCGGGCCGCCAGCCCCCGCTCACGTCGTACGTGTCCGTGCCTGGAGGCACGATCTCGTCGATGCGGTCCAGCACGTCGTCGGTCAGCACCAGGGAAGCGCCCTCCAGCAACGACTCCAGCTGCTCCATCGTGCGCGGCCCGGTGATCGCCGAGGTCACGCCGGGGTGCGTCGTCGCGAACGCGATCGCGAGCGCGGGCAGCGACACCCCCATCTCGTCGGCGAGCTTCGCGAACTCCTCGACGGCGTCGAACTTCGCCGCGTTGCGCGGCAGCGACTCGTCGAAGCGGTCACTGGTCAGGGTCGCCCGGAACGACTCCGCGTTGGCGCCCCTGCGGTGCTTGCCGCTCAGGAACCCGCTGGCGAGCGGGCTCCACACCAGCACCCCCATGCCGAGCCGCCGCGCCGTCGGCAGCACCGCGCGTTCGATCCCGCGGGCCAGCAGCGAGTACGGCGGCTGCTCGGTCCGGAACCGCATCAGCCCGCGGTCGCGCGCCACCTGGTCTGCCTCGACGAGATCCTCGGCGCCGAACGTCGACGACCCGAACGCGCGGATCTTGCCCTGCCGCACCAGGTCCGTGAGCGCGGACAGGGTCTCCTCGAGGTCGGTCCTGGGATCGGGCCGGTGCACCTGGTAGACGTCGATCCAGTCGGTGTCGAGGCGGCGGAGGCTGTCCTCGACGGCGCGCACGACGTAGCGGCGCGAGTTGCCGCTGCGGTTGCGGCCCTCTCCCAGCGGGAAGTGGAACTTGGTGGCGAGCACGACGTCGTCGCGCCGGCCCTTCAAAGCCTTGCCGACGATCACCTCGGAGTCGCCCGCCGAGTACATGTCGGCGGTGTCGACGAAGTTGATGCCGGCGTCGAGCGCGCGGTGGATGATCCGCACGCCGTCTTCGTGGTCGTCGTTGGCGACGGAGCCGAACATCATGGCGCCGAGGCAGTGGTGGCTGACCTCGATGCCGGTTCCCCCGAGAACGCGATAGCGCATGTTCATGCGGCCGAACCTACGAAGTAGAGCCGACTCTAGGTCAAGAGCGCGGTTACCCTCGGGATCATGACCTCCGAAGGCGACAGACGGGTGTTCCAGCCGCTCCCCGCTCAGGTGAGCTACCACTTGGCCGAGTACCACGCCGTCCTGCGCGACCTGCTCGAACTGACCGGTGCGGAGGCCGGGGAGGACGGCGGCGAACGGTGGCATCACAGCGCAAGACATGCCATCAGCAAAGCGGTCTCCGTGCGCGCGAACGGCTCGGTGCCCGAAGAGTGGTTCGAGCCCTTGGTGCGGGCGGCGGTCCTCGAACCGGATCCCAGCTTCGGCAGGCAGCTCGTCGGGCCCGCCATGGCCGCGTTCGGCCGCCGCCGGGTGAAGCTCGCCATCCTGGACCACCTCGAGAACGGCACGACCTCCGACGTCGCGGGCGCCTCGAAAGCCTGGTACCACACGCACTTCGGCATCCGGGCCCCCGGCTACACCGGCCCGAACGACGACGAACGGTGCTCCGACCTCAACCAGAGGTACGTGCACGCCGCGCTGCGCCGGTTCGTCGCGGAGGACGACCTGGACCTGCGGCGCTGCGTCCTGCCGGGGCTGCCGCTGCACAGGTCGCACTACCCCGCCGAGCTGCACGACCTGGTCGACGAGGCGGTGCGCATCGCCCGCACGTCCGACGACGGCTACCTGCGCCACCGCGTCGAGATCCAGGTCGAGGCGGACTGACCCGGCACCTATGCTCGGTGACATGGGGTTGAGCATCGGGCAGGTGGCCGAACGCACCGGACTGAGCGTGCACGCGCTGCGGTTCTACGAGAAGGAGGGCATCCTCGCCCACCAGGTCCACAGAGGACCGGGCGGCCGCCGCGTCTACACGCAGCAGGACGTCGACTGGCTGCGGATGTGCATCATGCTGCGCATGTCCGGGATGCCGGTGCCGGAGATCCGCCGCTACACCGAGCTGGTCCGCCAGGGCGACGGCAACGAGCTGCAGCGCCTCGACATCCTCAAGGAGCACCAGGAACGGGTGCGGCAGCAGATGGTGCAGCTGCAGGAGTGCATGGACCTGATCACCTACAAGGTCGGCAAGTACGAGGACTACGTCAATTCGATCGCCGCGAAGGCGGTCGGCCAATAGGGTCGGGACCATGCCTGTCGTGCTCTCGCTGAACGTCGCCCCGAAGACGGTCCCGGCCGACCACGCCCGCGCGGGCGCCACCGGCATCGACAAACGCCCGGTCGACGGGCCGCTGCGGGTCGAACCCGCCGGTCCCAAGGGTTCGGCGGGCAGCGGGGTCGCCGGGGACTCCATCGCCGACTGGAGCGTGCACGGCGGCGAGTACCAGGCCGTGTACGGGTACGCGCGCGAGGACCTCGACTGGTGGCAGGCCGAACTGGGCACCGAGTTCGGCAACGGCCAGTTCGGCGAGAACCTCACCACGCAGGGCATCGACCACACGACGGCGCTGGTCGGCGAGCACTGGCGGATCGGCACGGCGTTGCTGGAGGTCACCGGGCCGCGCATCCCGTGCCGCACGTTCGCCGAGTTCCTCGGGCAGCGCGGCTGGGTGAAGCGGTTCACGCGCGAGGTCCGGCCCGGTGCCTACTTCCGCGTGCTCGAAGCAGGTCTGGTCGGGCCGGGCGACGAGATCACCGTCGTGCACCGGCCCGCCCACGACGTGACGGTCGAGCTGTTCTTCCGCGCCGTCACCACGGAGGCCGACCTGCTGCCGAGGCTGCTCGCGGCCGGTGACTCGGTGCCACCGGAGGTCGTCGACCTGGTGCACAAGCGGTCCGTGGTGGAGCTCGACTCCTAGACCGGGAAGTTCCTCACCCACTTCTTCTGCCACGGCGTCTCGACGGCGCGCGGGTGGTAGTGCGCGCGCGTCCACGCCACGGCCTCCGTGCCGGGGACGCCTGCGAGCACGGCCAGGCACGAGATCACCGTGCCGGTCCGGCCGATGCCGCCGCTGCACGCCACCTCGACCTGCTCGCCCGACAGCGCGCGGGCGTGCAGCGAGCGGATCACCGCGATCGCGGCGGCGTGGTCACGCGGCAGGCGGAAGTCCGGCCAGTCGATCCAGTCGTGCGGCCACGGCACGTCGACCGGCTTGGGCTGCAGGTACACCCCGTACTGCGGGTGCGGCTCCACGATCCGGCCGTCGCGCAGGCCGCGCCCGGTGATCACGGCGCCGTCCGGTAGTTCGATGGTCTTCATCGAGCACGTTCCCCCATGTGGTCGTCAGGCGAACAGGAGCACGACCAGCGGCGGAATCCCTTCCGCCGCAACGCCTCCCCACGCCGAGTTGCGCTTGCGGCTCAGCGCCAGCTGATCGGCCACGGCCAGCACGACGCTGCCGGCGAGCATGAACCACGACACGTAGAAGATCAGCGTACGCCCGACCAGCTCCTGGCCGGTGTGCAGTGCGACCAGCCCGGCGATCAGGCCGCAGGCGAGGAACAGGTTGTAGAACCCGACCCCGAACGCCCACAGCCGGATGGCCGGCACGTCCTGCGCGGGCTGCCCGAACATCGACTGGTGGACGCGCCCGATCAGGAACGCCTCGCAGATCCACACGACGACGTGCACCAGGGCCGCGACCACCACGGCGACCTGGGCGACGACGCTCATTGCGTCACCCCGTGCCGGGCCAGCGACTCCAGGCCGTTCGCGGACAGGTCGGCGAAGAACGCGCCCATGCCCTCCCCCACCGCGAACGCCAGGAACTGCACCGACGGCGTGTGCACGGTGAACGTGTGGGACGCGTTGGGTGGAATGGTGATGGCATCGCCCGGTGAGAGGTCGAACAGCTCCCCGTCGAGGTACACCGCCATGCGGCCGTGCAGCACGTAGTACGCCTTGGGCCACGGTGTGCGGTGCGGTGGCGCGGCCTCACCACGAGGCGCGTCCACCTCGAACAGCTCGTAGGCGCCGCCGGTGTCCTTCGCGGAGACCCGGACGGTGATGGTCGCGTCGGGCACGGTCAGCACCGCGCCCTCGCCTGCGGTCGTCAACATGCGCTCCAGCGTCCGCGCGCCGGCAGCACGTCCCCATCCCGGAAAACTGGGATCCCGGACCGCCGCGAGCGGGCGCATACTGCCAACCATGTGGGAGGGTCGGGCGCTCGGCGTGCGACGCGACGTCACGGCACTGGCGAGCGCGGGGCTCGACGTCGCCCAGCTGCACGCGGCGGCCATCGCGCTGGTGGACCGGGTGGTCCCGTGCGAGCTCACCTGCTGGGCGTCGATGGACCCGGACACCACCGTCATCAGCACCATGACCAGCGGCGCCAACCACATCCCGCCGCAGTACGAACCGGTGCTCGCGGCCTGCGAGTACACCCCGGGCGAACCGCACACCTTCGCGTCGCTCGCCCGGCGCGGCGACACCGTGGCGCGGCTCGAGGACGAGCGGTCGACGCGGCTGAACGAGGTCTGGCGCCCGCTCGGCCTCAGCCACGAGCTGCGGGCGCTGTTCCGCGCCGACGACACCTGCTGGGGCGCGGCGGGCATGGTCCGCGCCGGCGAGTTCACCGACCGCGAACTGGAGTTCCTGGCCTCGGTGGCCCCCGCACTGGGAGCCGCCACCAGGGTCGCGGCCCGCGTCGCCACGCGCGGTGGCGGCAGCCCGGCCATCGTCGTGGTCGCGGCCGACGGCACCGTCCGGGCCTCGACCGCGTCGGCCGCGCGGTGGCGCGACGAGTTGGAGGACGTCGCCCCCGGCCGGTTCGCGGTGATGCTGCGGGCGGCCGCGGCGGGCGCGCGGTCCGGCACGTTCCGGGCGCGGGTCCGCGACGCGCACGGGGGCTGGATCCTGCTGGAGGCGAGCGCGCTCGTGAGCGACGACGGCGACGGCGAGGCGGCCGTGACGATCAGCCGCGCGACCGGCGCCGACCTGCTGGGCCTGCTGGTCAAGGCGCACGGCGTGACCAGCAGGGAGGAGGACGTCTGCCACGGGGTGCTCGCCGGGCGGCCGACGGCGGAGATCGCGGCCGAGCTGGGCATCTCGGCCTACACCGTGCAGGACCACCTCAAGTCGCTCTTCGTGAAGTTCGGGGTCCGCAGCCGGGCGGAGCTCGCCGCCAGGCTGTCCTGACCGGCGCCGAAACACAGGACTCTTGGCGGGTCCGCGCCACGCGGGGCTCTGCCAGCATGGCCGCCATGTACTCCGACCGCGCCCTCGTCATCGGCGCCGGCTTCGCGGGGCTGCTGGCGGCGAGGGTGTTGTCCGAGTCGTACGGCGACGTCGTGCTGGTCGAACGGGACACGATCACCGCGGACGTCGAACACCGCGCGGGCATCCCGCAGGCACGTCACCCGCACGCGCTGCTGGCGCGCGGGGCGGCCCTCCTCGAAGACCTCTTCCCGCGGCTGGGCGCCGAACTGGAGCACGCGGGCGCCGTCCGCGCCGACCTCGGCAGCGACTACCTGATCCGCGTCCCGGGCGGCTGGGCGCCGCGCGACCACCTCGGCCTGGACGTGCTGTCGGTGACCAGGGTGACGCTCGAGCGGATCGTCCGGCGCCGGGTGATACGGCTGCCCAACGTGTCCGTTGTGGACGGTGTGCGCGTCGAGGGCCTGCTGCACGACCGGGGCACCGTCACGGGCGTGCACGGCCGGCGCGGCGACCGCCCGTTCACCGACTACGCCGACCTCGTGGTGGACGCGTCCGGCCGCGACACCAAGCTGGTGTCGTGGCTCGCCGAGATGGGCGTGCACTGCCCGGCGCCGATGATCGTCAACGGACACGTCTCCTGCACCTCCCGCCTCTACGAGGTGAACCGGGACCTGAAGCTCGACTGGCTGACCGCGTTCGAGGTCACCCACGCGCCCGGCACCCGGCGCGGCGGCTCGGTGTCCTCTGTGGACAGACTGCTGTGGTTCGTCACGCTGTTCGGCGCGGACGGCGAGGTCGCCCCCGCCGACGAGGACGGTTTCCTCGAGTACGCGCTGGGCCTGCGGTGCCAGGACATCGCGGAGATCATCAAGACCGCCACCCCGGTGTCCGGCACCTACCGCGCGGAGAACCTGCGCAGCCGCTGGAACCGCTTCCACCAGGTGCCGGACTGGCCGCGCGGCCTGCTCGCGCTCGGCGACTCGGTGGTCTCGCTCAACCCGGTGCACGGCCAGGGCCTGACGCTCGCCGCCCAGCACTGCACCGACCTGCGGGACCTGGCGCGCGAGCACGACCTCGCCGCCGAACCGCTGGTGTTCCAGCGCGGTCGCCAGGTCCGCCAGGACGCCGTGGACCGCCGCCACGACCGCCGACCTGGGCTGGAGCAGGAAGAAGCTCACGCTGACGACGCGCCTGCTGCGGTGGTACTCCGGCCGCGTGCTCGCGGCCGTTCCCGGCAACCGGCACGTCTACCGCGCGTTCGTCCGCGTCTCGCAGCTGGTCGACCACCCGGTGACACTGCTGCGGCCGTCGGTGCTGGTACGCGTGCTGCTCAGCGGACGGCACCCTCGGGCCACAGGACCGTGACCGGCACGCCCCGCGACCGCGCGTAGGCCACGACGTCGGCCGTGCCACCGGGTCCGCGCCCCGGCAACCCGTCCCACACCGCGAGCAGCACGTCGGACTCGTCGACCATCCGCTTGCCCGCCTCCATGTACGCGTGCGGGTCGGGCGTGATGAACTCCAGCTGCACGACCTTGCCCGCCCGCGCGAGCAACCGGTCGTAGACGGGCCGGTAGAGCTCGGGCAACGCCTCGCGGTACCGCGCCGCGGGCAGCACCGCGACCAGCGCCCCGCCCGCGTCCAGCACGGCCTGCGCGAACACCGCGTCCGCGCCGTCGGCGAGGCACGAGACCCCGACGACGGAGCCGGTCGCGGCGACCGCGGCCCGGATCATCCGGTCGACCTCGGCCTCCAGGTCGGCGGAGAGGCCGCGGTGTCCGGTGATGGCGAGCCGTGTCGTCATCACCGGAGGATAGGCGTCACCGCCGGTTGCCCGCGGCGATCGCCAGGTAGTGGGTGTTCGTCATGACGCCGAGGATGTTGCCGAACGGGTCGACCACCGACGCCGTCACGAAGCCCTCGCCCCGCACGCGCGGTTCGTCGTGGACCTTCGCGCCCAGCTCCAACAGCCGCGCGAGCGTGGCGTCGAGGTCGTCGACCGCCCAGTAGAGGACCTGACCCGACGGGCCGTCGGACGGCGTGACCTCGAACGAGCGGTGCACGATGCCCAGCTCGGCCTGGTAGTCGCCGATGCGGAACTCGACGTAGGCGAGCAGGCCGTCCGGGGTGCTGCGCTCGAAGTAGGCGTCGACGCCGAGGAACGCCGCGTACCAGTCGCGGGCCTCGGTCAGGTCGTCGGCGAAGTAGGACACGGTCGACATTCCTCGCAACACAACTGCCTCCAGAAACTTTCGGTCGGTGTGGATTCAGCATCGGCCGTAAAGTGCTCATCCAGTGAGCACTTTCCACGGAAACCTGGAGACATGCGCGCAGACCGTCTCGTCGCCACGTTGTTGCTGATGCAGGCCCGCGGCCGGGTGACCGCCGCCGAGCTGGCCGCGGAGCTGGAGGTCTCGAACGCCACCGCGCGGCGCGACCTCGAGGCGCTGTCCGCGGCGGGGGTGCCCGTGTACCCCCAGCCGGGCCGCGGCGGGGGCTGGTCGCTCGTCGGCGGCGCCCGCACGGATCTCAGCGGACTGACCGCGGCGGAGGCCCAGGCGCTGTTCCTGGTCGCCGGACCGGCCGCGTCCGTCGCGCCGGAGATCAAGTCCGCGCTGCGCAAGCTGGTCAGGGCGTTGCCGCAGACGTTTCGCGCCGAGGCCGAGGCGGCGGCGGACGCGACGGTCGTCGACACGGCGGCGTGGGGCGAGGACACCCGCGACCGACCGGCACTGGCGGGCACGTTGCAGCAGGCCGTGGTGAAGCAGGTCCGGGTGCGGCTGACCTACCAGAAGCGCGGCGAGGCACCGAAAGCCCGCGAGGTCGACCCCTGGGGACTCGTCGACAAGGACGGCACCTGGTACTTCGTCGCGGGCACCGCCGACGGGCAGCGGACGTTCCGGCTCGACCGGATCCTGGGCGTGTCCCTCACCGGCACGCCCGCGTCCCGGCCGGCGGACTTCGAGCTCGCCGGCGCCTGGGACGAGGTCGTCACGGCCGTCGAGGCGAAACGGTCGGAGACGTCCGCGTTCGTGCTGGTGCCGACGAGGTTCCTGGGCGTCTTCCAGCACCAGCACGGACGGCACTGCACGGTCGTCGAGGAACTGGGCGAGCACACGCGGGTGGAGCTGACGGCGCCGCGGCCGCTCGACATCGCCCGCAACGTCGCCGGGTGGGGCGGGCTGATCACCGTCGAGTCGCCCGAGGTGGAGGAGCACCTGGCCCGCATCGGGGCCGAGCTCGTCAGCCGATACCGGCGTGCTGCTCCAGCCGGGCCAGCCGAGCCATGATCATCTCCAGGACCTTCGCCGCGTCCGGGGCCGCCGTCTGCTGCTTCTTCAGGTGGATGATGCCCGCGAGCGCCGTCTGGACGGCGCGGCGCGTGCCCTTGAGATCGGCGCCCAGCCCACGCAGTTCCTCGCCGCCAGGGCCGTCCGGTTCGGCGATGACGCCGAGCAGCAGGTGCTCGCAGCCCACGTAGTTGTGGCCGAGCGCGATGGACTCCGTGACCGCGAGTTCCAGCGCCGACGCCGCGTCGTCGCCGAATCCCGGTTTCCCGCCGGTGCCCGCGGGCAACGCAGAGGGGAGGCTCTCGGGCGTGATGTCGAGCGCACGCAGCACGTCCAGGGCCAGGTTGCCGCCCTCGCGCACGATGCCGTCCAGGAGGTGGGCCGTGCTGATCTTGCCGCCGTCCGCCGCCCCGGCGGCCAGCTTGAGCACGGTCCAGGCGCGGTCGGTGAACTGCGGGAGTGACTCGCGGGCGAGGTCGTCGACGGTGAGCTGCCGGATCGCGATGATCCGTTTGACGGAACCCTCCAGGGCTCTCTGGCAGATCGCCGAGACGGGAATGTTCATGTCCTTGACCGAATCGGCCAGGTCATCGGGCAGGTACACGTTGATTTTCGGCATAACCCCATATGTACCCCCACATAGGGTTATGGTCAACGACGAACGCGGCAACCGTCACACTTGTGAGTGATCAGAGGGGACGGGAGCACCGGCGTGGAGGAGAGCAGCAGGCTCATCGGGAGCCGCTACCAGTTGAAGCAGAAGGTCGGCCAAGGAGCGATGGGAGTCGTCTGGCAGGCCTACGACGAGCAGCTGCAACGCGTGGTCGCGGCCAAGGAACTGCTCGCGCTCGACGGCCTCGACGACGCCAGGGTGGCCCGCGCGAAGGCCAGAGCCATGCGCGAGGCCCGCCTCGCCGCGCGACTGGAGCACCCGAACGCCATCCGCGTCTACGACGTCGTGGAGGAGGACGGCCGCCCCTGGCTGATCATGGAGTACCTGCCGTCCCGCAGCCTCGCCGCCGTGATCACCGAGCAGGGCACGCTGCCGCCGCGCGAGGTCGCCCGCATCGGCTGCTACACCGCCGCCGCGCTGGCCGCCGCGCACCGCCACGGCATCCAGCACCGCGACGTGAAGCCGGGCAACGTCCTGATCGGCGACCAGGAAGTCAAGATCACCGACTTCGGCATCTCCCGCGCCACCGGCGAGGACGCCACCGCGACCGCGACGGGCACCGTCGGCACCCCCGCCTTCTTCTCCCCCGAGGTCGCTCGCGGCGAGGACGCGGGCCTCGCCTCCGACGTCTTCTCCCTGGGCGCCACCCTCTACAACGCGGTCGAGGGCGGCCCGCCCTTCGGCACCGCCGACAACCACCTCGCGATGCTGCACCGCGTCGCCGGCGGCTCGTTCATGCCGCCCGCCAACGCCGGGCCGCTGCTCGCCCCCGTGCTGTTCCGGCTGCTCGCGACCGAGCCCGAGCGCCGGCCGAGCATGCAGGAGGCCGTGCACCTGCTGGCCGCCGTCGTGAACGAGACGCCGCAGGTGTCCGAGGCGACCGTCGTCATCCCGGCGACCGTGCAGCTCCCGGCCGAGGCGCAGCCCGAGGAGAAGGCCAAGCAGGAGGCGGCGGCCGCGGCGGCCGGACTGGTGGCCGGTGCGGCCGCGGCGGAGGCGGCCGGGTTGACGGCGCCGCCCGCGAAGCCCGAGACGCCGGAACCGGAGCCCGAGGCAGCGGTCGAGGAGAAGCCCGCCGAGGTGGCCGCGCAACCCGTGCCGGCCGAGGAGAAGCCGGCCGACGACGAGACGGCGGTGGCCCCGGCAGCAGACGACGCGACGGCGGTGGCGGAACCACCCGCCGCTCCCCCGCCGTCCACCCCCGCCCGGCAGACCCTCGTCGCCTCCGGTGCGGGCGCTGCGGCGTCCATGCCGCCCGCGCCCGTTCCCCCGCCTCCGGCCGCGACGGACGAGAACCGGCGCAAGTTCCCGCTCGTCCCGATCGCGATCGTGCTGCTCGTGATCGCCGTCGGCGTGGGTTCGTTCCTGTTGTGGCCCAAGGGCAACAACAACCA
Organism: Lentzea sp. NPDC003310; assembly: GCF_040610935.1. NCBI lineage: Bacteria > Bacillati > Actinomycetota > Actinomycetes > Pseudonocardiales > Pseudonocardiaceae > Lentzea > Lentzea sp. NPDC003310. Next base: position 143,460 of record NZ_JBEXNC010000008.1, read on the forward strand.
GAACTCGCAGGCCCCGAGCAGCGGCAGCCAGTCCACGAGCGCGCCGAACCAATCGACCGGGCAGCAGACGACGACGCAGACCGAGCCGCCGGCCACCAGCCAGACCCAGCCCCCGGCCAACTCCGAGACCCCGCCGGCGACCGGCACCCCGAGCCAGAACCCGCCGCCCCCGGCCGGCCCGAAGAACGCCCAGGAGGCGATCACCGCCTACTACGCGCTGATCCCCGGCAACCTGGAGGCGGGCTACGCCTCGCTCACGGACCGGTTCAAGTCGATCAAGGCGCGCAGCTTCGCGGACTACCAGCAGTTCTGGAGCCAGTACAGCTCCGTGCAGCTCTCGAACTTCGTGCCGCAGGGCGACAACGCCGTGACCGTGACGCTGCAGTACATGCAGGGGTCGGTCGTGTCCTTCACCGAGACGCCCACCTTCACGTTCGTGCAGCAGAACGGCAAGTGGATGATCGACAACCAGACATGATGGACGCATGACCCGACGCGCACTCGTCACCGGAGCGTCCCGCGGCATCGGCGCCGCCGTCGCCCGGGCACTCGCCCAGCAGGGCCACCAGGTCGCCGTCCACTACCGCTCCGGCGCCGAGGAGGCGCGGGCGGTGGTGGCGAGCCTCGACGGCGAAGGCCACGTCACCGTCCAGGGCGACCTCGGCGCGAACGAGGCCGGGAAGATCGTCGACGAGGCCGTCGCGGGGCTCGGCGGGCTCGACGTCCTCGTGAACAACGCGGGCGTCTACTTCTTCCACCCCATCACCGCGACGACGTTCGAGGAGTGGCAGGCGGCCTGGCGCCGCACCGTCGAGCTCAACCTGTACGGCCCGGCGGACCTCGCGTGGCACGCCGTCCGGCACATGACGAGCGGCGGCCGCATCGTCAACATCGGCTCTCGCGGCGCGTACCGGGGCGAGCCCGACGCGCCCGCGTACGGGGCGGCGAAGGCGGGACTGCACGCGATGACGCAGTCGCTCGCGCAGTCGCTGGCACCGCGGGGCATCGCGGTCGCGGGCGTCGCGCCGGGGTTCGTGCGCACCGACATGGTCACCGACCTGCTCGCGAGCCCGGCCGGTGAGCAGATCCGCGCGCAGAGCCCGTTCGGGCGCGTGGCGGAGCCCGAGGAGGTCGCCGCGGCCGTCGCGTGGCTGACCACCGAGCACGCGGTGTGGGCCAGTGGCACGATCATGGATGTGAACGGCGCCTCCCACCTGCGCTGATTTCCCTTGCGGCAGACCGGAACCAGTTCCGGTACCGAGTCGATCTTCCCGCAACCGGTCTAGACCACTAACGTCCGCGGTGGGCGCTCGACGAAGTGGAAGGCCTCCCCCTGCAATGCGTTCATTTCGCAAACGCCTCGGTGCAGCCGGCCTCGCGCTGGCCGCAGCCGCGGCGACAGTGACAGTTCTGGCGCCTGCCGCGCAGGCCGCCTACCCCGCCGGGTTCAAGAGCGTCGGCTACATGCCGTCGTGGTCCGGCAACGTCAGCACGCTCCCCTACACCAAGCTGACGCACATCAACTACTCGTTCGTGCTGCCGAACGGCAACGGCACGCTCCAGGGCGTGCCCGACCCGGGCAAGCTGCAGCAGCTGGTGAGCCTCGGCCACCAGAACGGCGTGAAGGTCTCGATCGCGGTCGGTGGCTGGAACGACGGCAACGACTCCGCGTTCGAGCAGCTGGCGGGCAACGCCAGCTCGCGCACGACGTTCGTCAACAGCCTGATCAACCTCGTCAACCAGTACAACCTCGACGGCGTCGACATGGACTGGGAGTACCCGGACCCCGGGACCTCGGCGAACAACTACACCGCGATGATGCAGCAGCTGGGCAACGAGCTGCACAGCCGCGGCAAGCTGCTCACGGCCGCGGTCGTGAGCGAGGGCGGCACGGCGAACGGCGTGCAGCCCGCGGTCTTCGGCATCGTCGACTGGCTGAACATCATGGCCTACGACGGTGGCAGCCCGCACGCGAACTACGACTGGTCGATCAACTCGGTCAACTTCTGGAAGAGCCGCGGTCTGCCGGCCAGCAAGGCCGTCCTGGGCGTGCCCTTCTACAGCCGGCCGACGTACATCTCCTACCGCGACCTCGTCGCGCAGGACCCGGCCAACGCCAACCGCGACAGCTACAACGGCAACCAGTACAACGGCATCCCCACGATCAAGCGCAAGACGACGTGGGCGCTGGCCAACGCGGGCGGCATCATGAACTGGGAGCTCTCCCAGGACACGACCGGCAGCACCAGCCTGCTCAACGCCATCTGGGAGACCGCGTCCGGCGGCAACCCGAACCCGCCCACCGGTGGCACGATCACCGGTTTCGGCGGCAAGTGCGTCGACGTGGCCGCGGCCAACTCGGCCAACGGCTCGGCGGTGCAGCTCTACACGTGCAACGGCACCAACGCCCAGCAGTGGACCCGCAACGGGAACTCGTTGCGCGCCTTGGGCAAGTGCCTCGACGCGTCGGGCACCGCCAACGGTTCCGTGACCCAGCTGTGGGACTGCACGGGAGCGGGCAACCAGTCCTGGACCCTCGAGTCCAACGGCCAGCTGCGCAACGCGGCGTCAGGGAGATGTCTCGACGCCACCGGCAACAGCTCCGCCGACGGCACCAGGCTCCAGCTCTGGGACTGCGCCGCCACCGCCAACCAGCGGTGGACCATCAACGCCTGATTTCAGGAACTTCAGGCCGATGACGCAGGCGATGATCCCGGTGAGGAACACGATCTTCCACAGGGAGACCGACTCCTCACCGGTGATCATCGCCCACGTCACCGTCAGCGCGGCCCCGGTCCCGACCCACACCGCGTAGGCGGTCCCGACCGGAATCCTCTTCATACCAACGGAAAGCCCGACCATGCTCAACGTCGCGGCGACCACGAAGACCACATAGGCCCCCTGGGACAACGCCGTCGCCCACACGGCTTCGAGCACGGCACTCCCGAGCAGCACGGCCCAGTACATCTAGCTCACCACCTTCAGGCCCGCGACGCAGCCGATCAACGCGACCAGCAGCAGAGCGCGCGCCACCCCGAGCTTCTCCTCACCGCGCAGCACCGCGACGAGCACCGTGAGCACGGCCCCCACGCCGACCCACACCGCGTACGCCGTGCCGACGGGAATCCCCCGCATCGCCCACGCGAGCCCGACCACGCTCAGCGTCATCGACACGGCGAACACCACCACAGGCCAAAGCCTGCGAAACCCCTTCGACGCCGCGAGCGCCGTGGCCCACACGGCCTCCAGCACCCCGGACGCGACCAGCACCACCCAGTACATTGGTACGACCGTACCAGAACCAGCGGCTACGATCACGTGATGTGGCTCCCAGCCTGGATAACCTGCTGGTCGTAGGCGTCGCGTCGAGCGCTCTGTTCGACCTGGCGCAGTCCGACGCCGTCTTCAAAACAGAGGGCGAACAGGCCTACCGCGCCCACCAGGAAGCACACCTGGACGACCCGTTCGCCCCCGGCGTGGCGTTCCCCTTCCTCCGCCGCCTGCTGAGCCTCAACGCCCTGGCACCACTGGTCGAGGTGATCGTGCTGTCGCGCAACTCCCCCGACACCGGCCTGCGCATCCTGAGGTCAGCCGCGCACCACGGCCTCACCATCACCAGAGCGATCTTCACCGAGGGCCGCGCCCCACACGAGTTCATGCCCGCCCTCAACATGTCACTCTTCTTGTCCGCCAACGAAAAGGACGTCCGCCGGGCGACAGCGGCGGGCCTCCCGGCGGGCCAGGTGCTGAAGTCGTCCTTCCGCGACGACGACGATCCAGCACTGCGCATAGCGTTCGACTTCGACGGCGTGCTCGCCGACGACGCGTCCGAGCGGATCTACCAGAGCGGCGGCCTGGCCGAGTTCCAACAGCACGAGGCCACCAACGTGGTCACTCCGCTGGACCCCGGACCGCTGCGCAACTTCCTGGCAGGCGTGAACCGAATCCAACGCCAGGCAGAAGACCGCATCCGCGTGTCCGTCGTGACCGCCCGCTCGGCCCCGGCACACGAACGCGCGATCAACAGCCTCAAGGCGTGGGGCCTGACGGTGAACGACGCGTTCTTCCTGGGAGGCCTGAAGAAGGCACCGATCCTCGACGTTCTGAAGCCGCACATCTTCTTCGACGACCAACGCGGCCATTTGATCCAAACCGTGCCGTGCGTGCACGTCCCCTTCGGCGTGGCGAACGAGTGATCAGCCGAGCTGCCGGGCCGTGTCCACGTGGAACGCCACCAGCTCGGGCATCGGCACGGCCTTGCGACTCGTGCCGGCGATGTCACCAGAGCCCTCGGCCGACCACAGCGGCGGGTACATGACGATCCCCTCCCGCGGCCCGAGCGCGGCCACCTCCTCCTGCCAGCCCGGCCAGAACACCGTCGAGTAGTACTCCTCCAGCCCTCCGCCGAGCATCCACAGCAGCCAGTGGCTGTAGCCGCCGTCGAAGGTCTCCCACTCCAGCGTGTCCGGTGCGAAGTAGACGATCTGCCCCGGCTCACCCGGCCTGCCGAACCGGGCGGGATCCGCGCCGTTCAGCGCGAACTCGCCGCCCAGCACGTCGTGCGCGACGACCAGTCCGGCGGCCGGAGCCCACGCGGGGTCGGCCTCGGCAGGGAAACCGTTGACCTCGGGCATGCCCGCCTGCGCGTCACCTGACCCGCCGTAGACGCGCAGCCAGCCGTGGTGCAGCAGCATCCCGCCGCTGTTGAGCACGACCGCACCCAGCAACGACCGTGCGGTCACCTGCAGCTGCAGCAACGCCGCCTGGCACGCACCGGGCTCCGCCGGCAGCACGACGCACTCGGTCGGGCCGTTCTCGACGGCCTCCAGCACGACCGGCCAGGCCGGATCGTCCACACCGGTCAGGTCGGCGATGTCCCGCATACCGCTCCTCACGAACGACGCCACCACTTCTTCACCGGGCGCTCCACCCCTCGCACCGGGTCCAGCCCCATTGTCTCCAGCTCGGCCAGGAACTCCGCGTGCGCCTTTGTGTTCAGCGCCATCGTCCCCACCCGCTGGTCCCCGAGCGCGACGTCCTCGCCCAGCACCAGGTCCGCCAACCGCTTCGCCGAAGGAGACGGGATCGGTTCGTCCACCGCCACGTGCACCATCAGCTGCTCCATTCCCGTGTCGATCCACCGCGCGTTCGACACCCAGACCGCCCTCACCGCGGGGAAGTCCGCAATCCGTCGCGCCAGCGCCTGGCGGAGCGCGAGAGCCACCACGTGGGTGGACGGACGCAGCTGCATCCGCTCCCCCGTCGCGTCCCGGCCACGCTCCCGCATCGCCTGGTTCAGCACGGGAACCGGCACGCGCGCCCAGCCACCGGGCGAGTGCAGCGACAGCACCCCGACACCGGTCTGGTCGGCGATGTCCAGCAGCCGCAGCACGTCGCAGTGCACGGAACCGGCCGCGTCCGGCAACGTCGCCGCACAGCAGGCCTCGCTGACGAACCCGGGCAGGGCGGGACCGCCGTCCTGCCCCGCCGCGAAGAGGACGGACCCGTTGGCCCGCACCGGCACGAACACACCGTGGTCGATCAGCGCGGCGAGCAGGTCGGCGGAACCGGACTGGTTGTTCAGGGCAGCGGCGAGCGCCGTGTTCTCGGTCATCTTCCCCCCAGGAAAAGGCCCGGCCGTCCACCGAGGACGACCGGGCCTGATTCTAGGTGTTACTTCGCGAGACCGTCCTCAACAGCCTTGATGATCGCCGGCCTCAACTCGGCAGCAGAGATGATCGCATCCACAGCCCCGACCTCGACAGCACGCTGAACACTGTGCACCCGGTCGAACTCGGCAGCCATCTCGTTCAACTTCTCCGTCCGAACAGACTGCCGGGTAGAAGCCAGCTCCCCGGTCAAAGCAGCCCGCTCAGCCCCAGAAGCCTCCGCCACAGCCGACTCCAGCTTCTTCACCCGAGGATCGTTGGCCGTACGACCATCGACCTCGCGAGCGAACACCACGGCCGCGGCAGGCGCTCCACCGATGACCGAGGCGAACGACCCCTCGACGGCCAGCACCGTCATGGACGGGTTCAGGGCCTTCGAGAAGACCACGAACGCGCCACCGTGGTACCGCGAGATCACGGTGAACACGATCGGCCCGCGGAAGTTGACGATCGCCCGGCCGATCTCGGCGCCGTACTCGAGCTGCAGCTCCCGCATCGACTCCGGCGACCCGTCGAACCCGGACAGGTTCGCGAGCACCACCAGCGGCCGGTTCCCGGAGGCAGCGTTGATCGCGCGGGCCGCCTTCTTCGACGACTTCGGGAACAGCGTGCCGGCGGTGTAGGTGTCCGGGCCGTCGGTGGGCGGGAAGCCGGTGCGGGCGACGCCGCGTGACTCGATGCCCAGCAGCGTCACCGGGATGCCGCCGAGGTGCACGTCCTGGACGACGGCGGTGTCGGCGTCGGCCATGCCGGCCCAGCGCTCCAGCACCTCGTGGTCCTGGTCGGACAGCGCGCGCATCACCGTGCGGATGTCGAACGGCTTCTTGCGGTCCGGGTTGGACTCGATCGAGAAGATCTCGCCGACCGTGGTGAACGGGCTGTCGCCGACGACGTGCGGGTACACAGACACGTCACGGGAGACCGGGTCGCTCGAAGCAACGCGACGAGGACCGGCCTCGCCCGGCGCGATGTAGCTGTGCTCGTAGTGGCCCAGGAGCACGTCGAACGCCGAGCGCAGGTTCGGAGCCCAGTACTGCGCCTGGCCGTTCGGGCCCATGACGCGGTCGTAGCCGCCGATGCCGTAGTTGTCCTCCGCCGAGACGCCGCCGGAGAAGTCGAGCGCCTGCTTTCCGGTCAGCACCATCGCCGAGTCCGGCGTCATGACCAGGATGCCCTTGGTGTGCATGAGCATCGTGGCCTCGGCGTTCCAGTACGGCTGGGCGCCGACGTTGATGCCGTTGACGACGACGTTGATCTCGCCACCGTCCTGCGTGAACTCGACGATCCGCTTCAGAGCGGCCGCGACCCAGTCCATGTTCTCGACACCGGAGCTCATCGAGATCTTCGCGCCGGACGAGAGCGAGAACCACTCCAGCGGCACGGAGAGCGTCTCGGCCAGGTCGATCGCGTGGATCACTCGCGAGCACTCGGGCTCGGCCAGCGCGCCCAGCGACTTGGTCGGGTCGCCCAGCAGCACCACGCGCTTCATGCCCTCGGGGTACGCCGGGGTCGGGGTGGTGACCACACCGACGACGATGCCCGCCTTGTTGCCGCCGCGCGGGCGGTCGACCGGCACCAGGGCGCCGTCGACGAGGTCGTGCTCCACGAACGAGCCGCCGTCGCCGACGAGCATGTCGACCAGCTCGTACGGGTAGATCGTGCCACGCGACTGGGCGCGCAGGACGTTCTGGCGGTAGTCGTCCAGGGGCTGGATCGGGTCGGTCGGCGGCTGCACGAACGAGAACCGCACGCCGGCGCCGGCGTCGTTCGCGATCCGCACACCGATGTCGGTGAGCTCACCGGAGACCGGGTCGCGGCGGCGCGCCAGGAACAGGACCTCTTCGAGGTCGAGGCCCGCGGTCGTCGGCAGCACGCGCTGGCCGATGGCGTCGAGGTCCTTCGAGCCGAGCTCGGTGGGCGGCCACGCGTAGAGCACCACGCGGTTGGTCGCCAGACGCGTGCGGCCACCGGACTGCGCACGAGCCCGGCGGATGCCGTCGAGGCACGTCGCGAGCACGTCCTCCGCGGCGGGCAGCGCCACGATCCGGCCCTCGTCGTCGCGCAACGGGGTCAGGTCGCGGACCTGGCCGAGCGCGACGAGCCGCTCGTCGGACTTGTTCGCCTTGGCCACGGCGCGGAACAGGTAGACGTCCTCGTCCACAGAGGACAGCCGGGTGAGGTCGAACTCGCGCAGGCGCTCCAGCTGCATGCGTTCGGCGATGCGCGGGTGCAGCCCGCGCACCAGCCTCTCCTCCGCGAACCCGTTCGACGACGGGCGGAACGTGAAGTGGTGGTGCATCGACTCGCCGCGGCGGCCCGCCACGGTGGTGGTGATGCGGGTGATCGTCGGCGGCAGCGGGTGCGACGCGAGCGCGGCACCGAGTCCGGCGGCCATCTCGTCCTGGTCGGACGGTCCGCCGGGCCAGTTGACGTAGAGGTCCGCGACGACCGCGCTGCCGTGGCCGTGCTTGACCACGTCGCCGATCGCCTCGGCGAGCGACGGGAACTCCACCGCCGTCGACACGAGCCGGGTCTGCTCGGGCTCGTTCTCCGCGAGGAAGAACGCCCCGGTCACGCGCGGGTTCTCCAGCGCCTTCTTGGTGTAGTAGCGGCGGGCCAGCACCTCCAGCAGCGGGGTGTTGTCCGCGCCGGGCTTGCCGATGCGCTGGCCGAGCAGGCGCACCAGCGGTTCGGCCGACGCGACCATCGCGACGATCCGCTCCTCGCGGTCCGCGGCGTCCGGCTGCGCGTCCAGGTGGATCAGGTGCTTGCGGACCTCGCTGTGCACGCGGGCGCGGTTGCGGCGCACCAGCGGCTGGGCGAACCAGGTGAACACGACGCTGCGGGCCAGGTCGGCCACGGCCGGGTAGCGGACCTGGGTGGCGGCGACGATGTGCTCCAGCACCAGGCCGACGCGGACCCGCTCGGACTCGACCGGCGGCGCCTCCTGCACCCACTGGCGCAGCAGGGTGGTCGCGACGGCCGCGTCGAACACGCCGCGGCGCAGCGCCACGAAGATCCGGAAGACGGCCTGCTCCAGCTCCGGCGTCCGGTCGAGCTCGGTGATGCCGTAGTGGCCGATCACGTTCGCCAGGCGGGCGCGGAAGCCCTCCGGCAGCGCGGCGCGGTCGGCGTCGAGCGTCTTCAGGTACGTGTGGAAGTGCTCGCGCGGGGAGTGGATGTGGTTCTCCGGCTTGGTCTCCTCGCCGGCCGGGCGGTTGCGCGAGAGGTCGCACAGGTCGGCGAAGATGCCGAGCAGCTCGGCCTCCTGCACGAGCGGGCGTTCCGCGAGGTCCTGCCGCGCGTCCATGTAGCTCTTCAGCACCCGGTCGGTCTCGGCGGCCGTGGTGTCGAAGCCCAGCAACAGGTTGCGCAGGTCGTCGATACCGCTCGCGACGAGCTCCTCCGGCAGGACGTCCGCGCGCGGCGCGGGCAGCTCCAGCTCGACCGCCGACTCGGACTTCGCCACCTCGGCGGCGCCGGCCTCGTCCTCGATCTCCTCCAGCTTGAGCAGCGCGCCACCGGCGGGCACCTGGGTGCCGACGACGACGTTGAGCTCCTTGAGCCGGGCGCGGAACGGCGCGCGCAGCACCGTCTCCATCTTCATCGCCTCGAGCACCAGCACGGGTGCCCCGGCCTCGACCTCGGCACCGACCGCGAGCGGCGTGGCGACGACGAGCGCGGGCATCGGCGAGCGCAGCACGCCGCCCTCGTCACGGGTCACGCGGTGGGTGACGCCGTCGACCTCGACCTGGTGGACCGGGCCGTGCGTGCCGGTGACGACGCGGAACCGCGTGCCGTTGACGGTGATCTGGCCGACGTGGTGGTCGAACCGCTCGACGTCGACGTCCCCGGTCAGCACGGTGCCGGAGTCCGCGGCGGACACGCCGACGCGGTAGCTCGTGGCGCCGACGCGGGCGACGTTCACGACGTAGGGCTGGCCGCGCAGCACGAACTCCAGCTTGACCGCGCCCTCGTGGTTCGTGCGCGGCTGGCCACCGCGGGCGGACGCCAGCAGTTCGGTGCGGTTGATCTGCTCCTCGTCCTCGTACACCTCGATGCCGGCCGCGGCCAGCGCGATCGCGGAGTGGCGGTGCGAGACCAGGCCGCCGTCGGCGCGGACGCGGTCGATCCACGAGGTGTCGGCCGAGCCGTCGATCACGGCGGGCTCGTCGAGCAGGTCGAGCACGAAGCTCTTGTTGGTCGTGCCGCCCTCGATGATGACCGTGGTCTCGGCCATCGCGCGGCGCAGCTTGCCGAGCGCCTCGTCGCGGGTCCGGCCGTACGCGATGATCTTCGCGATCATCGAGTCGAAGTCGGCGGGGATCTGCGAGCCCTCGGCCACACCGGTGTCGACGCGGATGCCGGGGCCGGCGGGCAGCTCGAGACGAACGATCGTGCCGGGGCACGGCGCGAAGTCGCGGTCCGGGTCCTCGGCGTTCAGGCGCGCCTCGACCGCGTGACCCTGCTCGACGGGCTTGACGCCTTCGAGCCTGCCGCCGCCCGCGACGTGCAGCTGGGCCTTGACCAGGTCGAAGCCCGTGGTGATCTCGGTGATCGGGTGCTCGACCTGCAGGCGGGTGTTGACCTCGAGGAACGCGAAGAGCTTCTCCCCGGGGTGGTAGAGGAACTCGACGGTGCACGCGCCGCGGTAGCCCACCGCGTTCGCGAGCCGCTCGGCGGAGGCCTTCAGCTCGTCGACCTGGTGCTGCTCCAGCACGCAGGAGGCCGACTCCTCGATGATCTTCTGGTTGCGCCGCTGCACCGAGCAGTCGCGGACGCCGAGCGCCCACGCCGTGCCCTGGCCGTCGGCGATGACCTGCACCTCGACGTGCCGGGCGCCGGTGACGAGGCGCTCCAGGAACATCACGCCGGAGCCGAACGCGCGCTCGGCCTCCATGCTGGTGCGGTCGAAGTTCTCCTCCATCTCGGCGGGAGAGGTGATCTTGCGGATGCCGCGGCCGCCACCACCGGCGGTCGCCTTCAGCATCAGCGGGTAGGTGACCTCCTCGGCCACCTTCAGGGCGTGCTCGAGGTTCTCGACGGCGCCGCGCGACCACGGCGCGACCGGCACGCCGACCTCCTCGGCGATCAGCTTCGAGCCGATCTTGTCGCCGAGCTTGCGCATGGCCTCGGCGGACGGACCGACGAACGTGACGCCGACCTTCTCGCAGAGCTCCGCGAACTCCGGGATCTCGGCGACGAAGCCCCAGCCGACCCACGCGGCGTCGGCCTTCGTCTCGACGAGCGCCTTCTCCAGGACCTGCAGGTTCAGGTACGGGCGGTCGGCGGCGAGGCCGAGGTTGTAGGCCAGGTCGGCTTCCCGCACGAACGGCGCCGACTTGTCGACATCGGTGTACAGGGCGACGGTCTCGATCCGTTCCCCTGACTCGGCGGCGAGTTCACGGACGGCGTGGATCAGCCGCATTGCGGCTTCCCCGCGGTTGACGATCGCTACACGACTGAACAACGACTTCTCTCCTCGCGGACAGACAACCTCAGCGGCAGTCGCCGCCCAATCGATGTACACACTCTCGTCTACTTACGGGTAACAAAACCGCTAGTACGGAACGAGTTGAGCAGCGTGCTTTGTATGAAACCAACAAGCCACCAGGTCCTCGGCACAGCTTCACTTGAGCCCGTGTCCCAACTCACGACCCGGGTCCTCCCCCTTGTCCGCTTCGGGGAGGACCCGGCCGGTCCTACGGCTGCGGGACCCGGATCACGGTGCCCGGGGTGATCACGTTCGGGTCGGTGATGACGTGCGGGTTCGCCCGCACCAGTCGCGTGTAGAGGGTGCCGCTGCCGTAGAAGTGGGTGGCGATGGCCCACAACGTGTCACCGGCCTTGATCTTGTACTCCTGGTACACGCGGTAGCCGGGCACGATCCGCGGCCCGTAGACGACCGGCACGATGACCTTGTCGAGCTCGGCGCCGTCCTTCGGCGAGACCCAGAACACCTCGACGAAGAGCCGGTCCAGGGCGAACGACGCGCCGGAGACGTCGACCTGCACCTGGAACTGGCCGTGGCCTCCGGTGCCGTCGCCCGCCATGAAGCCGCCGACGACCTCGTCGTGGCCTTCGTGGATCCGGTAGTTGAACTGGGCCTCGAACGCTCCGCCCGCGGTGCCGGCGATGTGCACGTGGCTCCCGACCAGGCCCTGCGGCCGGGGCTGCTGGATGTCGATGGACATGTCTTCCCCTTCCCTCCACCGGTAGGTCGTGGAGGCACAGGGCGTCGTTGCCGGGGTTCACCCCGGTGGCGCAACGGCTGGTGGTGGAGGTCGGAGTCGAACCGACTCTGCGCGAGGCTCCCGTTTTACAGACGGGCGGGGCTCCACAGCCCCTTCTCCACCATTGTTCGAGCACATTTCCAGCGCACGAAAAAGCCGCCCGGCCCGTTCTGCACGGGCGGGCGGCTCTCGACGTCGGCGAGGCCTTACGGCATCACGACGGAGAGCCTGAGCTGGGCTGATAGCTGCGATAGCGGCGCATGCGGACCACCTTGCCCGATCTTGCGGGGACCCGCGAACGATTTATCGCGGAAACGCGGTCCCGGCGGCGGGCGATATCCAGGCGTGCAGGTCGTGGGACGCGCTCGCGAGCTGGCCGCGGTCCGGTCGTGGCTCGTGGCGGAGACCGGGCGGCTGGTGCTCTGCGGCGGCGAGCCGGGCATCGGCAAGACGCGGCTGGCCCAGGAACTGGCCGGCCACGCGCTCGCACTCGGCCGGGAGGTCGTCTGGGGCCACTGCGTCGAGACGGCCGGGGCGCCGGCGTTCTGGCCGTGGCGGCAGGTGCTCAAGGCGGCCGGCGCCGATCCCGAGGTGGTGCTCGCGCACGACGCCGAGGTGCCGCAGGACCGGTTCCGGGTGTTCGACGCGGTCGCGGCCGCGCTCGACCGGGACGGCCTGGTGGTCGTGGTCGAGGACGTCCACTGGGCCGACGAGGCGTCGCTGCTCGTGCTCGCCCACCTCGCCACCCACCTGCGGGGCGTGCTGCTGTTCGCGACCTTCCGAGACCCCTGCCCCGCGGTCGCGGACCTGATGCGCGCGGCCGAGCGGATCGACCTGCACGGACTGGCCGCCGACGACGTCGCCCAGCTCGTCGGCCCCGAGCACGCGGCCACGATCACCGAGCTGACCGGCGGCAACCCGTTGTTCGTCACCGAGATCGCCCGCGCGGCCGCGGACGGCACGTGGCGTGCGGACCAGCCGCCGCGCAGCGTCCGCGACATCGTCACCGCCCGGCTCGCACGGTTGTCCCCGCCGGCGCGGGAGCTGGTGAAGACGGCGGCGCTGATCGGCCGCGACTTCGACCTGGACCTCGCCGAGGCGGCCTCGGGGCTGCCGATCGGCCTGCTGGACGAGGCGACGACGCTGATCGACGCGACCGGTCACCGGTTCGCGCACGCGCTGACCCGCGACGCCGTCGAGGCCGCGCTCTCCCCCGCCGAACGCCGCGCGCTGCACCGCCGGATCGCCGAGGCGATGGCGGACAGCACCCGCTACGCCGACGTCGCCCGGCACTGGCACGCCTGCGGCGCACCGGACGAGGCTCGCAAGTGGACGGTCCGTGCGGCGCAGGACGCGGTGCGGAGACTCGCCTACGAGGAGGGCGTGCGCCTCTACCGCGCGGCGGCGTCCATCGAGGACGGTCACGAGGTCCAGGTCGCGCTGGGCAGGGCCGCCTACTTCGCCGGGGACCTCGCGGGCTGCGTCGCGGCCGCCCAGCGCGCCGCCGAGCTCGCCGCGACGCCCGAGCAGGTCGCGGAGGCGGCCCTGGTCCTCGAAGCCGCGCCCGGCGCGGGCGTCAACGCGATCGCGACCCCGTTGTGCGACAACGCCCTGCGCCACGACGTCGGCCGCGCCACCCGCGCCCGGTTGCTCGCCCAGCGCAGCCACCTCGCGTTCTACCGCGGCGAGCAGCACCGGCTCGACGAGCTCAGCCGCGAGGCGCTGCGCCTGGCCCGGGGTGACGACCGCGCGCTCGCCGAGGCGCTGCACGCCCGGCAGGAGGCGTGCCCCGGTCCGGCCGGGCGCGCGGAACGCCTCGCGCTCGCCGCGGAGATGATCGGCCTCGCCCACCGCACGCACAGCCCGCGCGGCGCGATGTGGGGCTCGCTGTGGAGGGTGCACGCCCTGGTCGAGAGCGGCGAACTCGCTGCGGCGCAAGGAGAGCTGCCGGCGTTGAAGCTCGCGTGCGACCGGGTCGGCGGCCCGGTCCCGTTGTGGCACCTGGACGTCGTGACGGCGTGCCTCGCCCAGGCGCAGGGCCGGTTCGCGGAGGCGCGCGAAGTGGGCAGGCGCGGTTACGACCGGATGCGGGTCATCGAACGGGAACCGGCGTCGGGCGCGTACTTCGCGCTGCAGTGCGGTCTCGCCTGCCACCTGGACCCGACCGAGGACGGTCTCGCACTGGCCCGGCACTTCCACGACCCGCCGCCGCGGTTCCGGCTGATGTCGAAGCTCACCAGGGCGTTCCTGCTGCTGCGCGCGGGCCTGCGCGACGAGGCGCTGGACTTCTACCGCCGCTGCGGCCCGGTCGCGGAGTGGGACCTGCCCGCGTTCTTCGTGCTGCCCGGCCTGGTCGACGCCGTCCTGGCGACGTCCGGGCTCGGTCTGACCGACGACCTCGCGCTGGTCCTGCCCCGTCTCGCGGAGTTCCGCGGCGAGCACGCGGCCGGCAACGGCGTCGCCTACATGGGACCGGTGACGCTCGCGCTCGGCCGCGGCCACCTGGCGCTCGGCGCGCACGAGCAGGCCGTCGCCGACCTCACCGCCGCCGTCGACGAGGCCTCCGTGGCGGGCGCCCCCGCGTTCGCCGCCGAGGCCCGCTGGCACCTCGCGAAGGCGTTGCGCGCGCTGGGCCGCGACGCCGACGCCGTGCAGCGCGCCGCGGACCGGGCGATCCGCTCGCTGGGCATGACCGCGTTCGGCACGACCGAGCTGAGCGGCCGGGAGCACGAGGTCGCCCGCCTCGTCGCCGAAGGGCTCACGAACCGGCAGATCGCGCGGCGCCTCGTCATCTCCGAGCGCACCGCCCAGAACCACGTCCAGCACGTCCTGACCAAGCTCGGCTTCCGCTCGCGCAGTCAGATCGCGGCGTGGATGAGTACCTCGGCGAGTACTCCGGCGGATGGCTGACCAGCGCGAACTCCCTACCTTCAGCGGCAACGACCTGAAGGAGGACACCATGTGGCTCACCATCGCGACCCCGCCCACCCAGTCCCTCGACCAGCTCGACCAGGTGATGGGGGCGACCTCCCCGGACGGCCTGCGCGCCCGCTACGCCTGCCGGGCCGGCGGCGAGTTCCGGGTCATCGCCGTGTGGGACTCGCAGGAGCACGCCGACCGGTTCTTCCGCGAGGTGCTCGGCCCGGTCCTCGCCCGCGTGCTCGGTCCCGAACCGGCCGGTGCGCCCGCGATGACCGGCATGGAGGTGCTGCGGGAGTTCATTCCGGCGAACGCCGGGTAGCCACCCCGCATGCGACCAGTCCAATCGGCTGCCTCGGTGGTCGGCGCGGCGTTCCTGCTCGTCGGGGTTCTCGGCTTCGTCCCGGGCCTCACCACGCACTACGACGAGCTCGCCTTCGCCGGCCACTCGGGCGCCCTCCTGTTCGGCCTCTTCGCGGTCTCGGTCCTGCACAACCTCGTGCACCTGGTGTTCGGGGTGGCCGGGCTGCTGGCCGCGAAGACGACCCAGTTCGCCCGCGCGTACCTCGTCGTGGGCGGCGGGCTCTACGTCCTGCTGTGGGTGTACGGCTCGGCGATCGGCGAGCACACCGACGCGAACATCCTGCCGGTCAACACCGCCGACAACTGGCTGCACCTCGGCCTCGGCGCCGCGATGATCCTGCTGGGCGTGGTCACCACCGCGGTCGAACGCGCCCGCAGCGACTCCCCGGTCAACTGAGCCCGGGTCAGTTGAGCAGGGCGATCGACAGGTTCAGGGCCGCCGCGAAGCTCACCCAGCACAGGTAGGGCACGAGCAGCAGCCCGGCGGCCTTGCTGCGCCGGAAGAACCCCACGAGCACCGCGACGATCGCGAGCCACAGCACCACGATCTCGGCGAACGCCACCCAGAACCAGCCGAGCCCGAAGAACAACGGCGTCCAGGCCGCGTTCAGCACGAGCTGCGCGCCGAACAGGGTCAGCTCGCCCCGCGTCGCCCCGGCGCGCCACGCGAGCCAGCCGGAGGCCGCGATCATCACGTACAGCGTCGTCCACACCGGACCGAACAGCCACGCGGGCGGCGCCCACGACGGCTGCTCCAGTGCCATGTAGGTCGAGCCGGCGGAGACGGAGAAGAGCGACCCCACCACGGCGGTCACCAGCACGGCCGCCGCGAACAGCCCGAGAGCGCGGACGGGGTGCCGTTGCGATACCAGCGTCATGCCGGGGTGGTACCCGTTCCGGAACCGGGCAAAGCACGAATGATCCCGAGCACCGCCGCCCGGCTCGGCCGCGCCCGGTCGGCGGCGTCGAGCAGGGTCACCTCGTCGGCGAGCACGGCCGCGCGGATCTCGGCGGCGCGCTCGGGCAGCTCGGCCCGCAACGCCTCCACCAGCCGTGACCGCAGCGCCCGGCCCAGCGGGTCGTCGGACGGCTGCGGCCGCCAGTGCGCGCGCAGCACCCGTGCCGCCACGTCCTCTCCCCCGACCGCCCACAACAGGCGGATCATCCGGTCGGCGAGGCTCATGCGACAACGGTAATACCCGTCTCCCGACGCGACTCATTACCTTCGACCACGAATCTTTCCCAGAACGGGTAATGCGCGCGGGACTGTTCCCGACAGGGGATTCACCGACGAATCCCCGGAGGCGAGAAATGGCCTGGAACGGAAGACCCGCGAACTGCCGGAAGTGCCACGGCAGCACGATCCGCTGCGACACGTGCAAGGGCAACGGCAAGGTGCAGTGGACGTTCGGCGACTGCACCACCTGCGACGGAACGGGTCACGTGTGCCCGTCCGACGGGAAGTACTGGAGATGACCGCCACCACTTCGGACCGTTCCCGGGGAAACGGTCCGAAGTGGTCGCGCGACTACTTCTTCTTGCCCGCGAACAACGCCTTGACCTGGTTGCCGCGGCGGCGCAGGCCCCACTTCGTGACGCGGATCAGGGCCTCGCGCACGATGTTGCCGCTCATCTTCGACTCGCCGAACTCGCGCTCGAGGAACGTGATCGGCACCTCGCGCACCCGGAAGCCCAGCTCGATCGTCCGCCACAGCAGGTCGATCTGGAAGCAGTACCCGGCCGACGCGACCGAGGCGAGGTTCAGCTTGCGCAGCGTGTCCGCGCGGAACGCCCGGAAGCCGCCCGTCATGTCGCGGACGTTCGCACCCAGCGCGAGCCGCGAGTACAGCGAGCCGCCCAGCGACAGGAACTTGCGCTGCGCGGGCCAGTTCACGACCTCGCCGCCGGGCACCCAGCGCGAGCCGAGCACCAGGTCGGCCTTCGGAAGGGCGTCGAGCAGCCGGTGCAGCTGCTCCGGCGCGTGCGAGCCGTCGGCGTCCATCTCGCAGATGACGCCGTAGTCGCGGTCGAGCGCCCACTGGAAACCCGCGACGTACGCGGCGCCCAGACCGGCCTTCTCGGTGCGGTGCATCACGTGGACGCGGTCGTCAGCGGCCGCCATCTCGTCGGCGAGCTGGCCGGTGCCATCGGGGCTGCCGTCGTCGACCACCAGCACGTGCACCTCGGGCAGCGCCGTGTGCAGTCGCTTGACGATCTTTCCGATGTTGTCCCGCTCGTTGTAGGTCGGGATCACCACCAGCACCTGCCCGAGTTCCTGGTCAGGCTGCTGCGCCATTCGAGTCCTTCCGTCGTCGGGTGAAGCCCAGCACCAATGCCGCGAGGCCCGCAGCGGCGATCACCCACTCGGGCCAGGCTCCTAGCCAAGTCGCCAGCGTAGTCTGCGACCTCAGCGGCAGTGTCGCGACCAGGGCACCCGGCTCGAAAAGCCCAGTCTTCCGAGTGACGGAACCGTCGGGTTCGACGATCCCGCTGACCCCCGACGTGGCGGCCACGACGACCGCCCGGCCGTGCTCCACCGCCCGCAGCCTGGACATGGAAAGCTGCTGGTAGGTCATCTCCGTGTACCCGAACGTGGCGTTGTTCGTCGGGATCGCGATGATCGTCGCGCCGGCCGTCACGGAGTCGCGGACGACTGAGTCGAACGCCACTTCGTAACATGTGTCAAGTGCGACCTTCGCGGGCCCCATGACGAAACCCTCGGGGTCCGTGCCGGGCTGGAACCTCCCCGCCCGGTCCACCTCCTCGGCGAACAGCCGGAAGAACGACCGCAGCGGCATCGTCTCGCCGAACGGCTGCAGCTTGCGCTTGGTGTAGGTGTCGGTCGGCCCCTTGCCGGGCTCCCACAGCACCACGGTGTTGCGCGGCAGTCCGTCGTTCTGGTCGATGGTCACGGCGCCCACCGCGATCGGTGCCTTGATCGCGTCGGCGGCCGCGTCGATCACAGCGGCGGCGTCCGGGTTGCGGAACGGGTCGATGTCGGAGGAGTTCTCCGGCCAGATGACGATGTCGGGCTGCTTCTCCTTGCCGGCCTTCACGTCGTCGGCCAGCTGCGTGGTGCGCTTGGCGTGGTTGTCGAGCACGGCCCGGCGCTGCGCGTTGAAGTCGAGCCCGGCACGCGGCACGTTGCCCTGGATCGCCGCGATCGTGACGGTCCCGGCCGAGGCGTCCACCCCGACGGGGACGACGAGGCCGGCGAGCAGCGGCACGAGGACCAGCGGCACCCCCAGCCTCCAGTTCCGCGTGAGCCAGAACAGCCCGAACCCGGTCAGCACGACCGCGAACGTCACGAGCGGCGCCCCGCCGAGCGACGCGAGCGGCAGGTACCAGCCCTCCGGCTGCCCGAACGCGACCTTGCCCCAGGTGAAGCCGCCGAACGGGAAGACGCCGCGCAGCGCCTCGTCCGCCACCCACAGGCACGCGGCCCACACCGGCCAGCCCGGCACGCGGGACGCGGCCGCCATCGCCGCGGTGCCGAGCGAGATCATCAGCGCGCAGACGAACGCCAGCGGCAGCCACGCGATCAGCCCGACGAACTCCCCCGTCCACCGCAGCAGCGGCACCATGAACCCGAGCCCGAACAGCAGCCCGTACCCGAACCCGGCGCGCGCCCGCCTGTCGAAGATCACATGCGCGAGGAGCGCGAACCCCACCGGCGCCAGGAACCACAGCGGGCGCGGCGGAAAGCTCAGGTAGACCAGCACACCGCCGGCGACGGCGAGTGCCATGCGCGTGAGAACCGGAAGGCTCACTTTTCGCCTGCGCGCGGGCGATTCCGGCGATTCCGGCGCGATGGGGGGTGCGACCACCCGATCAGCGTACGAGGCCCAGGAGTACACAGGACGTGTGCCCAGGGCGACTCACCGACGAGATGATCTTGCGAGAATATAATTCGGGACCATGCGAGCCGGATATCGCTATCGGATCGAACCGACCGAGCCTCAGAAGGAGCTGCTCGCCCGCACGTTCGGGTGCGCTCGCGTGGTGTACAACGACGCCGTCCGCTGCCGCGAGGAGGCATTTCGAGCAGGGGTCAAGTTGACTCCAACCGACGTGCAACGGCAGGTCATCACCCAGGCCAAAACCCGCGAGGACCGGTCGTGGCTGTCGGAAGTCGCGTCAGTGGCCCTCGTGCAGTCCGTGCGGGACGCGAACCAGGCTTACAGCAACTTCTTCGCCTCGGTGAAAGGCAGGCGCGCCGGACGGCGGATCTGCGCACCGAAGTTCAAGTCGCGCAAGGCGACCCGTCAGACCTTCCGGCTGACCCGCAACGGCTTCATCGTGCGCCCGGACGGGCGGTTGTACGTCGCGAAGGTAGGGCACCTGCGAGTTCGTTGGTCGCGTCCCCTACCCGCGACACCGAGTTCGGTGACGATCATCCTGGAACCGGATGGCCACTACTACGCGAGCTTCGTGACAGAGATCAACCGTGCACCACTTCCGTTCACGGACCGGGAGGCAGGAGTCGACCTCGGCATCGCTGTGCTCGCCGCGGTTGCCGATACAACCGGTCGTCACACGACTGTGCCCAACCCGAAGCACCTTGACGCGAAACGGCGCAAACTCGCCCGGCTGCAGCGACGTAACGCGCGTCGCGTCCCAGGCAGCACGAACCGGGCGAAGTCCCGCCGCGCGATTGCCGTGCAGCACGGCAAGGTCGCCCGCTGCCGGCGGGACTTCCACCACAAGCAGGCACTCCACCTGATTCGCGAGAACCAAGCGATCTACGTGGAGGATCTGAACGTCGGCGGAATGCTCCGCAACCACCGGCTCGCACGAGCCACTTCGGATGCCGGATGGGCGCAGTTCGTCCGACTGCTGAAAGAGAAAGCCGAACGACACGGTCGCGTGGTGCACAAGGTGTCCCGTTGGCTGCCAAGCTCCAAGACATGTTCGGTTTGTGGTCACGTCATGGATGAGATGCCCCTGAAAGTCAGGTCTTGGAGCTGCCCCGTCTGCCGGACGAAGCACGACCGGGACCACAACGCTGCTCGGAACATCCTCGCCGCCGGGCGGGCGGAGAGACAAAACGCCTGCGGAGCCTCAGTAAGTCCTCCCCTGCGGGAGGCGGTGGGCAATGAACCAGGAAGCATCCAGGTCACGGTCTGACCGCGCCGGAATCTCTGGCGTTCGAGCCAGGGAGCACGTCAACTATGTCGATCTTGTGCTCGAACGACTGTCCACAGACGACGAACGCGAGGCCCTGATCGGCGGCGACACCAGACTCACCCGCGCGCAGGCCCGTGACCTGCTGCTCCGCCTCGCCGACGGCCTGGCGAGCCGCGGCGTCGGCCCCGGCGACGGCGTGGCCGCCTTCGTCGGCAACACCCCCGAGGCCGTCCTGCTCGTCGTCGCCGTCCACCTCCTCGGCGCCCGGCTCGTCTACGTACCGCCCGAACCGGGCACGAACGAACTGAAAGCGCTGGTCGAGCGCGCGGACGTGAAGGGTGTCGTGGTCGACCCGGCCTTCAGCACCCGCCTCGACGGCCGGCCCCTCGCGGACCTGCCGGGCGAGCCCGTCGAACGCACGCCCGCGCCGGACTACACCACGATCATGTACACCGGCGGCACGACCGGCCTGCCGAAGCTCGCCGTCCACCACGCTGACGGCCGGTGGGAGGCGTTCCGGCACACGCCCGCGATGAACGTCCTCTGCAACACCCTCATCACCCACGGCAGCGGTGCCGCGGCCTGCCAGCTCGCGCTCACCACCGCCTCGAAGCTCGTGCTGGGGCCGTCGGTGTTCGACGCGGACACGTGCGTCCGGCTGATCCGCGACGAGAAGATCACCATGACCGTGTTCGTGCCGCCGATGATGTACGAGGTGCTCGACCACCCGGACTGCCCCGGCCCTCAGCTGGGCTACGTCATCGTCGGCGGGTCCGCGCTCGCACCCCGGCGGCTGCGGCAGGCGGTCGAGCGGTGGGGGCCGGTCGTCAACCAGGCCTACGGCATGACGGAGGCCATGTCGATCACGATGATGCCCGCCGCGGAGGTCGACCTCGACAGGCCGGACTCCCTGCGCACGGTCGGCAGGCCCAACCCCCTGATGGAGGTGGAGACGCGCGACGGTGACATTTGGGTGCGCGGCCCGTTCGTCATGCAGGGCTATTGGGGTGAAGCCCCATTGAGCGAAACGGCGGATGGCTGGTTCAACACCGGCGACGTGGGTCATTTCGACGACGACGGTTACCTGTACCTCGACGACCGCAGCAAAGACGTCATCGTCACTGGTAGAACGTCCGACAACGTCTATTCGCGACTGCTAGACGACTTTCTCGTCTCGTTGCCCGGCATTCGGCAAGCGGCGGCCGTGGCCAGGCCGGACGAGGCGCTCGGCGAGGCCGTGCACGTTTTCCTGGTCGCCGACGGACCGGATGTCGATGTCGACAGGATTCGTGCTTCGGTCGTGGCCGAACTGGGTGAGCTCTACCAGCCCAGAGGGGTCACGATCCTGCCGGAACTGCCCAAGACGACGATCGGAAAGGTCGACAAGCGCAAGTTGCGTTCCCTGTTTCGGTAAGGTTCTGGACAAACCCGGGAGGTGACGGATGCCCCGTCCTAGCGTGGAAGCCGAACGCAAGGCGCAGATCCTCGCGTCCACCTGCAAGGTGATCGCGGCCGAGGGCTTCCGCCACCTCCGGGTGTCCGACGTGGCGAAGGACGCGGGCGTCTCCGGCGGCACGGTCCACTACTACTTCGAGACCAAGCGCGAGCTCACCGACGCGGCATTCGAGCACTGCTTTGAGCAGTCGGTGCGGCGCCGCCGGTGGATCCTCGAGTCGGACGAGCCGCCGCTCTCGCGGCTGCGCATGGTGGTCGAGTCGTACCTGCCCGAGGGCGCGGAGACCGTCGAGGCGTGGAAGGTCTGGGTCGAGCTCTGGGTCGAGGCCATCCGCAACCCGGAGCTGCAGGACCTCAACGAGCGCTTCTACGGCGAGTGGCGCGACATCGTGGCGAGCATCTTCCGCGCCGGCCAGGAGTCCGGGGACATCCACGACTCCGGCGACCCGCTGGAGCTCGCGAACATGATGGTCAGCATGCTCGACGGCCTGGCGCTGCAGGTGCTCGCGGGGTCGCGGGCGATGACGGTCGACGTCATGCGCGCCACGTGCCTGCGGTTCGTGGACCAGTTGTCCACCGCGTCCGTCGCCTAGGCCAACGTTCCGGGTTCCCGTTCTGTTGCAGCGCGAATCCCCGGATTCGCGTGACGTCGCTCATCGGGGTCGAACCAGGGTTCGCCCCCGATGCGAGGAGCGGCCGCGTGCCGCACAGTGGGTGTATGACCACGACAGTTGCTTTGAGCAGGCCCAGGACCAACCGGATGATCGCGGGTGTCTGCGCGGGGCTCGCCCAGCGCTGGGGGATGAAGGCGGGCACCGTGCGCCTTCTGTTCCTGCTGTCCTGCCTTCTGCCGGGACCGCAGTTCGTCGTCTACCTCGTGCTGTGGGTCATGCTGCCGGACCGCGGCTACTGACGAACCGCAGGAACGCTGCCCACGCTGCCGGCTCGACCGGCACGTGGGCGGCGGGCGCCTTCGAGTCCCGGATGCCGACACCGCGCCCGACCTCGACGCAGTCCTGGCCGGTCGCGCTGTAGCTGCTCTTCCGCCACTCGACCATCCGAGCCTCCTCAGGACGCGATCCTGGTGATCAACTCCCTCGATTCTTCCCTACCGAGGGCGACGCGGTCCATGTGCCTCACCACGTCCTGGTAGAGGCCGATCGAGGCCTTGTCGTCGAGGAACAGTGCCGTGTTCAGCCCTCCGTCGAACACGACCGGCTCGTACTTCTCGAACTTCAGCAGGGTGAAGTCGCCGGTGAGCGCACGCCCCGCCGGAACCACCCGCAGGGTGATGTACGGGCGGATCATCATGCGCAGCAACTCGTGCACCTGCTCGGTCAGCACGTCGCCGCCGCCGACAGGCGAGTGCAACACGGGCTCGTACACGTAGAAGACGAACTTCTTGTGCCCCGCCACGATTCCGGTGCGCTCGATGCGGGCCGAGACCCACTCCCCCAGGTCGTCGTCCTTGACGAACGGCGAGTCCTCGCCGACCGCGCGTGCGTAGGACTCGGTCTGCAGCAGGCCGGGGACGAACAGCGAGCTCCAGATCACGATCTCCTTGGCGAGCCGCTCGTGCTGGATCAACGTGCGCACGTGCGGCGGCAGCACGGACTCGTAGAGCTGGAGCCAGCCCTTCTCCCGCGACTGCAGGAAGAGCGCCTTCAGGTACTGGAACTCGGCCTGCTTCGCACCGCACGCGCCGAGCAGGTAGGTGAACTCCTCCAGCGAGGTCCCGCCCTTGCCGTTCACCAGGTCCGACAGCTTGGCGTGCTCCCAGCCGAGCCTGCGCGCCAGCTCGGACTCCTTCGCCCCGGTGGTGGCGATCAGCGCGCGGAGGTTCTCGCCGAACTCCCGACCCTGCACAGTGGACACTCTCTTCGGCATGCCGGAAAAGCTAGCGCCACCGCTGCGCCGACCTCCATTGCTTCGGGCCCGAATTGACCTGAAAGGTGCAGGCGTAGAAGGGTTCTACGGAATTCAGCGGTTCTCGTCCACGGGGATGCCGGCCAGTTCCTCCGTCAGGCTCGTGAACGCCTCCGGCCGCACCCGGAACCACCCGTCGAACGGCTGGGTCATCCCCAGGCACAGCAAGCAGACGAACGCGAGCACGGCCGAGGTCAGGCTCATCTGCAGGATGTGCCGCTTGCGCGCGGTGAACCCGATCAGCATCGGGAACGCGATCATCGCGACGGCGCCCGCGATCGTGCCGATCAGCATGATCTTGCCGGTGTTGTCGAGGCCGCCCGCCGAGTCCAGCCGGTCGCGCCGCAGGTCGGTGATCTCGCGGACGCGTTCCAGCGACCGTTCGCGGGCGCTCTTCACCTGGTCCGGGCTCACCGGCAGCGACACGATCTCGGCGTGCAGCGAGTGGAGCGCCTCGGTGGTCGCCTCGTCCGGTTCGCCGACCGCGAGCTTGGGCCACTCCTTGTCCGCCACCAGCTTCGGGTACTCGGTGAGCAGCGCGCGGATCTGGTCGCGCTGCGGCTGCGGCATCACGGCGGTCTGCCAGTAGACGTCGGCCACGGCGGCGGCCTCGCGGGCGGCGTTGTCCTCGGCGGCGCCGCCCTCCTCCCAGACGATCACCATGTAGAAGGCCAGCGCGACGATGAACAGGCCGCTGATCACCGCCCCGAGGAAGCCGCGCGAGTCCGCGTCCCGGTCGTCGGCCTGGTCGTGGGCGCGCGAACGCCCGAACAACAGCAGGGCGATCGCCGTGACGACCACCGACGCGAGGATGATGACGAGCCCGGTCCACATGGCCTCCATCTCCCCACAGCGAGCACCGTTTGACCACAGACACCACGCTTCCCGGCACTCTTCCCCGCCCATCAAGAGCAACGGGGCGTCGATCAGGAACACGGCACGTCCACATCGGACCCCTCGCGCGGAAGTCGTTGACACGAACAGGGAAACCGAAGCGGACGGTCCTCGACGGAGAGTGAGGACGAGCTGATCGACCGCCGGTGACAACGCCGCCCAACCGTGCCAACCTGTGCGCCGACCCGACCGGAAGGCGTGGCATGCGTGTACCGATCCTCATCGCCGTCGTGCTGCTGGTCCCGCTGCTCACCCCGGGGCCGCCGGTCGCGGCGGCGGAGGTGTGGCACACGCAGTTCGACGAGGCGGTGTACGGGGACGTCACGATCGTCGGCGACTCCGTCCTGACCTGCCCCACCCCCGAGCAGGCGGGTCCCGACCCCAAGTTCCCGGTCCAGTCCTGTGTGGACGCGCTGGACCGCAGGGGGCACGGGTTGTCCGCGCTCAACAACGGCCACCGCATGTCGTGGACCGACGTCGACCGCGACCCGGCGACGTACAACTCCTCCAGCGCGCGGCTCACCATCCCGGCCGGCGCGACGGTCGCCTACGCCAAGCTCGGCTGGGCGGGCAGCGCGACCTGCCGCGACGGCGTGGTGCCGCCCGGCACACCCCGGGACCCGGTCCTCTTCAACGGCACGCGCGTCAACCCCGGCCGGTTCGCGATCGACGCGCCGGACGACCTCGCCCACACCGACAACGCCTTCTACAGCGCCGAAGCCGACGTCACCCGCGCGCTCACGAGCGGCACCGTGACGGTCGGCAACGTCTGGGCGCCGCAGGGGTTCGACTGCTTCGGCGGCTGGTCGCTCACGGTCGTGTGGAAGTTCGCGAACGCCACGCCGGCGGCTCCCGCGAAGCGGCACGTCGCGGTGCACGGCGGCCACGTCCGGCTCCCCACCCGCAAGCCGGTGCTGAGTACGCCGATCGCCCCCACCCACCCCGCCGGCGGCGTCCTGCGCGTGGGGATCACCGCGTACGAGGGCGACTGGGCCACGAGCGGCGACCAGCTGCTGGTCGACGGCACGTCGATCGGCGGGCACAACGCGTTCGTGTCGTCCGCGCAGGGTGCCGCGCACCTCAACAACATGAGCGTCGACGCGCGCACGTTCACCATCGGCGAGAACGTGCTGAAGCCCGGTTCGAAGAGCGCCGACCTGGGCTTCCGCAGGGCCGACGACGCGTTCCTGGTCCAGAACGTCGCGTGGTCGTTCCCGCTGCCCGAGCTCACGCTCGCCGTCGATCCCGAGAAGCCCGTCGCGCACGCGAAGGACACCGTCGCGCAGACCGCGACCGTCACCAACACCGGGGACGCGCCCGCCGCGGACGTGACCGTGTGCGGCCAGCAGGTCGGCACGATCGCCCCGCGCGCGACGGCGAAGCGCACCTGCTCGTCGACGGCGGCGGACGACGACTACCCCACGACGGTCGCGGTGACCGGTACCAGCCTCGCCGGCGATCCGCTCGCGACGCGGACGGCCTCGACGGTCGACGTGCTGCACCCGGCGTTGCGCGCGACCACCACGACCGAGCCGCTGACCGCGCTGCCCGAGCAGCCCGTGCGGTTCACGACGACCGTCACCAACACCGGCGACACCCCGCTGCACGGCCTCGCCGCGCGGGCGGTCGGCGGCTGCGCGCCCATGCAGGGGCAACTCGACCCCGGCGCCACGTCCACCGTGGACTGCACGGCCCCGGCGGGCGACGAGAGCGGTCCGCTCACCGCGACCGTCACCGCCGCCGACAAGATCGGCGGCAAGGTCGAGGCCTCGGCGTCGGTGCAGGTCAAGGTGATCTACCCGCGCCTCACGCTCAGCGCCGCCTGGTCGAAGGACCGGGCGCGCGACGGCGAGGTCGTCACCGTCACGGTCACCGTCGGCAACGCCTCCGACCTGCCGATCGCCGACGTCGCGGTGACCGGCGAGCCGGCCGCGTGCCGCCGGACGTTCCCCGTTGTGCAACCGCGGCAGCGCCTCACCTACACCTGCCAGGTCACCGCGCCGATGAACGCCCGGCTGACGGTGTCGGGCGCGGGCGCGGGTGGCGCGATCAGCGAGAGCGCGGTCGTGCGCATCGAGTCGGCCGAGGCCCCGCCCGCCGCGGACCCTCCCGCACCGCCGCCGGGTGAGCCCGCGCCGCCGAAGCCGGTGGCGCACGTGCAGCAGGTGTCGAAACCGGCGGTCGGCGGGGTGGCGGCGATCATCGGGATGATCGGGATGGTGGTGGTCGCGAGCGCGTTGTCGGGCCTCGGCCGCCGGTGAGGACGCGTTCACGGTCTGGACACGGGCGTGTTGATTCGGGGCCGGATGAGGTAGAAGGGTCGTGTGGAGATCACCGCCTTCCTCGCCCGCAAGCTCGCCCGCCGGTTCCGGACCTACGACTCCGACGGCGACGGCTTCATCGAGCGGGAGGACTTCACGCAGGCGGGAGAACGCACCACGAAAGCCTTCGGGCTGGCTGATGACGACCCGAAAGCCTTGCGGTTCCAGGGCGTGCTGGTCGGGCTGTGGGACCACCTCGCCTCGGTCGCCGACGCCGACCGCGACGGGCGGATCAGCCTCGCCGAGTACCAGCACGCGTTCGCGAACGGGTTGCTGGAGACACCGGAGTCGTTCGACGAGGGCTACCTGCCGTTCCTGAACGCGATCATGGCGATCGCGGACGAGGACGGCGACGGCAGGCTCACCGTCGACGAGCACGTCACGTGGACCGGCGCGCTGATGGGCCTCTCGGAGAACGACGCGCGCGGCATCCACGACCTGCTGTCCGACGAGGACGGTCTGCTGCCGACGCGGGCGCTGCTGGACGCGATCCGGGAGTTCTACTTCTCCGAGGACCCCGCCGAGGCCGGGAACTGGCTGCTGGGGTCGTTGGACTGACGTGCTGCTGAAGACGCTGCAGGAGTGCGCGGCACGGGCTCAGCCGGCCGCGCACGTCGAGGAGGCGGGCGGCTGGTGGCTGCGGCACTCCCCCGGTGACGCCTGGTGGGTGAGCGCGGTGCTGCCGCACGACCGCGAGGACCGGGTCGAGGTCGCGGAGGAGTTCTGCGCCGAACGCGGCTCCGGGGTGCGGTTCCAGATCACGCCGGGCGTGTGCGCGGACGATCTCGACCGGACACTCGGCGACCGCGGGTACGCGCGCGGTCACGACATGTCGCTGCAGATCGCGTCGACCGCCGACGTGCTGCGCCAGTCCCACTCGGACGCCGGCGAGGTGACGGCGCGGCCGACCGACGAGTGGCTCGCGGCGTGGCAGGCCGTCACGACGCGCGACGTCAGCGCCGAGCGCGACCTGCTCAGCCGTGTCGAGCACCCGTCCGCCTACGCGTACGCCCAGGTGGACGGCCAGGTGGTGGCCGTGGGCCGGGCGGTGGCCGAGGACGGGTGGGCCGGGGTGTTCGGCATGGCGACGCTGCCGCACGCACGGGGTCAGGGCGCCGCACGGTCCGTGCTCGCCGCACTGGCCTCGTGGGCGGCCCTGCGCGAGGCGAACCACATGTACCTGCAGATGGAGAAAGCGAACACGACGGCGTTCCGGTTGTACGAACGCACGGGGTTCCGCGAGGTGTGCACGTACCACTACCGGATTCGCTCCTAGGTAATCAGGAATCAAGAAGGCAGGAGCGCGGTCCCCGAGTTAGTTTGGCGCCATGACCAGGACAGCGCCGGCGCACGATGCCGACACCCACGATCTGATCCGCGTGCAGGGCGCACGCGTGAACAACCTGCGCGACGTCGACGTCGAGATCCCGAAGCGCCGCCTCACGGTCTTCACCGGCGTCTCCGGCTCGGGCAAGAGCTCGCTGGTGTTCGGCACGATCGCCGCGGAGTCGCAGCGGCTGATCAACGAGACCTACAGCGCGTTCATCCAGGGCTTCATGCCGACGCTGCCGCGGCCCGAGGTGTACCTGCTGGAGGGCATCACCACGGCGATCCTGGTCGACCAGCAGCGGATGGGCGCCGACCCGCGCTCGACCGTCGGCACCGCGACCGACGTGAACGCCATGCTGCGCATCCTGTTCAGCCGCCTCGGCGCCCCGCACATCGGCGGGCCGCAGGCGTTCTCGTTCAACGTCGCCTCGATCTCCGGCGCGGGTGCCGTGACGATCGAGAAGGGCGGCCAGAAGGTCAAGGAGCGCCGCGAGTTCTCCATCACCGGCGGCATGTGCCCGCGCTGCGAGGGCCGCGGCCAGGTCTCCGACATCGACCTGACCGAGGTCTACGACGAGACGAAGTCGATCATGGAGGGCGCCATCAAGGTGCCCGGCTACAACGTCGACAACCAGTGGACCGTGCAGACGTTCGCGCAGTCCGGTTTCATCGACCCGGCCAAGCCGATCCGCAAGTACACCAAGAAGGAACTGCACGACTTCCTGTACCGGGACCCGATCAAGATCAAGGTCAACGGCATCAACCTGACCTACGAGGGCCTGATCCCGAAGCTGCAGAAGTCCATGCTGTCGAAGGACCGCGAGGCGCTGCAGCCGCACATCCGGGCGTTCGTGGACCGCGCGGCGACGTTCGGCACCTGCCCGGACTGCGACGGCACACGCCTGACCGAGGCGGCGCGGTCGTCGAAGATCAAGGGCGTGTCCATCGCGGACCTGTGCGACATGCAGATCACGGACCTCGCGGACTGGATCCGCGGCGTGAAGGACAAGTCCGTGGCGCCGCTGATCGACAAGCTCGCGCACACGCTGGACTCGTTCGTGGAGATCGGTCTCGGCTACCTGTCGCTGAACCGCCCCGCGGGCACGCTGTCCGGCGGCGAGGCGCAGCGCGTGAAGATGATCCGGCACCTCGGCTCCGCGCTGACCGACGTGACGTACGTGTTCGACGAGCCGACGATCGGCCTGCACCCGCACGACATCGAGCGGATGAACAACCTGCTGCTCCGCCTGCGGGACAAGGGCAACACCGTGCTGGTCGTCGAGCACAAGCCCGAGACGATCGCCATCGCGGACCACATCGTCGACCTCGGTCCCGGTGCGGGTCGCAACGGCGGCACGATCTGCTTCGAGGGCTCGCTCGAGGGTCTGCGCAAGTCGGACACGGTCACCGGCCGCCACCTCGACGACCGCGCGTCGCTCAAGGAGGTGGTGCGCGAGCCCACCGGTGCGCTGGAGATCCGCGGCGCGTCCACGAACAACCTGCGCGACGTGGACGTCGACATCCCGCTCGGCGTGCTGACCGTCGTCACCGGTGTGGCGGGCTCGGGCAAGTCGTCGCTGATCCACCGGTCGCTGCCGCGCGACGCGGGCGCCATCGTCGTCGACCAGACGCCGATCAAGGGCTCGCGCCGGTCCAACCCGGCCACCTACACCGGCCTGCTGGAGCCGATCCGCAAGGCGTTCGCCAAGGCCAACGGCGTGAAGCCCGCGTTGTTCAGCGCGAACTCCGAGGGCGCGTGCCCGAACTGCAACGGCGCCGGCGTCGTGTTCACCGACCTCGGCATCATGGCGACGATCGAGTCCCCGTGCGACGTCTGCGAGGGCAAGCGGTTCGACCAGGCCGTGCTGGAGTTCAAGTTCGGCGGCCGCGACATCTCCGAGGTGCTCGCGATGCCCGTCGCGGAGGCCGTGGAGTTCTTCGGCGCGGGTGACGCTCGCACTCCGGCCGCCCACGCGATCCTGGAACGACTGCGGGACGTCGGCCTCGGCTACCTGTCGCTGGGCCAGCCGCTGACCACCCTGTCCGGCGGCGAGCGGCAGCGCCTGAAGCTCGCCACGCACATGGCCGACAAGGGCGGCGTGTACGTCCTCGACGAGCCCACGACCGGCCTGCACCTCGCCGACGTCGAACAGCTCCTCGGGCTGCTCGACCGCCTGGTCGAGTCGGGCAAGTCGGTGATCGTGATCGAGCACCACCAGGCCGTGATGGCGCACGCCGACTGGATCATCGACCTCGGTCCCGGCGCCGGTCACGACGGCGGCAAGGTCGTGTTCGAGGGCACCCCGGCCGAGCTGGTCGCCTCCCGCTCGACGCTGACCGGCGAGCACCTCGCCGACTACGTGGGGGCCCCGGCCCGCGGGAAGAAGCGCTGACGGGGTACACCTGGAGGCATGAAGATCACGGCGTTCCTCGACCGCAGGCTGACCCGCCGGTTCGACACCTACGACACCGACGGGGACGGCTACGTCGAGCGCGCGGACTTCGACCTGGCGAGCGAGCGGCTGACCTCGGCGTTCGGGCTGGACTCCGGCGACCTGAACGCCAAGCGGTTCCACGAGCAGCTGCTCGGCGTGTGGGACCACCTGGCCGCCGTGACGGACGTGAACGACGACGGGCGGATCAGCCTGGCCGAGTACCGGACGGCGTTCGTGCTCGGTCTGCTGGGCCGCCCGGAAGCGTTCGACGACGTGTACGTGCCGTACCTCGACGCGCTGCTGGCCGTCGCCGACCACGACGGTGACGGCCGGTTGGGCGTGGACGAGCACGTGCGGTGGTCGATGGCGTTGATGCACGTGTCCGAGGCGGACGCACGGGCCGTGCACGCACGGCTCGACCACGACGGCGATGGCCTCATCGGAACCGAGGACCTCCTCGCCGCGTGGCGCGCGTACTACTTCTCGGAGGACGAGGACGGGCCGGGAGCGTGGTTGCTCGGCCCGCTCTGATCCTGCTCGGCGGCCTGCTTGAGCGAGGCGGCCTCGGTCTCGACGTACCGCTTCGTCATCGCCTTCGTCAGCAGCCACCCGAAGCCCGCCAGCGGCCCCTTCAGGTCCAGCAGCAGGGTGAGCTGCGCGCCGTCCGCGTGCGGCTCGACGAGGTGCGCGGCGACGATCGTGACGCCGGGCGACTTCGACTCCCAGGTGAACGAGGCGCCGCCGGTGAGCTCGGTGACCGTCCACACCGCCTCGGACAGCCTGGGCTGCTTGAGCCTCGTGCGGGCGCCGACGTGCAGCGGCCCGTCGTCGAGGCGCTGCGCGGCGTCGACGGTCGGGATCCGCTCGGGCCAGCGTTCGACGTCGACCAGCACGGCCCAGACCTTCTCGGGCGGGGCCGCGATCGTGGAGGTGTGCTGGAAGCCTGGCATGGCGCGGAGTCTACGACCGGAAGCGCCGGTCGATCTCGACGATCGCGGCGGCGGCGCGCTGGTTCGCCGCCTGGCGCGGCGACTCGGCGTCGATGATCGACGCGACGAGGCGCCGCATGGTCGTGGCGATCTTCTCGAACGCCGACTCGGCCGTGGGCTCGACGTCTCCGAACAGGGTCCACCACCACCAGGAGTTCGTGGCGGAGTTCGCGACGACGTCCGGGACGACCAGCGCGCGCAGCCGTGCCTCGGCCGTCACCGGCATGTTGGCGGCCTCGACGACGAGCTTCGCCTTGACGCGGTGCGCGTTGTCCGCGGTGATCGCGTAGCTCGTGGCGGCGGGGACGAGGACGTCGGCTTCGACGTCGAGCCAGCTCTCGCGGTCCCGTTGCTCGTCCTCGGGACGCAGCTTCGAGCGGTCGATCGTGCCGTGCGCATCCCGTGACAGCAGAAGGGTTTCCACGTCGAGCCCGGCCGGGTTGGCGACGACGCCGTGGACGTCCGCGATGCCGACGACCCGGACGCCTGCTCGGGCGAGGTACCGCGCGGTCGCGCCGCCCATCGAGCCGAAGCCCTGCACGAACGCCGTGGGGTGGTGCAGGCCGAGGTGCTCGATGCCGGCCAGCGCGGCCTGCGCGACGCCGTAGCCGCCGACCAGTTCGTCGAGGCCGATGCCGTCGACGGTGACCGCGAACGCGTCCGCGAGCCGTTGCCGGGCCTTCTCCTCGTCGTCCAGCAGCGGGTAGACGGCCTGGATGGACGACTGGAGGCCGATCTCGGCGATGGCCTCGTCGATGGTGGACTGCCGCAGCCCCAGGTCCTCCCCCATGGTCCAGAACCGTTCGACGTAGGGCGACATGGCGTACAGGTAGGCGGTGAGGACCTGTTTCGCGCGCGGGTCGTAGGGGTCGAAGTCGATACCGCCCTTGGCGCCACCCAACGGGACGTACCGCGCCTCGGGGTCGTAGTTGAGGGCCTCCTTGGCGGTCATGCCCTCGGCCAGTCCGCGGACCTCGTCGAGCGTGCAGCCGGCGCGCATGCGCAGTCCCCCGCTGCTCACCCCGCGCACCAGCCGGTCGATGACGAGGAAACCACGCGCGCCCGTGGCCGGATCGGTCCACGTGACCTGGAGGAAGCTCATCAGTCAGTGAATCACCTCGACATCTGGAGGAGGAACTCGGCGTTGCTCCGGGTCTTGCGCAGTCCTTCGACAAGCACGTCGATGTCGCGCTCCGCCATGGCCCGCCGCACCGCGTCGGTGATGGCCAGTTCCTGCGCGGACACCAGCAGTTCCGCCTTGCGCGTGCTGGACTGGAGCAGGTCGATCGCGGGGTAGATCCGGCGCTGCGCGGCCTTGCGGTCGAGCTTCAGCTCGGCGTTGCCGGTGCTCTTGAGCTCCTCGAAGATCGCCGTGTCGGCGAGCGACCCGGTCTCCACGAGCGCGGTGGCGAAGATCGTGAGGCTGCCGCCGTTCTCGATGTTCCTGGCAGCGCCCAGGAACTGCTTCGGCGGCGTCAACGCCCTGGCGTCGATACCGCCACTGAGGATGCGTCCGCCGTTGGGCTGCGCGAGGTTGTACGCGCGCCCGAGCCTGGTCAGCGAGTCGAGCAGGATCACGACGTCCTGCCCGTCCTCCACCAGCCGTTTGGCCCGCTCCACGGCGAGCTCCGCGACGCGGATGTGCTCGTTGGGGTGCTCGTCGAACGTGGAGGTGAACATCTCGCCGGGGATGGTGGTGCGCATGTCGGTCACCTCCTCGGGCCGTTCGCCGACGAGCGCGACGATGAGGTGGACCTCGGGGTCGTTCTTGGCGACCGCCTGCGCGATCTGTTGCAGCACAACGGTCTTACCGGCCTTGGGAGGCGCCACGATCAGCGCCCGCTGCCCCTTGCCGACGGGCATGACCAGGTCGATCGCCCGGCTCGTGAGCTCGTCGGGGTCGTGTTCGAGCCGCAGCCTCTCGTTGGGGTAGAGCGGCGTCAGCTCCTCGAACCGCGGCCTCTTGTGCGGCGAGCGGCCGTTGACCGTGTCGACGCTGACGAGCTTGTCGCCCTGCGCCTCACCGCTGATCCGGTCGCCGCGCCGGAGGTCGTGCTGCCTGACGAGACTCTGCGGAACCTGAGGCCCGCCAACGAGAAACGCCTTGTTGTTGCGTACGTCGAGTACACCGATCTCCATCGGTCTGTCCTTTCAGGAGGGTTCTTTGAGGTGCGCTCCATCGACTCCGCACGCACGGCCTTCTCGCCGTGCCGGAGGAGAGCGCTGGATACAGGTCCGCCAGCGTCAGAAGCTGGAGGGTGTTCGCTGCGGATCTGAGACGGTCCAGCAGCTGATCGGAACTTACGTGCGCCTCTCGCGCACCGCCGGTTACGAACGAACCATAGCAGAGAACAACGGGAGCGCGACTGTTATTCCGCGCACTTCTTCCACGAGAGGCGGAACGTGGTGCTGACGCTGGAGTCCGTCGAGTCCATCGTCAGGAAGCTGCCGGCCCCCTTGCCGGTGACCTTGAGCTCGGTCTCCACGACCAACGGCTTCCGATCCCGGCACGGCCCGTGCGCCACCCCGCCCGGCGTGTCGGTCACCTGCCAGTTGTCGCTCATCGGCGCCTGGTACGTCCGGCTGCTGTGCCGCGTGGGGAAGCCCGGGAACCAGTAGTCGTTGCGCACCACCCCGCGCGCCTTGTCGGTCAGGTGCGCGAACCCGCGGTAGTCCGTGGCCGCGATCCCGTAGGTGTACCCGGGCGCGTCGATCCGGAGCTCGATCCGGCAGCTCCGCTTGGCCTCGCTCCCGTTGCCCTGCACCAGGAAGTCGCTGTAGGTGACGGTGAACGCCCCGCCGTCCTCGGACAGGGCCACGGTCGTGGTGCCGGCCGGGCAGCCGCTGCCGCCGACGCTCACCACGTCGATCGTCACGGGGCCGGGCGGGGGCACCAGGGAGGCCAGCAGTGCGAGCACGACCAGCATCCGGGGCCTCCTCACCTCGCTGCTGGAGAACCTACCGAGGCCCGCAATCCCGCAATCGGACCAGCGGGGATCACCAGTGCGTCCACGGCCACCACCCCGTCCGGCCCCACCCGCACGGGGTTGAGCTCGATCTCGGCCAGGTCCGGTCTGGCCGCGAGTGTCTCGGACACCCGCGCGATCACCTCCGCCAGCGCCGCGACGTCGGCTGCCGGGGCACCCCGCCACCCGGCCAGCAAGGGAGCGCACGTCAACCGGCTCACCATGTCCCGCGCGGTGGCGGGGGTGACCGGCGCCAGTTCGACCACGGTGTCCCGCAGCAGTTCCGCGTGCACACCGCCCGCGCCGACGAGGACGACCGGACCGAACGAGTGGTCCCGCCGCGCGCCGACGACCAGTTCGACGACGTGCTCGCGGGTGTCCATCTCCTCCAGCACGTACGTGCCGGGGCCGAGCCGTGCCCGCATCTCCTCGAACGCGGCCACGGGATCGGCGAGGTCGAGCCGCACGCCGCCGTGCTCGCTCTTGTGCGCGAGCCAGTCTGCCTTGAGCGCCAAAGGTCTTCGCAACGGCGAGGCGGCGACGTCCGCGGCGGTCGTGACGGCGTGGGCCTTCGGGAACTCGACGAAGTCCAGCAGGTCGCGAGCCGCGAGGTAACCGGGCCGGAACGGGGTCGCTGAAACGGTGCGCGGCCACACTTCCGCTGCGGCACCCCGAGGCGTGCTCGCGTGTCCCAGCGCGCCGACCGCGCGTTCGATCGTGAGCTGGACGGGCACACCGCCCTGCCGCAACGCGCGCACGGCGGCCGAGTCCTCGCGCATGCTGTGTACGACCACGGTGACGCCGGAGTCCCTTGCCAGCGAACAGATCCGGTCGGCGACCGCCACCTCCGCCGCCTCGAGCGACGGCGTGTCCGGGCCGTAGCTGCCGAAGTAGCCGGACAGCACGACCGAGTCGACCTCTCCCCCGCGCACCAGCACCTCGACCGCACGGGCGTAGTTGGCGAGGTCCCGTTCCCCGGAACCGGCGAGGTCGATCGGGTTGCGCCGGGACGCCCCGGCGGGCAGACCGTCCACAGCGGACAGTGCGGGCACGGTCAGCCCGGCCGCCACCGCGAGGTCCGCCGCGATCGCGCCCTGGCCGCCCGAGTCGGAGACCACACCCACCCGTGCGCCGCGCGGTGCCCCGGACGTGAGCACGGCCGCCAGGTCGACCAGCGCGGCGGGCGTCGGCACGCGGATCGCGCCGGCGCGGCGGCAGGCCGCGTCCACCACGTCCGAGGCGCTCGTCAGCGCGCCGGTGTGGGTCAGCGCCGCCTCCCGCGCGGCGGCGGACGACCCGACGGTCAGCAGCACCACGGGTTTGCCGGCTTTGCGCAGCTCCGTCATCGCGGTGACGATGCCCGGCCCGAAGCTCTCCAGGTAGAGCCCGACGGCGGTGGTGAGGTCGTGGGACACCAGGTCCAGCAGGGCTTCCGCCGCCGTCACGTCCGCCTGGTTGCCCACCGACACGAACCGCGAGACTCCGATTCCCGACGCCGCCGCGAGTCCCGCGATCTCCAGGCCGACCTGCCCGCTCTGCGACACCACCCCGAGCGACCCGGCCTGGAACCGACCCCAGGCGAGGTGCAGCGACGTCGCCGCGTCGAACACGCCGAGGCAGTTCGGCCCGAGCAGCCGCGCGCCCGCCTCGCGGATCCGGCTGATCACGCCGTCGTCGATGCCCGCCGTGATGCCGACGAAGCCGCGCACCCCGGCGGCCAGCGCCTCGTCGACGACGGCGGGCACGTGCGCCGCGGGAACGGCCAGCACGACGAGCTCGGGGGCTTCGTCCAGTTCGGACAGTGACCGCACGGTCGGCCGCCCCAGCACGGCACCCCCACCGCGGTTCACGAGGTGCACGGCCCGCCGGTCGTGCCCGACCAGGGCGCCGCGCGCGAGCCAGTGGCCCCACTTGGCGGGGTCGTCACTCGCCCCGACGACGGCGACGGACGCGGGATCGGAGAAGATCATCTCGCACCGAGGCCGCGGGAGATGATCAGGCGCTGGATGTCCGAGGTGCCTTCCTCGATCTCCTCGAGCTTCGCGTCGCGCATCCAGCGCTCGACGGGGTACTCCCGCGAGTACCCGTAGCCCCCCAACGTCTGCACGGCCGCGTGCGTGCACCACATCGCGTTCTCCGAGCCGACGAGCTTCGCCATCGCCGCCTCCTGCGTCACCGCGTGCCCCTCGTCGTACAACGTCGCCGCGCGCACCGCCAGCAGGTGCGAGGTGTCGATGCGCGTGGCCATGTCCGCGAGCCGGAACGCCACCGCCTGGTGCCGCGAGATCGGCACCCCGAACTGCACGCGCTCCGCCGCGTACGACGTGGCGAAGTCCAGCGCCGCACGGGCGAGCCCCGTCGTGGCCGCGCCGATGAGGACGCGCGACGCGTCGAAAGTCCGCATCAGCCCCGAGAACCCCTGTCCCTCGGCACCGAGCCGGTCCTCCACCGGCACCCGCACGTCGTCGAGGAACACCTCGGCGTTGACGATCGCGCGCTGCCCCATCTTGCGCAACGGCGGCCCGACCGTCAGCCCCGGCGCCGACCGCGGCACGACGAACGCCGTGACACCGCGGGACCTCAACGCCGGGTCCACCGTCGCGAAGACCACGAACATCTCCGCGTACGGCGCGTTGGAGATCCAGGTCTTCTGCCCGTTGAGGACGTACTCGTCCCCCTCCCGCCGCGCCGACGTCCGGATGCTCGCGGCGTCCGACCCGCTCGCGGGCTCCGTGACGGCGACGGCGGTGAGCGGCGGCCGGTCCGTCCCGAGTGGACCGAGGAACCGCTCCTGCTGCTCGGGGGTGCCGAGCTGCTCGACCGGCGCGCCGAAGAACCCGTTGGAGGTCACCAGGTTGCCGATGCCGATGTCCCCGTGGCACAGCTCTTCCTGGACAAGCACCTGGGTCAGCAGGCTCACCCCACCGCCGCCGACCTTCTCGGGCAGCATGAACGAGGTCAGCCCGAGCGCGGCCGCCTTCTCCCACACGTCGAGCGGCGACTCGACGTCGGCCTCGTCGACGGCGCGCCCGCGCGGCCGGATCTCCCTGGCGGCGAACTCCCGCGCCAGCTCGACGAACTGCTCCTGCTCGGCCGAGAGCCGCAGCCCGTCGCGGACGGTCCGCCCCATCGCGCTACTCCTAGTTTGACTGACGAGTCAGTTATTCACGATCCACGGGGCAGCCTAGCTCCGAGACGACGTCTCGGCAGGGTCGCGAACGGGTGACTACCAGCGCAAACGGGCCACGGCGCGGTGGGGCGAGACGGACTAACGGTGCGTGCGCGGCGATGGTGATCACCTGCATGGAGCAGCCCGCCGTCTCACGAGGAACGGCTGTGGCGGGACCACAGCACCCGGACCTCCCGCCGCTAACCCCAGCTCATCGCGCACACGCTGGACTCCACCGAGTCGGAGAACACCGCACCGGGGAACACCGCCCCGTACTCCCGCCGGAACTCCTGACGGCTCAACACGTGCGCCTCCGCCGCCAGGTCACGCCACTGCGCGTGCCGCTTCAACCGCACCGCCGCCAGCGCGTCCCCGACCGACCGCCCGGCCACCCCGGCCCGGACCGCGCCGCGCACCGTGCGCCCGAGCCGATACGCGCGGAACGCCAGCGGATTCGCGGCCCACGACGGGGTGTGCCGGACGACGTCGATGATCACCACCTGGCCGCCGGGCCGCACGAGACGCCGCACGTGCGCCAGGTACGCGGCCGGGTCCGGGCCCAGGTAGTGCAGGGTGTTGACGCTGAGCACGACGTCGAAGACGCCCAGCCGGTCCGGTGTCGCGTCCCACAGGTCGGCCACCTCGACCTTCACGGTCGGGAACCGGGCGCGGGCCAGGTCGGCCATGCGCGGTGAGGCGTCGACGCCGACGACCTCCCCGCACCGGTCGGTCAGGAGGTCGAGGAACCGGCCGGAGCCGCACCCCAGGTCCACCGCCCTGCCGCCGGACGCGGGCAGCACGCCCGAGATCCAGCGGCGGAAGCGGTCCTGGGTCAGGGACGCGAACCTGTCGTACAGGTCCGCGATCGGGTCGAACGTCGCGTCGGACATGCGGCGCACCTTCATGATCACGTGGCAACAACGCGACCATGGTGCTGACCTTTGTGGAACGTCGCTGTTCCAGAAACCGCACTGCACCCGGAAGAGTGTGACTAGGACCTCAGGGCCGCGCGCACGATCTCCATCGCCTCCTGCGACGAGAGGCCCAGCTCCGCGGACATCGCCGCGTACTGGGCCGCCGCCGCGCGCACCCGCTCGCGGTTGCTGTCGCCGTTCGCGCTGACCACGGTGCCGGCGCGGCCCCTGGTCTCCACGAGCCCGGCCTCCTCCAGCTCGCGGTAGGCGCGCGCCACCGTGTTCACCGCGAGGCCCAGGTCCTTCGCCAGGGCACGAACCGTCGGGAGCTTGGCGCCCACCGGCAGTTCGCGGTTCGAGATGGCGTGCGCGTAGTGCACGCGCACCTGCTCGTACGGAGGTGTCTCCCCCTGGTGATCGATCTTCACCACGCCGCGTCCTCCCCGGATGTAGCCACGTCTGTATTGACCAACGGGAGAACGCGGCGAAGGTTGCGGTCGATTCAGCGGAGATTGTTCTGCTCGGCACCCATCCGCACGTACAGCTCGCGCCAGCCCTGGTCGGCCTCGGTCGCGGATCTGCCGTCGCAGTAGGGCTTCGCCCCGTTCGACGTGTAGTAGCGCAGGATCGACAACGAGACGACGGTGTCCCAGTTCCCCTCGTCGAAGTACTCCTTCCCCGGTGTCTGCTCCTGGTGCTTCATGCAGGAGATGTCCGACTGCTGCTCGTCGTCGAACTGCGCGGTCGCGGTACCCCCGGTGGAGCACGCGGCCAGCGCGAACGCGGCGAGCACGATCAGCTTCTTCATGGTTCTTCCTCCTCGGTTGACGACTAACCGGCCAGCGCGCGCGTGGCCAGACCGACTCCGACGACCACCACCAGGGCCGCCGTGCCCACCGGTGCGAGGTCCGCAACCCGGCGGAACCGGGCCAGGCGCGGCCCGAAGCGGTCCCGCAGCGAGACGAGCAGCAGGCCGGCGGCGGTGAGCGTGGCCGCCATGCCCAGGCCGTACGCGAGCACCAGCACCACGCCGAACCACGTCCGGCCCAGCGCGACGGCGCCCAGCAGCACGACCAGCGCCGACGGGGACGGCACCAGCCCTCCGGCGATCCCCATCCCGACGAGCCCCGCCCGGCGGTGCCCATGGCCGTGGCCGTGTCCGTGCCCGTGACCATGTCCGTGGTCGTGCCGCGTACGACCACGGGAGCGCACCGCCGAGCGGAGCAGCACTCCTCCGACCACCGCGACCAGCAGGCCGCTCGCGATGCCGAGCCAGCGCAACACCGACTCGCCCGCGACCGCGCTGGACGCGCTGATCAGCAGCCCCAACACCAGGACACCCGCCGTGTGGGTGGTGGTGACGGTGGCGCCGACGAGGAATGCGTCGCGGCGGGTTCCCCTCGAACCCGCCAGGTAGGCGGCCATCACGGTCTTGCCGTGGCCGGGCAGCGCCGCGTGCGACGCGCCCAGCACCAGAGACAGCAGGACCGCACCGATCCCGACCACCGGGGTGAGATCACCCACCAGTCCGACGGCCGCCTTCGTGGCTTCTCCCAGTGCTCCCGGCGGGGCGACGACCGTGCCCTCGCCGGGTTGTGCCAGGAACCGCACCGCCCGGACGTCCAGCGGCGACGACAGCAGGTCGTCCGGGTAGGCGCGCAGTTCGTCGCTGACCGACTCGGCCGGCGCCCCGGACACGGCGACGCCGACCCCCACGACGGTGATCTCGCGCCAGCCGGGCTTGTCCTTCAGGTACGAGTCGCTGAACGTCACCTCGACCTCGCCGCGCGAGGGCAGCGGTGCGGT
The DNA here is from genome assembly GCF_040610935.1 of Lentzea sp. NPDC003310. Taxonomy (NCBI): domain Bacteria; kingdom Bacillati; phylum Actinomycetota; class Actinomycetes; order Pseudonocardiales; family Pseudonocardiaceae; genus Lentzea; species Lentzea sp. NPDC003310. The sequence continues at coordinate 183,975 of NZ_JBEXNC010000008.1, forward strand.
GTACTCGCACGTCAGGCGCATGGTGGGGAGACCGGCCTCCCCCGGCGGGCGCACGACGTCCGCGTCGCTCACCTCGAACCGCAGCGCCTGCTCGTCGGCCATGGCGTTCAACGACTTCGAGCGCTCGGCGCACCTCTTGCGGGCGTCGACGAACTCGCGGTCCTGCAGCGTCGGGATCTCCGCACTGTCCACAACGGACCTGAGCTCGATCCGGTCGGCGAACACCGTCAGCCCGTCGTAGTGGTTCACGCTCAGGTTGCTCAACGGGTGCGCCTGCGCGACCCCGCCCATAAGCAGCATCCCGAACAGGGTCAGCAGCAGGACTCTCATCTCAGGCTCCCCAGGATCGCCTCGCGGTGCCGCAGCACGTCCGGATCACGCCAGCCGAGCGACACCGCGCGGTCCGAGTACGGCACCGCCTCCGCGGATCTCCCGTTGACGTGCAACGCCCAGGCCAGCGCGTCCGCCGTGAAGACGCTCTGCCGCTTGCCCCACTCCTTCTCCGCGTATCGCAACGCCTCCGCGGGATCACCGTGGTCAGCGGCGATCAGGGCTGCCGTGAGGTCGTCACCGCCCAACGCCCGCAACTGCTGCAACGCGAGGTCGAACTGCGCCCGCGCCTCGACCGGCTGACCGGCCTCGTCCAGCGCCTTGCCGTAGCGGACGAGGTGTTCCGGGGACGACGCCCTCGCGGCCAGCTGTCGCGTGGTCTCCACCGACTCGTCGGTCCGTCCCGCCAGCTTGTCCAGGTGCAGCCGGCAGAACTCGGCCTCGTCCGGCGAGGACGCCGTCTCCAGCGCCCGCTCCAACGCCCCGCGCGCCTCGTCCAGCCGGCCGCGCAGCTCGAAGTGGTAGGCGGCGCGGGTGAACGACGCGACCCCCGGCCGCAGGTCCAGCATCCGTTGCAGCGCAACGGAAGCACCGGCGTCGTCGCCGAGCTGCGTCAGCGCGTCGACCAGCACGCCCTGCGCCGCGGCGTTGTCCGGCAGCACGGTCGCCGCCCGCCGACCCCACTCGCGGGCGGCCGCGAAGTCGTGCCGGGCGTTGGCGAGAGCGCCGCGCCCGATGTACGCCTCACCGTTGCCCTCGGGCTTGAGCCGCAACGACTCGGTGAGCGCCTTCTCGGCGCGGGCGTAGTGCTGGGGGTCGAAGGTGACGCGGGCGAGCTCCACCTGCGTCACGCCGAGGCCGGCCCACGCCGCGGCGTCCTCGGGGGTCCGGCGGAGCTTGGCCTGCAACGACTCGGCGTTGCGCTGCAGGGAGGAGGTCTGCGTGGCGGCGGGGGTCGCCGCCTGCGGGGAGGCGCAGGCGGCGACCGCGAAAAGGGCAGCCAGCAGCGGAAGAACTTTCCACATTTGGAGGCACCTTCGCTTTTAGCGGGAGTTGACCGCGCGATTGCTGGGCAGTCCGACGTACGGGAAACGGTCACCGAAGCGGACGTCGTTGGCGTTCACCCGGTCGCCCTTGGCGAGCGCCGGCACGAGCTTGCCGGTCAGCGCCGCCCCGACCACGGCCTGGATCTCGATGTCCACGACGTCGTCGGTGAGCCTGCGGCCGTTCGGGAACCCCTGCAGGTCCCCGCCGAGCACCCCGAGCCGGTTGGGGTTCTTCGACACCGGCGTGGACATGTTGAGCCGCAGCATCTCCGACGGCTGGAACCGCTTCGGGTCCACGTCAGCGTTGTTCAGCTGCGAGTTGAGGTCGGCCTTGATCGGGCCGCCGGCCTTGGTGGTGATGCCGGTCAGGAAGATCTCCACGAGGTCGGCCCTCGGCGTCTTCGGCGCGGGGATGCCGTAGATCGTCTGGATCAGCCGGGCCAGCTCCGGGTCGTTCACCCGGTCCAGCAGCGCTTGGACCTTCGCGTCGTTGACCGGCTCGAGGCCGTTGAACGCGTCCTTGAGCGGCGCGGACGACACCACCTCGTTGACCAGCGGGTTGCCTAGCCTCGACACCTGCACGAAGTTGCCCTGCGGGGTCGCCTTGCCGGGGTCGAGCTTCAGCGTGCGGCGCTCGGTGTCGCTCCACACGCCGATCACGGGGTTGCGCTTCGGGTCGCCCTTGAGCGCGAGCATCGTCTTCGGCACCTGGATGGCGATGGTGTTGACGTTGTAGCCCATCAGGGTGTCCTGGTTGACCTCCTTCAGGTTCCCGCCGTAGAGCAGGTCGAACACCCGCAGGTCCAGGAAGAACGAGTCCTCGGACGGTCCGGCGTAGACCTGGCCGCCACCGGGGATCTTCGTCGTCGCCTGGTCCCTGATGGCGCCGAAGTTCGGGAACGACGCGGGACCGGTGTTCGACGGCGCCGCACGGCCGCCCTTGACGAGCTTCGTCGTCTTGCCGGGCTCGATCAGCTCGAGGTCGTAGTTCTGGCGGAACAACAGGTTGTCGTCGTTGATGGAGGTGACGGGCCCGTTGTTGTAGAGGAAGGTGTTCGCTTTGCCCCGCCGGTCGTCGGTGCTGAACGTGAACCGGAACGTCTTGTCCGGCACGGCGTCGCCGTCCGCGTCGACGTTGACGTCGTAGCGCGCGTCGGTGGCCCAGGGGTAGTAGTTGGGGCCACCGTTGGGTTCCTGCAGGCCGAACCAGTTCGCGACGAGCGTGACGGTGTCGGGTCTGTCGGGGCTGGTGAAGGCGTACACGTCGGTGTTGTCGACCGCCGGGTCGGCCGCGATCAGCGGGGCCTCGCGGTGGCTGGAGGCCTGTGCCGCCGGAATCGCCGCGGCCACCGCGACCACGGCCGCGGCGATGGCACCGCGGCGTAATCGCTGTTTGTTGTTACTTGGCATTGTCCTGCTCCCTTCCCACGGCGGGGATTCGGAGCAGGACGTCAGCCGGTTCGAACTAATTTTTCGAGTTATTCCGCGGCTTTTGGCGCGACGACCGTGCCGCGAGCCCTCGTTACGACGATCGGCTCAGCGAGCAGGTCGGCCGCCGACGGACCGCGTTCGGGCGCCGACCGGCACACCACGCGCGCCTCGAACTCGATCTCGCGAGACCGCTTTCCGATGCGCACCAGGGTCGCCGACGCCTCGATGACGTCACCGGCCTGGATCGGCGCCACGAACTCGACGGAGCTGTACCCCGCGAACAGCCCCTCGTCGGAGTCCGTGTGGATGAGCAGTTCGGTGGCGACGTCACCGAACATGCCGAGACCGTAGGCACCGTCGACCAGATTGCCGCCGTAGTGCGCGTGCGAGTGCGGCACGTAACGCCGGTGCGTCACAGAGAAACCTTCGACCAAAGCCCCGCTCACGCGGCGACCCCCTTCTTTGCCTGCATCGCGTGCACCAGGTAGCTCGCGACCTCACCCGGCGTGGTACCCCGGGAGAAAACCCGATCAACCCCCAACTCGCCCGCCATCAGCGGGTCGAAGCGCGGTCCGCCCGCCACGAGCAGCGGCCGCCGGTCCCCCATCGCCTCGCGGAACGCGGCCGACATCTCCTGCGTGTTCAGGATGTGCGCGTCCCGCTGCGTGACGACCTGCGAGATCAGCACGGCGTCCGCCTTCTCGGCGCGGGCGCTGCGAACCAGCTCGGGGACGCTCACCTGCGCGCCGAGGTTCACGACCTTCAGCTCGCGGTAGTACTCGAGGCCCTTCTCGCCCGCGAAGCCCTTGATGTTGAGGATCGCGTCGATGCCGACCGTGTGCGCGTCGGTGCCGATGCACCCGCCGACCACGACCAGCTTGCGCCGCAACACCTTCTTCAGCGCACTGTTCACTTCGGACGGGGAAAGCAGCGGATACTCGCGCTCGACGACCTTGACCTCGTCGAGGTCCACGAGGTGCTTCACCGAGCCGTAGACCACGAAGAACGTGAAGTCGTCGCCGATGGGGTTCGAGTGGACCACCATCGCGGGGTCCATGCCCATCTTGTTCGCGAGCTGCAGCGCCGCGCCGTCCGCCTTGGGGCCGAACGGGATCGGCAGCGTGAACGACGTCTGGATCATGCCGTCGCCGGTGGTGTCGCCGTACGGCCGCACGTACCTCTTGGCGTCAGACATCGCTCGCCTCCAGCATCTCGCTCGCCGGGTTGAAGTACCCCTCGGCCTTCTCGACCACGCCGTCGGCGCCCTTCCCCTTGTCCGCCGGGCGTTTCATCAACCCGAACGTGCCGTCGGCGATGGCGTTGAGCAGGCCGTCGTCCACGATCCGCTCGAGCAGGTCGACGGCCTCGCCGAGCACCTGGTGGGCGCGCTTGACGATGAGCCCGTCCGGCGAGGGGCGGAAGTCCTCGGCGAGGCTGCCCGCCGCGTTCAGCACGTACCGGACGTTCTTCAGAGCGAGGTCGCGGTCGGAGAGGAACGGCGTCACGACGGCCTCGGTCATCATGCCGACGAGCAGGATCGACTGTCCTGTCAGGACACCCGCGAGGTTGAAGAACCCGTCCAGCAGGTAGCCGTCGAAGACGTCGCCGGTCATGTGCTTGGTCGGCGGCATCCACTTGAGCGGCGCGTCCGGGAAGAGCTCGCGGGCCAGCAGCGCGTGCGCGAGCTCGAGCCGGAACGAGTCGGGCACGTTCGGGTTGATCTCGAAGGCGTGCCCGAGGCCCAGCAGGTGGTCGGGCAGTCCCGCCTCGTGGGCGAAGTGCTCGTTCAGCAACTGGGAGACCGTGACGGTGTGCGCGGCGTCGACGGCGTCCGCGGTGGTGAGGTAGTTGTCCTCGCCGGTGTTGATGATGATGCCGGCGCGGGCGTGGACCTGGCGGCTGAACCGCTGGTCGACGAACGTGCGGATCGGGTTGATGTCGCGGAAGAGGATGCCGTACATCGAGTCGTTCAGCATCATGTCGAGGCGCTGGAGTCCGGCCAGCACGGCGATCTCCGGCATGCACAGGCCGGACGCGTAGTTGGTCAGCCGCACGTACCGGCCGACCTCCTTCGACACGTCGTCGAGCGCCGCGCGCATGATCCGGAAGTTCTCCTGCGTGGCGTACGTGCCCGCGAACCCGTGGTGCGTGGCGCCTTCCGGCACGTAGTCGAGCAGCGACTGCCCGGTCGAGCGGATCACGGCGATGATGTCGGCGCCCGCGCGGGCCGCGTTCTTGGCCTGGACGACGTCCTCGTCGATGTCGCCGGTCGCGACGATCAGGTAGATCCACGGGCGTTGCGCGGGGTCACCGAGCTTGGTGATCAGCTTGTCGCGCTGGGCCTTGTTGCGGTCGACTGTCTTGAGTCCTCTTGCGACGGCGGACGTCGAGGCCTTCCGCGCCGCGGTGAGGTCCTTGCCGGTCGGGATCTCGAACCGGATCTGGCCCGCCGCCGTGGCTTCGGCGAGCTCGGTGAGAGTGCCGAGATTGTGCTGCTTGAGCGCGTGGAACGCCGGCAGCACCACGCCGTGCTCCAGCCCGCACTGCTCGCGCACGGTGTCGATGACGCGGTTGACCCACGGGACGTCACCGGCGCGGTGCGTGGAGTCCGCGCCGGTGATGCCCGCGAGGCGGAGGGTGGCGCGCTCGACGGCGACGGTGGTGTGCGCCTTCGCGAGGGACACCACCGGTTCGGCCGCCCGCGCGGCCAATCCGCGCGCGGTGGCGACCACCTTGGGGTCGAGGTCGAGCAACGCCATCTGTCACTTCCTCTCGTAGATCGTCCGGCCGTTCAGGACGGTGCGCACGCAGACCGGTGCCGGTCCGGTGAGGTCGGGGAGTCCGGGCACGCCCGAACGGGGGTCGGTCGACCAGCGCTGCACCCGCGCGTCGGACCCGGCGACGACGAGGTCCCCGGTCTCCCACACCGCGTACGTCGCGGGCGCGCCGGGCTGCAGCGTGCCGGTCAGGCCGTCGTTCACGCCTGCCGCGCGCCAGCCACCCCGCGTGTGGGCGGTGAACGCGGCGCGCGGCGAGACGCCGTGGCCGTCGGTCCGGTGGTGCACGGCGGCCTTGACCGCGGCCCACGGGTCGATGGCGGTCACCGGGGTGTCCGAGCCGAACGCGAGCACGACGCCCGCGGCGGCGAGCCGGGAGAAGGGGTTGAGCCCCACCCCGCGCTCCGCGCCGAGCCGCTGGGCGTACATGCCGGTGGGACCGCCCCACTCGGCGTCGAACAACGGCTGGACGGACGCGACGACACCCCACCCGGCCAGTTTCTCGGCCTGTTCCTTCGTCACCATCTCGACGTGCTCGAGGCGGTGGCGCGCGGAGGCGAGCTCAGGCGTGCCGAGCACCTTCTCCGCGATCGCGAAGCCCTCGACCACGGCGGCCATGGCCGCGTCGCCGATGACGTGGAAGCCCGCCTGCACCCCCAGCTCGGTGCACTTGACCAAGTGGTCGGCGATCTGGCGGGCGTCGAGGTAGAGCGCCCCGGACGTGGCGGCGTCGGCGTACGGCTCGGTCAGCGCGGCCGTGCGGGAGCCGAGCGCGCCGTCGACGAAGTGGTCTCCGGCGAGCCCACGCACCGTGACGTCCGGCAGGTCGTGGCCACCCCAGTAGGCCACGACCTCCGGACCCTCGGCGTGCGTGAGGAGCTCGCGCAGGTCGTCCTCGCCGGAGATGTCAGGTCCCGCGCACTCGTGCACGGACGCGATGCCCTGCGACGCCGCGTAGCGCAGGAACGCCAGCTGCGCGGCTTGACGCTGTTCGGGCGTGATGGCCGCTTTCGCCGTGCCACGCACATGGTGGTGCGCGGCCCGCGAGAGAGGACCGTCGTCCGAGAAGCCATCGGCCGTGCGCGCCTCATCGGTGACGAGGTCCGACGAGACGAGAGCGGAGTGCACGTCGATGCGCGACAGGTACACCGTCTTACCTTGCGCGGCGTCGTCGATCTCCGCGCGCGTCGGAGGCCTGTTCTCCGGCCAGCGCGTCTCGTCCCACCCGTGCCCCCACACGAGGGGACCCTCGGCGGCGCGCACCTGCTGGAGCAGTTCGTCCGCCGAGGACGTCTTGGTCAGGTCGAGGCCGGTCAGCAGCAGGCCGGCGGACGTGGCGTGCACGTGCGCGTCGACGAACGCGGGCGCGACGAACGCGCCGTCCAGCTCGATGACCTCGGCGTCCGGGTGCAGCGCATGCCCGACCGAGTCCTGTCCGATCCACACGACGACACCGTCCGTGACGGCCATCGCCGTCGCATCCGGTGCGTAGATGCGGCCGCCGACCAAAAGTTGCGTACTCACGTCACGCAGTCTGCCGTTGCTCGAACAGGGCCCGCACACCCGCCCGGCTCCGGACCAGGTCCAACGCGAACTGGGCGTGACCAGGCACATAGCCGTTGCCGACGAGCATCTCCACGTCCGCCGCGAGACCCTCCGCTCCCAAAGCGGCGGCGCTGAACGAGGTCGCCATGGAGAAGAAGATCACGGTGCCGCCATCGGCCGTGGCGAGGATCGCGCCGTGCTCGCACCCGGCGACGTCCACACACACGACCGTGACATCGACCTGCTTGCCCACAGCCTCGGCCACGGCCACGGGGTTACGTGCGTCAGCGATGACGACCTCGTCCGCGAGGCCGGACTCACGCACCTGCGCAGCCTCACGCTCCGAGGGCACCAACGCGACGAGGCGCGACGCACCGGCCTCACGCGCAGCCGCAAGAGAGAGCGACCCGGACTTACCGCCACCACCCAACACCAGCACCGACGCGTTGTCGTGCTTGCGCACCACACGGTCCGTCAGAGCCGGTGCACCACACACGTCGAGCACGGACAACGCCAGCTCGTTCGACATGTCGTCGGGCAACACGGCCGCGATGGACCGCCCGAACAGCACGGCGGTCCCTCGGCACGGCACCTGCTCGTCCTCGCCGTCCCAGTCCTGCAACCCGTCGGTGATCCGCAGCGGCGTCAGCGTGAGGCTGACCAGCGTCGCGATCCGGTCACCGGCCTTCAGCCCGAGCGGCGACTCCGGCCCGACCTCGAGCACGGTGCCGAGCAGCATGCCGCCCGAGCCCGTGACCGGGTTCTGCATCTTGCCCCGCTCGCCGACGATGTCGAGCACGGCCTGCCGCACCGCCTCGCCGCTGCCGTGCTGCTCCCTGAGCTGCCGGAACGAGGCCGCGTCGAGATTGAGCCGCTCGACCGCGACGATCACCTCGTCGGGAGCGGGCACGGGGTCCGCGTCGAGCCGCCAGGCCTGCTGCGGCAGCACACCGGCGGGCTCGATGACGCGGTGCAGTCCGTACGCGCTCACGCGAAAATCCTTCGGTCGACGACGCTGTCTCGACAATATCTTCACGTGAAGCGTCAGGATCCCGCAAGCACTACTTGACGATTCGGGTCACCACCCCGCGTCCCAACGAGCTGTCGAACCTGGTGCCGACCATGATCGAGACAGGCTCGTCGGTCTCGAACAGCACGATGGCTGTCTCCGCCGGCATGCCAGGAAGAACCGTGAGCACCACCGCGTGAGGCCTCTGAGCACCGAATTCGATCATGACGGCCTGCGGGATCGCACCGACGGGCGCGATCAGCACAGCGCGGAACTGCGTGCACTCGGTCGCCGAGAGGTTCGGCGGCTCAGCCAATCCCGGTAGGCGGTCCGCCAGTTCGTAGACGTCGTTGCCGGAGTCCACGCGCACCTCGAACTTGGCGTGCTCGCGAAGGCCCTGGGGGACGGACGCGAATCCGACGGAGGCGATGGCCACGCCGGCGCCCACGAGTCGAGAGAGAGCCAACTGCCCGTTCAACTCGGGATCGTCCCCGCCGGCGACGACGGCGACCACGCAGTCGACCCGCTGTGGCGAGGCGATCAGGCAAGCGACCGGGTCGTCGGCCTCCACCACGGCGAACAGCGCTTTCCCGAAAGCATCCTGCAGCTGCGACGCCAACGTGGTTCTGGCGCTCTCGTCGCCGCCGAGCATGAGCACCGTGCGACCCTTGCTCAACTCACGCAGCCGCGACACGTAGGGGTGCAGCGGATCGAGGTCTGCAGCCTGGTCCGCGCAAGACAACGCCTCGCGCCACGCGCCGGCTTCCACCCAATGGCGTCCCAGATCCAGCAAGAGCTGGGCGGCCTCGATCGGCGCCACCGACCGAGCATGGCTGATCAGCTCCTGCAGGTGCGGTCCCAGCCGAGCCAACTCTGCCCGACTGCCTTCAAATCCCACTCTGCCCAGAACCGCCCGCAGGCTTTCTTCGGTGCTAGGAACCTCTGCGGCGAACCGGAGCACCAAGGGGTGTACGTCGAGGACGTCGTCGACCACCTTGACCAAGGACAGTTGCCTCAACTCGTCCAGGTGGGCGATGTCCGTCTCGTCCGCCCAAAGGCCCATCGGCAATGGCGGCCGGTCAAAGCACGGCAGCAACCGCAACAACTCCACCGCTCCCTGGCTGAGCCGATCGGTGGCCCGGGTCAGCACGGAACGCACGTCGGCGATTCCGTGTTCGTCCAGCAGGGGCAGGTAGTCCTGCACCGACGTGCCGGTCGAGTCGAGGTGGTCCTTGGCTCGGGCCAGTGCCAGGGGCAGGTCGCCGAGAACGTCCGCGAGCAGGTCCGCGTCCGGCACTCCGAGGAAGTCGACGGACTCGCTGCGGGAGAGCGGCCCGACCTCGACCACCGGCTGGTCACCGTCCCACATCCCGTTGCGGGTGGTCACGATGACCTGACCGGCTCCGGTCACCGGCCGTCGCGTGTCGGCCAGGTCGGCGAAGTCGTCGTAGATCAGCAGGTAGCGGCCCTCGATCTCGTGCAGCCGCATGCCCATGTGGTGCTCTAGCGCCGTGATGTCCTCGTCCTGCGAATCACTCCTGATGAGCCACACGACGTCGTAGTCGGCGAAGTTGTCGAGGGCGTACCGCACCGCGAACGTCGTCTTGCCGCTGCCCGGCATTCCGACCAGCACGGTCAACGGTTCCACAACCTGGTCGTACAGCTCTTCGCGACGCACGAGGTCTCCGCGCACCTCGGGGAGGTTGGTGTACGCGGTCCGTTCGAACTCCTCGTCCGCGTTCGTCACGTAACCGAGTTCCGCGAGCACCGCGCGTTCGATGTCAACGCCTCGCAGGCCTGACACGTCCAGCACGTTCTTCAGCGAAAGGCGGACGTCCTCCACCTTCACCGCGAGGAACGGGATACCTCGTGCGACAGCATCGCCCCACTGGATGTCCGCGTGCAGAGCCGCGGACTCCCGCGAAGCGATTCCGACCAGGTAGTCGAAGGGCAGGGCGGAGGACTCACCCACCTTGCCGACAAGAGCCCGTGCTCCCACGTCTCGGAGCGCTCTGGCCAGCCGCTCCCCCAGCGAGAGGTCGCCGGGCGCGCAGCTCACCATGATCGTGCGTTGCCGAGGTTCGTCCGGTGCCGCCACCGTGTCGACGATCGACAGGTATGACTCGATCGCCACCCCGCGGAACGCGTCCTGCTCGTTCAACTGCAGCCTGAACAGGGTTCTCAGTCCTGGGTACAGCTCGCTGAAACGCTCAACCTGAGCGCTGACGAGGTCGTCGACCTTCAGCTCCGGCTGCCGGTACGCCTGTTCGAGCCGCGCCAGCAGCGAGTGGTCGTTGATCGCCGCCCGGTACACCTGCCGGAACTGGGACTGGATCACCACGAGCTTCGCGAGCACGGCGGGCACCGGTCGCAGATCCGCCGACAGGTCCTTGAGCAGGGTGAACGCCTGAACGGTGCGCTTGATCCGCCGCGGGTTGTACGGCGGTGCGCCGCGCAGGATCGGCAGGCAGGCCAGCACGTCCGGGTCTGCGGAGATGCTGCGGATGTACGGCTCCACCTTCGCCTCGGCCGGCGGTGGCAGCGAGTACGGCAGCTGCACGATCTTCTCGAAGAACGTCTCCCCCAGTTCCCCGGCGGAGGGGAGGTCCTTGTACTTGACCCGGATCGCGTGCTCGATGACCTCCCGATCGACCGCGAGCAGGAACACGCAGCCGGGTTCGTCGAGGACGAGTTTGATCGTCTCGATGATCTGCAGGGTCTGTTCCGGCAGGCAGCGGTCGAGGTCGTCGATGATCACGACCAGTGGTTTCTTCGAGTAGACGACCTTCAGCACGCCCTGGAACTCGGCCGCGAAGTCGTCGAGCAGCGCTGTCTGCGAGCGGTGCGACCGACGGCGCCGGAACGCGCCCAGGTCGGCGCCCAGCTTCACGTCGAAGAGCTTCAACAGCGCTTCCGGTCTCGTGGCGAACGCCGCGACGACGCCGACCAGGACGCGCGCCCAGGTCGACCCGAGCACCGAGCTGCCCGCGAGCCACCCGGACATGGGGTTGCCCGGTACCGGCAGCAGACTCAGTGCCATCACGATCAGCACCGTCAGCGCCGCAACCTTGAACCCGATGGCCAGCAGCTTGCGGAACAGCTCGAAGAACCCGGCGCCGAAGTCGATCGAGCGCAGCCAGATCCGCAGGCGCACGTCCGGCGCGCGGTACCAGCGCACCGAACGGCGTGCGTCGACGACGATCGTCTCGATCAGCGCGGCCCACAGGTTGTCGTCGCGGGCGTACTTCCAGGCGTTGAACCAGATCGGACGCACACCGGACGCCGCGAGCTTGTTCTCGACGAGTCGCAGGAACGTCGACTTGCCGCTACCCCACTCGCCGTAGACGCCGATGGTCCACGGCGTGGTGGAGTGGTCGGTTTCCGCGATGGTCTTCGCGAGCGGCTCGGCGAACCGGTCGAAGCCGAGCTCGTCGATCGAAGCCGGCGTGTCGGGCTTGGGCACGCTCATTTGTCGCCCGACAGCCGGGCTTCGCTACCTCAGCCGGAACCAGCGGCAGTCGTAGGGCGCGAGGTCCACCTTGGCCCCGGTCTTCGCCGGCTTCACGTCGCGGCCGCTGACCAGGTCCGTGAGCACGCCCTCGGCCGGCACCCGGACCGTGACGTCCTGGTCGGCGAAGTTGTGCACGGCGATCACCGTGCCCCCGTCGCAGTCGGCGCGGTGGGCGAACACCGTCGGATCGCCCACGTCGAGCACCTGGACCTCGCCCCACGCCAGCTCCGGGCACTCCCGGTAGAGCTCGACCAGGCTCCGCGTCCAGGCCAGCAGCGAGTCGGGGTCGTGCCGCTGCTCCGCCGCCGCGTCCCAGTCCATCGGCACCCGCACCGCGAGCCTGCCCTCGAGCGACAGGTCCTCCTCCAGCCCGATCTCCTCGCCGTAGAACAGCACCGGCGTGCCCGGCAGCGTGAACAGCAGGCTGTAGACCATGCGGATGCGGCGCTGGTCGTGGTCGAGCATGCCCGGCAGCCTCCGCCGCAGGCCGCGGCCGTAGAGCTGCATCGCCGGGTCCGGGCCGAACGCGTCGAAGACCTCCTGGCGTTCGTCGACGGGCAACTTGTCGAGGGTGAGTTCGTCGTGGTTGCGGACGAACGTGGCCCAGTGGCCGTCGCGGGGCGGCTTCGGCCGTTCCTGCAGCGCCTTGACGAGCGGGCCGGTCGACCCGCGGGCCAGCGCGAGGTACATCGCCTGCATGCCGACGAAGTCGAAGCACATGGTCAGCTCGTCGCCGACGCCCTGGCCGTAGAAGGCCATCGTGTCCTTGTACGGCAGGTTCACCTCGCCTAGTAGCACGGCCTCGCCGTTGCGGCGGTTGAGGAACGCGCGCAGGTCGGTGAGGTAGTCGTGCGGGTCGGGCAGCGCGAGGGCGTCCATGGGGTCGTTGTGTTCGAGGAGGAACGGGACGGCGTCGACGCGGAACCCGCTGAGTCCGAGCTCCATCCAGAAGCCCATGATGCGGGCGATCTCGTCGCGCACCTGCGGGTTGGACACGTTGAGGTCGGGCTGGTGCTTGTAGAAGCGGTGCAGGTAGTACTTCCCGACCTCCTCGGAGTACTCCCAGAGCGAGTTCTCCTTGTCGGGGAACGTGATCCCCTCGGGGCCGTCGTCCTGGGGCTCGTCGGCCCAGACGTACCAGTCGCGCTTCTCCGGGTCGTGGAACCACGGGTGCTGGTCGGACGTGTGGTTCACGACGAGGTCGGCGATCACACGCATGCCACGGTCCCGTGCGGCGCGCACGAACTCCACGAAGTCGCCCAGCGATCCGAGCCGTGGGTCGACGGAGTAGAAGTCGGTGATGTCGTAGCCGTCATCGCGTTCGGCCGTTGGGTAGAACGGCATCAACCACACACACGTGACACCTAGCGCGTGGAGGTGGTCGATGCGTTCGGTGGCGCCGCGAAAGCCCTCCGTCGAGAAGGTCTCCACGTCCAGGCAGTAGAGGACGGCGTTCTTCCACCAGACGTCGGACGTGCGGATCACGCCTTCACCTCCGGTAACACGTGCTCGCCGAACGCGTCGACGAACGGGAGCAGGTCCTGGCCGACGTGGTGCAGGTAGATCTCCTCGAACCCCAGCGAGGCGTACTCGTGCAGCCGTTCGGTGTGCCACTTCAGGTCTGCGGAGACGTTCACGACCTCGGCGACCTCTTCCGGGGTGACGTGCTCGGCCACCACGTCGAAGTGCTCGGCCAGTTCGAGGTCCCAGCACACGGGCGGGCGGAACACGTTGCTGCGCCATTGGTCGTGCGCGATCGCGAGAGCCGTGTCGTCGTCTTCGGCCCAACTGAGGTGCACCTGCAGATGCAGCTTGCCCTTGCCGCCGGCGTCGCGGTACGCGCCCGCGAGCTCGCGCAGCCGGTCCGGTGAGGCGTTCACGGTGATCAGTCCGTCCGCCCAGGACGCGCACCACCGTGCCGTCTCCGGGCTCACGGCGGCGCCGATCAGCAACGGCACCTCGTCCGGGAGCGTCCACAGCTTGGCGCGGTCGACGGTGACCAGGCCGTCGTGGCTGACCTCCTCCCCGGACAGCAGAGCGCGGATGACGTCGACGCACTCGCGCAGCCGTGCGGTGCGCACGGCCTTGCGCGGCCATCCGCCGCCGGTGATGTGCTCGTTGCTGGCCTCGCCGGTGCCGAGCGCGGCCCAGAACCGGCCGGGGTTCATCGCGGCGAGCGTGCCGATCGCCTGAGCGGTGATCGCCGGGTGGTAGCGCTGCCCCGGAGCCGTGACCACGCCGAACGGGAGCTCGGTGGCCTGCAGCGCCGCGCCGAGCCAGGACCAGGCGTACCCGGACTGGCCCTGCCGCGCGCTCCACGGCGAGAAGTGGTCCGAGCTCATCGCCGCGCCAAACCCGGCCTGCTCGGCGCGGCGCACGGCGGTAAGCAGCTCGGCGGGGTGTATCTGCTCGTGTGAGGCGTGGATGCCGTAGACCGTCATGGGCCTCTAGTACCCAGCGAAGAAGTTTGGGAAAGCTTTGAACCGACTCCGAACGGCGTCCGTGTTGAGTGAGGCACCCTCACCGCGGAGGAGGAACGGCGATGTTCAACGAGACCAGGGTCGGCACCGCCACCACCGTCGAGTTCATCCGTCCGGACGGCTCGGTCGAGCCGATGTCCGTCGACCTCCAATACCGGTCGGACGATCCGCACGCCGTGACCATGCGCTTCCAGGCGCGTGACCAGGAGTCGACCTGGCTCGTCGGCCGCGAACTGCTCGCCGACGGCATCCTGTCGCCGTCCGGTCTCGGTGACGTGCGGCTGCGTCCCGGCGACGGCGACACGCTCGTGCTGGAGCTCTTCACCGAGGACTCGCACGCGGTGTTCCACCTGTCCGCCACCGAGCTGCAGCGGTTCCTGGACTCGACCTACGCCGCCGTGCCGGCCGGACGCGAGATCGTCGACTTCGAGCTGCTGGTGAAGGACCTGCTCGGCTAGAGGCGCAGCCCGAGCACCAGCTTGTCCGCGGAGTCGACGACGCGGAAGCCGAGGTGCTCCCAGAAGCCGATCGCGTGTGTGTTGTGGTGCCGCACGTGCACATGCACGCCCTTCTCCAGACGTTCGAGCACGGCACGAACGAGCGCACCGCCGAACCCCTTGCCCTTCGCGCGTGGCAGCAGGTTCGCGTGCATGTGCGCCGGGAAGTCGAGCACCAGCATCGGATCGATGCGCACCGGGTGGTGGATCTGCTGCACGATCCGGTTCGGCTCGGCCGTCATCGGATAGCGCACGCGCAGGTCAGGCCACCAGTCACGGTCGCAGCGGTCCTCGAAGGCCTCCGTGTCGGACGCCGCGAGCGCGTACCCGCAGATGCCCTCGTCGTCCTCCGCCACGAACACCAGGTCGGGCTCGAACGCCGCGTACGGGCCGACGTAGGCGTGGCCCATGAGCTTCGAGTCCTCGAACAGGTGCCGCGCACCCAGGCCACCGTTGCCGGTGTCGAGGCAGATGTCGTACAGCGCGTCCAGGTCGGCTCGCCGGTACGCGCGGATCACGTGAGCTCGCGCCGCTCCGTGATGACGACCGGCCCCGCGTCCACGTCGACGACCTCGCCCTCGACGACCTGACCGGCGCCGAAACGCCGTTCGTGCTCGAACTTGAGCGCCGCCGCCTCCGACTTCCGCGCGATCCGCCTGCTCACCAGCCGGCGGGTGAGCGGGAAGAGCAGGAACAACGCGGCGACGTCGCTGAGGAAGCCCGGCACCATGATCAACGCACCGGCCGCCGCGATCAGCACGCCGTCCGCCATCTCCTGGTGCGGCTCCTGCCGCCGGAACACCGACTCGCGGAACGCGGCCATCGTCTGCGCGCCCTGACGGCGCACCAGCGACAACCCGGCGAGGGTGCTCAACAGCAACAGCGCGATCACCCAGAGCCCGCCGATGGCGTTGCCGACGGCGACCAGGACCGCGATCTCGGCGAACATCCCGAGCAGCAGCAGCGCGAAAAGGGGCATACCTCCAGAACGCACGAGGCCGCCTCTTTGCTCCCGACCACCCCTCGACCAGAGCTTGAGCTGAAATATTTACGGCAGCCTAGCGGTATGACAGGATATCTTTACGCGACCTCGACGCTGAGGAGTACGGATGACCGCGCTGCACGACGCCCCCACGGCGCTGGAGCGGCTGGACCGCCAGCCGTACACGTACGTCCGCCGGGAGCTGGTCGAACCCGACTGGCGCCGCTTCCCCGGCTGGTCGCACGTGACCGAGGCGCAGTGGCGCGACGCCCAGTGGCAACGCGTGAACTGCGTGAAGAACGTGAAGCAGCTCCGCAAGGTCGCGGGCGACCTGCTCACCGAGAAGTTCTACGACGACCTCGCCGCCGACCAGTCGGCCTTCGCGACGATGTCGATGCTGATCCCGCCGCAGATGTTCAACACGATGGCGGTCGACGCCGAACTTTCTCCGGCCGCGTTCACCGAGGCCTTCCTGGCGGACCCGGTCCGCCGCTACATGCTCCCGGTCGCCTCCGACCGCGACCCGAGGTGGCCCTCCCACCCGCACTCCCAGCGCGACTCGCTGCACGAGGCCGAGATGTGGGTGGTGGAGGGCCTCACCCACCGCTACCCCACCAAGGTCCTGGCGGAGATGGTGTCGACGTGCCCGCAGTACTGCGGCCACTGCACCCGAATGGACCTGGTCGGCAACAGCACCCCGTTGATCGACAAGCACAAGCTCGCCCTGAAGCCTGTCGACCGCCAGGACCAGATGATCGAGTACCTGAAGAAGACCCCGGGCGTGCGCGACGTGGTCGTCTCGGGCGGCGACGTGGCGAACGTCCCGTGGCCGCAGCTCGAGTCGTTCCTGATGCGCCTGCTGGACATCGAAACGGTCCGCGACGTCCGCCTGGCCACCAAAGCACTCGCCGGCCTGCCCCAGCACTGGCTGCAGCCGCGAGTGGTCGAGGGCCTGGAACGAGTCGCCCGCACCGCCTCACGCCGTGGCGTGAACCTCGCGATCCACACACACGTGAACCACGCACAGTCCGTGACGCCCCTCGTCGCCGAGGCCGCACGCACGGCACTAGAGGTCGGCGTACGCGACGTGCGCAACCAGGGCGTTCTGATGAAGGGCGTCAACGCAACGTCCGACGACCTGCTGGACCTTTGCTTTGCACTGCAAGGCGAAGCGAACATCCTGCCGTACTACTTCTACATGTGCGACATGATCCCCAACGCCGAGCACTGGCGGGTGTCGGTGTGGGAGGCGCAGGAACTGCAGCACGCGATCATGGGCTACCTTCCGGGCTATGCGACTCCTCGCATCGTGTGCGACGTCCCGTACGTCGGCAAGCGATGGGTGCACCAGCTCGCCGAGTACGACCGGGAGCTCGGCATCTCCTACTGGACCAAGAACTACCGCACCGGAATCGAGCTGGAGGACCCGGAGGCGCTGGACCGCCGCTACCCCTACTACGACCCGATCTCCACGCTGGGTGCGGCCGGTCAAAAGTGGTGGGCCGACCAGGCCTGACAGGCAACGACGGGGCCGTCTTCGGAACATCCTCCGAAGACGGCCCCGTCGCTTGCGCCGACGTCAGCGGCTCAGGGCTTCTTCGACGAGTGGTGCTCGACGATCTTCCAGTCGCGACCGCGCTTCTCGAAGACGAACGTGACCCGCGCCTGCACCGTCTCGGGTGTTCCGCCGCGGACCAGGACGAAGTCGTAGAGCCCGGACAGCACGAGCGCCTTGCCGCCGAGCGAGCGCTGCTTGGTCTCGACGAGCGTGCCGCGCGGCTGGAGGGCGAGGAAGCCCTCGAAGTACTGGACGATCTCGGCGCGGGTGTCGTGGACGTGGCCCGCGACGGTGGGCAGCAGGACGGCGTCGCGGGCGTACTGGTCCGCGACCGTCTCGGGGTTCCCGGTGGCGAGGCTCGCGTTCCACCGGTCGAACAGCTGGCTCGCGGTGGGGTGGTGCGCGGACGAGGCCGGCGCCGAGGCACCGGCCTGCACGACGCCCGCACCGAGCACCAGGACGACAGTCGCGGCAGAAGCGACAGCGGTAGCAGGTTTCAACGTCTTCCTCCGTCTGGCAGGGCCGGTGTTTTCCGGTGAGACCAGCTTGGAATTCGTTGCTGCAGCGGCAGTTCAGGTGGATGTCAGCGGAACGTCAATTCTTCGCACAGCCCGTTCAGGACCAGGACGGCCCGCGACACGGGGCCGTCAGGTGAGCGCCGCGCCGACCAGGAGCAGCCTCAGCGTGCGCTCCGTCGCGTCGGTGAGGAGTTCGGCGGTCGTGGCCATGGCGGCGTCCAGGGTGACCGGTGCGGCGATGATGCTGGTGTAGGCGTCGATGCCCGCGTCGTGGTTGGCGCGGGCGTTCTCACCGATCGTGCCGGCGAGCGCGATCACCGGTTTGCCGTGCTTCTTGGCCCGGCGCGCCACCTCCGAGGGCACCTTGCCGTGCGGCGTCTGGCCGTCGATCGCGCCCTCCGCGGTGATGACGAGGTCGGCGTGCGGCAGGCGGGCGTCGAGGTCGGAGTGCTCCAGGACGACCTCGAAGCGCGGCAGCAGCGTGGCGCCGAGTGCGTGCAGGCCCGCACCGAGGCCTCCGGACGCGCCGCCGCCGGGCATCGTGCGCACACCGGGACCGAGCAGGTCCGCCCACGCGTCGAGGGCGTCGCTGAGCAGGTCGACCTGGGCGGCGGTCGCGCCCTTCTGCGGCCCGAACACCCTGGCCACGCCTCGGTCGCCGCACAGGACGTTGTGCTGGTTGCACGCCACGGTGATCTCCACCTTGTCGAGTCTCGGGTCCACTTCGGACAGGTCGAGGGCGGTGGCAGCGGCCAGGGCCGCTCCCCCGCGTCCGATCTCACGGCCACGGGCATCGGTGATGCGCGCGCCCAAGGCCTGCAACGCCCCCGCGCCGCCGTCCGACGTACCGGAGTCGCCACACCCGACGAGCACGCGGTCGACGCCGAGGTCCAGCGCGGCTCGGATGAGCTCACCGACGCCGTACGTGGTGGTCGTGGCCGGGTCGCGGTGCTCGCGCGGGACGAGCCGCAACCCGGCCGCCGCGGCCATCTCGACCACGGCGGTGCGCGGGCCGGGTCCGCCGAGGAGCGCGAAGTGGGACAGGACCTCCTCGCCGACCGGACCGGTGACGCGCACCGGCACGAGGGTGCCGTTCGTGGCTTCGGCGAGCGCCGCCGCCGAGCCCTCCCCGCCGTCGACGAGCGGCGTCTTGTCCACGACCGCGCCGGGGACGACGCGGTAGATGCCTCGCGCGATCGCGTCGGCGACGGCGCACGCGTCGAGGGACTCCTTGAAACCGCTGGGAGCGACCAGGAAACGCATGGGTGACCTCATTTCAGTGGGAGGCCGAGGTGCGGCCAGAGGAAGACGGAGCAGGCGAGCACGAGCACACCCGTGATCGGCGCGAGGAACAGCGAGAGCGTGAGCAGGTCCCGGGGTCGGTAGGTGTGGGCGAAGAGCGCGACGGGTTTCGCCGACGAGCTGAAGGTGTGGCAGAAGCCGGCGGCCGCGGTGGACGCGAAAGCGAGGGCGGCCGGGTTCATCCCGGCGGCCAGGGCTAGCGGGATGACGATCGGGACGAGGACCGAGGAACGCGCCGAACGGGACTGGACGACCAGGTGCGCGAGGAGGCTCACCGAGATCACGGTCAGCAGCAGGTGCTCCGGGTTGATCAGAGTTCCGAGGCTGTCCGCGGCACCGGAGCGGACGAGCGCCGTGCCGAGCATCGTCGTGGCGGCCATGAACAGCAGCAGCGACCACGGGATGTCGGCGAGTGCCGCCTTGAGCGTGGTGGTGCCGAGGCGCGGGCTGGTGATGGCGACGGCACCCGCGAGGGCGACGACCTCGGGCGGGACGTGGTGCCACGGTTCGGTGATCCAGCCGATCGACACGGCCGCGAGGATGCCGAGGGACGTGGTCTCGGCGCTGGTGAGGGTCCTGGTGGGCACCGCGGTGCCGACCGTCCCGCCCGGCGCCGCGAACTCGACGGTGGGCGCGTCCACGACGAGCGCGCGCTTCCGGTCGGCCCGGGAGGTGAACAGCCACAGCACCAGCTCCGCCGTGACGTGGGCGCTGACGACCGCGAGCGGCAGCCCGAGCAGCAGCCACTGCCCGAAGCCGATCCCCTCTCCCGTCGCCTCCTCCAGCAGCGCGCTGGTGATCAGGTGCGCTCCCGCGCCCACCAGCGTCCCCACAGCCGTCAGCAGGATCACCGACGGGAACAACACCCCGAGCGCCCGCGACACCCGCGCGTTCACCCGCAGTTCCCGGTGCACGGGAAGGGCCAGTGCGGCACGGCCCGAGGTCGACGGCACGAGGAAAGCGGTGAGCAGCAAGGCGAATGCGGTGAGATGTGCAAGCCCGCGCACCGATTTCGCCCTCCCCACCAGCGAGGCGGCGAGCCGGGCCGGCAGCCCCGAGTCCGACACCCCTCGGGCGAGGACGAAGGCGGCGATCAGCAGCCAGGTCGTGGACCCGCCCAGCACTTCCAGCGCCGACGCGGGCAGGACACCGAACAGCAGCAGGGCCACCACGGCGGCGAGGGCGACGAGCGTGTCGTCCAGCGGGGTGCACACCCACAGCACCACCGCCACCGCGAAGACCACCATCGTCAGGATCACGAGGACGATCCTGCGCGGGCCGGCCGTGTCCCAGGTGAGGCCGGGATGAAGGAGTCTTCATCCCGCGGTGGGTGAGCGCGAGGCGCCGGACCTGGTCGTCAGACCAGGCGGTACCCCATGCCGCGCACCGTCTCCACGCGCTCAACCCCGATCTTGCGCCGCAACGACCGCACGTACACGTCGACCACGTTGGACCCCGGGTCGAAGTCGTAACCCCAGACGTGGGAGAGGATCTGCTCGCGCACCAGCACCTGCCCCGGATGCCGCAGGAACAGCTCCAGCAACGCGAACTCGCGGGCCGTGAGGTCCACCGACCCGGACGGCAGCACCGCCTGGCGGGTGCGCAGGTCCAGCGCCAACGTCCCGGACGTCAGCACGGTGGCCTCGGGCACGCCGGGCGGGCGCAACCGCAGCCGGACGCGGGCCAGCAGTTCCTCGAAGCGGAACGGCTTGGTCATGTAGTCGTCGGCGCCGCCGGACAGGCCCGCGACGGTGTCGTGCACCGAGTCGCGCGCGGTCAGGATGATCACGGGGGTGGCCACGCCCTGCTCGCGCAGGGAGCGCAGGACCGAGAACCCGTCGAGGTCGGGCAGCCCGAGGTCGAGCACCACCAGGTCGAAGGAGGCGGCCCACGACAGCGCCTCCGCGCCCGAGGCGACGACGGACGTGGTGAAGCCGTTGGCGCGCAGTCCCTTCTCGACGAACGAGGCGATGCGCGCCTCGTCCTCCACGATCAGGATCCGGCCTGTCATCGGGGTACCTCCACCACGAACGTCGCTCCCTCGCCCTCCACCGAACGCACCCGCACCACGCCTCCGTGCGCCTCGGCGATGGCTTTCACGATCGGCAGGCCGAGACCGGTCGACCGCGAGAAGAGCATCGACTCGTCGCTCACGCCGGGACCGGAGTCGGACACCCAGAAGGACACTGTGGAGTCCACAGAGGACCCGAAGCGGATGACGTCACCGGATCCGGTGTGGCGGAAGGCGTTCGACGCCAGCTGCAGCACGGCCTGGGTCACGCGCTGCGGGTCGAGCACCGCTTCTCCCTCCGCGATCGCCTCGAGCACCCAGCGGCGGTCGCCGAGCGCGCGGAGCTTCGCGTCGATGTCGCTGGTGAGCTCCGGCAGGTTCACGGCCATCGGGCGCAGGAAGTCCGGCCGTTCGGACTTGACCAGCAGCAGGAGGTCCTCGACGAGCCGGGCCATGCGGTCGAGCTCGTCGGTGCACAGCCGCACCACCTCGGCGCGCTCCTGCGGTGAGTCGCCGAGCAGTTCCAGGTGGCCACGCACGATGGTGATCGGCGTGCGGAGCTCGTGGGAGGCGTCGTCGAGGAACTGGCGCTGCAGCCGGAACGAGCGGTCGAGCCGGTCGAGCATCGAGTTGAACTGCTGGGCGAGCGCGGCCACGTCGTCGTTGCCGGAGACCGGGATGCGGCGCGTGAGGTCGTCCTCGGTGATCTCGGCGGCTGCCTGGCGCACCACGCGGACCGGCGCGAGGATGGCGCCCGCGACGAACCAGGCGATCAGCGCGGCGATCAGCAGTCCGGCCAGCGACACCAGCACCAGCACGCGCACCGTCGAGTGCACCGGCGCGTGCACGCCGTCCTCGAAGTAGCCCGTGACGAACCACATCTCCTGCGGGGCCGCCGTGTGCACCTTCGCCCAGCGGAACGGTCCGGCCGGGGTGGCGACGACACCCCACGAGTCCGCCGACGAGGTGATCGTGGCGAGCGCCGCCCGGTCCTTGTCCAGCTCGTAGGTGACCTCGGAGCGCTGGACCAAGACGCGGCCGGGCAGCACGGCGAGGTGGAGCTCGTGCTGGTCGGGGTACTGCAGGCGCAGGTGGGCGTCAGCAATGGCACCGGCGTCGCCAGTGTGGTTCTCGGCGTAGCTGCCGAACTCGGTGGTCTCCTGCTCGAGGGCGCGGTTGACGCGGTCGTCGACGTCGACGAGCAGGAAGCGCCACACCACGACCACGACGGTCGCGAGGACGAGCGTCATCAGGCCGAGGAGCCAGCACATGATCTTCACGCGTGCGGGCACGTCAGTCGTCCTCGCCGTCGTCGTCATCGTCGATGGGCGGCGGCGGGGGCAGCACGGAGCCGGGGGTGGGAACGGTGGTCGTGGGGTCCGTCGTGGCAGGGGGCGTGGTGGGCGGTGCCGTCGGGACCGACCGTCCGATCTGGACCTCGGGTGCCCGCACCTCCGGTGGCACCGGCCGCACCAGCGTCAGCACGAGCAGCACCGCCGCCAGCGCGCACGCCACGCTGAGCACGGCCACGAGGACCGTGCCGGTGCGGGCGGACGGCAGCATGCGGCTGAGCCTGCCCCAGTTCGCCGGACGGTGCATGAGAACAAGATGAAGATCTCTTCATCCGACGCGCCGTCTGATCTTCGAGAACGCCGATACCCGAGGTACCGGCGCAGGGTCAGACGGCGGCCCAGCCGTTGTCGACGGGCAGCACGGCGCCGTTGATGTTGCTCGCGGCGTCGGAGGCGAGGAACACGATGGCCGCCGCCTGTTCGTCGGCCTCCGCGACGCGGCCGAAGTTGTGGGCGTAGCGGCCGACGACCTGCGGCCCGTGCGCGGCGGGGTCGATGGAGAGTCCCGTGCCGATGCCGGTCAGCGTGCCGCCGGGGGCGATGGCGTTGGTGCGGATGCCCTTCTCGCGGTACATCACGGCGAGCGACTTGGTGAGCCCGGCGATGCCGTGCTTGGACACCGTGTACGCCGTCCCCGCCGCGCTGCCGCGCAACGCCGCCTCCGACGCCGTGTTCACGATCGCGCCCTTGCCCTTCGCGAGCATGAGGGGCAGCACGGCGCGGGTCAGCAGGAAGGGGGCGGTGAGGTTCACCCGGACGACCCGTTCCCACTCCTCGTCGGACACGTCCGCGGGCGCGGACATCCCGTCCATCACCGCCGCGTTGTTGACCAGCACGTCCACGCCGCCGAACGTGTCGACCGCGGTCGCCACGACCCGGTCGATCACGGCGCGGTCGCTCAGATCGCCCACGACGGCGACCGCCTTCCCCTGTGCCGCCTCGATCTCGGCGACCGCGGCCAGCGCCGCGTCCTCGTCGAGGTCGGCGACCACCACGTGCGCGCCCTCCCCCGCGAACCGCAGTGCCGCCGCCCTGCCGATGCCCGAGCCGGCTCCGGTCACCACCACGACGCTGCCTTCGAACTCGCCCATTCCGGCCACCCTCCGCCGCTCCGCGAACACTTAATGGCACGGTACGCCATAAAGGCACGACGTGCCGTAAATGGTAGGCTGCGGCGGTGGACAAGCCGAGCTCCGCGCGGCAGGGCAGGCCGCCGCTGACCGAACGCCGCAAGGCGGAGACCAGGCTGGAGATCGCCCGGGAGGCGGTCCGCCTGTTCACCGAGAAGGGCGTCTCCGCCACGTCGGCGGAGGAGATCGCCGCGGCGGCGGGCATCTCGCTGCGCACGCTCTGGCGCTACACCTCGTCGAAGGAGAACTCGGTCCTGCCACTGCTCACCACGGGGATCGACGCGATGGCGCGCAGCCTGCGGACCTGGCGGACCGAACAGGGCGTCGACGGACTGCTCGACGACATGCAGCGCGACGGTGCCGGGTTGATGGACCACCTGCCGTCCCAACTCGACCTGGTGCGCCTCACCAAGACGGAGCCCTCCCTGCGGGCCGTGTGGGCGCAGGCCCACGCCGACGCCGAGCCGGTCTTCGCCGAGGTGCTCGCGAACCGCCTGAACACCTCGGCCGACGACCTGTCCACGCGCGTGCGAGCCGCCATGATCAACGCGGCGTTGCGCGTGGCCGTGGAACACCATGCGTTCCGCGGAGCACCGGCGACCGCCGAGGCCGTGTTCCAGACGGTGCGCGACGCCCTGACCCCCGCGGTGCGCCGCCTCGACGAAACACTTCCCTGCTCGACGTGAGTTCCAGGCGGGCGAACCCTCAGACCTCAGACGCTCCCACCACGGCGAGATCGCTCACCGGCAAGCGAAGCCGGGCTTCGAGACCTCCGCCGGGCACGGGCAGCAGGACGGCCGTTCCCCCGTTGTCCTCGACCAGCTGGCGCACGATCGCCAGGCCGAGCCCCGTGCCGTCGGACTTGCCGCGCCAGAAGCGGTCGAACGCGCGGATCCTCTGCTCCTCGTCGAGGCCGGGACCCTGGTCCACCACGGAGACGACCAGGTCCTGACGGTCGCGGGTCACCGCCACCGTGACGGCCGCCCCGCCCGGGGTGGCGTCCAGGGCGTTCATGACGAGGTTGTCCAGCACCTGGTCCAGGTGGCCCGGGGTGAGCGAGGCGCGGACGCCCGCGGCGGACGGGTGGACGTCATACGCGAGCGCGACACCCCGGTCGACGGCAACGGCTTGCCAGGCCCGGACTCTCGTGGCCACCACCTGGTCCACCGGCACCGCCTCCCGGCTGGTGGTGTCGGCCTGCGCCCTGGCCAGCACCAGGAGGTCGTTGACCAGCCGCGAGAGCCGGATGACCTCGGCGATGGCGAGGTCCAGCGACTGCGCCGTCCCGGGCTCGTCGACGTCGTCGCGGACGTTGTCGAGGCTCAGGCGCAACGCGGTGAGCGGCGACCGGAGTTGGTGTGAGACGTCCGCGACGAACGCTCGTTGTGCCGTCACGAGGCCGTCGATGCGGTGTGCGCCCAGGTTGATCGCACGAGCCACCTTGCGGGTCTCCTCCGGCCCGATCTCCTGCGCCCGCACGGTGAGGTCGCCCTGCCCGAACCTGGTGGCGGCGAGCTGGAGCGAGCGCAGCGGCCTGGTGAGCGACCGTGCCATCAGGACGGCCAGCACCGCGGTGAGCGCCAGTGTCACCACACCTGCCACGAGGCGGAAGGTCCAGATGGTCCGGATCTGGTTCCGCAGGTCGTCGGTGGGATGGCTCAGGCGGACGGCGCCGACGACCCGCCCGTCGGCCGTGCGAGCCGGCACGGTGACCACCAGCGCGGGAGCGTCGAGCGAGGAGGTTTCCTGCCACTCGACGCTCTCCTGTCCGCACAGTGCGGCGAGCAGCGCCGGGGCGTCCAGGTCGTCCACCGCCCGTCCCAGAGCGGGCCGCCGCTGGGCGTCGACCAGTTCGACCTTGCCGCTCGACTGGACCTCGAACTCACCTCGCAGCGCGCGCAGCGCCGGTTCCGAACCGCCGTCCGCCTGGAGGAACGCGATCGTCCTGGCCTCCCGCAGGACGACCTCCAGGAGGTTGGCGCGCAGCAGCTCGGCCAGGCTGATGCCCACGGGAACGGTGAAGACGGACAGCGCGATCACGACCAGTGTCAGCGACGCGACGACGAGCCGCCGCTGCATCAGGGAGCCACCTCCAGCCGGAAACCCACTCCCCGCACCGTCTCGATCTTCAGGACACCGTCGAACTTGCGCCGCAACACGCCTATGTGGACGTCGAGGGTCCGAGTCGGACCGTGCCAGTGCGCGTCCCACACCGCCTCGAGGATCTGCTCCCTGGTGAAGGCCGCGCCGAGGTCCTCGGCCAGGAAGGACAACAGGTCGAACTCCTTGGGCGTCAACGAGATCTCGACGTCGTCGATGTGCACCCGACGGCTGCGGCGGTCCAGCCGCGCGCGCCCCAGCGCCAGGCTCGACCCGGTCCCCACACCGTCGTCCGCGGTGACGACCGGCCGGCACCGGCGCAGCACCGCACGGGCCCGCGCGACGATCTCCCGGACGCCGAACGGCTTGGACACGTAGTCGTCCGCTCCGACCTCGAGCCCGACCACCGTGTCCGTCTCACCGGATCGGGCCGTGATGACGATGATGGGGACCTCGGTGCGGCGGCGGAGCTCCCGGCACAGGTCCAGACCGTCCATGTCGGGCAACCCGAGATCCAGCAACACCAGGTCGAACCCGCGGGCGGCCAGCGCCTGGGCGCCCGTGCCCGTCCGCTGCACCACGAACCCGTAGCGCGCCAGCCCGACCCCCAGGGACTCCGCGATCGCCTCGTCGTCCTCCACGAGCAGAACCCTGACCACAGCGGACTCCCCTGGCGCGGCAGTGTCCTCGCGGCGAGGTGTTCCGTGCGTGGACGCGGTCATCAGCACCTTCTCCCTGTCCGGCCGTCACGTGTGCGGCGGGGACGACCTCATCCTCGCAACGGCAGGTGCAGGGCAAGCACAAGAGGAGGTAAAGAATCCGAAGGGCGACACGGTGCCTTCCACTCCACCGGCAGGGGTGTCCCGTCTTTCCTGACGCCCTCCGCCGAGGTGACCCAGATCGGCTCGTTGATCGGGAAGCCGTCCACGGCGGCGCCGACCGACGTGCCGGACGCCCGTCGGACGGGTCGTCCCGCACGACGCTGAGACCGGCGTTGCGGTGCCTCAGGTTGTTGACCGCGAAGTGCGACCAGCCGAGGGTGATCGGGGACAGTTCGATCGGCCCGTCCGTGCGCGGCCTCAGACCTGCCACGTCCTCAACGACGGTCCAGTTGCCGCTGCCGAGGATGTTGTGGTGGATCCAGGACCGGTCGCGCAACGACAACACGACGTCCTCCCGTTCACGACCGGGAAACAGGCCGACTCGAAAGCCCGGTGCCACAGCTCGCCGCCCGGAGTCGCGCGACCGATCAGATCGGCCCGAACCAGGTTCCCGTTCCTGCGAGCAGAAGACCCCCGGCGCCGAGAAGCAGCGCCCGTCGTCGCCTCATCCGAGCGGACGACTCGCCTTTCGTCCTCTTGGCCACCAACAGGTCCACCACGGACTCGATCGCCCAGTCCTCGTCGCTGCGAACGTCGATCCAGCCGGTGCTCTGCGGCAGACCGGGCACCTCGGTGTCGTCGAGCCGCAACGGCAGCAGGGCGTTGTCCCTGCCCCGGAGCCTCGTCTCCAGCGCCGACTGCAGTTCCCGGTCGGTCCAGCCGCTGTTCAGGTAGTGCTCGGACACGACCAGCACGATGTAGCGGGACTTCTTCCCGTGAACCTCCAAGCGGTACGCGAACAGGTCCGTGCCACCCTGTGCCGTCGACGACGTTCGGCTCACCGAGGAACCGCGCTTCGCCGTGCTGGAGTTCCTCCGCAACGCCCGCAATGGCAGTGAGCGGAGGAACTCCAGCGGTGCGGCTACTTCGCGAACGCGAGTCCGACGACCTCGCCGCCGGCGAGTCCGACGACCGAGGCGCGACCGGTCTCGAGGTTGACCTTCACCAGCAGTGAGCCACCGAGCAGGCCCGGACTCACCGCGGCGAGGGCGTGGTGGCGGCCGTTGACGGTGGCGATGTCGAAGCCGTTGGCCTTGTCGACGGGGACACCGAGTTTGCCGACGGTGAAGAGCTGGCCGGTGTTCGGGGAGACGACCGGGGTGACGCCGGCGGCGGTGCCCTGGGTGACGAGCGTGTCCTTGTGGCTGTCGATGTCGTAGAGCGTGGTGGCCGTCGCGCCGGCGACGCTGTTGGTGTAGCCGGCCGCGGACACCTTCGGGGTGTTGCCGGCCGCGCGGTCGCCCGGCGCGTAGGCCAGGGGTCCGTCGGTGGCGGCGAGCGCGCCGGTGTCGGGGACCAGGCGCAGGTTCTGGCCGGTGGAGGTGACCAGGCGGATGCGGTCGACGGTCGGGTTGAAGTCGAAGCCGATCGCGGTGCCGTTCAGCGCGATCGGGGTGCCGACCGCGGTGGCACGGCCGGTGCGCGCGTCGAGGGTGTAGAGCTGGCCGGACCTGCCGATGGCGTACAGGACGCCGGTGGCGGGTCGTACGTCGATGCCGGCGAGGCGGTCGTGTGCCTCGAGGCCGGTGACGCGGACGCGGTGCTGGGCGAACAGCGGAGACGACCAGGTGCGGGTGCTGAGCACGCCGTCGTCGGTGAGCAGGTGCACGCGGAGCTGGTCCGCGGACGCCGACGCGGGTGCGGCGCCGAGCACGCCGGCGAGCAGTGCGGCCGCGGCGGCGATGGCGGTCGTGCGGGCGATGCGCATGGTTTCTCCCTGGGCCTGTGGACGCGGAACACAGGTGTGTACGACGCGTCCGGGTCCGGTGTTGAAGCGCGAACCGAACAAATCAGACCCATCTGTGGCGACCCCGGCGACGAACCGGCTTTCAGGAGCGGCGACGGGGAGCTCATGGCGATCATCGGCAAGCGGGCGGACCTGGACCTCAGAGCGGTCTACGCCGCGCACGGCCCGGAGCTCTACCGCTTCGCCCTCCGGCAGCTCGGGGACGGTCCTGCGGCCGAGGAGGCCGTGCAGGAGGTGTTCCTGAGGGCGTGGCGGTCCTCCGAGCGGTTCGACCCGGACCTGGCCAGCCTGCGCGTGTGGTTGTTCGCGATCGCCCGCAACGTCGTCATCGACGAGGCGCGGGCGCGTGCCCGGCACGACCGGCGCCTGCACGCGGCGGTGGCGGCGGACCGGCCGGAGGCGATCTCCGATCACGCCGACGCGGTGCTCGACCAGCGACTGGTGGCGCAGGCGCTGCTGAGGATCAGCGACCACCACCGCGTGGCCCTGGTGGAGACTTACCTGCGCGGCCGGTCCTATCGGGACATCGCGGCGGAGCTGGGTGTGTCGCAGGTGACGCTGCGCAGCAGGGTGTTCTTCGGGCTGAAGGCGCTGCGGCTCGCGATGGAGGAGATGGGGGTGCGGCTGTGAACTTCGTGCACCGGCGGCGGATCGAACTGCTCGGCGCCTACGTCCTGAACCACCTCACCGGCATCGAGCTCACGGCCGTTCAGGACCACCTCGACGACTGTGCCGACTGTCGGCGCACCGTCGCCGAACTCGCCCCCGTCGTGCGCGCGCTGGCCCAGGTGAACCCCGACGACGTCGCCGTTCCCGCGCACCTGGAAGAGGTGGTCGTGCGGCGGGTGGACGCCCAACGCGGCCAACGACGGCGGGTTCTGGTCCTGTCCGCGGCCGCCGCTGCCGTCGTCTTCGCAGGCGCGACGTGGTGGTATCTGCGTCCCACCGCGCCGCTCGAACCGGTCGCGCTCACCCAGCAGGCTCCCGGGGTCACGGCGGAGGCGTCGATCGTCCCGCACACCTGGGGAGTCGAGATCAAGCTCGACGGACAGGGGTTCGCCGCCGGGCAGACCTACCGGGTCGTCGTCACCAGTACCGACGGCGGCGAGGTGTCCGCGGGCTCGTTCATCGGCACCGGCACGAACATCATGCGCTGCAACCTGAACAGCTCGGTGCTGCGCGCCGACGCCTCGGGCTTCGTGGTTCGCGACGCCGCCGGCGCGGTCACTCTGTCTTCGACGTTCCCTCCGCGATAGCGCTTCTGATGGACTCGGCGACCATGGCCATGGTGGTCCGAGCCCGGACCGGGTTCTCGGTGAGGAAGTAGTGGTCCGCGCCGGGGGTTTCGTCGTGGTGGACCGGTACCCCCGCCTCACGCAGACGCATCGCGTAACGCCGGCCGTCGTGGCGGAGAACGTCGCGTTCGGCGGTCAGCACCACGGCGGGCGGCAGGCCGGACAGATCCGGTGCCCTCAAAGGAGAAGCCCAGGGCTCCAGCCGGCTGGCAGGATCCGGGAAGTAGACCCGGCGGACGAGCGCGCGCAGTTGCGGTGTGATCATGCCCCGCTCGTCGTGGCCGCTCTCGCCGTGGAAGTCCAGCACGGGGATGCCCAGCACCTGCAGGGCGGGCAGCCAGTGTCCGCCGTCGCGGGCCTGCAGACCGACCGACGCGGCCAGGTTGCCGCCGGAGGAGAACCCGCCCACGGAGATCCGGTCGCCGTCGAGCCCGAGGTCCCCGCCACCCTGGGCGGCCCACTCCGCGACGTCGTGGCACTGGTGGTGGGCGACGGGATAGGCGACGTAGGGCGCGGCCCGGAAGTCGACGTTCAGCACGGGCACGGTGGTCGTCGCGGCGAGGTAGCGGCACCACCAGTCGTCCATGAAGGGGTAGCGCATGAGGAACGCGCCGCCGTGGAAGTGGACGTGCGCGGCGCCGGGTACCGGCTCGGCGAGCGGCCGGTAGACGTGCACGCGGACGCGGCCGTGGCGGGTGGGCACCCGGATCAGCCGGGGCCGGGGCAGGTCCGATCCGGCGAAGCGGAGCACCTCGCCGTAGCGCACGGTCCAGCGCGCGGTGGCGTGCATCGTCGCGGCGGCGAGCCGGTCACTGAGCTTCACATCGGTTTCTTCGTTCCACACGGCCGATCGGATCGCTGTCGGCCGAGCAACCCGATCCGCTGCCCCGGTGGTGCGGCTACCTGACCGCGGACAGGTCGACGTCTTCCAGCGCGCGTTCCAGCTCTCGCCGGTTCTTGGCGCCGAGCTTGTTCCGGATGCGGGTGACGTGGTGCTCCACGGTCTTGGCCGAGATGAACAGCGCGTCGCCGACCTCGCGATAGGTGAGGCCGTCGCGCACCAAGGCAGCGACCTCCTGTTCGCGGTCGCTCAAACCCTCAGCGCCGGCGGCTCCCTGCCCCGGGGTGCCGTGGAACTGGCGGGCGATGTCGAGCAGCTGCGTCATCGTCCTGCGGTCCGTGGTGTGCATGGCCGCGTGCCCGGCGAGCCGTGCCGCGTCCGCGCGCATGCCGTACGCGTGCAGTTCCTGCGCCGCCGCCTCGACCGCCGCGTGGTCCACCTCGCCACGACCGGCCGAGTTCCAGCACCGCGCGGCGTCGGCGAGCGCGCGGGCGAACGGGACTTCTCGGGCGGTTTCCTCCAGCACCGCCAGGTGTTCCTCCGCGGACGGTTGATCACCGAGCAGCAGCGCGGCGTGAAAGGCGTGCCAGCGAGGCAGAACCGTCCACAGCGGAGGGTCGCCGAGTCCCGCGAGCAGCGACCACGCCTCGTTCACGTGCGTCTCGACCCGGTGGTACTGGCCGATCCTGGCACCGGCGACGGCGATCTCCGCCAGCGGGATCAACGTGTAGAGGTCGACGGGGTGCACGACGAGGGCCTGCTGGGCCGGTTCCCACGCCGACCGCAGCGCGCGCAGGTCCCCCGCCCGGCGGGTGATCCCGAGTTCCAGCGCCGCGGCGAACAGCGCTTCCCTCGGCTCCGGGCGACCGTTGCGCCGGGCGAGCTCTCGAGCCGCGTCGACGTCACCGGTGAACAGCTCCGCGAAGGCCAGCAACAGCCGGTGCCTGCCGGCGTGCAGTCCCTTGCCGTCGTCCGCCTGAACGGCTTTGGCGAGCAACGACTTCGCCACGGTCAGCTCGCCCGCGTGGACGCAGATCAGCGCGGCGAGCGCGGTGGGGCTGTCCGGTTGCACCGAGGCGCGCGATCCGGACTGGTTCACCCCGGCCGTGGCCACCGCGGCGGCGACGGCGGTCATCGGCGAACCGGTCACGCTGTCGAGCACCACGCCGGCGAGGCGGTGCCCGAGGGTGTCGGTGAGCGTTCTGGCGGGCTGCGAGCGGACGCCGAACTGGACGGTGCGGGCCTCGTCGAGCCTGCCCGCGCCGAGCAGTCCGGTGACGGCGAAGCCGAGCGCCAGTCCGTTGTCGGAGCGCTGGAGCAGTTCGCCGCCGCGCCCGACCTGTCCGCGCAACGTCAGCACGGACGCCGCGACCAGCAGGGCGTCCGCGTCGGCGTGTTCCAGGTCCACGGCATCCACGGCGCCGTCGAGATCACCGCTGAGCGCGCGGGCTCGCGCCAGGAGAGCGGAGGAGCCGGTGCCCGCAGCGGCGAACAGCCGTGCCGCCAGCCCGGGATCGTCGGTGATCACCTCGTCGCCGGCGGCGGCGTACACGTCACCCAGGCCGGGGTCCGTCACACCGAACTCCAGCAGCCGACGCGCGTAGGCCGACACCGGTCGTGCCTGTTCGACCTGGGCCAGCGCGAGCTTGCGGAGCAGGTCGGCGCACTGTTCCACCGGCGCGAGGGCTTCGATCGCGTCGGCGGCCGCGGGAAGCGGGGTCCCGTCGACTCGCAGGAGGCCCGCCGACCTGAGTGCCTCGATGGACTCCGACACCGTGTGCAGGTCCAGGGCGAGCACCGTCGCGAGGAGTCCGACGTCGAAGGGTGCGTCGAGGGCGCGGGCCAGCAGGAGGTCGGCCGCGGCGACCGACAGCCCGTCGAAGTGCCGGGCGAACGTGGTGCGCGGGTCCGGGGACAGTTCGTCGAGCACGAACGCCGGTGTGCCGCCGGTGCGCTCGTGCAGGCGGTCCGCGAACTCCTCGTCGACCCCGGCGTCCAGGACGTGTTCCGCGAGAGAACGGACGTGCGCGCGGGACAGCGATCTCAGCTGGACGCGGACGACGGTGCCGGGCAGCCCGCTGATCAGGCGCGTGAGCGGACGGTGGTCGGGCCACGGCCGATGCGCGACGACGAGCCGGCCCCCGGCGACGACCTCCTCCAGCAGCCGGTCGACCTCGCCGTCGGCGAGCGCGTGTCCGTCATCGACCAGGACCAGCTGGTCGAAGGTGTGCAGCACCGCCGTCTTGCCGCATCCGGCCGGGCCGGTCAGCACGACGTGGTCCGCGCTCCGCGCGCGTTCGAGCGTTCGGGTCGTCCCGCTGTCGAGCAACAAGGGCAGGTCCGACAGCCGAGACATGAGCGCGTGAACCTCCTGGTGACCGACCTCTTCAGCAGTAATTCGGTGCATCACCCGTTCAGGTTTGGTCACGCCGCCCGGATAGGGAGACACCCCTATTCCCCTACCGAAAGTGGCATCAATCCCGGATCCAGCCCTCCCCGACAGGACCAGGCACGTCACCCGATGTGCTGAATGGCCGACCTTTTCTAACTTTGAGTGGCACAAGCACCAACGACGCACCTGGAGTTCGACGTGACCCTGCCGCAGACGCTGAACGAGTTCGCCCTCAACCTCCTCGGCGACCCCGACGCCCGGTCGGCCTTCCAGCTCGACCCGCAGGGCTCGCTCGACGCGGCCGGCCTCGGCGACGTGCACCCGGCGGACATCCAGGAACTGCTGCCGCTCGTGCTCGACTTCGCCCCGGTCTCCTCGCTGGGCGACCTCGGCTCGATCTCCGACCTGTCGCTCGACGACCAGCTCAACCTGATGAGCACGCTGCAGAACACCGTCGGCCAGCAGTTCGACGACAACACCGTCGTCGGCGCCGTCTCCGGCCTGACCGCGGCCGTGCACGGCGTCACCAACGGCTTCGACGTGCTCAGTGACCCGTCCAGCGCCCTGGACGTCGTGGGCGGGAACGAGCTCACCGACGTCACCAAGACCGTCACCGACCTCGACGTGACCAACACCGTCGGCGACATCACCAACGGCACCGAACTGCTCGACACCACGCATGTCACCAATGTGGTCGGCGACGTCACCAGCGGCGTGCAGA
Source organism: Lentzea sp. NPDC003310 (assembly GCF_040610935.1). Classification (NCBI taxonomy): domain Bacteria; kingdom Bacillati; phylum Actinomycetota; class Actinomycetes; order Pseudonocardiales; family Pseudonocardiaceae; genus Lentzea; species Lentzea sp. NPDC003310. The sequence continues at coordinate 217,431 of NZ_JBEXNC010000008.1, forward strand.
CCGGCGACCTGGGCGTCACCGACGTGCTCAACGGCGACATCACCTCCACCATCGGCAACGTCACCGGCAACGACCTGTCGCTCGACCACGTCGGCAACGTCACCGACGTCGTGTCGAACGTGGGCAACCTCGGCGACGTGACCGGCGTCGGCCACGTCGGGGACATCGGCCAGATCGGCGACATCTCCGGCAACCTCGGCGACGTCAACGTCGGCGGCGTGCTCAACGACCTAGACCTGGGTCTCTGACGGGTCCACTCCGGACGGCCCGCTCCTGCCCCCGGGAGCGGGCCGTTCGCCTCGCCGGTGCGGGAGCGCCCGCGGCCGGAGCAATCCGGCCGAAGATCGGCTTCGAAGCAGAACCGTGAACCCGGTGATGACGCGTGCGATCGATCCGCACCTGGCGACCGGCGCCCACTCCCTCGACGCGCTGCCCGATGCCGAACGACCGGAGTTCGAAGCACACCTGGACAGGTGCCGTGACTGTGCGGACGAAGTAGCTCAGCTGAGGGCGACCGCCGCCCGGCTCGGCAGCGCGGTCTCCTCCGTCTCCCCTGTCGCGCTGAGGCTCTCCGTGCTGGACGCGGTCAGGTTCGTGAAGCAGGTGCCTCCCGACGCGGAGGCCGTGGCCGTTTCCTCACGACCCCAAGGCTTCCGGCGCGCGACGGCTCTCGTCGCAGCCGCCTGCGTGGTCGCCGCCGTGGTGGGAGTCGTGCACGGAGCGCTGATCTCCCCCGCCGTTCCCTCCGTGGTCGCGTCTCCGCGCACGCACGTCGGCGACCTGCTGTCGGCACCGGATCTGCAACTCCTCAGCGCGAAGGACAGGTCCGCCGGCGTAGCGGTATCCCGCGGCCGCGATGAGATGCTCTTCCTGGCGGAAGGCCTGCGAGAGCTGCCCCACGACCGGGTCTACCAACTGTGGCTGGTGCGCGACAACGGGCCGCGATCAGCTGGAACCGCACGTCCTGCGGGCACGCTGACGTCGATGCTCGTGAGCGGGATCGACGGCGCCGACGAGGCCGTTCTCACCACCGAACCCGCCGGTGGATCACCTGGCCCGACGAGTGCGCCGATCGCCACCGTCGTCCTACACTGAGCCGCCTGCTGAGGGGTGCTATCGCGGAGTCAAGGCGATCACCGTGCCGGGACGAACCCAACGCATGACCGACACCAGCACGTCCGCCGGAATCGCCACGCATCCGGCGGTGGCGGCGCCGTTGGTGACATGCACGAAGAACGCGCTGCCCCCTCCGGGGACGCGTTGCTCGTTGACCCCCATCACCAGGGCGTAGTCGTACACCGCGCCCTGTTCGGCGAGGTTCTCCGACTTGCTCTCGTTGAAGGGGCACGTTCCCCGTGCGCATCGCTGGTGCGTGTTGTAGAGGGGACTGTTGACATCGCTGACCCACCAGTCCGAACTGTCGGCCCGGAAGTACGACACGCCCGCGCCCGGATCGGCCTGCCTGCCGAACGCGCCGGTGATCCCGAAGACCCCGGCCGGCGTCGCCGACGACGACTCCCCGTACGAGCTGGAGATACCGGGCGCGCCGACCTTCGCCGCGACACCGCCCAGCACCTGCCCCCAGCCGCTGCCGGACCTCTGCCACGTCGACAGCGTGGCATCCGACCCGCCCGCGCCCACCACGGAGATCACCTGGGCGGCGTTGCCCACACGATCCGCGAACCACGGGGCGGCGGGCCGCGGCACCGGAGTCCACGGCAGCAACGGCCTACCGGAAGGGCCGGTCGACGGCGTCGTGGACGGCCTGCTGATCGGCGGGCCGAGAACGACGCTCGAGCCGGCAGCCGCCGGCCCGGCGAACGCGAGCGGCCGCAGGTCCGGTGCGTCGGCGGAAGCAGGGTACGGAGACCCGTTGGCGAACGCCGCGGCGAGCGCCGTGGCAGCCACGGCCGCGAGTGCCGGACGCAGAACTCGTTTCGCTACGAGGAAAGTCACAAGACGCCGCAACATGACTCTTTCTGTGCGCAGCGCGACGCGGTTCGCGTCGCTGTGTCTGAAGATGGAGCGAGAAGGAGTGGAACACCCGGCGCACTGTCCAGGTGCACCGGGCGTCCTCCGTCGGAGGAAGGCTTCACACCTTCGTGCGGTCGACGAAGCGGCCCCAGGACTCGCCCGCCTCGAACACCTGCCAGAAGTTCGTCGACGGGTCCCAGACCGCCGCCCACTTCTTCTCCAGTGCGTACAGCGGCACAAGGTTCGGGTAGTGCTCCACCATGAACCCAAGCGTCGACATGGCGTAGCCCTCCTCCTCGCCGTTCACGTCCGCCTCGGACAGGAAGTGCCACTTGCCGCTTTCGGCACGCAGGACCGCGTGCACGGGCGCGTCTTCCACGGCGACGGACAAAGAGGTGAAGCACGACGATCCCTTGGGGTCGCTGAAGAACCACTTCAGCCGTTTCGCCTTGGGTTCTTCCGACTTGCTCGCTCGCTGACTCATCGTGGTTCACCGTTCTTCGCCTGACCGCTCACCGAACACGCGCCAGCGCCACTGCGTTGCGCGCCAACGGTTACCCCAGTGCATGGTGCAGCCCCGGACGCCCTTCTGGTGGGGCCTCATCTTGTCACCGCGGGTGGAGCAGATCCACTTGTTCTGGTCGAGCCAGTCCTTCCGCGCCTGACCTTCGGAGCTCTGGTGCCCCGGAAGGGGACGAAGGAGCGGTTCTTCACCGCTCGGCTGGCCACCTGCTGCGCCGTCTTCTTCGCTGCTTGGCGCGCCACGACCTGGCCACCGATTCGCAGACCGATGATCGCCACGAACCAGATCGCCTTGCCGTCGAGGTCGGTGACGTCGACCGGGTTGCCGGCGGTGCCCTCGTAGTCGTTGGCGCTGCAGCTGATCGGTGACAGGATCTCCCGCCCCTCACCGCCTGGTGCGCGCCGGCCGATTCCCGCGCTGGACGGCATGTCCACTGCCGCTCTCGGACTGAGCGACAACAGGGACCGACGTCTGGTGGGGAGCCGGGTCGCGACCTCGACCAGGCGTCGGTGCTACCAGGGGGTCTCGCCCACGCCCAGCCTGGCCAGCAGGTCGGCGGGGTGCGGACCGTTGCGGGTGTCGGTCCAGCTCCGGACCTCCTGCTCGGCCCAGTCCGCCCACTGCCGGGTCATCTGCGCGAGCCCGACCCGGTACGCCTGGGTCAGGCCGACGATGTGCGCCCGGCCGGGGTAGGGCTCGTCGCCGGTCGCGTAGTCGTGCGTGATCGTGGCCGCGCCGGCCTGGGTGCGGTCGGCCCAGGCGCGCATCGCCTCGATGGCGCCGAGCAGATCGTCCTGGTCACCGTGGTCGGAGAACAGGATCTTCATCATCGCGTCGAGCTGGAACTGCGGTTCGACGGCGGGGTCGGCCAACCAGCGACGCAGCTCCGCACGCCCGGCCGGCGTGATCGAGTACCGGGTGCGGCGGCGCCCGCCGTTGGCCTCGGCGGCCGCCGAGGCCAGGCCGCGGGCCACCAGTGCCTTGGGCTCGCTGTAGACCACGCTCTCGGCCGTCGCCCAGAACGTGCCGCTGCGCTTGAACTGCTGCGCCAGCTCGTACGGCGTGTGCGGACGCAGCCCGAGCAGGCCCAGGATGCCGTAGGACACCGTGGTGAGCTTCCTGTCGGCCACAACGCCTCCACCACCTTGCCGAATACTCCGTTTCGGAGTATAGACATACTCTGAAACGGAGTATTCATTGCGAGGTGTCCCCATGGCTCAGGCACCGCACACCCGCACGTCCGAATGGCCTTCCGAGGGCCGATCCGCCCTGGTCCTGTCGTTGATCGCCGCCGCGGTGTTCGGCCTCCTGGCGGGCTGCGGCGCGGCGTTGGAGGTGTCCTGGCTGTCCGAGCACCCCGACTTCGGCTGGGGCTTCACCGCTCTGGCCTGGATCGCGACGTCCCCCGCACCGGCACTGGCCCTGACCTTCGTCTGCCTGGCCGCGTTCGTGGGCGTCGTCCTGCGGATCGGGGCGGGCCGGTCGGGCTGCTGGCCCCCGGAGTCCGTCCTCACGGCCGTGCTGCTGATCCCGACCTACGCGCTGCTCCCCGTCGTGGTGCTGTTCCTCGGGCCGTTCGCGGTGTGGCTGCTGACCTGGGTCGGGTCGCTGCTGTACCACTGTCCCCCCGGCGAGTACTGCCCCACGTTCTGAGCCCGACCGGGACCGCGGCGAGCCGGTCGTGCCGCGAGTGGCGCGGAACCACTCCTCGAACCAGGCCGCCTGCTCCTCACCCGCGGCCCACGGCTGGGGCGGCAGCCGCACCCGCGCCGAGGTGGTGACCGTCGCCGCCTGGTGGTTCTCGTCGGCCTGTGGCGGCGGACCGCGTGATCGTGTTCGACGGCGCCGATGATCAGAGAGAATCCCGCACCCAACCCACGCCGCACGTGCGCCCGTGACCGAGTCATCGCATCCTTCCGTGATCTCGGTGCACAGTCAGGAAACGCGCCGCTCTGGTGACGCGCACGATCCCCCACCACGCCGAACACCCGACCCCGATGCACACCGCCCACACGATCGCCGCGGGTACCTGGGGCTGCAGGTGCGGGAACACCGCGTAGTGGGTCAGGTAGATCGCCAGCGACGCGCTGGCCAGCAGGCTCATCGGGCCCAGCAGGAAGCGCGGCACCGGCAGGTGCGCCAGCGACAGGAGCAGGACCACTCCGGCGATCAGGACGATCTCGCGGGAGAGGTCCTCCATGCGACCGGCGGCCATGGCGACCAGGACCAGCACGACGAGGCACTTCTGCCACCACGCCGGCGAGCGTTGCGCGACCCAGCCGAGCGCGATGAACCACGCCGCGCCGACCGTGGTCATGTTGCGGGTGAAGAAGTCTCCCTCGACGCTCAGCCGCAGCACGAGCCCGGCGGCGAGGAGCACCAGAGCGAAGAGGTAGCCGTGACGTCGTTCCCAGCGCCGGACGGCGGGAACCGCGAAAACCAAGGCGCAGAACACGAGCACGTGCACCACGACTTCGACGAACCAGTACCCGGCGGCACCCACGCGGGTGAAGTTGTTGACGAGCAGCACGTTGTCGAGCGTCACGTCGTCGGTGACCGCCGTCCGGTAGGTCAGCCAGAGCGACGTCGGGACCGCGATCAGCGCGGTGGCCCGCAGGAGCCGCCGTGGTTCGGCGGGGAGCAGGAACCGGGCGATGTTCCAGCCCGCGACCACGAGCAGCAGGTGCGCGCCGCCGAGGAGCTTGAAGAAGCCGACGTGCGAGCCGACGATGAGCAGGATCGACAGCGCTCGCAGCACGATCGTGGTGTCGATCAACGGGATGCGGCGGTGCGTTGCGCGGAGCTGTTCGAGCTGCGACACCGGCGTGGTCGGCCACGACGCCGGCAGGTCGCCCAGCAGGCGTTGCAGTTCGACGGTCATGTGCACGTAGCGCAACGAGTCGCCGCCCAGCGAAGTGAACGTCGCGTCTGCGGGAACCGAGCGCACGCCCAGGACCGAGGAGAACACCTCGCGCACCGAGGTGCCCTCGCGTCCGGGTGGTGCCGCGACGGTCCGGTAGTCGACCTTTCCGTTGGGTAGCAGGGGAAGCGCGGTCACGAAATAGGTGCGGACGGCGGTCGCGGGCAGGCCGGTGAAGGCGCGCACCAGGCGGGCCGCGCGGTCCGCGTCGCCCTGCACGGCCACGACCAGGCCGTTGTCGTCGCCGGCGCAGGCAGCACGGAGGCCGTCGGCGGCGAGCGAGCGTTCCACGCGGTCCAGGTCGACCCGGAGGCCGAAGGGCTTCACGAACCTGCTCTTGCGGCCCGTCACCGTGAACAGGCCGCCGGACTCCGTCCCGAGGTCCCCGGTGCGCAGCTCGAACGTCGTGCGGCCGGCGGCGAGATCGGCGGGGGAGTCGGCGTAACCGAGCATCACGTTCGGTCCGCTGTAGACGAGTTCACCGTCGTCGATCCGCAGGTGTCCACCGGGTACCGGCACGCCGATCGCGGCCGGGTGCGCGGCGGCGAGGTCCGGCGGCAGGTAGGCGATCCGGGCGGTGGCCTCGGTCTGGCCGTACATCACGAAGAACCGCCAGCCGCGCTCGGCGCCCAGGGTGGCGTAGCGGACGACGTCGTCCGCTCCGAGCCGGCCACCCGCCTGCGTCACGTAGCGCAGGCTCGGCAGGTCGAGGTCGGCGAAACCGATGCCGTCGAGCAGGCCGAACGTGTGCGGTACTCCGTGCAGGCTGGTCGCCCCGTGGTCGCGCACCAGGTCCCAGAACGCGGGCTCGATCACCGATCGGTTCGTGAGCACCAGCCCGGCACCTCGTGCGAGATTGCTGTTCACGACCGAGAGCCCGTAGCAGTAGTGCAGCGGTAGCGACGTGACGGCGCGGTCGGTCGGCCGGATGTCCAGGTACTCGGCGATCGAGGCGGCGTTCGCGGCGAGGCTGTCCGCGCTGAGGCGCACCAGCTTCGGTGATCCGGTCGTGCCGGAGGTGGACAGCAGGAGCGCGAGCTCGGGGTGCAGCGAGTGCACCGTGCCGGCGCGCCTTTCCTGCCAGGCTCCCGAGATCACGACGTCCGGGTCGTAGGTCGTGGTGAGTGCCGCAACCTGGGCAGCGGCAGCGAGCACGACCGGGTGCCTGCCGCGCAACGCGGCCAGGTACACCACGAGCGACTCGACGTCGTTCTCCGCGGCCAGCAGCACGAGTCGCCGGGTCGTGCCGAGTCGTTCGGCGGCGGCCGACACCCGCTGGTCCAGGTCGCGGTAGGTGAGCGCACCGGTCTCCGTCACGAGCGCCGGCCGGTCGCCGTGGGCGCCGAGGGTGTGCGCGAACCCCAGGTCCGCTGTGGCCGTCACGGCGTGTCCCCGAAGAACGACGCCGACCCGCGCACCGACACCGAGACGGAGTCACCCGCTCGCACCGGTATCTCGCCCTGCACCCGCGACCGGACGACGGTGCCGTCGGCGAGACGCAGCAGAACTGTCGCGTCGTGGCCGTGGAACAGCACGTCGTCCACAGTGGACGTGATGCCGTGCGGCCCGAGCACGAGCTGTTCCGGGCGCAGCAACACCGTGCCGGGGCCTTCGCCGGACGTCGGCAGCGTCCCGAGCGGGGTGTCCACCTGGCCGGAACCCGCGACACCGCGGAACGTCACGGCCTCGCCCACGAACAGGGCGACGCCGAGGTCGGCCGGTGCGGAGTAGATCGTCTGCGGCCTCCCGAGCTGCGCCACCGCGCCGTCGCGCAGCACCGCGACGAGATCGGCCATGCCCAGCGCCTCTTCCTGGTCGTGCGTCACGAGCAGAGCCGTCGCACCGGCGGCCTTCAGGGTCGCGCGCACGTCAGCGCGCAGCTCTTCACGCAGACCGGCGTCCAACGCCGAGAACGGTTCGTCGAGCAGCACGACGGCGGGTCGTGGCGCGAGGGCACGCGCGAGCGCGACGCGTTGTGCCTGCCCGCCGGAGAGCTCGGAGGGCATCCGGTGCCCGAACCCGCTCAGCCCGACGAGGTCGAGCAGTTCCCCGACCCGTGCGGCGCGCTCGCCCCGGCGCAGCCCGAATCCGATGTTGCCCGCGACGCTCAGGTGCGGGAACAACGCGCCTTCCTGGGGCACGATCCCGATGCCCCGGCGCTCCGGAGGCACGTCGTCGTCGAGCCGCCGCTCCCCCAGCCACACCTCGCCCGAGGAGATCGGGTGGAACCCGGCGAGCACGCGCAGCAGCGTCGTCTTGCCGCAGCCGGACGGCCCGAGCACGGCGAGCAGCCCGCCTTCCTGCACCTCGAAGTCGACCTCGCGCAGCACCGGGTCACCGCCGTAGCCCGCGACCAGTCGCTTCACCGTCAAGCCGCTCACCGCTCACCTCCCAGGAACCTGTCCAGCACGACGGCGGGAATCGCCGCCACCACCAGCAGCACCGCCGCGTACGGCGCCGCCGCGGCGTACGCGGCGACCTCGGTGCGCGTCCACAACTCCGTCGCCAGGGTGTCCACTCCGGTCGGTCGCAGCAGCAACGTCGCCGGCAACTCCTTGGCACAGGTCAGGAACACCAGCGCGGTGCCGGCCAACACCCCTGGCGCGGCCAGCGGCACGGTCACCCGCAGCCCCGTCCGCCAACGCCCGTGCCCCAGCGACCGCGACACGTCCTCGAGCACCGGCGGTGCGTGCGCGACACCCGTGCGCACCGCTCCCACGGCCAAAGGCAGGAACAGCACCGCGTACGCGAACGCGAGCATCGGCAGCGTCTGGTAGAGCGCCGGCGCGAACCGGATCCCGAAGAACACCAGCGCCAGGCCGACGGTGATGCCCGGCAAAGCGTGTCCCGCGAACCCGGCAAGTTCCACTCCGCGCACGAGCCGCCCGCGGTGCCGGGCGGCCAGGATTCCGACCGGCAGCGCGAACACCAGCGTGAGCAGGGCACCGAACGCCGAGACCGCGACGGTGTTCGCCGTCGTCGCCAGCACGTCGGCGACGGAGAACGTCGAGGTGCCGGCCACGAGCCACCACACGAGGCTGGCCACCGGCACGCCGAGCGTCAGCAGCACCAGCACGACCGCCCCCGCCAGCGCGGGCACGCGAGCACGCCCCAGGGGCACGGTCGCGGGCCGGCGACGGCCCCGATGCGCGACCACGCCGCGCACTCGTCGTTCCCCCAGCGTCAACGCGATCGCGAGCACCACCAGCACCAGCCCGAGGACCGCCGCCGGCGTGCGGTCGAACGTCGCCCGGTAGCTCGTGTAGATGCCGAGCGTGAACGCCTCGTACCGCATCAACGACACCGCGCCGAAGTCGCTCAGGACGTACAGCGCGACCAGCAAACCGCCGGCGAGCGCGGCGGGGCGGACCTGCCTCACCGTCACCGAGAGGAACGCCTGCGACCTCGTGCGGCCGAGCGACCGGGCGACCTCCTCCACCGCCGGGTCGGCCGTGCGCAACGCGGCCGCCACCGGCAACAGCACGTACGGGTACGACACCAGCGTCAGCACGACGAACGCGCCGCCGAACCCGGTGAGATCCGGCGCCAAGGAGATCCAGGTGAACCCGCCGACGTACGACGGCACCGCCAGCGGCAGCACCAGCAGCACACCGAACGCACGGCGGCCCGGCAGGTCCGACCGGACCACGAGCCACGCGCCGAGCACTCCGAGGACGAGGCAGGCGGCGGTCACCGCCACCGCGAGCGACACGCTGCGCAGCGCCAGTTCCGCGGTCCGGGTCCTCGCCAGCACGTCCCACACGACGCCCCCGCCGCGTTCGAACGAACGCACACCCAGGTACGCCAGCGGCAGCACGGCCACCGCGGCGACGAGGAGGGAGAGCGTGGTCAGTACAGGCGCGGCCCGGTGGCCGGGCCTCAGGACAACCCCGCTTCCTGCAACAGCTTCACCGTGTCCTGCAACGACGACAGCTTGGACAGGTCGATGTCGGGCGCCTGCAGGTCCGTGATCGGCGGCAGTCGGTGCTTGCTCGACCGCACGGCCGGGTTCGCGGGGTACTCGGCGGTCTGGTCGGCGAAGTGCCGCTGCGCCTGCTCGGACAGCAGGAACCGCACGGCCTTCCGCGCCGCCTCGCTCTGGTTGGAGCCCTGGATCACCGCCGCACCCGCCACGTTGACCAGGGCCAGGGGGTCACCACCCCCGACCCGGTGCAGCTTCGCCTTCATGTTCGCCTCGCCGCCCTTCTCCGCGGCGGAGGCGTACCAGTAGTAGTGGTTGATCAGGCCGAACGGGAGCTGCCCCTCGTCGACGGCCTTGAGGATGCTGATGTTGTTGTCGAACCGCTTCGGTTCGTTGGCCGCGAACTTCTCGAGCCAGTCCTTGGCGAAGTCCTCGCCCTTGAGCACCCGCACGGACGTCACGAAGGCCTGCCACGACCCGTTGGTCGGCGCGTAGCCGACCTTGCCCTTCCACTTCGGGTCGACGACCTCGTCGATCGTCTGGGGCAACTCGGTCTCCTCGACGACGCGGGGGTCGTAGGCGATCACACGCGCACGGGCGCTCGTCGCCACCCAGCGCCCGTCCTTCGCCCGGTAGCTCTCCGGCACCATGCCGAGCACGTCCGCCGGCAACTCGGCCAGCCTGCCCTGCTCCCCCACCGCCCCGAGCGCGCCGGCGTCCTGCGAGAAGAACACGTCCGCCTCGGTGCCCTGCCCTTCCTCCAGCAGCTGCGCGGCCATTTCGCCGCTGCCGCCGTAGCGGACTTCCACATCGATTCCGACGACGTCCTCCAGCTGTTCCAGGAGGGCGCCGACCAATTGTTCGTTGCGGCCGGAGTAAATGATCAGGTCGTTCGCGGAACTGCACGCCGTCACCGTCGACGCCAGCAGCGCCGCCACCAGCGTCACGGTCCGTACTTGGCGCCTCACCAGCGGTCCTCCTCGGCCAATCCCCAGGTCACACAGGGCGCCGACAAGGTAAAGCTAACCTAAGGCGCCAATCAAGACGCAGTTGCCATTACGTGATGCGACGACCGCCACACCACCTGAACGGCCGTCTGTTCACGCGTTCGCCTGACAGCCGGAAAGCAGGTCAGGAGGTCACCTCTCACGACCTTGTGAACTTTCGCAACATTTCTGAGGGAGGCTGGGGAACATTCGGCGCACCTGCCGCGACGTTCTGACAACTCGTGCGCACATCAGTTCCGGCAGCGCGCCGCCGATGGAGTGATGTCGACGCTGCTCGACGGAGATGCGTGGCTGCCGGACCACCGCGATCCCGGGTCCGGTGCCGAGCACGTTCCGCGGCAATTCCATCGGCGCCCAAAGGGAAAGCTCTGATCGAAACTCAGCACACCGTTGCATCGGGACACGCGTGAGAGCGGTTTCACCGGTCTGCCATCATGCTGCGACATGGATCGTTTTGAACAGTTCCGCGATGCTGCGGTCGATCGAGGCATTCCCGAGGACGAAGCCGTCAGGTTCGCCGAACACCTCCGGTTCGCGGTCTGGACGTTTCCGGCCGAAGACGGCGAGAGAGCCGCCGGCCGGATGGGAGGCCTTCCCCTCTTACCGGTCGGCGCGGACTGGCCGGGCGGCGATTTCCCGTTGCCGTTCATCGGTTCCGTGGACTGCGCCACCCTGCCGCGAGCCGAGGGGCTCGATCTTCCGGCGGACGGATCGCTGCTGTTCTTCCTGCACCACGAGGAAGACATGGAAGAACACCCCTCTACCGATTACGCGCGGGTTGTGCACGTTCCCGAGGGAACGCAGACGCAGGAGGCGGCGCCGCCACCCGGTCACGACTCCGAGACGCACTTCTGCGAGAGCATCCCGTTCCTCATCCCCGAGCAGCGGATCACCGCGCAGGTGCTGCCGGAACTGCCGGACTGGATCGTCGACCGCAACGTCGAGTTCGAGACCGACACCGTGAAGCAGGCTTTCGACGAGCTGAAGCACCTCGAGCAGCTGTGCGAGCTCGTCGACGAGCTCTGGCCGGACGGGAAGAACCGCCACCGGTACACGCTGCACCTCGGCGGGTACTGCCGCAACATCGGCAGCTCGGACGACCCGCACGCGCAGATGTCCTTCGACAGCGTCCAGCAGCAGGCGGCGAGCTCCGGGCTGTCGAACGACGAACGGTGGCGCCTGCGGAGCGAGGAGAAGCAGCGGCTCGTCGACGAGTGGCTGCCGCTCGCGCAGTTCCCGACGCAGAGCGAGGTCTACTACGGGTGCTTCCTGATAAGGGCCGAGGACCTCACCGCGAAGGACTTCGACCGCATGCGGTCGTTCACGATGTTCACCGAGTAGGCGCTCGACGACACGGTTCCACGCCGCCGGTCCAGCCGGACATCGTGGTCGCGGCCGCGGCGCAGGCCAAGTGCCCGTCGACCTGAACTGGCGCAGGGACTCCGGCGGCGCCGCCTCGACCGGCGGGACACCCGATGGGACTGAAGCTCGGAGGCCGGCACTTCGTTCGTGGCGGCCGCACCGGCAGGTGGACTGGATCACCGCCCCCGTACTACGACCCCGATCTCCACGCCCGGCGAGACCGGCCAGAAAGTGGTGGGCCGACCGGGCCTGACAGGCCGCGACGGGGCCGTTCCCGGGAGATCTTCGGGGAACGGCCCCGTCAGCAAGTCCCGCCTGGCCGGACTTTCACGCCGAGCAGCCGCACCCTGCCGCCGACTTCGCCTCCGCCGCGGTGAGGTTCGGGGCGACCGGCTGCTCGTCCGCGGTGCAGCACGCGTCGACACCACAGCAGGAGCCGGCGCTCTGCGCCGCGGGAGACACGACCTCGAGGGGCTTCACGGCGCGAACGATCGCGGAGTGCATGCCGTCCGCGGCCTGGAAGCTCGGCGTGATCTCGATGTCGGCGAAGCCGGCGGCCTCCAGGCCTGCGCGGTACTCGGCGAAGGTGAGGGCCCCGGCGATGCAGCTGACGTAGGAGCCGCGCTCGGCGCGCTCGGCCGGGGTGAGGTGGTCGTCGGCGACGACGTCGGAGATGCCGAGGCGGCCACCGGGGCGCAGGACGCGGAAGGTCTCGGCGAAGACCGCGGGCTTGTCGACGGAGAGGTTGATGACGCAGTTGGAGATGACGACGTCGATGGTGTTGCCGGGCAACGGGATCGACTCGATGTCGCCCTTGAGGAACTCGACGTTGGTGGCGCCGGCCTTGGCTGCGTTCGAGAGCGCCAGCGAGAGCATCTCGTCGGTCATGTCGAGGCCGTAGGCCTTGCCGGTGGGGCCGACGCGGCGGGCCGAGAGCAGGACGTCGATACCGCCGCCGGACCCCAGGTCGAGCACGCGCTCGCCTTCCCCGAGCTCGGCGACCGCGGTCGGGTTGCCGCACCCGAGCGAGGCCGCGACCGCCTCGGCGGGAAGCTCGTCGCGCTGGGCCGCCGGGTAGAGCGAGGCACCGAAGGTCTCGTCGACCTCGACGGCCTCGCCGCCGCAACAGCCGCCACCACCTCCGGCGACGGCGGTCGCGGCGGCGGCGTAGCGGGCTCGGACGGTCTCGCGCAGCTCGGTCTGCTCACTCATGCGAGGCACCCCTCCAGGTTGTATAGACGTTTATCTATGCCATGGTTGCACCGGGGGCGAAGGCGCGTCAATATTGAAGTATGTCGAACCAAGGCCAGGGCTGCTGCGAGCCGCTGTCGGAGGCACCGCTCGCCAAGGAGCAGGCCGAGGAGATGGCTTCGGTCTTCAAGGCGCTCGGTGACCCGGTGCGCCTGCGGCTGTTCTCGATGATCGCGTCAGGGCCGTCGGGCGAGGTGTGCGTCTGCGACCTGACCCCGGCCTTCGACCTGTCGCAGCCGACGATCTCGCACCACCTCAAGCTGCTGAAGCAGGCCGGGCTGGTCGACTCCGAACGCCGCGGGACCTGGGTCTACTACCGGGCGCGTCCGGAGACCGCGAACCGGATGGCCGCGCTGCTGGCCAGTGTGAACGGGGATCGCGCCCCCGCGTAGTCACCGCCGGAGCGTCAGCCGAGCGACGTCGCGATCCGCGCCGCAGTGGCTTTCGCGGTGGGCCCGACGCCGATCAGCGTCGCGGACGCGGCTCCGGTCCAGCCGCCGTAGCCGAGCAGGTGCAGACGTGGTTCCCCCACCGCAGTCGTGCCGTCCACCGCCACACGGCCGTTCTCGCCGCGGAGCCGCAACGGCCCGAGGTGCCCGAGCGCGGGGCGGAACCCGGTGGACCAGATCACGACGTCGGCGTGCGCGAGCGCGCCGGGGTCCACCGGTGTGGCCACGAGCAGTCCGCTGTCCCGGGCTTCCCGCACCGGTGGCACCGCCACGATGTCGCCGAGCGCGCCGACGCCGCCCGCGCGGCGGCTCGCGATGTCGAACAGCGCCTTGCCGTCGATCTCGTCGGGCAGGTAGCGCGGTGGGCGGCGGGTCATCCACGTCAGGGCCGCGTGCGGCAGGAGGTCGGCGGCGATCTGCGCGCCGGAGTTCCCTCCCCCGACCACGACGACGTTCTGCCCGGCGAACTCCCGCGGGTCGCGGTAGTCGACGGTGTGCAACTGCCGGCCCGGCAGGTCCATCAACGGCCGGAACGGCCGCCACCAGGTGCCGGTCGCGCTGATCACGTGCCGAGCGGTCCAGTCGCCGGAGTCGGTGTGCACCACCAGTTCGTCGCCGGCGCGGCTCACCGAGCGCACCACGGCCGGCCGGTGCACGGGCACGTCGTAGCGCTTCTCGTAGGCGGTCAGGTAGTCGACCACGTGCTGCGCGGTCGGGTAGCCGTCCGGGAAGGCCGGCATCGGCCAGCCGGGCAACGAGCTGTGGCGCGCGACCGAGAACAGCCGCAGCGAGTTCCACCCGTGCGGCCACGCACCGCCCGGCATCGGCTGGGCATCGAGCACCACATGGGACAGACCCGCGCGGCGCAGGTGGAAGGCGGCGGCCAGACCAGCCTGACCGCCGCCGACCACCACGACGTCAGACTTCGGCACGGGCCGCCCACCGACGCCGCAACCACAGGCTCACGTACACGAGTCCGACGAGCACGGGCACCTCGATCAGCGGCCCGACCACACCGGCCAGGGCCTGCCCCGAGGTCACGCCGAACACGCCGATCGCGACGGCGATGGCGAGCTCGAAGTTGTTGCCCGCGGCGGTGAACGCCAGGGTCGTGGTCCGCTCGTACGACAGGCCGGAGGCCTTGCCCAGCGCGTACGAACCGGCCCACATGATCGCGAAGTAGACCAGCAGCGGCAGCGCGATCCGCACGACGTCGAGCGGGCGGCTCGTGATGGTCTCGCCCTGCAACGCGAACAGGACGACGATCGTGAACAGCAGTCCGTACAACGCGATCGGGCCGACGCGCGGCAGGAACTTCGACTCGTACCACTCCCGGCCCTTCGAGCGCTCCCCCAGCTTGCGGCTGAGGTACCCGGCCAGCAGCGGGATGCCGAGGAAGATCAGCACGAACTTCGCGATCTCCCAGGCGGAGAAGTCCACCGAGGCGGTGTCGAGCCCGAGCCAGCCGGGCAGCAGGTCGAGGTAGAACCAGCCCAGCACGCCGAACATGACCACCTGGAACACGGAGTTCAGCGCCACGAGCACCGCGGCGGCCTCGCGGTCACCGCACGCGAGGTCGTTCCAGATGATCACCATCGCGATGCAGCGGGCCAGGCCGACGATGATCAGGCCCGTGCGGTACTCGGGCAGGTCGGCCAGGAAGATCCAGGCCAGCGCGAACATCAGCGCCGGGCCGAGGACCCAGTTCAGCACCAGCGAGAGCACCATCGTGCGGGTGTCGCGGGTGACGGTGTCGAGCCTGTCGTAGCGGACCTTCGCGAGGACCGGGTACATCATCAGCAGCAGGCCGAGGGCGATCGGGAGCGACACCTCGCCGATCTTCACGGCGTCCAGGACGCCCTGCAGGCCCGGCACGAACCGGCCGAGACCGAGCCCGGCGACCATGGCGAGGCCGATCCACACCGGCAGCAGTCTGTCCAGGAAGGACAGTCGGTGCAGCACGTCCGGTGCCGCGGTTTCCTGGGTGGTCAACGGGTTCTCCTGGGTGTGGGCAGGCGTCATCACCCGGCGCCGGGCCGGGCCGGAGCCGGTCGGGTCAGTCGCAGCAGGCGCTGGCGTCGCGCAGCGGCCCTCCCGGCGCGAGCACGGCCGCGAGGGTGTCGATGGCAGCGTTGTCGATGCGGTACCAGCTCCACGTGCCGCGGCGTTCGCGGCTGAGGAATCCGGCCTGCACGAGGATCTTGAGGTGGTGGCTCAGCGAGGACTGCGGCATGTCGAACTGGCCGGCGAGGTCGCAGAAGCAGGCTTCCTGCCCCTCGGTCCGGCGGACCAGGCCGACCAGCTCGACGCGGATCGGGTCGCCGAGTGCCTTGAACAGGCGGGCGGCCGTCGTCGAGTCGAGCAGCGTCTGGTCCTGGCTCGTCATGAGCCAGACCATAACCGCCTGGATTGACAAAAGTCGATACACCGAGTGTGATCTGCATCGAAGGAATTCGGTTCAAGGAGACCCACCGTGTCCAACACGCCCGAGGTGCTGTTCGTCTGCGTGCACAACGCCGGCCGTTCGCAGATGGCCGCCGCGTTGCTGCAGCACTACGGTCTGGGACGCATCGCCGTGCGTTCGGCCGGGTCCGAGCCCGCGGAGAAGGTGAACCCGGCTGCCGCGGCGGCGCTGGCCGAGTGGGGGCTCGACATCACCGCCGAGGTGCCCTCGAAGCTCACCACCGCCGACGTCGAGGCCTCCGACGTCGTGATCACCATGGGCTGCGGCGACACCTGCCCCGTCTTCCCCGGCAAGCGCTACCTCGACTGGCAGCTCGACGACCCGGCGGGCCAGGGCATCGACGCCGTGCGGCCGATCCGCGACGACATCGACCGGCGGGTGCGCGGCCTGGTCGCCGAACTGCTCGGCTAACGGCCCGGCACGCCGGCGGTCGACAACGCGGCCGCCAGCACCCCGATCACACCCAGCACCACGAACACCGCCGGATAACCGCCCAGCCACCCGGCCAGCGCGCTTCCCGCCCACGGCGCGACCGCGGCGGTCAGCATCACCGGGACGGTGAGCAGTCCGCTCAACCGTCCGTAGTGGACGGCGCCCCACCGGTCGGTGACCGCCGTCGCCTGCACGAGCGTGAAGATCCCGCGCGCGACGCCCGCGAGCACGGAACCGGCGACGAGCAGCAGCGCCGGGCCGGGAACCACGCCGAGCAGCGTGGTCACGGCCGCGCTCACCAGCAGGACCAGTGCGGTGCGGGTGCGCACCGACGTCCTGGCGGCCAGCCTGGCGTACCCGAGCCGTCCGAGGACCTGGCCCACCCCACCGAGGCCCAGGGCCACGGCGGCCGCTGACGTCGACATCCCGCGTTCGGTCAGCAACGGCACGAGGGTGACCACGACCGCGTAGACGCTGAACGCCGCCAGGCTCATCGCGATCGTCAGCACGATGAACGGCCTGCTGCGCGCCACCGCCGACGGGTGGTGCCTCGTCTCGTGCTCGATCTCCGGCCACGGCAACCGCAACCCGAACAGGTGCAGCGGAATCGTCGTGACAGCAAGGATTCCCACGAGCACGAGATAGGTGCCGCGCCAGTCCAGGTGCGTGTTCAGCACGGCGGTCAGCGGCGCGAACACCGTGCTGGCCAGACCTGCCACCAACGTGAGCGCCGTCAACGCCGACACCCGCCGGGCGCCGTACCAGCGGGTGAGCGCGGCGAACGCGGGCGCGTAGAACACGCCGGCCATCGCGACGCCGATCAGCAACCACGCCGCGGTGAACCAGGCCAGCGTCTGCGCGGTCGCCATGAGCACGACTCCTGGGACGGCGATGATCGAGCCGGTGGTCATGATCGCGCGCGGCCCGTGGCGGTCGAGCATCCTGCCGACCGGGACGCCGACGAGGCCCGCGACGACCTGGCTCGCGGAGAACCCGGCGGTGATCGCGGCGTGCGACCACCCGGTCCGTTCGCCGATGGTCGGCAGCAGCACGGGGAACGCGTAGTACAGGACGCCCCAGCTGATGATCTCCGTGGTGCACAACACGATCAGCACGCGGCGGAGCCCGGTGCCGGACTCCGCCGCGGTGGTGTCAGCGTGCACTGGGCGCGAGGCCGATCGTCAGCACACCGTTCTCCGGCGCACCGCAGCAGCCGCCGTCGCTCTTCTCCGCCTCCGGCGCGTCGAACACGCCCGCGCCACCGCACACACCGGTCTCGGGCAGCACGAGCTCGACCCGGCCGGCGGCCTCGTGGTCGCCGGCGAGCGCGGCCACGACCGACCGGGACTGCTCGTACCCGGTCAGCGACAGGAACGTGGGCGCGCGGCCGTAGCTCTTGATGCCCACGAGGTAGACGTTCGGCTCGGGGTGGCGCAGCTCGGCCTCGCCGTGCGGGTAGACGGTGCCGCACGAGTGGACGTTCGGGTCGATCAGCGGCGCGAGCCTCGTCGGTGCCTGCAGCACCGGGTCGAGTTCGAGGCGGATCTCCGACAGCCACGACAGGTCCGGCCGGAACCCGGTCAGCACGACGACCTCGTCGATGCCCTCGACCCGGTGCCCGTCGAACGACTCCAGCGTGAGCCTGCCGTCGCCGGCGCGCTCGACCACGGCGGTGCGGAACCCGGTCGCGGTCGTCATGTGCCCGGCCTCGGCCGCCTTCTTCGCCCGCAGCCCCAACGCACCCCGGGCCGGCAGCTGATCCGCCTCGCCGCCACCGAACGCGTTGCCCACGGCTCCCCGGCGCAGCAGCCAGACGATCTCCGTGCCCGGCTCCTGCTCGGCGAGGTCCGCCAGCACGACCAAGGCCGTCAGCGCGGAATGGCCGCTACCGGCGACCGCGATCCGCTTGCCCGCGTACCGGGCGCGCTCGGCCACGAGGTCCGGAACGCGGTACGTGATCTGCGCGGCGGCCGCCTTCTCCCCCGCCGCCGGAAGCCCGTCGCCGCCCAGGGGGTTCGGCGAGCCCCACGTGCCGGACGCGTCGATCACCGCACGTGCCGTGATCCGCTCCTCGCCCTCGGCGGTCCGCACGTGCACGGTGAGCGGTTCGTCCTCGCGCCCGGAATCCACGAGCCGGTCCCGCCCCCGCCGAGCCAGTCCCACCACGCGCGCACCGAACCGCACCCGGTCGCCCAGCACGTCCGCCAGCGGCCGCAGGTAGTGCTCCACCCACTCCCCGCCCGTCGGGTAGGCGTCCCCGTCCGGCCGCACCCATCCGGCCTCCTCCAGCAGCCGCTCGGCCGCCGGGTCGACGAGCTCGCTCCACCGCGAGAACAACCGGACGTGGTTCCACTCGGACACGGCCGCACCGGCGCGGTCGCCCGCCTCCAGCACGAGCACCCGCTCGCCCCGTTCGGCCAGGTTCCCCGCCGCGGACAAACCCGCTGGTCCGGCACCCACCACGACGACTGGCAACTCGCTCACCGCACACCCCTTGCATCGACGGATTTCGAATCAACGCGGCGAACTCTATCGACCCGGATCGATTGACGCAACCATCGATCTGCGTCGATACTTCAGCCATGACGACGACAGCACCCTCGCCGGCCCTGCTGCCCGCCGACGACGCCGCGACCTACGCGGACTGGTTCGCGTGCCTGGCCGAACCGACCCGCGTGCGCCTCCTGCACGCCGTGGCGACCTCGGGACGCTCGATGACCGTCGGCGAACTGACCGAGCTCGTCGGCATCAGCCAGTCCACCTGCTCCCACCACGTGCGCAAGCTGGTCGAGGTCGGTTTCCTCCGGCAGCACAAGGAAGGCACCGCCACGCACGTGAGCGTGAACCCGTCGTGCTGCACCGGCCTCCCGCACGCCGCCGACGTCGTCATGGGCGTGCTCGCGCCACCACCGTGCTGCCCGGGCGACCTGCCCGCCGGCGTGCTCGTCCGTCCCCTGGAGGGCGCCGACTGGAACGCCGTGCGCCGCGTCTACGGCGAAGGCATCGCCACCGGCGACGCCACCTTCGAGACCGAGGTCCCGCCGCGCAGGGCACTCGACGCCAGGTGGCTCCCCGGTCACCGGTGGGTCGCCGAGATCGACGGGCAGGTGGCGGGCTGGGCCGCGGCGACCGCGGTGTCCACCCGCGACTGCTACGCGGGCGTGGCCGAGACGTCCGTCTACGTGGGCGCGGGGTTCCGCGGCCGTGGCGTCGGCAAAGCGCTGGTGCACAAGCAGGTCACCGCCGCCGACGACTCGGGTCTGTGGACGTTGCAGACCTCGGTCTTCCCCGAGAACCGCGCGAGCCTCGCCCTGCACCACTCGGCGGGCTTCCGCACGCTCGGCGTCCGCGAACGCATCGCGCAGCACCACGGCGTGTGGCGCGACACCGTCTTCCTCGAACGCCGCACCGCCAACTGACCCCAGACCACCACCCGACCGTCGCCGTGCTCGGCGACGGCTGCTTCGAGGTGCCCAGTGAACAGCCACGACGTCATCGTCATCGGCGCCGGTCAGTCCGGCCTCGCCACCGCCCACGCCCTCCTCTCACGAGGCCTCCACCCACTCGTGCTCGAAGCCGGCAACGACCCGGTCGGCTCCTGGCCGCACTACTACGACAGCCTCACCTTGTTCTCCCCGGCCCGATACAGCGCGCTACCCGGTCTTCCCTTCCCCGGAGACCCGGAGCGCTACCCGCACCGCGACGAGGTCGTCGACTACCTGCGCACCTACGCCGAACGCCTCGACGCCGACATCCGCACCGGCCACCAGGTCACGGAAGTCCGGCACGACAACGGACATCGCGTCACCACCGCCGGCGGTACGACGTTCACCGCGCCGTTGGTCGTCGCCGCCACCGGAGGCTTCGGCAACCCGTACCGCCCACCCGTCCCAGGCCTGGCCGGCTTCTCCGGCGCCGTCCTGCACGCCGCGCAGTACCGCTCGCCCGCCTCGTTCCGCGGTCAGCGCGTCATCGTGGTCGGCGCCGGCAACTCCGCGGTCCAGATCGCCGCCGAACTCGCCGCCCACGCCCACGTCACCCTTGCCACCCGCAAGCCCGTGAGGTTCTCCGCCCAACGCCCGCTCGGCCGCGACCTGCACTTCTGGCTCGACCGCACACGGCTGGACCACCTCCCGATCGGTCCCTGGCTGCCCAACGGCTTCACCACCCCGGTTTTGGACACCGGCGTCCACCGCACCGCCCTCGCCCAGCGCCGACCGGACCGCCGACCGATGTTCACCGCCCTGGAAGGCTCCGAGGTCATCTGGTCCGACGAGCAGCGGGAGCACGTGGACGCGATCATCCTGGCGACGGGGTACCGCC
This sequence comes from Lentzea sp. NPDC003310, assembly GCF_040610935.1. NCBI lineage: Bacteria > Bacillati > Actinomycetota > Actinomycetes > Pseudonocardiales > Pseudonocardiaceae > Lentzea > Lentzea sp. NPDC003310. The sequence goes on from NZ_JBEXNC010000008.1 coordinate 238,058, forward strand.
CCGACCTCCCGTATCTGGGGAAGCTGGGCACGGAACACGACCGCGGCCTCTCCCGCCGTCACCGCGGCCTCTCCCGCCGTCACCGCGGACTCGGCTTCGTCGGCCTCGAATGGCAGCGCAGCCTCTCCTCCGCCACCCTGCGCGGCGTCGGCCGCGACGCCGCACACGTCGTGCGTCGCCTGCTCAGGTGACGTCGATCAGCTGAAGGACAGCTGCTCGCGGTGGAAGTCGAAGTGCCGCACCGGGAAGCGGTACAGGTCCGCCACCGTCATGAACTCGCGGAAGAACGGGTCCCACCGCGTCGGGTAGGGCATGCCCCGCGCGAGCCCGACGTCGGTCTCCCGGTCGAGCCGCCGGTGCAACGCCGCGACGGTGCGGTCGCACAGGCCGATCATCGCGCCTCGGGGCATCAGGCTGCCACCGAGCCAGGAGCCCGCGAAGTTGACCGCGTCGAAGGGTCTCGTGCCCGCGTCGAGCAGCCTGGCCCAGCCTCGGCCGACCCACCCCGGTAGCCGGGAGATCGCCTTGGTCAGGGCCAGCAGCGCCCGCATGATCAGGAACCCGAGCAGCATGTGGAACAGAAGTTGCCGGTTGTTCCACCGCGTCCCGTCCGACCGACGCCGCAGCGCGCCGGCCGACGCGCTGTCGAGGAGCGTGCGGAACGTCGTCCTCGCACGCTCGAGGTCACCGTGAACGGCCTGCCGGTCCACCGTTCCACGGTGCGCCCGGCCGCCCCCGCGCTCAACCACTTCCGCGGCGTCTCCCGAGGGCGGTCCACCGTTCAGCGGCGGGCCAGCCGGTAGGCCGTCGCCGCCGCGCCGAGAACGACCGCTCCCACCAACGCCCAGACCCACCACGGCGTCGACGTGCGACCTCGGAGCGAGAACCGGTACTCCCCCTTCACCGGCACGCCGTCCGACGGCGTCAGCTCGTAGGTGACGAGGTAGTCGCCCGCCGGCATCGCCGGCCGCAACGGCACGGTCAGCACGGTGTCGTCGGCGCCGATCAGCGACTCGGCCCACTGCTGACCGCCACCCGTCACCGCGATCAGGTAGGGCCCGGAGCCCGCGACGTTCCGGTCGAAGGTGAGCCGGACGTCCGCCGGCGCCACCGAGATCGTCGAGTTCATGCCCGGGTTCGCGCTCACCAGTGCGGGAGACGCCGAGGCAGCCGGCAGGAAACTCAGGAACAGCAACGACATCACGACCAGCACGCGCGTCATGAGATCCCCTTCCGGCGGATGAGGACGACTCCGCCGACGGCCACCAGCAGCCCCACGGCGAGCAGGGTGATCACGGCACCCCAAGGCACGTCGGACGCGGTGGCGAGCGCGGCGTGGTGGCCGTGGCCCGACGCCTCGGCGAGCGCGATCACCGGAGCGGGACGGCCCGGCTGGTCGTCCCACCTCACCTCGCTGCCGTCGGCGAGGAACTGCGTGGCGGGCAGGACGACGCGGTCGGCGTCGGCGGGCAGCGGACCGAGGGTCAGGCCGAAGTCCTCGTAGTGCTCGTTCCCGCCGGGGAGCTCGTTCTCCGTGCGGGCCGTCCAGACGACCGTCGTGACGACGCCGCCGTCGCCGCGCAGCACCGCGGCGTCCCAGCCGGGAACGGGCCGGGTGCGGGCGGTCGTGATGCCGAACGCCGGTGAGACGGTGACCTCGAAGCGCGTCGTGGACGGTGTTTCCTCGTTCGGCACGCGCAGGACGACGGTGCCGTGTCCGCCTTTCTCCGGCGGACTGTCCGGAACGTGCGCGGTCACGTGGGCGGAGGCCGTGCCCGCGCCCAGCACGAACAGGAAGGCCAGGCAAGCGAACAACTTCGTCAGCATGGGACAACCTCGGAGGACGAGGGGCCCCGGCCGGGAGAGTGCCGGGGCCCCGGTGGACGACGGGACTCAGCAGACGGCCTTGACCTCCTCCGCCCGGATGTCCCACGCCTGGCCCTTGGTCTGGCCCTCGACGCTGCCGTTGACGTACCAGTAGTAGTGGCCGTAGTAGCGGCTGCCGAAGTGGATCTCCCACGTGCCGTTCACGCGCGACTTCTGCTTCGAGGCGTAGATGTTCACCTTCTTGCGCGGAGCGACCTCCTGGCGGATCTCATCGGTCTTGGTCGACGAGAACGACCACTCGACCGAGTAGCTCGCCTTGATCGACGCCGTGAAGATCTCGCCGAGCTCGACGCCGCCGCTGATCTCGACGCCGAAGGTGTTCTTCGTGCCGGTGGTGGCGGAGTAGTTGATGACCCTGGTCATCAGGCTGCTCGTGCAGTTGGTGCCGCTGCCCGCCAGCTGACGGCTGCCGTTGAAGATGGTCATGGCGCCGTAAGGCTTGAACTGGCAGTAGTCCGCGCCCGCGCACCTGCTCATCAACTCCTGCACGGTCGGCTGGCCGGCGTGCGTGGCGTTCGCGGCCGGCAGCGCCGTGAACATCGCCGCGACCGCCATCGCCAGCGCCGCCAGCACCTTGCTCCTGCTGATCATGTCGTGCTCCTTCAGCTCAGGCCGATCTGGAACGTGCGGTCACCGGCGAAGGTGAGGTCCGGGTGGTTGCTCTGGAACGGGCCGTCCCGGTTGCCGTCCTTGCGGTAGAGCCACACCCAGCAGGTCGAGAACGCCTGCGCGGAGTTGACCCGGTTGCGCCAGGAGCTGTTGTTGAGGTTCATGAAGTGGTCGACCTTGTCGTTCTTCGGGCACGGCTGCGGCACCCAGATCGTGAGCATGTCGCCGGTGTAGTCGGTGCCGGTGTAGATGCGGGCACCGATGACGTCCGTGCTCTTGCGGACGCTGCTCGAACCGGTGCAGCCGAACTTCCCGGTGCTGAACGAGAAGTCGCACCGCTGGGCGGCGCTGGCGGTCCCCGCCGGTACCAGGGCGAAGATCGCGCCACTCACCGCCAGCACGGCCGCGAGTTTGCGCGAGATCATCTGTTTCATGCGCTTGAACCCTTCTGCGAAAACACTTCCACGAGCTCCGGCTCGAAATCACCTGCCCCAGCGGAATCGCGCACCGCGAATGGCGGCGCGCAATTCCGCTTCGACGATTCCGGCCGAACCGGATCCCGGCCACTCCGTTCACCGGAGATCTGCGGTGAACGTTAGGGAGCGCGACCGGTGACCACAACGGAAGTGCCATCGACCGAAACAGAACCTCACCGGCCCGAGTCGGATTCCGGTCAGACCCGGAAGCAGTCCAGTTCGACCGGCCTGCCCTGCAGGGCGTCCTGGACCCCGCTGTAGACCGTGCCGTCGAAGGGCATGCCGAGGTGCACCACGGCGCGGTACGGGCACTGCGACTGCACCCGGACGTTCGTGGCGCCGTCGCCCATCCTGGCGTTGTCGACCGGCCGCACCAGCGCGTCGAACCCGGTGTAGAGGTTCGTGTAGCGCACCGCGCCGAAGGTGTCGTCGCCGGCGTTGAGGCTGTTCAGGAAGCTGGATCCGGTCTTCATCTGCTGACAGGCGACGATCCTCAGACAGTCACCGCCCCCGAAGAAGTCGGCGATGTTCGCGACGACGGTGCCGTAGTTCGGCGCGGAGAGGTTGACCAGGGTGGCGACCTCGCTCGCACCGCCTTCGTACTTGATGTACTGCCGTGCGACGAGCCCACCCTGGGAGTGCGCCACGACGTCGACCTGCGAGGCTCCGAGCGAGGCGCGGAAGGCGTCGGCGAAGCGGCCGAGCTCGCGCGCCGAGACGCGGATGTCGGCCGTGCCCAGGCCGGGGAGCTGGAAGACCGCGACCTGACGGCCGTCCGCGCGGAGCCGGTCGGCGAGCGGCTCGTAGTAGAAGGCGGGACCGAAGGTGCCCGCCACGACGACCACCGGCCGGGGGGCCGCGGCGGCAGCGGTGCCCGGAACGGCACACGCGAGCACGAGAGAGGAAATGCAGAGAGCGGAGAATCGTCGAATCACAAGGCCTCCTTGCCCTGGAACGAAGAAACGCCGGAAATCCCGCGTTCGAGTCGAGCGCGGGAAAGACGAGATCGGCGAATGCGTTCCGGACGCTAACAAGACCCTTCGGGCCACAATGCTCCTGTGCCGCTCAGCGGCACAACCCGGGGCACTGAATGGGGAAAGAGGAGATCAGGTGACGACGAAAACGCGGAGTCCCGCCGCCCGCAGCGGCCCCGCCACGGATTCGTCGAGGGTCTGGCTCGTGATGCAGGCGTCGACGTGGTCGAGCGAGCACACCAGGTGCTCGCCGGGCGCCTCGAAGGCGTCGGGGGGCGCGACGACGATGCCGCGACGGGCACCGAACGCGGCACGGCGGCGGCCGGAGGCCTCGGGTTCGGTGCGGGCGAGCAGCCCGGCGACGCTGACACCGGCGCACCCGAGCACGGCGAGGTCGGCGTTCGTCTCGGTGTCGCGGTCCGGCACGACGCGGAGCGTGGCGTCGAGGGTCCCGGCCGGGACGACGACGGTGAAGCGGTCGGCGTGACCGGCGAACGCCGGGAGCACCGGGAGCGACTCGGTGTGCACGACGATCCCGGACAGGTCGCGCCGGGCGACGAGCGCGTCCGCGACGGACCGGATGCCGGGGGCGTGATCGAGGACGATCGTGTCCCCGCTGCGCACGAACGCGGCCACCATGGTGCCGACGGCGGGGTCGGCCCAGTCCGCCCGCGCCGGCCTGGGCGGGCCGTCCGTCCCCGGTGCCGCGGCCGCTCCCCCGCGGACGCGGTGCAGGGCGCCGCACTCCTCGAGCGACCGCAGGTCCTGCCGGATGGTCACCTCGGACACGCCGAGTTCCTGCGCGAGCCGCCGCACCTGGACGAAGCCGAGTCGCCGCACCGCGGTGACGATGCGGTGCCGCCGTTCGGTGACGGTGAGATCGCCCGGCGCCTGCTCGGTGGCCACGGCCTCTCCCCACTCGCCGGCACGGCGGTTGTGCACAAGCCTTCATATTCGAAGGCGAAGATGTTGAAAACTAAATGTACACTGGGTGAGCAGCTGCTCCAGCGCACTTCACCGCGGGTGGCGGCACTACCAGGGGCGAGGAGGGTGGGATGCCGGGACGACCACCGTCGGACCGTGTCCGCAGGCAGGGACAGCTCCTCGACATCGTGACGCGGGCGGACTTCGTCGGCATCGCCGACCTCAGTCAGCGGCTTCGGGTTTCGGAAGTGACGATTCGCTCCGACCTCCGCGACCTGGAGGCCGCCGGGCACGTGCGCCGCGTGTGGGGCGGTGCGCAACCGGCCGCGGACGAGTCGGCCCGAGCCCGCCGCAGCCCCGAGGCGACAGCCGTGATGGCCGCGGCCCTGGTGCGCTCGCACGACGCGGTCTTCCTCGGCGCGGGTCGCCTCTCCGCCGACGTCGCCGCGGCGCTGACACAGCGGCCCGACCTCACCGGCGTCACGGTGGTCACCAGCGACCTGCCCGCGTGCGCACAGTTCGCGGGCCACCTCGACCGCTTCACGGTCCGCGTCACCGGCGGGACGCTGCAGGGCGACGTGCTGACACCGGCACGGGCCGACGACGGGCCGCACGACCGCGTCGATCTGGCGTTCCTGCCCTGCCACCACGTCGACTCGAGCGGTGTCGCGCACCTCGACGCGGACCAGCTCGCGGCGGCCGAGGCGTTCTCCGCCGTCGCCGCCGGGCGCACCGTCCTGCTCGCCTCCACCGACCTCGCCACCGCGGCCGGAGGGACGCCGTGGCTCCCGCTGAGCCGCGAGCACACCCTCATCACCGCGACGCTCCAGGACCGCCGCGTTCTCGAACGACTTCGTGCCACGGGCGCACAGCTGCTCGCGGCGGCGTCCTGACCGAGGGTCGGCGTGAGAGCGTGTTCATGTCGCCGGACAGTGAACGCGCGGCGACCTCCGAATTCGACCCTTGTGCCGCTCAGTGGCACAACTCGGAGTCCACTCGCGCCATCCACAGTGGACGTTGCTACCCGCAGGGGCGACCGGAGGCTCGCGGCGCGGGCGGGTCGTCCGGGAATCCGCGCACGGGCGTGCTGCGAATGCTCTGGTTCATCGCGTTGCAGGTCGCCATGACCGCGGCACGCAGGGCGGGGACGTTGCAGCCGGGCGACCGGACGACGACGGCGAGGGAGGCGATTGCCCGCCCACCCTGGTCGACGACCGGCGCGGCGACCGCGGTGTGGGCCTCGGGCACGGCGCAGCTCACCACGGCCACCCCTTGGTTCCGCACGGAGGCAAGCCGCGCCCGCAGCCGCTGCGGACACGTCGGGACGTTCTCCGGCACCGGGACCAGTTCGCCGGCGAGGACCTGCTCCTGCAGGACCACCGGCCCGTTCGCCAGCAGGCTCTGGCCCTGTGCGGTGGCGTGCAACGGGAACCGGCTGCCGACGCGGTGCCGCGTCCGCACCGCGCCGGGTGCCGACATCATCTCGGTGATCACCGCTTCGACACCGTCGAGCACGCTCAGGACCACGTGCTGACCGGTGGAGACGTGCAGGTCCCGCATGAATGGAAGAGCCCTGGCGCGCAACCCTTCGGCGCGCGGCGCGAGCGTGGCGAGCTCCCAGAGGCCGAGCCCGATGGTGTAGCCACCCTCCGCGCACCGCTCCAGCGCGCCGAGCCGCACCAACGTCCGCGTCAATCTCAGCACGGTGGACTTCGGCAACCCCGAACGCGCGCTCAGCGAGGTCAGCGACAGCGGCCGCTGCTCGGCCCCGAACGTGCGCAGCACCCGAAAAGCTCGTTCGAGCACCGGTTCACCGATCGTCTTCGTCTCGTCCACGTCTGCTCGCACCTCCATCCGTCCCGAAGTGGCATCCCGGATCGCCGGCCGACGTAATGCTCTCTCGATCACTTTCGAAACTGTAAGTTTGCTGTTTCTGATGTGTCAAGGAAGGCGTGTTTTCGTCTCAAATGGAGATGCGGAAGAACGCTTGATTCGACATCGCCGCAGGTTAGCGCCGCAGATCAACCTGTTGTCACCACAACTGGTCCCAGCCCGGATGCGAGACTTCTACGGTTTCGTTTTCGAAAGACCTCGGCGACGCTCTGCCTTATCCGGCCTGTATGTTCCGCATGGTCGTCGAGCGGAACCCGGAGAAGGAGGCCCATTCGAGCCGGTCGCTCCACTCCAACTCGTGGACGGCGGCCTCGTGCCGCTCCTCGACCATCGCGGTCAGCAGGGCGTCACCGCCCCGTTCGGCGACCGCGAGGTACATCCGGAAGCACTCGGCGCGCAGCACCAGGGTGGGCAGCCGCGACGCCAGTTCCGTCAGACCGCGGCCGAGGTCCAGCGCGGCGCGGAGTTCCGCGGGCCGGGACTGCTCGTCCCGCAGGAACAGGCGCAGCCGGCACAGTCCCCACATGATCTCCGTGGTCATGTCCAGAGGGTCCGGATCGGGCCCGGAGGACTCCGGGATCACCAGGTCCGCGCACTCGTCCGCGACGGCGATGCGCGCGAACGCGTGGTGGGCCCGGAAAAGCGCGGCGGGCCGCCCACCGGCCGACGCGTCGCAGCCCTCCCGCGCAGCGAGCCGGAGCACGCTGCGGTACAGCTCGGCGGCGCGTCCGGGGTCGCGGGACTCCAGCGCGATCGCGAGCTGGCACCGCCTCACCACCATCAGGGCGTGCAGCATGCCCATGACCCCGGGGTGGATCACCTCCGGCGCACCCGCCCGCGTCACCTGGTCGACGACCTGGGAGATCAGCCGGTCGCTCAACTCCGAGAGCCCGATGATCCCGGTGGTGGTCGCGGCGGCGACGAGCGCGAAGGTCTGTTCCGGGCCGGGTTCCATGGCCTCGGCGGCGGCGAGCACCTCGTCGAGCCTGCCCAGCGCCTCGTCGACCCGCCCCTGCAGGAAGGCGGCGGCGATGCCGTACCCCAGCACCCGGACGCGCGCGACGTGGTCCCCGTCCGCGTCCGCCGACCTGAGCACCGCCTGGCACGCGGCCTCGGCCTCGTCGTAGCGCAGGAGGTTCACGAAGGCGACCGACCGGATGTACAACGCCAGCCGCCACTGGGCCCGGTCGGCAGGGAGATCGGGTTCCGCGCCCAGGTCCTCGGTGCGTTCCACGACTTCCGCGAACCGGCACTCGACCATCATGCGAGCGAGCTCCGCCGCCACCGGGTCCGCGTTCTTCCCGCCCGTGAACATGCCTCGTCATTATTCACGATCGATCATCTCGCGCATGACCGCTCGCTCGTGGCTTGACCTTCCAGCGGCTGCGCGGTTCAGGATGCGCTCATGGACGACCGCGACATGCTCACCATCGGCCGGCTCGCCGACCGCACCGGCCTGCCGGCGCGCACCCTGCGCTTCTGGTCGGACGAGGGCGTGATCGCCCCGGCCGGCCGTTCCGCGGGCGGGTACCGGCTCTACGACGCCGCCTGCGTGGCCCGCGTCGAGCTCATCCGCGCCCTGCGCGAGCTGGGTCTCGGCCTCGACGACGTGCGCCGGGTGCTCGAGAGCAGGGCGACCTTCGCCGAGGTGGCCGACGCGCACGTGACCGCGATCGACGCTCGGATCCGCGCGCTCCGGGTGAGCCGGGCCGTTCTGGCCACGGTGTCCCGACGCCGATCCACACTCGAGGAGACAGCACTGATGAACCGCTTGGCCCGGCTCTCCACCGCCGAACGCACCCAGATCATCGACGACTTCAAGGCGGACGTGTTCGGTCGCCTCGACATCGATCCGGCACTGCGCGACCGGGTGCGACAGCTCCACATCGACCTCCCGGACGACCCCACGCCCGACCAGGTGGACGCCTGGGTCGAACTGGCGGAGCTCGTGCAGGACCCGGACTTCCGCGCCCGGATGGTCACGTTCCTCGGCCTCACCACGGCGGCGCCGGGACAGGAGGCACCGCCCGGCGCACGCGTCTGGTGGGCGCGGCAGGTCGTGAACGACGTCGCGCGGGTCAGGGCGCGGGACGTCGCTCCGGAGGACCCCGCCGCCGCGGAGCTGGTGGGAACGCTGTTCGGCGCCGCCGACCTGAGCGCCGTGCTGTCCTCGCTGGAGGCGGGGATCGACGCGGGCGCGGAGCGGTACCGCGCCCTCGTCGGTCGCGTGCGGGGACAGGTCAGCGCCCCGGACGCGTCCGACGACCTGCGGTGGCTGGCCGCCGCTCTGCGAGTCGTCCTCCAGCAGCCCGGCCGCTCGTCATGCACGCGTGGTGTGGCCGAGTGACGATGGATTCATGACGGCGAGCACGGCCGGGGCGGGTCCGGCCATCAGCGAGAGCGGCCCAGCACCTCCAGCAGCCGCGCCGCGCCCTGGTCGGGTCCCGCGGCTCGCACGTCGTCCCTCAGGCCCGCGAACGGTTCCGGGTCCCGCAGCAACGACCGGAGCGAGGTCGCGACGTCCTCGGGCCCGGCAGCGTTGGGATCGAGGCACACGCCCGCACCCGACCGTTCGGCGTCGTGGGCGATGCAGAACTGATCACTGGAGAAGGGCAGGACCAGGGCGGGAACACCGGCCTGCAGGCATTCCGTGAACGAGTTGTTGCCGCCGTGGTGCACCATCGCGGCGACGTGCGGCAGCAGCGCGCGTTGCGGAACCACCGACTCCAGGATCACACGCGGGTCCTCGGCCAGGTCGGAGAGTTCCGCGACGCGGCCGCCCGCGGCGACCACGACCGTCAGGTCCGGGATCCGCAAGGCTCCGCGGACCACGGTGCGCAGCACGTCGTGGCGGGCGGAGAGGAACGTCCCCAGCGCGACGAGGACGACCCGGCGGCCGCGCACGCGGCCGAGCCACGTCTCGTCGAGCGGCTCAGGGGTCGTGCAGTGGCCCAGGAAGATCTGGTCCTGGTGCTCGGGCAACGGCGGCAGCCACGGCAGTCGCGGGTAGTTGACGACGGCGGCGTGGGAGGAGGTCAGCGCGAAGGCCCGCCGCGGTGCGGGACGGGCCGGTGCGGCCTCGCGGAGGAACCGGGCGAACGCGGAGGTGAAGGCGAGGTCGGTGAGACGGACCTCGGCGGACAGCAGCGACAGTTCCGCTGTGGACGGACGCACGGCCGACGGCCACGCCTGAGGCAGACCGAAGAACTGGTCGTCCCGGGAGACCAGGTAGGTCGGGTGACCGGTGACGTAGGACACGAACGGCAGGTCGAGTGCGTGCAGCGCAAGGGTTGTGGCGTAGTCGATCTGGTCGACGACGTACCAGTCCGGGCGCAGGGTGTCGTGCAGGGTGGCGAGATCGCTCAGCACCTGCCCCGGCGCGGCGAGTGGTTCGGCCCTGCGCCGCCTGGTCTGCGTCAGCAACGCGGCGGCGGCGCCCGCGCGGGTGGCTTCGAGGAAGTCGGTGAGCTGCCGGGCGGAGCGGTCGTCCTGCGCCGTGCGCTCCGCCACGCCGCTGTTCGAGTCGCGCGTCGTTTTCAGGGCGACGAACGGAAGTGAGCGGGCGAGGTCGGCGAACTCGGTGCCGCAGGCGAACGTCACCTCTCGCGCACCCGCCGAACTCAACGCTGCCGCGAACACGGACATGGGCTGCGCGTGCGAGCGGAAGGGCGGGCTGACAACGACAATCCGGGGCACTGGTTCTCCTCCTCGTTGGCACATCTCGAAAATTGTTCGATCCGGACGCGCTTCTGGTTCGAACAAAGGATGTGCGGACACATCCGGAAGTCCAGCGAGCGCTGGAAGCCAGACGACCCGAGACCGATCCTCCGGCGCCGAGCCCTCGATCCCTGATCGGCGCGATCCTCCGCGACACCCGCCCGACGACCTTCTCCCTCGCGTGCGAGGACACGTCCTCGACGCTGCGGGAGCACGGCCGGGGACCGGTGACCGACGAGCTGCGTCAGGCGTTGCTGTCCACACAGGACCGCCGCGCGATCGCGAACCTGCTCGACATCGCCACGGTGCACCGCCTCACGCCGTTGAGCGCCGACGAGGCGCGTCCCCTCGTCACAGGACCGGTCCTGTGGCGCTACCTGGACTCGGTGGGCGAACCGGTCGACGACAGCCCGCGCTCGCCCTACGAGAAGCTGATGCTCGACCTCCTGCACGACGACGTCGCGTTGCCGGTGGCGCCACCGGTGGCGGGACCGACGATCGTGCAGTCGATGCTGATCGGTGGCACCGCACGGCCGGGTGAGGGCGCGAGCGGCGGACTCACCGTGTTCCTGTCGTCCCTGGCCGAAGCCCTCGTGCGGCGCCAGGACGTCGGCCGCGTGGTCACGGCGGTGCTCGCCCACGAACCCACGGCCCTGACCGTCACGAAGGACGCGGCGCTCGACCACTGGACGGTCCACGTCCCGGTCGACTCGCCGGTGGCGCTCACCCAGCAGGACATGGCACGGCACCGCGCGGGCATCACCTGGTGGCTCGAGAAACTCCTGCGGCGGTGCGGTCTCCACCCCGACGTGGTGCACGTGCGGTACTCCGACGACGGGTCGCTCGCCGTGGCCGACGCCGCACGGCTGACGGGTGCGAAGCTGGTGTTCACCGTCACCCCGGACCCGCACCGCCACCTCGCCGAGCGCCACCTCGCCGACGCCGAGGACCTGACCGCGATGCGGTTCGACCTGCACCGCGTGCGCGCGGCGGACCACCTCGTCCGGCGCGCGGACCGGGTGATCACCATCGGCGGCAGGCAGGACGAGGTGCTGGCGCACTTCCCGCGGCTCACCCCCGCGACGCTGACCGCGCTCGAGGAGGGCATCACCCCGGCACCGCCCGCCGCGGGACGGTCGCCGGTGCGGGAGCTGTTCACGACGTCGGCACTCCCCCGCCTGGACGCCTCGGCGGAAGGCCTGCCCGTGCTGCTGAACGTGGGGCGGCTGCACCCGATGAAGCAGCAGCCGTTGCTGGTGCGGGCATGGCTGGAGGCGGGCCTGCACCACCGGACGGCGTTGGTGGTCATCGGTGGTTCCGCGACCGACAGGACGCCGGACGAGCAGGCCGTGCTCGACGAGGTGCTCGAGCTCGCGCGGTCCGCCCCCTCGGCGCGCGGACGGCTCGCGGTGCTGCCCGCCTGGCCCAACGACGACATCCGGCGGCTGCAGCACGAGTTGGCGGCGAACCCGCCACCGTCCGGTGCTCCGCACATCTACGCCTGCGCCAGCGCGAAGGAGGAGTTCGGCATCGCGGTGCTCGAGGCCATGGAGGCCGGCCTGCTCGTCGTCGGTCCCCAGCGCGGCGGGCTGCGGTGCTACGTGGACGACGGCCGGAACGGGTTCCTGGTCGACACCTCGGCCGCGCGGTCCCTGGGAGAACGGCTCGCCCACGTCGTCGGTCTCGGTGCCGCGACGGCCCCGATCGCGGCGGCGGGGCAGGAGACCGCGCGCCGCCGGTTCCACATCGACGCGGTGGCGGAGCCGTTCGCGGCGCTGTACCGCGGGCTGTCGGGCTGATCGGGGATGGGTCGCCCGCACCGCCGTGGCGGAACTTCTCCCGGAGGTGCATCCGCCGGGGCCGCGCCGGTCGTACCCATGACGACGACCAGTTCCGCACGACGGACAAGGAGTGCTTTCGATGCGCAACCGCATGCTCGCCGCCGCACTGGCGTTCGGCATCGCCCTCGCGGGCGGAGCGGCCGTGGCCGCGCCGGCGACCGCCGCACCGGTCTCCCCGGCGGCCTCGAACAGCAAGGTCTGGGGCAGCTTCTTCAAGGGGCGCACGGACCTGGCGCTCGATCCCGCGGCCGCGGCGGCGTTGACCTCGTTGGGTGTCAAGGTGAAGCCCGTCTTCGCGGGCAGGACGGGATCGGCGATCAGCTTCCCCATCGTCGGCAACCCGTCGGACGGCACGATCGAGCACATCGGCGGTCTCGTGCTCCAGGCCGGTCACACGCGCCTGTACCTCACGAACTACACGATCGACCTCAACCGCGGGGTGCTGTCGGGCCTGGTGAACTTCCGCCAGCGCGCGGACCTGTTCACCCTCGGTGCCGCCACGCCGCAGGGCGTCACGCTCGCCCTCACCCCCGGTGCGGCGTCGGTGCTCAACAGCACCTTCGGTGTCACCGCGTTCACCCCGGGCCTCGTCATCGGGTACGGCAACCCCGTACTGCGCTGAAGCCTCCCCTGTCCGGGCCCGCCCACGACGTCGTGGGCGGGCCCGCCCCTGCCGGTGAGCGGAGCCCGTCGTGACCGGCGCAGGCCAGACCCTCGACGAGACCACGAAGTCCTTCGTCGCCGGCGAGGAGGGGGCGCTGCGGGCGGTCTACGAGCGCTACGCCCCGGCCGTGCTCCGGGTCGCGGCGGCGAGTCTGCCGTCCCGGCCGGACGCCGAGGACGTCGTGCAGACCACGTTCGTCACGGCGTGGCGGAAGCGGGAGAGCTACGACCCCGCCAAGGGCAGCCTGCTCGTCTGGCTCCTGACCATCGCCCGGCGACGCGCCGTCGACGTCCTGCGCTCGCAGGGCCGCCAGGAGCACGTCGTCGTGGCCCTGCACAGCACCGGCACCCCGTCGGACGAGCCCGTCCGGCCGGAGCGCGTGGTGGACAGGATGGTGGTGCTGGAGGCGATCGGCGAGCTCCCTCCGCACCAGCAGCGCGTTCTCCTGCTCGCCTTCTACGATGATCTCACGCACGAGCAGATCGCCGCGACGACCGGACTTCCGCTGGGCACGGTCAAGAGCCACCTCCGCCGCGGCATGGTCAGGCTCCGGCAACGTTGGGAGGCGGACGGTGGCGCACGCTGACCCCGGCCTGCTCGCGTTGATGGCGCTGGGCGAACCGGCCTCGGACCACTCCACAGAGGACCACCTGCTCACCTGCGCCGCGTGCCGCGCGGACCTGGCCGCGTTGCGGGAACTGGTCGCCGTGGGCCGGGAGACGGCCGGCGAACGGGACCTGCCCGCGCCGCCGGAGGAGGTCTGGGACCGCATCGCCGCCGAGACTGCTCCGTCTCGGCCTCGTCGGCGGTGGCGTGAGCTGCTCGCCGTCGCGGCCGCGGCGGCTGTCCTCGGTGCTGCCGGGGCGGTCGTGGTGGACCGGGTCGCGTCCCCCGCCGAACAGGTCGTGGCACAGGCCGACCTGGCCGGGCTCGCTTCCGCTCGCGGCACCGCGCGGGTCGTGCGCACGGCTGATCGCACGGTGTTGCGGGTCGTCATCGACGGGTTGCCGGCGCCCGAAGGCCTGTACCAGGTGTGGCTCTACGACGGGGCCGCCACGATGATCCCGCTGGGGGTGCTCGCGGGCGGTCAGGCGGACCTGCCGGTCCCGTCCGGGATCGACCTCCGGACCTACCACGTGGTGGACGTGTCCGCGCAGCGGCTGGGTCAGCAGGAGCACGGAACCAGTGTGCTGCAGGGGAATCTCGGCTGAGTCGTCATCCGGCTGCGGCGGAGCGGGATCTCCGAGGTCAGGACGCGGGTACGAGGGCGATCGCGTTGACCTGCGGCTGGTTCTCCTTGCCGCGCACGAAGTCGATCCGCACCACCCCGTCCTCGTCCGCCGTCACCACGAGGTCCTTCTCCACCCCGAACGCCGTCAGCGGCGCGTCCGCCCCCGCCGCGACCGCCGCGCCGACGATGTCGAAGTCGCGCAGCACGCGCGTGCCGTTCACGTCGACGTCGAAGATCCGCTGACCGGGACGGGTGAAGTACCAGTCGAGGAAGTAGAGCCGTAGTTCGTAGGTGCCGCCGGCGGTGAGGCCGGTCAGCTCGTAGGCCGACTCGAGGTGCCGGGCGGTGTACCAGATCTCGGCGGGGATCGGGTGGGCGACGGTGCGGCTGAACGTCGTGTGCGCTCGTTTGTCGGCCGGCTTCGTGTCGGTGAGGCCGCCGGTGCCGAAGCTGTCGGGGAGGAACGTCGCGTCGCCGGCTCCTCCCACGTCCACCTGGACCGGGTTCTCGGCGTGCGACAGGGGCGCGGTGCCGAGGAGCAGGGCGGCCGAGGCCGCGCCGGCCGCGATGAACCTGGTGAGCTTGTGCATCGAACTCCTTGTCGCGCGAGGAGGACCGGCCGGGGAGACCCGGCCGGTCCGCAATGGTCAGCGGCGGTAGATGCCGAGCTCGTAGAGCGAGTAGCCCCAGCCGGTGCCGCGTTGGGTGGCGTGCAGGCGGACGTAGCGGCCCGTGGCGGTCACGTCGATCGAGTCGACGCCGCCGTTGCCGGTCGTGGTGCCGTAGACCGAGCGCCAGTCGGTGCCGTTGTCGGACACCTGGATCTCGTACGCACGGCCGAAGGCGCCTTCCCACACCAGTTGCACGTGCTGGAAGGTGGTCACGGCGCCGAGGTCGACGCGCAGCCACTGCGGGTCGGACCAGTCCGTGGCCCAGCGGGAGGTGCCGTTGCCGTCCACCGCGTTGGACGGCGGGAACGGGGCCCCGTCACCGACCTGCTGGTAGGACGAGGCCGTGACGGGCTTGCCCTGCGCGACGTTCACACCGGCCGGTTGCGGAGCGACGACGCGGACGGACCTGGTCTCGATGCCGATGTTGCCGCGACCGTCCTCGGCCATCACGTAGACCTTCCACACGCCCAGGCGGTCCGGCGCGGTGACGGTCAGGCGGTTGCCGTTGACCTGCACCGGGGTGCCGGCCAAGCCGCCGCTGTTGTCGATGTACTTGCTGTTGAACGCCGCCGACCACGTGATCGTGTCACCGTTCGGGTCCGACGCCGCCACGTCGATCGACAGCGGCGCACCGGCCGCGATCGTCTGCGGGAGGTTCATCGCGGAGATCACCGGCGGGGTGTTCGACGGGGTGGCGCCGCCGAACGCGCGTTGCACCGAGTAGAACGAGAGCCGCTTCTTGCCTGCCGGGGTGAGGTTGAACCAGACGGCGCCGAAGTCGTACTCGGTGCCGTAGTGGAACAACGTGCCACCGAACGAGACGCCGGCGTGGGCGGTGATGCAGTTCCAGGCCTGGGTGTAGCCGTCGCGCTTCTGGACGTCGGTGGGTTCGGCAGGGACACCGTTGGCGTCGTTGGGAACCTCCCACTCGCCCGCCGGGCCGGCCTCGGTCAGGATGTACGGCTTCGTGTAGCCGCCGTCGATCCAGTCCTGGCGGACCTTGCAGACGTTGCCGTAGGAGTTCACCGAGTACAGGTCGAGGTCGGGCGCGTGGGCCTTGAGGTAGACCCAGGCGCCGGTCCACGCGTCCGTGTTCGTCACCGGGTGGGTGGTGTCGATGGCGTGGATGGCGCGGGCGGCCTCGTTGACGTACTTCGCGTACTCGACGCGCTGGGTCTCCAGCTCGGCGCCGGAGTAGCAGTTCTGCAGGCCGAGGATGGACTCGTTGCCCACGTTCCACATGAGAACGCCGGGGTGGTCCTTGTACGTGGTCACCCACTGGCGGATCTGGCCGAGCATGTCGGCCTTGTACGCGGTGTCGGTCACGTAGTTCACGCAACCGCCGGAGCCCGGACCGCCGCCCGGCTGGAGCCAGAAGCCGTTGATCACGCGCAACCCGTTGGCGGCGGCCGCGTCCAGCAGCGGACGGGTCGACGCGTCCGTGCCCCACGTGCGCAAGGTGTTGACACCCATGGACTTCAGCTCAGGCATGTACCGCGCGGCGTCGGCGGCGGGCGGACCCCAGGTCAGGCCCTTGACCGTCCACGGCGCACCGTCGACGGTGAGCTGCCAGTTGCCCTGGGAGCCGGTCACGCGGACACCGCTGCCCGGCTGCGGGTTCGAGCCTTGTTCGCCGAAGACGCGGAACTCCCACAACGAGACGCCGTAACCGTTGGCGCGCTGGGTCGCGTTCATCCGGACGTACCGGCCGGTGCCGGACACGTCGAAGCCTTGGTTGCCGCCCGTGCCGCCGGTGACGGAGCGCAGGGTGGTCCAGGAGTCGCCGTTGGCCGAGACCTGGAGGTCGAACGTGGTCGCGTAGGCGCCTTCCCAGTCGAGCTCGATCCTGGTCACGGTGGAGGTCGCGCCCAGGTCGACGCGCAACCACTGCGGGTCGCTCCACGTGCTCGACCAGCGGGTGCCGGGGTTGCCGTCGACCGCCGCCGCGGCCGGCGTGCCGGCGCCTTCGACGGTCGAGGCGGTGACGGGTTTGCCTTGGGACAGCAGCGAGGGCGCGGCGCTGACCGTGCTCGGAACGACTGCCAGTCCCACCAGCACGGCGAGTGCCGTGCCGGCAATGCGGAGGCGGTGCATGGCGTCTCCTGCAGGGGTTCGGGTGGGGTGAGGTGCGGGAGAGCGCTCTCCCAACCCTGGCGTCGTACGTTACGAACAGACTTCGGCGATGTCAACAGGCCCCTTGACACCTCGGAAGCGGGGCGGGACGCTAACCGGGAGAGCGCTCTCCCAGCCGGTTCCCCACATCGGCAGGAGGACACCGTTGTCCCGCAAGCTCAGCGCGCTGGCCGTCGCGGCCAGCCTCGTCGCGGCCGCGTTCGCGGTCCAGTCGGCACAGGCCGACGACTACGTCAGCCACCACGAGTTCCAGGCGAACTGCGCGTTCGCCGTGGACCGCCCGGACGACCCGATCGTCTTCCCCGGCCTGCCGGGCGCGTCGCACCTGCACACGTTCCTCGGCAACAACTCCACCAACGCGAGCAGCACCAACGACTCGCTCAAGGCCGGTCAGACCAACTGCGTCACGCCCGACGACAAGTCGGCGTACTGGTTCCCCTCGGTGCTCAACGGCGACCAGGTCGTGCGCCCGACCGGCAACCAGGTCGTCTACTACAAGTCGGGAATCCTGAAGTACCAGGACGTCGTGCCGTTCCCGCCGGGCATGCGGTTCGTCGTCGGCAGTCCCACCTCGACGCTCGAGCAGTTCCGCGACCACCCCGGCGCGGTCGAGGGCTTCGAGTGCGGGGACAGCTTCAAGAACTGGGACATCCCGTCCTGGTGCGCTCCCGGCAGCCAGCTCAACGTCCGCTTCCAGGCGCCGAGCTGCTGGAACGGCCGTGACCTCGACTCGGCGGACCACAAGTCGCACATGGCCTACCCGGACCGCGCGACGCTCGTGTGCCCGCCGAGCCATCCCGTGGCGGTGCCGATGATCGAGTTCAAGATGGCGTTCCCGGTCTCCGGCGACATGTCGCGCGTACGGCTCTCCAGCGGCCGCGGCTACACCTGGCACTACGACTTCATGAACGCCTGGGACGCACCCACCCAGGCCGCACTGGTCCGGCACTGCATCAACGGCGGGCTGCAGTGCGACCCGCGCGGCTACGACCAGTACAAGCCCCACCGGGGTGCCGCACTCGGACCGGACTACCGGTTGCCGCGGTGACGTCAGCGCGGCGCTGAGAGCGTCGTCCCCTCGACGAACTCGCAGGCCAGCAGTTCGTGGGGACGCTTCTGCGGGAGGCGGGCCAGCAGGTGCACGGCACGGCGGCCCGTCTCCCACCTCGGCACCCGCAACCCGGTGAGCCCCACCAGGTCGGTCTCCGGCACGTCGAGCGTGAGCACCGAGAGGTCGTCCGGAACGGACACACCCCGGCGACGCGCCGCACGGACGAGTGCGGCGGCGTCGTCGGGGTGTTCCGCTATCACGGCCGTGACGCCGATGCGCAGCAGTTGATCGAGCCAGACGGCGGGAGCGTGCAGTCCCTTGACGCCCCAGATGTCCGCGGCGGCGCGGAAACCGCGCAGGCGTTCGACGGAGGCGGTGCCGCTCGGCAGTCCGATGTAGACGACCTGACGATGGCCCAACGCCGCGGTGCGCGCGACCAGATCGCGCACGCCCGCGGCGTAGTCGACGTCCACGTAGGGGATCTGTCTGGAGGTGCTGTCGCGCCGGCCTATCGAGACGAACGGGATCGCGTGGTCGGCCAGGCAGGCGAGGTCGTGCTCGTCGGCGGTGCGGTCGAGCAGGACGCAGCCGCTCAGGGCCACGTGCCGCGTGTCCACGAAGTCGAGATCGGCGCACAGGAGCAGGCCACTGCCCACCCTGTGCGCCGCGTGTCCGATGCCCGCCAGAGCGGGCGTGCTCTCACCGGGAAGGGAGTCCCGGGAGAGCACGCCGATCAGGCTCACGGATAGTTCACCAGGTAACGGACCTGGGTGGTGGCGTTCGCGACGCCGCCGACCCCGTTGATCACGTTGGCGATCGTGCCCACGCCGCCGAGCGACACGGTGACCAGGTGCTTGAAGCGCACACCGGACCGGGTGGGCGCCTCGAAACCGTTGTCGGTCACGATGCTCGGATCGGCCTGGTTGAAGGCGTACACGCCGACACCGTACGCCTCGTGCGTGGTGACGTTGTCGGCGACCTTGTACCCGGCCCAGCCGCGCTTGGAGCCGTTCATCCACGCGGCCTGGTTCGGCGGGTCGTACGGCAACTCGTTCTGGTACAGGTACACCCGGCCGCCATTGGCGTTCCACACCAGGTTGTGCTGCTGGTAGTGCTCGACGAACAACCCGTACGCCGTCACGTTGTCGCCGTTGACGACGACGCCGTTCTGGCCGGGGTTGGCCGTCCAGCTCACGCCTTCGCCGTGATCGGCGCGCCAGACCCAGGTGTGGTCGATGATGGTGTTGCGGCTGTTGACGCGCAGGCTCGTCGTCGCCTTGCCCGCCTGCGACCCGCCGACGCGCAGGTACACGTCGTGCATCGACGTCGGGTTCGCCGCGTGGTCGGTCGTCGTCGAGTCGCCGATCTCCAGCAGCACCGGGGAGTTCTGCACGCCGGCGTCGACCAGGAAGCCCGCGAGCTTCACACCGTCCACATCGGACGTCGTCAGCGCCGCCCTGCCGGTGGTCGGCGTCAGCGTGGCCAGGCCGAGGCCGAGCACGATGGTGTTCGGGCGGGTGACGCGGATCGTGTCGTCGAGCTGGTGGATGCCCGGCGTGAGCAGGAGGTGCTTGCCCTGCTGGAGAGCCGCGTTGATCGTGGCGACCGGGGTGCCGGGCTTGACGACGAAGAAGTCCGCGAGCGACACCGAGGTGCCCGGGTTGCCGTTCTCCCAGCTGGTGCCGCGCGAGTTCTGCCGCAGCGCCGGGACGAACACCCGGTACTCACCCGAGTTGTCGAAGTACAGGTAGGGCTTCTCGCGCGTCACCGGGGAGGTGTCGACGACGGTGTGCGACGGGTCCGGGAAGTGGTCGGTCGGCGCGCCCTGCGTGCCCGCGAACACCATGTTCCACACGGAGCCTGCCCAGCCGCCCGCGAGGTTGCTGTTGCGGGTGAGGAACTGCTGCTGCGAACCGGAGACCACGGTGCCGTCGATCTTGCTGTCGACGATCAGGCCGCCGGACGCCCAGCCGTCGTAGCCGTTCCACAGGTGCGCCTGGCCGCGCAGGTGCATCCGCCGGTACGCGGTGGCCTGCGAGACCGCCCAGCGCTCGACCTGGTTCGCCGGCAGCGTCACGGACAGGTTCTCCGCGCCGCGCCAGAAGTTCTGGGTCGCGTTGCCGAGGTTGTTGGGGTCGTTGCCCTGCTGCAGCCAGTCGGCCTCGACCCTGATGTGGCCGTTGATGTTCACGTCGTCCGGCATCAGACCCAGACCGACGATCTGGGTGTAGAACCGGAGGTTCACGTCGGCGTTGTAAGTGCCGGGCTTGAACAGCACCGCGTGGCGCTGCGGCCCGAACTGGTTCGTCTTCATCTGCGCGGAGATCGTGTCCAGGCGGGACTGCATCTCCGCCTGCGACGAACCAGGGCCGTAGACGTACACGTTCGGGCCGAAGTCCGGGTTGCGCGGGTCGGTCGGCGTGACAACCGGGACGTCCGGCGTCCCGGTGTAGACGCCCAGCTCCCACAACGAGTAGCCGTAGCCGGTGCCGCGCTGGGTGCCGAGCACGCGGACGTACCGGCCGGAGCCGGTGACGTCGAGCGACTGGTTCCCGCCCGTGCCGGTCGTGGTGGAGTAGACGTCGCGCCAGGAGCCGGCGTCGTCGGACACCTGCACCTGGAAAGCCTTGCCGTGCGCCGTTTCCCAGTTCAGGGCGACGCGGCAGACCTGTTGCGTGGAACCGAGGTCGACCTGCAGCCACTGCGGGTCCGAGAACTGCGACGACCAGCGCGTGCCCGCGTTGCCGTCCACCGCGGCGGAGGCGGGCGTGCCACCGCCCTCGACGGACGAGGCTGTGGCTGGTTTGTTCAGCGCCACGTTGGTGGTGCCGCAGCCGGCGGCGCCGGCGGGAGCGGTGCTGATGCTTGCGGTGGTCACGAGACAAAGGGCAGCGACCGACAACCCGGCCGCCCTCGACAGGGGAGAGCTCATGAGCCTGCCTGACACGTTTGGGGCGAGTGAGCCCGAACGGTGACGCCCGTGGCACCGGGCGTCGGGAGAGCGCTCTCCCGTAGATTAACGCGTGGTGTCGGACAGGTCAATCACGCCGACGCCCTGAGCACGAGTTCCGGTTCGAAGATGATCGACCGCGGCCGCTCCTCGGGGTCGTCCAACGTCCTGAGCAGCACTTCCGCCATCGTCGCGGCCATCCGCTCGACGGGCTGGCGGATCGTGGTCAGCGGCGGCCGGCAGGCCAGCGCGGGCGCGCTGTCGTCGAACCCGACCACGGCGACGTCCTCGGGAACGCGCTTTCCCTGAGCTCGCAGCACGTCCAGCGCCCCCTGGGCCATCAGGTCGTTCGCCGCGAACACCCCGTCGACCTCCGGGTACTCGACGAGCAGGCGCCCCATCGCGTCGGCACCGCTCTCCGCCGTGAAGCCTCCCTCGACCGTTGGCACGTAGGGGAATCCGGCGCGCGCCAAGGCAGCGCGGAACCCGGTGAGGCGGTCCTGACTGGCGAGCACGTCCAACGGCCCCGAGATGGCGGCGACCCGCGTGCGCCCGATCTCCGCGAACCGCGTGGCCGCGAGCCGCCCGCCCGCCTGGTGGTCGAGGTCGACGTAGCTGACCGGCAGGGGTCGGCCCGGCCGCGCGAAGAGCACGGCGGGGACGCCCGCCTCCAGCAACCGGTCCGGCAGGGTCTCGGCGGCGTGCGTCGTGACCAGCAGCGCCCCGTCCGTGCTGCCCTGCCGGAGGAACTCCACCACCTCGGACCTGGCCCGGTCGGTGTCGGCGAGCATCAGCACGGGGTGCACCCCGCGGGTGCGCAGGAGGTCGACGACCCCGGCGGTGACCCGGCCGAAGAACGGGTCGACGAACACGTCCGACCCGCCGCCCGCGCCGGAGATGATCAGCGCCACCGTCCCGGTGCGGCGGGTGACGAGCGAGCGGGCGGCGTGGTTGGGGATGTACCCGGTCCGTTCGATCGCGTCGCGCACCGTCTCCTGCAGCAGCGGGTCGACGTTGCGGGTGCCGTTGACGACGCGCGACACGGTCGCGCGGGACACCCCGGCGACCCGCGCGACGTCCTCGAGCGTCGGTGTGCCCTTGACCATGATCCGTTCTACCGCGCCCGGAACGCGAGCCGCAGTCGTGCGCACCCGGCGTCGGATCCGATGTGGACGGTGAACTCCCCCGGCTCCACCAGCCACTCCCCCGCCCAGTGGCGCACGGCCTCGTGCGGGATCTCGATCCGCGCGTACGCCACCTCACCGGGTCCGGCCACGACGCTCGCGAAGCCCGCGAGCCACCTCGGCGGCCGCGGCACGGCACTGCCGGGACGTGACAGGTAGACCTGCACGACCTCGCGCCCGCGCCGCCGGCCCGTGTTGCGCAGCCTGACCCGCACGACGTCGTGCTCGACCCGCGCCTCCTCGTAGTCCCAGGTGGTGTAGCCGAGCCCGTGGCCGAACCAGTAGGCGGGCTCGGCGTCGTGCGCGGCCCAGGCGCGGTACCCGATGTCGAGGCCCTCGTCGTAGTCCACCGCCCCTTCGACGGGCAGGAAGTTCGCGACCGGCACGTCGGATTCCTTTGCGGGCCAAGTGGTCGGCAACCTGCCGCCGGGTTCGCGGGCGCCGAACAGGACGTCCGCGAGACCGTTGCCGCCCTCCTGCCCGGGGAACCAGGTGAGCAGCACGGCGGCGGTGTCGTCGCGCCACGGCAGCAGCACCGGGCCACCGGAGTTCACGACGACGACGGTGTTCGGGTTCGCCAGGGACACCGCACTGACCAGCGCGTCCTGCTTCCCCGGCAACGCGAGGGTGCCGCGGTCGCGACCCTCGCTCTCGATGTCCTCGGTGGTGCTGACGACGACCACGGCGACGTCGGCCTTGCTCGCGGCGTCGACGGCGGCCTGGAACTCTTGCGCTGCGTCGGGCCGGGGTGGATCGGCGGCGAGCAGCGAGGCCATGCCGCTGTCGTGGCCGAGTTCCCGCCGCGCGACCAGTTCCACGTCGGCACCTTCGCCGAGCTGCACTTCCACCTCGTGGTGGGGCGGGCTGAGGTGTTTGACGGCGGGGTCGTCGGTGTCGACGGGCTGGTGGACGTCGAGCACCCTCGTGCCGTCGACGTCCAAGGTCAGGCGGCCGTAGCCCGCCACCGCCAGGCGCCACCGGCCCGTCTCGGTGACGTGCAGACTCGTGCTGATCTCCAGGACCTCGGCGTCCGGCAGCTCTTCGGTCTCGAGGATGCGGCCGGTAAGGCGATGTTCGCGGAAGAGCACCTCGTCGTTCCGGCCGAGCACGCGGACCAGGACGGGCGCGGTCACGGGGGTGGGGCGGTCGTCGATGCGCACGCCGGGGGCGTGGATCACCTCGGCTCGTTGCGTGAGGGCGTCGAGGAGGGTGTGCACGGCGTCCGGGTAGAGGCCGGAGCTGCCGCCTCCCTGGACGCGCGGGGTGGCGGCGCCGGGGCCGATCAGGGCGATGGTTCTGCCGGGGAGGAGGGGGAGGATTCCGTTGTTGCGCAGGAGAACGGTGCCGGCGGCGACCGCTTCGCGGAGGAGGGCGGTGTCGGCGGCGGAGGGGGCGGACGCGGAGGGGCCGGCGCTTGGTGCGAGGGCGGCGGTCGGGGCAGCGGTCGAGGCGAGAGCGGCGAGGGTTGTGACACCGCTGGCCGGTGCCGCGAGCAGCGGTTCCTCGGCCACCGCCGCCCGCTCGACCGGCGAGCCTCCCCCAGGCCCTTCCTCCCCTGCCCGCTCAGCCGGCGCGTCTCCCGTCGTCCCCTCCCGCTCCCCCACCCGCTCAGCCGACGCGTCTCCCGTCGTCCCCTCCCGCTCCCCCACCCGCTCAGCCGACGCGTCTCCCGTCGTCCCCTCCCGCTCCCCCACCCGTTCAACCGGCGCGCCTCCCGCCGTCCCCTCCAGCGCCCCCACCCGCGCGGCCAGGCGCAGCAGCCGCAGCACCTTCTCGTCGACCACGCTCTCCGCCACCTCCCCCGCCTCGACCGCGGCCACCAGCAAGTCGCCCCACGGCCCCCACGGCCCCGGCATCGAGAGGTCCTGCCCCGACGACGCCGACTCCGCGGTCGTCCGCACCGCACCCCAGTCCGACACCACCACCCCGTCGAAGCCCCACTCGTCCTTCAACGGGGTGGTGAGCAGCGGGTTCTCCGACATCGGGTGGCCGTTCACGCCGTTGTACGCGGACATCACGGCCCAGGCGCCGGCGGCGACCACCGCCTCGAACGGTGCCAGGTACAGCTCGCGCAGCGGGCGGTCGGCCACGCGGACGTCGTGGGTGAGGCGGTCGGTCTCGGTCTCGTTGGCGACGAAGTGCTTCGGCGCGGCCGCCACGCCGCGGGACTGGACGCCCTCGACGTAGGCCACGCCGAGTCTGGACGTGAGGAGCGGGTCCTCCGCGAAGCACTCGAAGTGGCGGCCCCCGTACGGCGTGCGGTGCAGGTTCAGCACCGGTGCCAGCAGCACGTCGACGCCCTTGCGCCGGGACTCGTCCGCCAGCAGGGCGCCGAGCCTGCGCACCAGGTCCTCGTCCCACGTGGCGCCGAGCGCGGTCGGGGACGGGAGGGCGAGCGAGGTGCGGCGTTCGTCCCAGCCGGGGCCGCGGACTCCTGCCGGGCCGTCGGAGAACGTCAGGGCGCGCAGGCCGATCGACGGTTCGGCGCAGGTGCGCCAGACCGAGCCGCCGGCCAGCAGCCGCACCTTGGCGGGCAGGTCGAGTTTGCCGACCAGCCTGACCAGCTCGTGGTCGTCGAGCACCGGGAACCTCCTTGGAGAGCGCTCTCCAAAGAGTCGTGGTGCGGGGGCGCCGCTGTCAATGCGTCGGAAGGTCCCTTCTGGTGGCGCGCGGATCGGCGCCGGTCTCCAGCAGCACCGCGACCGGGAGTGTCGCGGCGCCGACCGCGACCGCGTCGGGGCCGGTCCTGGCCAGTTCGATGCGCACCTGGCCGTACGGGTGGCGCAGCGCGTGCTCGGCCGTCGCGGCGATGATCTCGTCCAGCTTCCGGGCACCGAACGCGAGTCCGGCCCAGCCGCCGAGCACGACGCGTTCCGGGTTGAAGAGGTTCACCAGGTTCGCGATCCCGGCGCCCAGGTAGCCCACGGACTCGTCCACCACCCGGCGCGCGACGGCGGAGCGCGACGTGAGCAACTCCTCCAGTGCGGACTGCTCGTCGAGCGCAACATCTTTGCGCCGCAGCGCCTCGCGGTACCGGGCGAGCATGGCCTCCGCGCCCGCGTACGCCTCCAGGCAGCCGCGCGCCCCGCACCGGCAGCGCCGTCCGCCGTAGGCGATCGTGGTGTGGCCCCACTCCCCCGCGTTGCTGGTCGCGCCGCGGTGCACGACGCCGCCGGTCACCACGGCCACGCCGACACCGGATCCGACCAGCGCGATCACCGCGTGCCGGGCGCCCCGACCGGCGCCGAACCACATCTCGGCCTGCCCCTGGGTCTTCGCGCCGTTCTCCACGAGCAGCGGCGGCTCGACGCCCGCCGCGCGGATCATCTTCTCCAGCGGGACCTCGTCCCAGCCGATCGTCTGCGCGTGCACGACGGCCGAGCTCCCCTGCTCGACCGTGCCGGGCACACCGACGCCGACGCCGAGCACCGACGACGCCGAGACGCCCGCTGCCGCCAGCACCTCGTCGACGCCCGCCGCGATCACCTCGCTGACGGCGACGGGCTCCACCGCGGCGATCGGCCGATCCACAGTGGACAGACGGGTCATGGCGAGGTCGAACAGCTCGACCTTGATCCCCGTCTCGCCGACGTCGACCCCGATGACGTGCCCGAACGCGGGGTTGACCCGCAGCAGGACGCGCGGTCTGCCGCCGTCGGAGTCGACCGAGCCGGCCTCCACCAGCAGGCCCTCGTCGAGCAGCTCGCCGGTGATCGTGCTGGCTGTCGCCGCGCTCAGTCCGGTGGCCGCGCTGAGCTGCTGACGGCTGAGCGGGCCGTCCAGGAACAGGGCCGTCAAGAGCACCGACCGGTTCTGCCGGCGGAGGTCCCGCACGGTCGCCCGAGTACGCACCATGGGCGCCGAGGTTAGTTCGCGCCTAAAAATAAGCCTCGGGTCGTGACCTCTTCGTTATTGACTTGCGCGTGAGGTCAGGCGTCTACTCTACGGCGACCAGAGGGCCTCCACGGCCTCACCCGCGATGGCACGCGCGGTCACCTCCTCCCAGCGCTCACTTGATTCTTCTCGCTTTCGTTGGAGAACAAGGAGTTTCCATGAGAATGAGGCGTGTTTGCGCTGCCGTCACCGCGACCGCCCTGGCGTTCACCGGCGCCTGTTCGGCCACGAACCCCGGTAGCACCGGCAACGCCGCCGGCGTCCTGAACGTGGGTATGCCGAACGGACCGCAAACGGAGAACAACAACCCGTTCCTCAACTCGTCTGCGTCCTCGTCGCTCGGCTACCGGCGGTTGCTCTTCGAACCGCTCGCCATGGTCAACGAGGTCAAGGTGACAGACCAGCCGAAGCCTTGGCTGGCAACGAAGTTCACCTGGTCGGAGAACTTCCACAAGCTGTCGCTCACCATCCGCGACGGCGTCACGTGGTCCGACGGCAAGCCGCTGACGGCCGAGGACGTGGCGTACACCTTCGAGCTGCTCAAGACCAACCCCGGGCTGAACATCGAAGGCGTGCCGTACCAGGACATCTCGTTCTCCGGCAGCGAGGTCACCGTCGGCTTCCCGAAGTCGCAGTTCGTCAACCAGAAGAAGATCCTCGAGCAGTTCGTGGTGCCCAAGCACCAGTGGTCGACGTTCGCCAACCCGTCGACCGAGACGCTGAAGAACCCGATCGGCAGCGGCCCGTACACGCTGAAGTCGTTCACGCCGCAGACGGTGACGCTGTCGATCCGGGACAAGTACTGGCAGGAGCTCCCGAAGGTCAAGGAGCTGCGCTACACCTCCTACAGCGACAACAACGCGCAGACCAACGCGCTCGCCACGGGTGCCGCGGAGTGGAGCTTCGTCTTCATCCCGAACTACCAGGCCGCCTACACCAGCAAGGACGAGAAGAACCACAAGCTGTGGTTCCCGCCGGTGCTCGGCGTGCACGGCCTGTGGTTCAACACCAAGGCGAAGCCGTGGGACGACCCGGCGCTGCGGCGCGCGGCGAACATGGTGGTCAACCGCGACGACATCTTCATGCAGGGCGAGGCGGGCTACTTCTACCCGAAGGTCGACAACATCACCGGCATCCCGACGCCGGCGGGTGAGTCGTTCATCGCCCCGCAGTTCAAGGACAAGAGGATGACCGTCGACGTCGAGGGTGCGAAGAAGGCGCTGACCGAGGCCGGCTACACCTTCGACGGCAACACGCTGAAGGGCAAGGACGGCGCACCCGTCACGATCACGCTCACGGTGCCGTCCGGCTGGTCGGACTACGTCACGGACTTGGAGATCATCAAGGACAACTTCTCCAAGATCGGCATCAACGCGACGGTGAACCTGCAGAACGCCGACGCGTGGACCAAGGCGCTCGACACCGGTGACTTCGGTGCCGCGATGCACTGGACCAACAACGGCCTGACGCTCTACGACATCTACCAGTCCATCATGGACGGTGCGCTGTACAAGCCGATCGGCACGCCCGGTGTGAACGGCAACTACGGTCGTTACGAGAACCCGGCCGCCACCAAGGCGTTGGACGACTTCGCGAACGCCGCCGACGAGTCGGTGCGCAACGCGGCGTTGCAGGAGCTGCAGAAGATCTTCGTGCAGGACATGCCCGTCATCATCACCTCCGCCGCCAACGGTGGCGGCCAGTACAGCACGAAGAACTGGGTGGGCTGGCCGAGCGACTCCGACCAGTACGCCCCCGTGCAGCCCACGCTCGAAAACGCACTCGACATCGTCATGAAGCTGAGGCCTGCCTCGTGACGGCCGAGGTAGTGCCGGCGGTCTCCGGAGCGGTCTCGACAGAGATCGTTCTGGAGGCCGACGGCCTCACCAAGCACTTCCCGATCCGGTCAGCGCTGTCCCGCACCCCCAAGGCGGTGCGGGCGGTCGAGGGGGTGTCGCTGCGGTTGCGCCGGGGCAGCGTCACGGCGCTGGTCGGCGAGTCCGGCTCGGGCAAGTCGACCGTCGCGCGGCTGCTCGCCCAGCTCTACCCGCAGACGTCCGGCGAGATCCGGTTGCACGGCGAGAACGTGGCCGTGCAACGAGGCTGGGGACGGGGGCGGCGGTTCCGCGCGTACTGCCGGCGGGTTCAGATGATCTTCCAGGACCCGTTCGCGTCGCTCAACCCCGTGCACACCATCCGCTACCACCTCACGAGGGCGCTCACGATCCACGGCAACCGCGGTGACGACCTGGAGAAGTCACTCGCGGACCTGCTCACCCGCGTCCACCTGACGCCCGCGGAGCGCTACCTCGACCGCTACCCGCACGAGCTCTCCGGCGGCCAGCGCCAGCGCGTCGCGATCGCGCGGGCACTGGCCGCGAGTCCCGAGGTGCTGCTGGCCGACGAACCGGTGTCCATGTTGGACGTCTCGATCCGGCTCGGCGTGCTCAACCTGTTGCGGGACCTGAAGGAACGACTGCACCTGTCGATCCTCTACATCACGCACGACATCGCGTCCGCCCGCTACTTCGCCGACGAGACCGTGGTGATGTACGCGGGCCAGGTCGTCGAGGGCGGCGGCAGCGAGACGGTGACGCAGAAGCCCGCGCACCCGTACACGCAGCTGCTGATCGAGTCCGCGCCGGACCCCGACCGCCCGGCGGTGGAGGACAAGGACGGCGGGGCCGGCGAACCGCCGTCGTTGATCGAACCACCGCCGGGCTGCCGGTTCCACCCGCGCTGCCCGTTCGCGATGGACGTCTGCCGCACGGACGTCCCACCGCGGTTCGAGCTGGGTGACGGGCACTTCGCCGCGTGCTGGCTCTACCGCGAGGAGGAGGCGTCGTGAGCTACCTCCTCAAGCGGCTGGCTTTCTACCTGCTCACGGCCTGGGCCGCGGTCACGATCAACTTCTTCGTGCCGCGGATGATCCCGGGCGACCCGGTGCAGGCGCTGATCACCAAGCAGCGCGGGCAGATGACGAGTGAAGCAGTCCGGTCGCTGTACGTCCTCTTCGGACTGGACAAGAACGAGAGCCTGGCGAGCCAGTACTTCTCCTACCTCGGCCAGCTCTTCCGGGGCGACCTCGGGATGTCGTTCACGTTCTTCCCGAGCCCGGTGTCGGACGTGATCGGCGACGGTCTGCCGTGGACCGTCGGCCTGGTCGGCATCACCACCGTGATCGGGTTCCTCCTCGGCACCGCCGCGGGCGCCGTGGTGGGCTGGCGGCGCGGCACGTGGGCGGACTCGCTGATCCCGGTGACGACGTTCGTGTCGTCGATCCCGTACTTCTGGCTCGGCCTGGTCGCGATCGCGCTGCTCACCGGTCCGGGGAGCTTCTTCCCCGCGTCCGGCGCGTACGAGATCGGGCTGGTGCCGAACTGGGACTGGCAGTTCATCGGCAGCACCGTGCAGCACGGTCTGCTGCCCGGCTTCACGATCCTGGTGTCGTCAGTCAGCGGCTGGATCCTCAGCATGCGCAACATGATGGTGACGGTGTCGTCGGACGACTACGTCACGGTCGCGCACGCCAAGGGCCTGCCCGAACGCCGGGTGATGCTCGCCTACGCGGCCCGCAACGCGTTGCTGCCCAACGTGTCCGGCTTCGCGCTGGCGCTCGGGTTCATCGTCGGTGGCACGCTGCTGGTGGAGATCGTGTTCTCCTACCCCGGTCTCGGCCTGCAGCTGTTCCAGGCGGTCGGCGCCAAGGACTACCCGTTGCTGCAGGGCATCTTCCTCATCATCACGCTGTCCGTGCTGCTGGCGAACCTCCTCGCGGACGTCGCCTACCTGGCGCTGGACCCGCGCACCCGCAGGGAGGGTTGATGCGCACCAACGCCAAGGCGCTCACCGGTCTGATCGCGCTGGGCGTGTTCGTCCTGCTCGCCGTGATCGGACCGTGGATCGCGCCGTTCGACCCGTCGACGCGCAGCAACGCCCTGCTGCAGCCGCCGTCGGCCGAGCACTGGTTCGGCACCACGCACCTCGGTCAGGACATCTTCAGCCAGGTCCTCGCCGGCACCCGCAGCGTCGTGTTCGTCGGCGCCGTCGCCGGGGTCGTCGCGACCGTGCTGTCGGTGCTGGTCGGCATCACCGCCGGCTACCTCAGCGGGTCGGCGTCGGAGGGGCTTTCGGCGCTGTCGAACGTGTTCCTGGTGATCCCGGCGCTGCCGTTGATCGTCATCATCACCTCGTCGCTGCCGGAGACCAGCAACCTCACGATCGCGCTGGTGATCGGCCTGACGTCGTGGGCGTGGAACGCGCGGGTGCTGCGCGCGCAAACGCTGTCGTTGCGCCGCAGGGACTACGTGGAGGCGGCGCGGGCAAACGGCGAGTCGACGTGGCGGATCGTCCTGTTCGAGATCCTGCCGAACCTGTACGCGGTCATCGCGTCCGGCTTCGTCGGCACGGTGCTGTTCGCGGTGATCTCGGAGATCACGCTGGCGTTCATCGGCGTGTCCGACGCGGGCGGCTGGAACTGGGGCACGGTGCTGTACTGGGCGCAGTCGCAGCAGGCCCTGGCCCAGGGCGCGTGGTGGTGGTTCGTCCCGGCGGGCCTCGCGATCGCGTTGCTCGGCACGTCTCTGTCGCTGGTCAACTTCGGCATCGACGAGTACGTGAACCCGCGCCTGCGCACCGGTTCCCTGCGCGGCGTGCGGATGCGCGTCGGCTTCACCCCCGTGCTCGCCAAGGAGACGTCATGAAGGAACGCATTCTCGAGGTGCGCGGACTGGACGTCGACTACGGCGTGGGCGCGAACGCGGTGCGCGCCGTCCGCAACGTCGACCTCACGCTGCACCGGGGCGAAGTCCTCGGCCTCGCTGGAGAGTCCGGCAGCGGGAAGTCCACTTTGGCCTACGGCATGACACGGCTGCTGCCGCCGCCGGGCGTCGTGGCGGGTGGCGAGGTGATCTACCACCCTGCCGACGGCGAGCCCGTGGACCTGTTGCGGGTGCGCGACTCGGAGCTGCGGCGCCTGCGGTGGTCGGAGATCGCCATCGTGTTCCAGGGCGCGATCAACTCGCTCAACCCCGTGCAGCGGATCTCCACGCAGCTCATGGACGTCCTCAAGGCGCACTCGGCCCGGTCCACCCCGAAAGCCCGCCAGGACCGCGCCCGCGAGCTGCTGACGTTGGTCGGCATCGCCACGGACCGGTTGCACAGTTACCCGCACCAGCTCTCGGGCGGCATGCGCCAGCGCGTGATGATCGCGATGGCCCTGGCCCTGGAGCCCAGCGTGGTGATCATGGACGAGCCGACCACCGCGCTGGACGTGGTGGTGCAGCGGCAGATCCTGCGCACGCTGGTGGGTCTGCGCGAGCGGCTCGGCTTCTCGGTCGTGTTCATCACGCACGACCTGTCGCTGCTGGTCGAGTTCTCGGACCGCATCGCGATCATGTACGCGGGCCAGGTGGTCGAGGAGGCGGTGTCGGAGGACCTCTACCGCGCTCCCCTGCACCCGTACAGCGACGGTCTGCTGCGGTCGTTCCCCGCGTTGAAGGGGCCGAAGCGGGAACTGTCCGGCATCCCCGGCTCGCCACCGGACCTGCGGACGATGCCGGGCGGGTGCGCGTTCCACCCGCGGTGCCCTAAGGCGATGGACGTCTGCGGCAGCCGGGTGCCGGTGCTGGGGCAGAGCAGGGACGACCGGTCGGTGGCGTGCTGGCTGCACCCGGTGGCGGTGTCCTGAGCCGCGACGTGGCGGTCCCGGTGTTCGCGGGACCGCCACGCGGTCAGTAGCTGAAGGTCGTCGCGGGCTCGTCGCCGATCCAGTTCCACATCGGCACGGTGCCGTTGAGCTCCGCGCCGGTGATGAGGCCGTCGGCGTCGAGTTGCTTGGCGTTGAAGCAGAGCGGGCAGACGAAGTAGCGGCCGCCCGCCACCTCGTAGCGCTTGAGCAGGTCGGCGATCGGCGGGCAGCCGTCGCACGCGACACCGGCGGCGGTGCCGGTCAGCGAGAGGCGCACGGCCTCCTTGGACAGGAACATCAGCGTCTCGCGCCCGGTCTCGGCGGCGCCGACCGCGACGAGGAACGCGACGGTCACCTTCTCCGGGTCCTCGAGTCCGGTGGACAGGCTGACGACGGCCTTGTTCGGCATGGTCCGCTCCTTCGTTCATCTTCGGGAGACAGGACGTTAGGAGCGGAAACGGCCCGTGTCGTCGGGCGTTCTCCCTACAGATCGAGCGGGTCGAGCAGACCGTTGCGCAGCGCGAACAACGTCGCGGTCGACCGGGACGACGCCCCGGTCTTGGTGTAGATCCGCTCGATGTGCGTGCCGGCCGTCTTGCGCGAGATGCCCAGCCGTTCGGCGACCTCGCCGGTCTGCGCGCCACGGGAGATCAGGACCAGCACCTCGACCTCGCGCGGCGTGAGCCCGGCGGGCCCCGTCACCCGCCGCCGCACCCCGTTGCCCGCGGCGGCGAGGACGGCCTCGGTGGCGTCCGGGTCGAGCGCGCCGGCCCGGAGGGCGGCCACGGCCTGCTTCTCCGTCAACGCGGGCCGGTGCGCTCTCGGTTCGAGCATCGCCCGGTACGCGCACGCCGCGGCCAGCACGCGACCGGTCATCGGCACCGACGCACCGGACAGCCCGCGGTGGTAGCCGCTGCCGTCCCGGCGTTCGTGGGCCGTCGCCGCGATCGCACCCAGCTTCGCCAGCGCGGCCGGCCGGGAGAGCACGCGTTCGGTGTAGTACGAGCTCAGCCGCACGCGCTCCCAGTCCGTGGCCGACAGCGGTCCCGGCTGGTCCAGGACCGTCGCCGGGACACCGTGCAGCCCGATGTCGTGCAGCAGCCCGGCCCGCCGGGTCGCGACGACGTCGCTCAGCGGCAGCCCCATCGAGCGCGCCGCCGCACCGGCCAGTTCCGCGACGCCCCGTGAGTGCCCGGCGCGTGAGGCGCTGCGCAGGTCGGTGAAGTCGGCCAGCGCTTCCAGTGCGGTGTCCAGTTCGCCTTCCGTCAGCGGACGCCGCAGCCACAGGTCGCCCGACCCGATGTCCGACAACACTTCGGGAGCGTGCGTGACGAACGCGTCGACCACGTCGGGAGCGAACTGGCTGCCACGGCGCGCACGGGCGACCTCCAGCGCCCCGTCCAGCCCTGCGACGCGGTGCCGGACCTCGACGACGTCGGCCAGGTGCACCAGCCGGACGATCGGCGCGATCTCCTCCCCGCCCACGCCCGCCGGCACCCCGCGCCCGTCCCAGCGGGTGAAGAACTGCCGCAGCGCCCGCCCGACGTCCGGACCGAGCCCGAGGCGTTCCGCCAGCGTCGACGTCGTGACGCAGTGCGACTGCATGCCCTGCACGACGTGCTGCCCGCCGGTGGTCAGGATCGTGGTCGCCACCCTCAGCCGGTGCCACGCCGACCCGCCGCGCCCGGCACGCCGCAGGAAGAACCCGGCCCCGGCGAGACCGGCGAGGTCGACCTCGTAGCTGTCCGCGCGGAACGCGATGTCGTCGCCGAACGACGCGGCGACCTCCGGGGAGTCGGCGACGCAGCCGACCCAGGCGAGCATCGCGGCGTAGAACAGCGACCGCCGCTCGTCCTCGGCCAGGCCCATGCGCTCGGCGAGCCGGTCCGCGATCCGCCACGACCGGAGCACGTGCTCCATCGGCTGGCCCAGCCCGAGGTCCGTGGCCAGCGAGAACGCGGCCAGCAGCTCCGTCAGGTCGACCCCGGAATCCCGGTCGGCGAGCTCCACCCGCGCAGCGTAACCCCGGATTCTCACGGGCACTGTGAACCCAGGTGGGACGTGATACCCGGTCGGCTAGGCCTACGTGTCCGGTGGCGAACCCCTTCAGGCGGGTTCGCCACCAGGCACGTGCACCCAGCCGCGGCAGTCGAGGCCGACCACGTGACCTCACAGGGGAGGCCGGCGGATCTCAGCGAACTTCAGTTCTCTCCAGCTCTGCTCTACGGTGAAAGTTAGGGCCAACACGAGCCGTCGCAACACGGCTGAAGTTCAGCTGAGGACGTGATGTCGTGACTTCCGCCGGGGATCCGGCCGTCGACCTTGCGCAACGACTGAGGTCGTTGCGCAAACAAAGCTGGCCAGACAAGCGCATCACCCAGGAGGGACTGGCCCAGGCTTTCGACGTCAGCGTGCCGCTGATCTCGTCGTGGGAACGTCTGAAGGACCCGGTGCTGCCGCCGCCGCACCGCCTCCACGCCTATGCGATCTTCTTCGCCACTGTGCGGTCGGTCGAGCGTCAGCCCTATCGGCTGATCGAAGAACTGACCGAAGAGGAGCAGACGCGTCGTGACGAGTTGCTCGCCGAGCTCACAGGACTGCGCGACCAGCTAACAGACCCGGCTCCGAGCGATACCGCACCGACCACCGACAACTTGTGGCGCTTCCCCGTCGACGAAGACATCACGATCGTCTGCTCGGAAGTGCCTCAGGCTCGGTTCGGGAAACTGCCGTTCGTCGACCCCGACGATCCCGACTACGTGGAGTCCTACCGGTACTCGGATCTCGATTCGCTCATCGAACTGCACGGGCACATCCGTGCCTTCAACCCCAACAACAACGTGCACATCCGCACCGGAGCGCGGTCACTCAGCCCGGACGAGTACACCAGCCACCTGGTACTGCTGGGCGGCATCGACTGGAATCAGGTCACGGCCGCGGTTCTGCACCGCATCGACCTACCGGTCAGGCAACTGGCTCGCCCCTATGACTCGGATCCAGGCGGGTTCGAGATCATGGACACGGCACGCAGGACCTTGCGGCCCGTGCTGAACGAAGTGGAAGGGCGAATGGTTCTCGAGGAAGACATCGCACACTTCTACCGCTCGCCCAACCCGTTCAACCGGAAACGCACCATCACCATCTGCAACGGCCAGCACTCCAGAGGAACGCTCGGTGTCGTCCGCGCCCTCACCGACGCTCGGTTCCGCGATCGCAACAACACCTATCTGTGCGAACGGTTCGCGGGTCACGACACGTTCAGCATCATCTCCCGGGTACAGGTCCTGGAGGGATCCGTCGTGACACCTGACTGGACAGTCCCCGAGATCTTGCTGCACGAATGGCCGGCGACCGCGAGGTGATCGGAGTTTCTGGCATCCGTGCCCAGCACCGCCTCAGTTCACATCACGGACTGCTGTACTCCGCGCCGAGGGACTCACCCCAGGACGAAGTGGACGCGATGATCGTGCCGTCCGTCCGTCACCCGCACGCGCTGAAGCATGCCGTCGAACTCGCCTTCCAGCTCAAGTGTGTGCTCGTAGTGCTGTGCAGCAAGCACTCGTCGGCCCGTGCAATCGCGAGATGGGTGGCAGAGGTGGACGTGCCCCTGATCGCCATCGACACAGGACGGCGAACGGAGAGACTGCTCCTGCGGTTCCGAACCTGTGACCTGCTGGAGAAGACGCGGTTCAGAAGGTTCGCCGACACCAGCCACAAGCGCAATCTGGGTTTGGCCGTCGCGCGAATGGCCGGCTGGGAACGAATCGTCTTCCTGGACGACGACATAGAGGTCCCCGACCCAGCTGATCTGCGCAGGGCGGCCGCACTCACCGATCGCTTCGGCGCAGCCGGGCTGAACCTTCACGGCTACCCCGACAACTCAGTCGTCTTCCATGCGCATCGCGAGGTCGGTGGAGATCGGAACGTGTTCGTCGGCGCCGGTGCTCTCGCGGTCTCGACCAGATCGAGCCCTTCTTTCTTCCCCAACATCTACAACGAGGACTGGTTCTTCCTGCTCAACGGTGAATCTCTCACACCTACGGCAGTGACGGGCATCGCGTGGCAGAAGCCCTATGACCCGTTCACCAACGACACGCGCGCCAGGGCAGAGGAACTCGGTGACGTCCTGGCAGAAGGGCTTTTCTGGCTTCTCCACGAGGGAAGGTCGTTACGAGAGGCCAACACCGACTACTGGCGGCGCTACCTGTGCAAGCGGCAGAACTTCATCATCGAGACCGTGAACAGGATCTTGATGATGAAGGCGTCAGATTCGCGGCAGAGAATGCTCAACTCGCTCAAGGCGGCGTCTGGGCGTTCCCAGGTCATCCGGCCTGAGCTGTGCGAGGCCTTTGTACAGGCGTGGCGCGAAGATCGCCGAACCTGGAGCTACCACCTGGAGCGAATCCAGCCGAGCAGCAGGCAGAACTTCCGTGGGGGCGATGTCCACAAGGTACTGGCGGACATCGGCATTCTCTGGACCTAAGTCGCCAGCTTCTTGATCAGGACCTTGCAGGCCTCGGCCATACGATGGCCGTTGTCATCGACTGAGGAGTAGCAGTTCACTACCCCATGCGGCCATTCAAGAAAGCCCAGACGCCTGCAGAGGCGTTCCGTCTCCACGTTGCTCACCTCGATTGCCAAGGCCACGTCCTCGTAGCCGCGCTGTGCCAGTAACCGCTCCGAAGCCTGGATCAATCGAGTGCCCGCTCCCCTGCTGCGGTGGGCAGGGTGGATTTCCAGCTGGGTGAAGAGTGGTGTGCCTGGGAGGTGGATGCGGATCTCCGGCTCCTCGGCCGGTTCCAGCCACAGGTAGGCGTCACCTATCACCAGATCGTCCTGCCAGGCGATTAGTAGCACACCTCGGTGGCCTGCCTGGCGGTCGAGGCGATCGGCGAAGTACTCCCGCCGGGCCAGTCGCTCGACCAGGGACGGGAGGTCCTCGGGACGGGCAGGTCTGATGCTCAAGCTTCGCATGACACCACAGGACCCGACTTTACCCTCTCACAAGGACCGCAGTTCCTTGACAAAAAGACGACACGACAAGGAAAAGAAGCGGTGTGCGGGTAGCTTCCCCGGGCAGGAGTGCACGGTCGAGGCAGGATCCGCGTGACGACTGAACCGACGGGCACCGTCGTGGTGCTGACGGCCCTGGAAACCGAATACACCGCCGTGCGGGACCTGCTCGACTCCCCCACGACGCACCGGCACGCCGCCGGCACGCACTTCGCGGTGGGGCCCATTCGCGGACGGGCCGGGCGCGTCGCCCTCGGGCTGGTGGGTGCCGGGAACCAGTCCGCGGCGGTGCTGACCGAGCGTGCGATCGCCGAGTTCCGGCCCCGTGCGGTGTTCTTCGCCGGGATCGCCGGCGCGCTGCACGACGACCTGGCGCTCGGCACCGTCGTCGTCGGCACGAAGGTGTACGGGTACCACGGCGGGTCCGATGACGGCGCCGGGTTCGGTGCCCGGCCGCAGTCCTGGGACGCCGACCACGAGCTGGAGCAGATCGCGCGGGTCGTCAGTCGCGACGAGGTGTGGCGCGAGGGGCTGGCCGACGCGCCCGCCGTGCGGTTCCGGCCGATCGCGGCCGGCGAGGTGGTGCTCAACTCGCGGGAAGCGCCGCTGGCGCACCACATGCGGCTGCACTACGCGGACGCGGCGGCCATCGAACTGGAGAGCGCGGGCACGGCGCGGGCCGCGCACCTGAACCGCGCGCCGTTCCTGACGGTCCGCGGCATCAGCGACAAGGCCGACGGGCTCAAGCTCGCGGCCGACAGCAAGGGGTGGCAGTCGATCGCCGCCCGCAACGCCGCCGCCTTCACCATCGCCGTCGCGGCTCAGCTGCTGGCGCCTGCGGTGCCGTCGCAGCGCGCCATCGCGGGCAACGGGTTGACGCGGCCGGTGGACGTCGGCTGGCGCACGGACCTCACCGGCACCAGACCGGCCGTCGAACGCAGTGCCGTGGAGCTGCACATCGTGCCGGTGGACGGGTACGGACGCGTGGAGCCGCACGGGCTGGAACACCTGCGGGAAGCGCTTCCCCTGCACGGCCGGGCACGTCGTCTCTTCACCGACACCGAACCGCTGACCGCCGCGGTCACGGGCGGGGTCGCCTGGGTGCGGTCGGCGCCGAGCCCGTCCGGCCACAGCGGGCTGGCCGTGCACCACACCGGGCAGCGCACGACCTGGTCGCCGTTGCCGAACGACCACCTCGGCTCGGTGCTCGACCGCGCCGACCTGGCCGAGCGGATCGAGCACGCGCTGCGGCTGCTGGCGGAGATCCCCGGTCTGCCCGCGCCCGCCTCCGTCGCGCTGGCCGCCGGGCTCGAACCGGTCGCCGGGCTCGCCGAGAACAGCCCCCGCGCGCCGCGGCGGCAGAGCACCTCGCGCATCGCCCCGCACGTGCGGGTGCACCCGTTGAGCACCCTGCCGTTCACCGTGTTGCTGGCGCACCTGGCCGAGGCGGCGGACGAGATCACCGCACGGCTGTTGCTGGCGTTCCAGCAGACCCGCTGACGAGCGGGGCCGGCAGGTCCTGAGCGTGGATCACGTGCAGCACGCTCACGGCTCGGGTCAGCGCGACGTAGAGCCGTTGCAGCCCTTGGGGTTCCGCGGCGACGATGCGCGCCGGTTCGAGCACGAGCACGGTGTCGTACTCCAGGCCCTTGGTCAGCGTCACGGGTGCCAGCGTGAGGCGGCGCGGTTCCAGCAACTCCTCGCCGAGCACCGTGTGCGGCAGGTCCTCCTCGACGAACGTCCGGCGCAGCTCCTCGACGTCCGCGTCGGCGGTGATCACGCAGATCGAGCCGTCACCGGCCAACGCCGTGCGGCACGTCTCGACGACCGCCTCGGACAGCCGGGCGGTGCGGCGCACGTGCAGGGCGTCGGCGCTGTGCCGGAACGACGCGGGGCCGGCGAGACCCGGGGCGATGTGCGGCAGGAGCCGCGCGGCGTAGTCGATGACCTCCGCCGGGACGCGGTAGCCGCGTTCGAGCACGTCGACCTTGCCGTCGGGGCGGTCGAGGTGGCGCAACACCTCCGGCCAGTCGCGCACCGCGGACGGGCTCGTCGCCTGCGCCAGGTCGCCGAGCACCGTGCAGGCTCCCGCGAGGCGGCGGCCGATCGCGCGGAAGTGCATGGGGCTCAGGTCCTGCGCCTCGTCGACCATGACGTGGCCGAGCTTGTCCGGGCGCTCGACCATGGCGGCGACCTCGTCCAGCAACGCCAGGTCGAGCGAGCTCCAGGGCATCGACTTCGCGCTGCGGGGCCGTGGAGTCAGCAGGATGCTCCGCTGTTCCTCCGCCGTGAGGATTCCTTCGGCCGCCGAAGCCAGGACCGACGGGGTCGTGAGGAGGTCGAAGACCACGCGGGCCGGGTCGATCGGCGGCCACATCCGCCGCACGGCCTGGGTGATCGCGCGGCTGCGGGTGAGCTGCGCGAGGGTGACCTCGGTGCCGCGCTGCTCGATGCGGCGCAGCACGACGTGGGCGAGGCGCTGGGCGAGCAGGTCGCGGCCGGTGCCGTAGCCGAGGCCACGTGAGCGGACGGCGGCCAGCTCGTCGGCCTGGTCGTCCACGGTCAGCCGCCAGATCCGTTGCTGCTGCTGGATCTCCGCCTCGGTGTCGGGTTCGCGGAGCTGCGACCACACGTGCCGCGCCAGCACCTCCGCCATCCGCAGGTCGCCCTTCACCCGTGCCGCCGCCGGGTCGTCGACCCTGCCGACGGCGATGCCGGGACCGGTGATGTCGTCGATGGTGCTCTGGACGACCTCGGCCTCGCCGAGCGCGGGCAGCACGGTGCGGATGTGGGCGAGGAACGCGAGGTTGGGGCCGATCACGGCCACGCCGCCGTCCCTGCGCAGCTTGTCGCGCGCCGAGAAGAGCAGGTACGCCAGGCGGTGCAGGCCCACCGCGGTCTTGCCGGTGCCCGGCGCGCCCTGCACGCACAGCGTCTCGCCGACGTCCGCGCGCACCAGCCGCATCTGCTCCGGCTGGATGGTGGCGACGATGTCGCGCATCGGTCCCTGGCGGGGACGTTCGATCTCCCGCGCCAGCAACCCTCCGCCGGACGGGGCCGGGGCGGCGCCGGTCAGGGGTTCGTCCTCGAACGCGGTCAGCGCCCCGCCGTGGTCGAAGCCGTAGCGGCGGCGCACCCGCACGCCCATCGGGTCGCGCGGCGACGCCTCGTAGAACGCGCGGGCGAGCGGGGCGCGCCAGTCGATGACGACGGGTTCGCCGTCGTCGTCGCGGACACCGCGCCGGCCGACGTAGACGAGGTCGCGGTCGGCGCGGCGGGTGTGGGCCTGGCGAGCACCGCCGTCCTCGCCCTGCTCGTAGACCTCGCCCGGCGGGTAGTCCATGCGCCCGAAGAACAACGGCGCGTCGTCGAACCCCGACAGGCTCTCGATCACCTTCTTCCGGAACTCGCGCAGCGCGTGGTTGAAGTACTTGTCCCCCACGCCGTCGCCCTCGGCGGCGCGGCGGGCCAGCATGTCGCCGACCTCGTCGCGCATGCTGATCAGCTGGGCGCGGCAGAGTTCCATGAACTCGCGTTCGCCGCGTATCTCGGGGTCGACGACGTCGTGGTCGATCAGGCGCATGGTGATGACGAGCCTCACGTGGGAACGGATGTGGAGTCGCGTTCCGGCCGGTTCCCTGCGGCGTGTGCGCGGGCGGTGATCCGACGCGCGGAGAGGCGTCGTCCCGGTCCGATCCGTCCGAACGGAGAAGTTCAGCGGATCAAGCTAGCGTGATCGACTCGGCGGGCCAACCGGTTTTCAGGCGCCCGCGCCGCCGTCCACCGGGACGATCGCGCCGTTCACCATCGACGCCCTGTCGCTGAGCAGCCACGCCGCCACCTCGGCGACCTCGCGGGGCTCGGCCATCCGCCCGGCCGGGGTGGAGGCCTTGATGAAGTCCACGACGCCGGGGGTCGCCGCCTCCCACTGGTCGATCATCGCGGTCGCCGTGCCGCCGGGCGTGATGCCGTTGACCCGGATGCCCTGGCCGCCCCACGTCACGGCGGCGGTCTCGGTGAGGCTGTTGAGCGCGCGCTTCATCGCGCCGTACGCGGGCAGGACGGGGTTGGCGCGGCGACTGCCGATGCTGGAGGTGTTCACGATCGCGCCTCCCCCGCCCTGGCGCATCAGCGCGGCCTCGGCGGTCATGGCGGTCCAGTGGGCGCGGAAGTTGACCGCGAACTGCTCGTCGATCTCGTCCTCGGAGGTCGTGTCGAGCGGGCCGGGCTGCTGGACGACGGCACCGTTGTTGAACGCGCCGTCAAGGCGTCCGTGCAGTTCCCCGGCCTGGTCGACGGCGGCGCGGATGCTGGAGCGGTCGGCGAGGTCGAGCGGCACGGCGTCGGCGGTGCCGCCCTTCGCCCGGATCTCGGCGACGATGCGGGTGAGGGCGTCGGTGCCGCGCGCGGCCAGCACGACGGAGGCGCCTTCGCCGGCGAAGAGGTGGGCGGCGGCCTCGCCGATGCCGCGGCTGGCGCCGGTGATCAGCACGACCTTGCCGGCCAGGAGTCCAAGAGAGTTCGTCATGGCACCAGCGTCGGCCCGGTGCGCGGGCTCAGGCAGGCACAGGCTGTACCAGGCTCGGCGGCGGCCGGACGTGAATACTCGGGGTATGGACAAGCAGCAGCTCGGCGCATTCCTGCGCAGCAGGCGGGAGCGGCTGCGACCCGAGGACGTGGGGCTG
Organism: Lentzea sp. NPDC003310; assembly: GCF_040610935.1. NCBI lineage: Bacteria > Bacillati > Actinomycetota > Actinomycetes > Pseudonocardiales > Pseudonocardiaceae > Lentzea > Lentzea sp. NPDC003310. The sequence continues at coordinate 279,544 of NZ_JBEXNC010000008.1, forward strand.
ACCGCGGGACCGCGGCGCCGGACGTCCGGGTTGCGGCGCGAGGAGGTGGCCGTGCTCGCGCACATCTCCACCGAGTACTACGTGCGGCTCGAACAGGGACGGGCGCCGCGGCCGTCCGCCGAGGTGCTCGCCGGGATCGCCGGGGCGTTGCTGCTCACCGACGCCGAGTCCGACCACCTGCACGTGCTCGCGGGCACGGCTCCCAGCCGCACGGGGACGCACCGGCGCGACGTCCGGCCGAGCATCCTCGCGTTGCTCGAACGGCTGCCGCGCACGGCCGGGTTCGTCGTCTCGGCCACGTTCGAGGTGCTGGCGTGCAACGACCTGATGGCCGCGCTGATGGAGGACTTCCGGGAACTGCCTCCGCGCGACCGCAACCTCGCGCGCCGCGCGTTCCTGGAGCAGCGCGAGCTCTACGGCGTCTCGGACGCGAGCGAGTTCCGCCACCACGTGGTGATGCGGCTGCGCAGCGCCCTCGCGCGGTACCCGGCGGATCCCGAGGTGTCCGGGCTGGTCGAGGAACTGCGCGCGGGCAGCGCCGAGTTCGCGCGGCTCTGGGAGCGGCACGACGTGCAGGCGGCGCCCGTGCTCACCAAGACGTTCCGGCACCCGGCGGTCGGCGAGATCACCGTCGACTGCGACTCGCTCGCGCTCGAGGACCGCGACCAGTACCTCGTGCTGTACAGCGCGGTACCCGGATCGCGGGACGCGGAAGCGCTTGCGCTGCTGGACGTGCTGGGCACGCAGACCCTGACAACCGGGTAGTCCGAAGAGGACCATGTTCGGTCCTCTTCGGACTGTGATCGATCAGAACTTGCCGGCCACGATGTCGGCGAAGTCCACCCGGGACGACTTGTAGTTCGCCACCGAGGTCCCGGTGTCCGGGACGACCTCGGACCGGATCGGCAGACCGTTGCCCGCGTCCACGGTCACCACGTGGTCACCGGTGTCACCGCCCTGGACCCCGGGCGGCGCGCTGAGGGTGAGCGCCGCCTTGCCGTCGACCTCGGCCTTGCCGATCTTCACGCCGCCGATCGTCGAGACCAGCTTCAGCACGCCCGCGCGGACGTCGGCGTTGGCGGCGCCGATGAACAACGCGTACGTGGCGCTGCTCCACAGGGTGTGGTTGATGCCCTCCTCGAGCTCCTTGCCGGTCGGACGCGGCTGGGGCGGCGGCACCGGCAGGCCCTTGAGCCGGAAGACCTCGGCCCTGTCCGCCTGCGCCTCCGCCCACGCCTTGTCCTTCTCGGCGTCGCTCTTGCCCAGCGCCCAGCCGATCGTCGCGTTGACCATCGCGTTCTTCGCCTGCTCCAGGTCACCGGTGGCGGCGAGGCGGGCGGCGTCCAGCACGGTCCTGTCGTACTCGGACATGAGGTCGTCGCCCTTGGCGGCCGCGTCCCGCAGCGTCTGGGGCGAGTCGCCGTAGAACTTCTGCCCCTTGTCGGTGTACACGGTGTAGAAGACGTACGGGCTGCCGTCGGGCGCCTTGGTGAAGCGGATGATCAGCGACGAGTCGCCGGTCTGCGGTCCCGCCTTGACATCCGACGCGAGCTTCACCAGCGGGGACTCCACCACCTGCGGTGCCGCGACCTGGGGCGCGGTCGGCGCGCCGCCGCCACCACCGGTCGTCGTGGCGATCACCACGGCCGTCACGGCAGCGGCGGCGCCCAGGGCGGCGACGCTCACCTTGGGCCAGGAGAACCAGCGCTTCGGCCGCACGACCGTGTTCTCGGCCGGCTCGGCCATCGCGGCCTGCAGCGCGGTCCGGGCGCGGTCGTACGCCTCGGGGCCGGGGGATGGCACGTCACGCATCTTCTTCATCAGATCCATCTCGTCCATGGGGTGTCTTCTCACGTTGTCGGGACTCCCAGCAGCGCGACCACCTCGGGGGCGTCGCGCAACGCCTTGCGTGCCTGGTGCAGCAGCCGGCGGGCCGTGCCCGCCGGGATGTCGAGCACCCGTCCCGCCTCGGCGACGGTCAGGTCCTCCCAGGCGACCAGGCCCAGCACCTCGCGCTCGTCCGGTCTGAGCCGGTCGAGCGCCTGCCGCAGCGACGCCTGCGTGTCCACGCGGGTGTCCACCTCGGGCCACGGGTCCCAGCCGGTCGCCACACCGGTGAGGTCCGGCGCCGGCTCCTCCGCCGGCGCGGACCGCCAGTGCCGCCGCAGCCTGTTGAGCGCCACGCCGTACAGCCAGGGCCGTGCCTCGGGGTACGAGCGGTCGTAGCTCGCCCGCGACTCGAAGGCCGCCACCCAGACGTCGCCGAGGACGTCCTCGGCGGTCTGCCTGCCGACCCGGCGCGCGAGGTAGTTCCCGATCGCGGTCTCGTGCCGGCTGATCACTTCCACGAAGGCATCGGTGTCTCCGCTCAGCGATCTGCCGATCAGTTCCGCGTCTGACGACATGAAGCTCCTCGGGTTTCGCTTCGCCCTACACCCCGTCTTTGCCGACGCGGGCCGAAACCGTTCAGGTTGCTCCGCCGTGTGGTCAGCGCGCCTTCCGCCGGATCAGGAAGCGACGCCTCGTCGGCTTCCCGCCGTCCGCCGGAGCCGGGACCCGCACGGCCATCAGCTCGTCGACGACGTCCGCGACGTCCCGTCCATCTCCCGGGTCGACGGCGCCCGCGATCAGGAGCTGGCAGGCCTTGCCCAGCACGGAACGGCGGTGGGCGTGGTCGATCACCTTGCCGCTGGTGGCGCCGATGTGGCGCAGGCTGAGTCCCTGGGCCATCCCGGTGAGCATCATCGTGAGCTCGTCGAGGGAGATGCCGGGGCGCAACGACACCCCGCGCGCGTCGAGGATCTCCGCGTACACGGCGCGCCAGTAGTCGAAAGAGTGCTGGTACACGCCCGCGAGCGCTTCCCTGACCTGCTCGTGGAAGTCGGCCAGTCCGGTCACCAGGTACTGGAACCGCGCCGAGGTCTCGTCGGCGTAGAGGATCTTCATGTCCGTGTACGCGACCTTCTCCACCGCAGCGCTGAAGAACGGGGTCTCGCGGAGCTCCGCGCGGGTCACCTTGTCGATCATCCCGTCGGTCAGCGAGTAGCGCTCCCGCAGCACGTACCGGACGAGATCACCCATGTAGAGGGTGAGGTTGGGCCAGGGGTCCTTCATCGTGCCGACGGACGGCCTCGTGTCGGCCTTCCTCCAGTCGGGCGGGCTGCCGAACAGCGCGTGGGCGATGTGCTCGTCGTGCCGCGCCTCCTGGAAGATCCTCTCCGCCTCGTCGGTGATGTTCTTCTGCGTCAGCGTGCACAGGGGACGGGGTTTGTGCTCCTTGTTCTTCAGGCTGAGCAACTCCTCCTCGGCTAATCGCCGGCCGGCCTCCAGGCACGCCCTCACCACCGGGCTGTTGGCCAGCTTCCGGCCGGAGCGCAACCTGCCGCTGAACTTCCGAACGTTGAGAGCCACGTCATCCAAGGGACCTTCGTACATGGGCCGAGTATCGCGATCCCCGGCCCGGAATTCTCCTCCGCAAGGGAGCAACTGCGCAGACGTACCGGTCCGGCCCAGGTCCGGGTTCCCTGTGCTCAACGCCCCGAGCAGAGAGGTGGTCGACGGTGACCAGGAACTCGCGCAAGCCCCGCAGGCAGTCGGAGTCGCGCTCAGTCCTCGCGTTGCAGGCCGGTCTGGTCCTGCTGCAGCTCGTCCTCGCCCTGGTCGAGATCGCGGAGGCGGTCAGCCGGTGAGGGCTCGACGGTGCGGAAGCCCCTCGTCCAGTAGAACGACGGGGTGGCCGCGGCGACGGCGGCGAGCACCAGCATCGCCGTCGTCAGGCCGAACGCCTCGGCGAGGACCGTGCCGATCACGGCGCCGACCGGGACCGTCGCGACGGTGACCGCGTTCACGAGCGCGCTCACCCGGCCCAGCACCGCCGGCTCGGTCCGGCGCTGCCGCAGCGACAGCAGGATCACGGCCCACGCGGTCGCGGCGGCGCCGAAGAGGAACTGGTACGCCAGCAGGACTTCGAACGGCCTGCCCAGCGCCGCGGCGGGGATCAGGAACAGGGCGGCGGCCGCCACCGACGCGCACACCGCGCACGCGAGACCGGTGCCGAGCCTGCGCGCCGCCCACGCCGATCCCGCCGCGCCGAGCACCGCGCCGAGGCTGAACGCGGACATCGTCAGACCGACCTGACCGGGTCCCAGCAGCAGTTCCTGGTAGGCGTAGACGAAGAACAGCGCGCCGATCCCGCTGCCGGCGAGGTTCAGCGTCGCGGTGCCCAGCAGGCTGCGCCGCAACACCAGGTCCGCGCGCAGGTACCGGATCGCGTCGCCCACCTGCCGGTGAACGGGTGCCGCACGACCGGTCTGCGCCTTGGTGCACAACGCGGGCGCGGTCGCGAACGCGAGGACGACGGCCGAGGCCGCGAACGTGACGGCGTTGAGCAGCAAGGCGAACGGCACCGACGCCGCCGCGACGAGCCCGCCGCCCAGACCCGGTCCCGCGATGCGCACGAGGTTGAGCAGACCGGACCGCGTGGCGTTCGCCCGGTCCAGCCGCTCGGCCGCGACCAGGTGCGGGATCGCGGTTTCCGCGGCCGAGTCGAACACCGCCGACGCGACACCGAGCACGGCCGCGAGGACGTACAGGATCCAGACCGACCGGACGCCCGAGGCGATGGCGGCGGCCGCGGCGAGCAGGGCGCCCGCGCGGACGAGGTCCATCGACACCAGCACCGAACGCAGGCGAGCGCGGTCGATCAGCACGCCGCCGAACGGGCCGAGCAGTGCGGCCGGGAGGAACTCCGCGACCAGCAACAGGGTCGCCGGGCCGATGCCGGAGCCGAAGGCGAGGACGGCGACGGCGGGCAGCAGCACCACGGTGACCTGGGTGCCGATCGTGCTGACGGCCTGCGCCACCAGCAGGAGCCACCAGTCGCGGCGAGGCCTCATCTAGGCGACGACGACCTCGACGCCTGCCGCCCGCAGCCGTTCGAGTTCGGCCGTGGGAGCCGAGGAGTCGGTGATGACGACGTGGACGTCGGTGATCCCGGCGATCCGGGAGAACGCGCGCTTGCCCACCTTGGAGCCGTCCGCGAGCACGACCACGCGGTCGGCCGTGCGCAGCAGGCAGTGGTCCGTGTGCGCCTCGACCTCGTCGTGCGTCGTGATGCCGCCGCGCGCGTCGATGCCGTCGACGCCGAGGAAGACCAGGTCGAGGCTGATGCCCGCGAGGGCGCGGTCGGCGATCGGGCCGACCAGCTCGTAGCTCTCCGGCCGCACGCCGCCGCCGGTGACGACGAGGTCGATCGTGGGACGGGGGCACAGGTCCGAGGCGATGTTGAGCGCGTTCGTCACGACCTTCAACGGCCTGGTGCCGGCGAGCAGGCGCGCGAGCTCGGTGGTCGTGGTGCCGCCGTTGAGGCCGACCGAGTGGACGGACTCGGTGACGAGCCGGACCGCGGCCTCGGCGATCTGGCGCTTCTCCTCGCGGCGCCCCACCCGGTACCGCAGCGGCAGCTCGTAGATGACCTCCGCCGCCACCGCGCCGCCGTGGGTGCGCTTGAGCAGCTTCTGCTCCTCGAGCGACTGGAGGTCGCGGCGGATCGAGGCGACCGACGTGCCCAGGTCCTCGGCGAGCCCGGTCACCGTCACCGAGCCCGCGTCCGCGAGCCTCCCCAGGATCGCAGCAAGGCGCTGCTCTTGACGCATCCGATCACTATAACGCACAAATGATGCTCGATTGATCGCTAAATGAGCACAAATCACGCAATCGGACTGCTCGTTATCTCCACATCGCGAGCCAATGCAGTCGCTTCGGCCAGGGTCGGCTGGGTCGCGACCCCACCGGCACCCCGGGTCGACAACGCGCCGGCCGCCGCACCGAGCGCCAGCGCCGCGCGCAGGTCGCCCTCGCGCAGCCAGCCTGCCAGGAACCCGGCGTCGAACGAGTCGCCCGCGCCGACCGTGTCCACCGGCTCGACGACAGGCGGACGGGCGCTGATCAGCTCGTCACCGGCCAGTGCGACGCACCCGTCCCTGCCCGCCTTGACGACCGGCAGCGTGCCGGAGGCGGCCAGCGCCGGCAGCGGGTCCGCGGATCCGGACAAAGCCACCGCCTCCGCCTGGTTCGGCAGCACGAACGTGCACCGCGCCAGCAGGTCCGCGGGCACCGACCACGCGCCGGACGGGTCGTCGTTGGTGTCGAGGGAGGTGGAGGCGCCCTGCTCGCGCACCGCCCGGAACACCTCGGGCAGTCCGGCGGCGAGGCGGGGCTGCAGGAAGTACGACGCGGCGTGCACGTGCCGGGCCGCGACCGCCGGTACGTGCTCAGGACCGAACGCGGCCAGGCACCCCGGCGCCGTCAGGATCGCCCGGTCCCCGCCGTCCTGGTTGAGGCACACCGTCAACGCCGTCGGCAACGACTCGTGCCGGACGCACGCGCTGATGTCCACGCCTGCGGACTTCAGCACGTCCAGCACGAAGTCGCCCGCCGCGTCCCGGCCGACCATCGCGGCGAGCCCCACCTCCAGCCCGAGCCGCGCGGCACCGTGCGCGACGATCGCCGCCGACCCGCCGAGCGCGAGAACCCCCTGCTCCACCAGCGTTTCCGCCTGACCGTAGGCGGGGACGGCGGGCGCGCCGGACAGCAGGACGTCCGGGTTCGCGTCGCCGACCACGAGGAGGTCCATCACGCGCCCCGCAGCGAGGCGGGCAGGAAGTCACCGTGCGCGGCCGTCAGCGCGGCCACGAGGTCGTCGATCTGGCCGACCGTCAGCGCGGCCGCGGTCGCCGGGTCGCACAACGCCGCGTGCCGCACGTGGTCCGGGTTCCCCTCGACCGCCGCCGCCACCGTCAGGTCGACCACGGTGAGGAAGCTCCGGTTCAGCGCCGCGAGCTGACGCGGCAGCGCACCGACATGGTGCGGGTGCACGCCGAGCCGGTCGAGCGTGGCGGGCACCTCCACGGCCGCGCCCTCCGGCAGGTTGGAGATCAGGCCGCGGTTCGCGACGTTCACCTGGATCGTGCGGCGCCGGCCGGTGACGAGGCTGTGGATCACCTGCGGCGCGTACTCGACGGCGTCGTCGGCCAGCGGCGGGGGCGGTTCGCCTGCGGCCAGCGCGTCCCTCGTCTTCTCATACGTGGCCACGTTCTCCGCGCTGATCGCCGCGTAGTCGCGGACCGGCAGCCGCAGTCGCTCCACTTCGGACTCGTGGCGCAGGTACCAGGGCACGTACTCGGACGAGTGCTCGCTCGTCTCCGTCGGGTAGAAGCCGAACCGCCGGTAGAGGTCGACGCGCGTGCGCCGCAGCAGTCCCGGATCGGCGGCGATCGCGGCGTCCAGCGCCGGGTACAGGTCGCGGCCCTCGTGCTGCCAGCGCAGGATCCACGCCTGGTGGTTCACCCCGGCGGACAGGAAGTCGACCTCCTCGTGCGGGACGCCGACCAGCTCGCTGAGGTCGTGGATCGTCCAGTGCACCGAGTGGCACAGGCCGGCGACCTTGAGCTCGGGCGCGACGGTCGCGAGGTACTGGACGTTCATCGCCATGGGGTTGGTGTAGTTCAGCAACCAGGCGTCCGGGCACACGGCGAGCATGTCCGCCGCGAGCCCGTCGAGGAACGGGAAGGTGCGCAGGCCGCGGAAGATCCCGCCGATGCCGAGCGTGTCGCCGATGGTCTGGCGCAGCCCGAACGACTCGGGCACGTCGAAGTCGGTCAGCGTCGCCGCGTGGCCGCCGATCGCGACCATGTTGACCACGACGTCCGCGCCCTCCAGGGCTTCGCGGCGCGACAACGAGGTGCGGATGCGCGCGGCACCGGCGCCCAGGGCGAGCGACGCCGCGACGCCCAGCCGTTCCTCGTCGATGTCGTGCAACGAGACGGTGACGTCCGCGAGCTCCGGGAACGACAGCACGTCGCGCAGGAGCTGGCGGGTGAACTCGACGGAACCCGCGCCCACGAAGGCGATGGTGAACATGGATCAGCCTTTCAGCACTCGGATGAGCCGGGCGACCTCGGCGGACACGGCCGCGCGACCGGCGCCGAGGTAGCGCCGGGGGTCGACGAGGGCGGGGTCCTCGCCGAGCACGTCCCGCACGCTGGCGGTGAAGTGCTTGTTGAGCTGCGTGGCGATGTTGATCTTCCGCATCCCCGCGCGCACGGCGGCCGCGAGGTTGTCGTCGGCGACACCGGACGACCCGTGCAGCACCAGCGGCACCGGCACCGCCTCGCGCAGCGCGGTGATCAGCTCGAAGTCGAGCTCGGCGTCGCGGCTCAGCATGGCGTGCGAGGAGCCGACGGCGACGGCGAGCAGGTCGACGCCGGTGGCCGCCACGTACGCGGCAGCGTCGTCCGGGTCGGTGCGCGCGCCCGGTGCGTGCACGCCGTCCTTGCCGCCGATCTCGCCGAGCTCTGCCTCGACGCCGACGCCTTCCCAGTGGCACCACCGCACGACGTCGGCCGTGCGGGCGACGTTCTCGTCGTGCGGCAGCGCGGAGGCGTCGAACATCACCGACCCGAACCCGAGCCGGACGGCCTCCCGCACGAGCTCCTCCGACGTGGCGTGGTCGAGGTGCACCGCGACCGGGACGGCCGCCGCGGTGGCGACGGAGAGCGCGGCGGCGGCGATGGGGCGGAGAGTTCCGTGGTAGCGCACGGCGTTCTCGCTGATCTGCAGCACCACGGGTGCTCCGGTCTCCTCGGCCGCGGCGGCGATCGCCTCGGCGTGCTCGACCTGGATCACGTTGAACGCGGGGACCGGCGCGGGCCCGCCGATCATGTCGCGAAGCTTCGCCAAGGGCATGTGCTAGTCCTCTGGAACTGGTCTGGGCGTGACGTCCGCCCGGTGCTGGTCGTAGAACGCGCGGTCGAAGTCGCCGGCGAGCGGGGCGCGCACGGCCGCCGCCGACAGGGCCACCGCCTCGGCGAGGCGCCGCGGCCACGGCAGGTGCCACCCGGCGACCAGCGCGGCGACGGCGGCGTCACCGGCTCCGGTGGGGTTCCCGGTGACCACCTCGGGCGGCGCCGCCGTCCAGACCCCGCCGGCCGTGTGAGCGGTCATGCCGCGCGCCCCGTCGGACACGAGCGCGGCGGCGGCGCCGAGCGCGAGCGGATCGTCCACATCGGACGCGGCGGTGAGCTCGCCGCGGTTCGGGGTGATGACGGCCGGTCCGGCCGCCGCGCCGAGGCTCAGCGCCCGTCCGTCGGCGTCCAGCACCACCGGTACCGGTGCGAGGCGCACGAGAGTGGCGTAAGCGTCGTCCGGAACCCCTTGGGGCAACGACCCGGAGAGCACCACGACGTCGGCGGTCGCCGCGAGCTCGGTGTAGTGGCGCAGGAACCCGGACCACTCCTCCGGCGTGACGACGGGTCCCGGTTCGGCGAAGAGCGTCGCCTCGCCGGAGCCGGTCACCACGGCGACCGTCCGCCGCGTCTCCCGCGCGATCGGGAACATCGCCTGCGGCACGCCGGAGCGGTCGAGGTCCTCGCGCAGCACCTGCCCCGCCGCGCCACCGGTCAGCCCGGTCGCGAGCGCCGGAACGCCCAGGGCGCACAGCATCCGCGCCACGTTGACGCCCTTGCCACCCGCGCGCACCGCCACCTCGGTCACCCGGTGGGTGTCGCCCGGCACGAGCGCGTCGACCCGGTAGGTGACGTCGAGCGCCGCGTTGAGCGTGACGGTCAGCGCTCTCACGGCGTGCCGTTCAGGATCACCGACCGGGTGAGGTTGCGCGGGGTGTCGGGGTCGAGCCCGCGCAGCAGCGCCACCTCGACCGCGAGCCGGTGCACGGCGACGAGCTCGGCCAGCGGGTCGCGGTCGCGGGCGACCCAGCGCCCGCCGACGGCGGCGACCTCGTCGCCGAGCCCCTCGGGCGGGGTGCCGAACGCCCAGACCAGCGACCCCTCGTCGGTGATCGCGATCGGGCCGTGCCGGTACTCGGCGGCCGGGTAGGACTCGGTCCAGCTGAGCGACGCCTCGCGCATCTTGAGCGCCGCCTCCGCCGCGAGACCCGTCGTCCAGGGCGCGCCGCCGAGGAACGTGAACTGGTTGCGCGCCACCAGGTCCGGCTCCACCGCTTCGACGAGGGCCTGCTCGGCGTCGAGGACGGCGCGGTCGAGCCGTTCGCCGAGGTGGGCGCGGAAGAGCACGAGGGCCGTGGTGGCGAACCGCGTCTGCACGACCGAGCGCTCGTCCGCGAACTCCAGCGCCACCACGTGGTCCGCCAGCTCGGTCGCGGGCGTGCCGGGCGTTCCGACGACCACCGTCGTGGGCACGTCCGGAAGCCGTCGCAGCACGTCGATCACCTCGGTGGTCGTGCCGGAGCGGGTCAGGGCGACGACCCGGTCGTAGGCGCGGCCGAACGGGAACTCGGAGGCGGCGAACGCGTCGGTCTCCCCCAGCCCCGCGTCCTCGCGCAGCCGGGCGTAGGCCTGGGCCATGAACCAGGAGGTGCCGCAGCCGACGACCGCGACCCGTTCGCCGGGGGCGGGCAGGGCGGCCACGACCTCGGGGGCGGTGGCGAGCGCGATCGCCCGGCGCCAGCAGGAGGGCTGGGACTCGATCTCGGCCGTGGTGTGCAGCCGCGCGGCGGAGTTGCTGTGCATGGCGGATTCCTTTGGTCGATCAGTCACTTGATGCCCGCTGCGGCCACCGACCGCACGAAGAACCGCTGGGCGAAGAAGAAGACGAGCAGGACGGGCAGCTGGCTGAGCACGGTGCCCGCCATGAGCTTGGGCCAGTTCGTCGTGTGCGCGCCCTGAAAGCTCTGCAGTCCTACCTGGACGGTCAGCGAGTCCGGGCTCTGCAGCACGATCAAGGGCCACAGGAAGTCGTTCCAGGTCTGCAGGAACGTCAGCACCGCGAGGGTCGCGAGCGTCGGCCGCATCAACGGCAGCAGCACCTGCAGCAGCGTGCGGAGCCTGCTCGCGCCGTCGATCCGCGCGGCCTCCTCCAGCTCACGCGGCAGCGTGGTGAAGAACTGCCGCATCAGGAACACCCCGAACGCGGTGGCGAGGTTGGGCGCGATCAACGCGCCGAGCGTGTCGACCAGTCCCAGCGACCGCATCATGATCAGCAGCGGCAGCATGACGATCTGGAACGGCACCATGAGCGTCGCCAGCATCAGGAAGAACGCCACCCGGCTGCCGATGAACCGGATGCGCGCGAACGCGTACCCCGCGAGCGAGCAGAGCAGCAGGTTGCCCGCCACGCAGACGACCGAGACGACGAGGCTGTTGACGAGCCACGAGCCGAGCGGCGCGTCCCGCATCGCGGCCAGGTAGTTCTCCCACTCGATCCCGCTCGGCAGGCCGGGCGGGAAGCGGCGTGACTCCTCCCTGGTGGAGAACGACACCAGCAGCATCCAGACCAGCGGCGTGACCATCACGACCGAGAGCGGCAGCAGGACGAGGTGCAGAGCGCTGGGCCTTCTCATCGCACCTCGTAGTGGGACCGGCGGTTGAACCGCAGCTGCAGGAGGGTGAAGGCGCCGATCAGCAGGAAGACCGCGCAGCCGATGGCCGCCGCGTACCCGCCGTCGAAGCTCACGAAGGCCTCGTTGTAGAGGTGGTAGACGAGCACCGTGGTCGCCCGCAGCGGCCCGCCCTTGGTCGTCACGTACACGGCGTCGAAGAGCTGCAGGCCGTTGATCGTGAGCCACACCAGCAGGAACCCGGTGGCGGGCGACACCAGCGGCAGCTCGACGTGCCAGAAGGAGCCCACCCGCCCGCAGCCGTCCAAAGAGGACGCTTCGATCAGGTCCTTCGGCACGTTCTGCAACGCGGCCAGGTAGATGATGACCGCGAACCCGAGCCAGCCCCACACCGTCATGGCCACCACGGCGAACAGCGCCTGGCCGGGGTCGGAGAAGAAGCCCTGCTTCGGCAGCCCGACGGCATCCAGCGCGGCGTTGACCAGCCCGAACTGCGGGTTCGCGAGCCAGCTGAACATGATGCCGGTCGCGACCGTCGAGGTCACCAGCGGCACGGACACGGCGAGCCGGTACAGCACGACACCGCGGATCTTCTGGTTGAGCATCACGGCGATCGGCAGGGCGAGCGCCAACGTGATCGGCACGAACAGCGCGACGTAGACCAGGGTGCGGCGGGCGGCGTCCCAGAACAGCGGGTCGGCGACGAGTTTCGCGTAGTTGTCGGCGCCGGTGAACGTGCCGGGCGAGGTGAGGTCCGTGCGCTGGAAGGAGAGCACGAACGACCACACGACCGGGACGAGCCCGAACGCGCCGATCAGGACCACGGCCGGTGCCGCGAAGCCCCAGCCGGCGGCGTGGTCGGCGAGCCTGCGCCGGTCTGCCGTCACGAGCCCGCCAGTTCCTGGTCGACCTCACCGCGGGCCTGCTCCAGCGCGGCCTTCGGCTCGGCCTGGCCGAGCAGCACCGCCTGCACGGCGGTGCCCAGCACCTGCGAGATCTTCGGGTACTGCGGGATGTTCGGCCGGGCCTTGGTGACGTTCTTCGCGAGGTTGTCGACGAACACCTTGGTGCCGGGGTACTTCGCCTCGAACTCGGCGTAGCCCGACAGGTCCACTTCGGACTGCCGGATCGGCAGGTGACCGGTCTCCAGGGCGAACTCGAGGTGGATCTCGGCGGAGAGCAGCCACTTCAGGAACGGCAACGCGTTCTTGCGGCCGTTCTCGCCGAACACGACGAACGTGTCCGGTCCCGCGATCGTCGCGTGCGTGACCTTGCCCGGCAGGATCTGCACGCCGTAGGAGACGTCCTCGTTGATCGAACCGAGGTCCCACGGCCCGGTCCAGAGCATCGCGACACGGCCGGAGTTGAAGAGGTTGAGGTACTGCTGGTCGCCCGCGTCGAGGTAGACCGACTTGTCCGTGACGGCCATGTCGCGCAACAGCTGCATGGCCTGCGTGCCGGCGTCCGAGGCGAAGGCAGCCTTCTTGCCGTCCGCCGACAGCAGGTCGCCACCCGCCTGCCAGAGCAGCGCGAGGAACCGCCACACCGTGTCCTCGGTGCCGTCGTTGACGTACGCCCAGCCGTACCGGCCGTCGCCGCTGAGCTTCTTCGCGGCCGCGCGGAAGTCGTCCCACGTCCAGGAGTCGGTCGGGTGCGAGACGCCGGCGTCGTCGAAGAGCTTCTTGTTGTAGACCAGGGAGAGGTTGTCGACGAGCGCGGGGACGCCGTAGATCTTGCCGTCCACCGTCGCGGCCTCCCGCCCGGCCGGGAAGAGGTCGTCCCAGCCGAAGCCCGCGTCGCCGCGCAGCACGTCGGTGAGGTCCTGCGTCTGCGGGCGGCCGGTGAGTCCGGTGATCGAGGAGCCGTACTGGTAGGCGGCCTCCGGCGGGTTGCCCGACGCGAACGACGCGAGGGTCTTCTGCAGCGCGTTGTCGTTGCCGCCGTTGAACACCAGCTCGACCTGCTGCTCGGGGTGCGTCGTGTTCCAGCGCGCGGCGAGCTTGTCGAGCGCCGCCGCCTCCTGGTCGGTGTAGCCGTGCCACACCTTGGCCTTGCCGTCACCCCCGGAGCCCGTGCCGCAGGCGGCGGTCAGGGCCAGCGCGGCCCCCATCGTGAGCACCGTCCGGCGACTCAGCGCTCGTGCCATGTCGACTCCTCAGGGGGTGGGTGCGGCTCTGTGGTCGGGGACACTAAGCCGGAATCGCTCAAACAAGCAAGCATTCTGACCGAATGAGATTGCTTTCTGGCCCTCACGGCAGGTTCTCGCTACAGTCGCTCAGACTCAATCACCGTTCGTGAGCGATCAAGGAGTTAGGCGCTGATGACATCCCCTGCGCGCGCCCTCGCCGGAACCGCGCTGGCCGCGGTCGCCCTCGCGGCCTGCGTCGCCGCACCGCTGACCTCGTCCGCCTCGGCACTGGCGGTGGAGCTGCCGCCCACCGGCGCGGTGCTCGACTACCAGCTCGGCGCGGCCTACACCCCGCCGAGCGGCGTGACCCTCGTGACGCGCGACAGCACGGCCGGCCCGGCGGCCGGCATCTACACCATCTGCTACGTCAACGGGTTCCAGACCCAGCCCGCCGACCGCGCCGTCTGGCTGAACCAGCGCGGGCACCTGATCCTGAAGGACTCGTCGGGCAGGCCGATCATCGACCCGAACTGGCCGGACGAGTTCCTGCTCGACACCTCGACGTCGGCGAAGCGCACCGAGCTCGCCTCGATCATCGGCCGCACCATCGACACCTGCGCGGCGAAGGGCTTCAAGGCCGTCGAGGTCGACAACCTCGACTCCTACCTGCGTTCGCGCGGCAAGCTGAGCGTGGACAACAACCTCGCCTACGCGAAGCTGCTCGCCGACCGCTCGCACGGCAAGGGCCTCGCCATCGGCCAGAAGAACTCCGCCGAGCAGGCCTACCGCGGACGCACCGAAGTCGGCTTCGACTTCGCGGTCTCCGAGGAGTGCCACCGCTGGGAGGAGTGCTCGTCCTATTCGGACGTGTACGAGGAGCACGTGATGGACATCGAGTACACCGACGACCTGCGCGGCACGTTCGAGGACGTGTGCAACGACCCGGACACCCCGGCCACCACGACGTTGCGCGACCGCTACCTGGTCGATCCGGACGACTCGGACTACGCGTTCGACCACTGCTGACGGGACCGGGGGTGGCGGCGCGTGCCGCCACCCCCGGCGGTCAGCACTTCACCCAGTGGTTCGGTGAGGTCTGCCGGAGACTGCTGTTCGTGTAGATGTTCCACAGACCCAACGCCTGGTTCGAGCCGAGCGCGTAGGTCTGGCCGAACGACGCGTACGCGCGCGCCGCGACCGTGTGCGCGTAGTTGCTGGCGGTGACGCACTCCCCCGTGGGCGGGTTCGTAGTCGTAGTCGTAGTAGTGGGCGCAGGGCCGCCGTTGCTCAACGCCTTCACCATGTTCACCACGGCGGTCATCTGCGGGCCGCTCTTCAACGGGTACTGCGCCGACTGGTACCCCCACCAGTCCCAGCAGCCGCGCGGGTTCGCGGTCGACGTGGTGGCCTGCGGGTAGAGCACGATCATGCCGTTGGTGTCGGCGTACTCGTTGAGGTAGGCCTTGTCCATCATGGCGTTGCCGATCTGACCGTACGTCTGCTGGCAGCCGTGCAGCGCCACCATCAGCTTGCACGGCCCGGTCTCGCACGACCGCGGCACATACGCGAACCCCTCTCGGCCCATGGTGATCGCCGACGCGCTGCCGCCGGGCGCGTAGGTGTTCTGGTCGAACTGCACGAGCTTGCCGGTCAGGGTCGGCGCGGCCGCGTTCACCGAGCCGAACAGGTGTCCGAGCATCGTCCGGACGACGTCGGCCGAGCACTTGTTGATGTACGGCGAGGCCGTCGAACCGCACGCGTTGGGGCCGATCGGGCTGATCCACGCGTGCCCGGCCGCGGTGGCGTTGTCGTAGACGACGCGCGAGCCGAAGTCGCGGTAGTAGGTGGCGAGGTCGTTGTTCACCGCGGCGTCGACCGTGTCGTCGGCGGTGCCGTGGAAGAGCCAGACCGGGTCACCGGAGAGGTTCTGCGGCGGGTCGACGGTGCCGGCCGCCGCCCGGTCGCGGGTGAGCTGCTCGAGCTGCGCGGGGGTCTTGCGGGCCTGGAAGGTGTCCATGCAGGCGAGCAGAGCGGTGTTGACGTTGTTCTGCGCGCAGTCGTAGGGACCGGCGGAGAAGATGCCGGCGCCCTGGAACAGACCGGAGTACGCGACGTGCAGCTGGTTGGCCATGTACCCGCCGGAAGAGATGCCGCTGACGTACGTGCCGGAGATGTCGTACCTGGTCAGTGCGCCGGGCTGCGGGGTCGGGACCGCCGCGAGCGAGATCGACAGGGATGCGGTGGCCAGACCGGTGGCCGCCGCCAGTGCCACGAGCGCGTTCCTCAATCGCATGTGTTCGCCTCCGTCGTTGCAGGCAGGACGACCGAGGTTAAGAGCCGGTAACTGGTCGGCACCACGTGTGACGGCACCACTTCGCGCCGTGACCGGACGTTGCCCACCGCCATTGACTAGCTTGGCGGCATGCGGACGTTCAGCCAGGTAGACGTGTTCACCGACGAGTTCATGAAAGGCAACGCGCTCGCGGTCGTGCACGACGCCGAGGGCCTGACCACGGAACAGATGGCGGCATTCGCGAACTGGACGAACCTCGCGGAAACGACTTTCCTGCTGCCCGCCGAGGACCCCGCCGCCGACTACCGGGTGCGCATTTTCACCATCAGCCGCGAACTGCCGTTCGCGGGCCACCCCACGCTCGGGTCGGCGCACGCGTGGCTCGAGGCCGGGAACACGCCGCGCGACCCCGCCCGGCTGGTGCAGGAGTGCGGTGCCGGGCTCGTGGACGTGCGCCGCGACGGCTCGCGGCTCGCGTTCGCCGCTCCTCCCCTGCTGCGCGGCGGACCGGTCGACGACCACTCCTCCCTGGCCGAGGCGCTCGCGATCACGCCGGCGGAGATCGCCGGGGCGCAGTGGGCCGACAACGGACCGGGGTGGGTCGCGGTGCTGCTGCACTCGGCCGAGGCCGTACTGGCGCTGCGGCCCGACTACCAGCGGTTCGGCGAGTTCCGGGGCATCGGCGTGGTCGGGCCGCACCGCGAGGGAGGCGACGCCGCGTTCGAGGTGCGGGCGTTCATCAACGAGGGCAGCCGGTTCGAGGAAGACCCCGTGACGGGCAGCCTCAACGCCTCGATCGCGCAGTGGCTGATCCCCGCCGGCATCGCCCAGCGGTCCTACGTCGCGGCGCAGGGCACCGCGCTCGGCCGGAGGGGACGCGTCCACCTCTCCCAGGACGACGACGGCGGGATCTGGGTGGGCGGGAACAGCGTGTCCGGCATCACCGGACGGGTGATGCTGTGATCGTCCTCTGAGGACCACTACCCGCTCTGCGGCGTTTCAAACGTTGTTCTTGATCGGGTTCGGATGAAACAATTCCGACGTGGTCACGGTATCCAGCTGGCTGCGTTCTCCGTGCCCCGCGCTCGTCGTCGACACCTCGGGTGCCGTGCACGGCATGAACGACGCGGCCAGGTCCCTGCTCCCGAACGACGTCTTGCCGCACGACTGGCGGCACGGCGAATCGGTGCACGTCGCGGAACGCACGTTCGCCGCCCACCGGGTCGACCACGAGGACGGCTCGATCACGTGGTGGCTGCTCGACGAGACCGAGCTGCTCCTCGAACGCGAGCGGGCCGCGCTGCTGGCGCAGATGTCCAGCGATCTGATGACCTCGCTCAACCCCGAGCGCTGCATGACCGTCGTCGCCGGGCTGGCCGCCGCGCACCTCGCCGACGAGGTGCTGGTGATCGCGCCGCCGTCGGCCGACGGGCACCCCGTGACGCGGTGCCGGCGCGGCGAGGAGCCGACGTACGAGCTGCGGCACGTCGACGTCGAAGAGGTGATCGGGCTCAGCGAGGCGCTGCGGGGGTTCCCGCCGGTGCCGTCGCGGTGGATCGACCCGTCCGCGGCGCCGGAGTGGCTCGCGGACGACGTGGCGTCGATCGTCGTGACCCCGCTGCCCGGCCACGGCGTGCCGGCGGGCGCGTTGATCCTGATGAGGCGCTCCGAGCAGTTCACCGAGGACGAGGAGGCGTTCGCGCGCCTGTTCGCGTCCCGCGCCGGTGTCGCGATCTCGGCGGCGAGCCTGTTCACCCAGCAGGCCGTGATCACCGAACGCCTCACCCGCGACCTCCTGCCGCCGGCGCTGCGCCGCTACGCGCACGTCGAGCTGGCCGGGCGGTACCGGGCGTCCGGCGCCACCGAACGCGTCGGCGGCGACTTCTACGACGTGCACGAACTGCCGGACGACCGGCTGTTCGTGGTGCTCGGCGACGTCTGCGGCAAGGGCCTCGACGCGGCGGCGCAGACCGGCAAGGTCCGCACGGCCGTGCACGCGCTGCTGCAGGTCGTGACCGACCACGACCAGGTGCTGCACGCCCTCAACCAGGCGCTGCTGACCACCGACGAGTCCCGCTTCATCACCACGGTCGTCGGCACGGTCACCCCCGTCGAGGAGGGCCTGCACGTGCGGCTGACCTCCGGCGGGCACCTGCCGCCGCTGATCGTGCGGGCGAACGGTGAGGTCGAGGTCGCCGCCACCAAGGGCACGCTCGTCGGCATCCTGGAGTCGATCATCACGGCGACCGACGAGGTGGTGCTGGCGCCGGGCGACTCGTGCCTGCTCTACACCGACGGCATCACCGAGGCCCACGGCGGCCCGCTCGGCGACGAGGAGTTCGGCGAGGAACGCCTGCGCCGCGCGCTGAAGGACTGCGGCGGCATGCCCGCCGAGGCACTGGCCGAACACGTGCACATGCTCGCGGCGCAGTGGGTCGGTGAAGGCGCGCACGACGACATGGCGGTTCTCGCGATCACCGCACCGCGAAAGAGGTCAGCGTGACGACCATCGAGGACGTGGGCCTGGTCGACTCCCTCTGGGAGGCCGCGCTCGAAGGCGACGAGCACCGCGCGACCGACGTCGTCCTCGCGGCCGCCGAGGAGCACGGCCACGAGGTCGTGCTGCTCGACGTGATCGGCGCCGTGCAGCAGCGGGTCGGCCGCGAGTGGGCCGCGAACCGGATCAGCGTGGCGCAGGAGCACGCGATCACCGCGATCAACGACAGGGCCGTGACCGCGTTGTCGATCACGAGACCCCGACGAGCGCCCGAGCACGGCCGCGTGACGGTGGCGTGCGTGGACGGCGAGTGGCACGCGCTGCCGGCCCGGCTGCTGGCGGAGGTGCTGGCGCTGCGCGGGTTCGCCGTCGACTACCTCGGCGCGCAGGTGCCGACCCCGCACCTCATCACGTACCTGCACCGCACCGGACCGGACGTGGTGGCGCTGTCGAGCTCGATCGCGACCAGGCTCCCCGCCGCGCACGCCACGATGACCGCGTGCCAGGCGACGGGCGTGCCGGTGATGGTGGGCGGCGCCGCGTTCGGCCCGGACGGCGCCTACGCGCGGAAGTTCGGCGCGAACGCGTGGGCCGCCGACGCCCGCTCGGCCGCGGACATGCTGGTGTCGCAGACGATCCCGCGTCCGTCGGCACCGCACCAGCCGATCGACGACCTGCCGCACCTCGCGGACCAGGAGTACACCTACGTGTCGCGCAACGCGCGTGACTTGGTGCGCACGGTGTACCGGGACCTCGAAGCGGTTCTGCCCATCATGAAGTCCTATAGCGACGAACAACGGCAGCGCACGGCCGAGGACCTGGCGCACATCGTCGAGTTCCTCGCCACCTCTCTGTACGTGGACGATGACTCGCTGTTCCTGTCGTTCCTCTCGTGGACCGGCGACGTGCTCGACGCGCGCGGCGTGCCGAGTCGTGTGCTGCAACCGACTCTCACCGCTCTGGCAGCGCGGCTGCGCGATTTCCCGCGCGCCCAACGGATGCTCATCCAGCGGTCCTAGGTAGACACAGAGTAGTCCTGTGTGGACGGACGCGTCGCGTGCCCGTCCGATCGCGCTTCGTGTTGTCACTTTCCCTTGTCCCGCACGGCCTTGCGCCCGATAGATTCGAAATGTTTTCATCTCGCGCATGGACATGGGGACGTTCACGCCGTTGGCGGCCTACGCGGTAGCCGTTCTCGGCTCCGTCCTGGGCCTTCTCTCCGCGGAACGAGCACGCCACGCGGCCCGCACGACGCGCAACTGGTGGATCGCCGTCGCCGCGGTGTCGATCGGCGGGCTCGGCATCTGGGGCATGCACTTCACCGCGATGCTCGGCACGTGGATGGGCGCCAACGTGTCCTACGACATCCCGATCACGTTGCTGAGCATGGTCGTCGCCATCGTCGTGGTCGCCGCGGGCCTGTTCCTCGTCCGCCGCTACGGCATCAACGGCGACACCCGCTTCTGGCCGCTGGCCGCGGGCGGCCTCGTCACCGGTCTCGGCGTCGCCGCGATGCACTACACCGGCATGGCCGCCATCGTGATCAACGCGCAGGTCTCGTACAACATCGGCCTGGTCGCGCTGTCCGTCGTGATCGCCGTCGTCGCCTCGACCGTCGCCCTGTGGTTCACCCGCAAGGTGAGCGGCTTCCTCGCCGTCATCGGCGCCGCCCTGGTGATGGGCGTGGCCGTCACCGGCATGCACTACACGGGCATGTACGCGATGAACATGGCGCACGACCACAGCGCATCGATCATCGCGGGCAACTCGCAGGAACTGATCACGTCGCTGATCATCGGCGGCGCGGGCGTCAGCGTCATCATCATCTTCCTGCTGGCCCTCACGTCCGACGACCAGGAGAGCCGCGAGGAGGCCGAGCTCCTCGACCGCGTGATGAGGCGCACCAGCGGCGCCTGAGCGCTCACCTCAGGTGCACGAGCACCACGCCGTCGTTGCCGGGAGCGGTCTCGACGCGCCGGTAGAGCTTCTTGACGTGCGGCTGCCTGAGCA
The DNA here is from genome assembly GCF_040610935.1 of Lentzea sp. NPDC003310. NCBI lineage: Bacteria > Bacillati > Actinomycetota > Actinomycetes > Pseudonocardiales > Pseudonocardiaceae > Lentzea > Lentzea sp. NPDC003310. The sequence goes on from NZ_JBEXNC010000008.1 coordinate 299,846, forward strand.
TCGCGAGCACGCGGGTCCGCAGCTTGCCCGACCCCTTGCCGGTGATGATCTCGACCAGCGGCACGCGTTGCCCGGCGGCGCGGAACAGCGCCGCCCGCACGGCCTGGGCGATGTCCTAGTCGCTGCGGAAGATCGGGTGCAGGTCGACGGTCAGCTTGTCCGGCACACCGCCATTCTGCCCGAGCCGTCCCACCTCGTCGCGAGCCCCGCGAGAGCACCCGCCGCCGTGAGCACGCACGCGACGACCACGGCGGCGGACAGCGAGAACGCTTGCGCGAGAACCGGTCCCGCCAGCGCGCCGACCAGCGTCGCCAGAGCCTCCGCGGTCAGGAACACCGCGCTGATCCGGCCGAGCACCTCGTTCGGCACCGCCCGCTGCAACGCCGTCTGCGGTGTCACGAGCGTCATCGAGCCGAACACGCCGATCGCGACGGCGGCCGGCAGCGCGACGGCCGGCGACGTCGATCCGAACAGGACGAAGAACGCCGCGGAGGTCGCCAGCTGGCTCGCCGCGAGCAGGTGGCGGGGCCGCACCCGGTCGACCAGGCGGCGGACGAGGACGGCGCCGAGCAGGAACCCGGCGCCGAGCGCCGACACCACGAACCCGATCTGCTCGCTGCCCCCGAGCCGCTCGATCCCGAACGGCACCAGCAGTGCGCTGAGCGACGCGTTCGCCGCCAGGAACACCGCCGTCAGCGGGAGCAGCGCCCGCGCGATCGGCAGGTCCCGCAAGGCTTTCGCGCCACCGGCGAGGCCGGCCCGCGCTCGCCCGGACGTCCCGGCGACGCGCGTCGTGGCGGCGATCGCGGCCGCCGAGACGAGGTAGCTCGCGACGTCGATCCAGATCAGGGTCTGGAAGCTCGTGAGGGTCATGATCGCGGCGCCGAGCGGGGGCGCGACCAGCCGGACCGTGCCGTCGACGGCGGCGTTGAGCGCGTTGGCGCTGCTCAGGCCGGTACCGGTGCCCACCACGGCCGGGACGTGCGCCTGGGCGGCCGGGCGGAACAACACCGCTCCCGCGCTCTCGGCGACCAGGGCGGCGTAGACCAGCCAGAGCGAGTGGCCCGCGGTGGCGAACAGCATCAGCGTCACCGCGAGCGCGCGGACCAGGTCGGCGGTGATCATCACGCGACGCCGGTCCCAGCGGTCGGCCAGGACGCCCGCGACGGGGCCCAGCAGCAGGGGTGGCAGGTGCTCGGCGACCAGGGTCAGGCCGGTGGCGAGGAGGGAGCCGGTGAGCGCGTACACGTGGGCCGGGATCGCGATCACCAGCAGCCACGAACCCAGCAGACTCACCGTGCGTCCGGTCCACAGCAGCCGGAAATCGCGCACTCTCAGCGCTTCGAGCACCGCCCACCCCCAGGTAGTATTCTTGTCAGAATAAGAGCGGCGATCGAAGTGTCTTGTCAAGATAGGAGCGGCCTTGTCGAACGAGCCCATCGGGCCTCGGCTGCGCGCCCTGCGGCAGGCGTCGGGGCGCACCGTCGCCTCGGTCGCCGCCGACGCCGGGCTGTCCGTGCCCTACATCGCGAACCTGGAGAACGGCAGGGGCAACCCGACGACCAACGCGCTGGGCAGGCTCGCGGCCGCGCTGGGCACCGAGCTGTCGATCGGGTTCTCGGCGGAGACACCGCCGGCCGCCGCTCCCGCGCCGCCGGGTGTGGTGAAGCTGAGCAGGAGCAAGCGCTTCCGGGCCACCGCGGCCGTGCTCGCCGAGCGGTCGGGGCAGGACCCGCAGGACGTCGCGGCGCGGTTGATCAGCGCGTGCGCCGTGCTCGCGGAGGTGTTCGGGCACGAGCCGGGCGAGCACGACTGGTGGCGGGTGCTCGACGCGCTGGTGCTCGTCGCGGAGCACCCCGCGTGATCACTGGCTGCTGATGCTCGCGACCAGGTTGATCGTCGTGGCCAGCACGCCGGTGCCGAACAGGTACGACAGCAAGGAGTGCTTCAAGGCCGTGCGGCGCATCTCGCGGCCCGACAGGCTCGTGTCCGACACCTGGAACGTCATGCCGATGCTGAACGCCACGTACGCGAAGTCGCCGTAGTCCGGCGGTTCGGGCTGGTTGAAGTCGATGCCGCCGTCCGCGCCGTAGTAGTAGAGGCGGGCGTACCGCAGGGTGAAGATCGTGTGCACGACTGTCCACGACAGCACCACGGACAGCACGCCGAGGCCCACGCGCAGCAGTTCGGAGCCACCGGTCGTGTGTGCCGCACGGGCCAGTACGAACCCCACGGACACGAGGCTCGCCAACGCCGCCACGAGCAGCAGGACCTCGGCCACGCGACGTGTGGGGTCGTTGCGGATGGCGTGCTGTGCGGTCTCCTCGGCGTCCATCGGCCAGATGACCATCCACGCGCGCACGAGGTACACGAGTGTGGCGACGTCCCAGCCGACCAGCAGGCCGAACTCGCCGTGACCGGTCAGCGTGACGGCGAGACCGGCCACGACGCCCGCCGCCACCGCGACGACGACCTTCGTGCGGTCCAGCACGTACCGGTCGGGCAGCGGGCGGGACGGCAGGTCAGGCACGGAGCGCCGAGTCCAGGTCCAGGTAGAGGTCCAGGGTCTCGTTCAGCAGGGTGGCCTTGAGCGCCCGCAGCACGCTGCCCCGCGGCGACACCAGGCGCAGCGCGGTGCCGCGTTCCTCGCCGCGCTGGTGGTACTCGACGAGCACGGAGAGGCCGACGGACGCGAAGAACTCGACCCCGCTGAGGTCCAGCACGACGGGGACCCCCTCGGCGAACGCCTCGGAGAGCTTGTCGCGCAACAGTTCCGCCGTGTACGAGTCGACCTCGCCCTCGGCCCGCAGGACGACGACGTCCGCGAGCTTCTCCGATTCGACCTTCAGCAGCGCCTCGTCCATCTCACGCCTCCCAAGCCTGCGTCAGCGCCCGTTCGAACAGCTCTACCGGCTGTGCGCCGGCCACGGCAAGACGCCCGGCGAGCACGACGAACGGCACGCCGGAGACGCCGAGCTCACGGGCGCGCTGCTCGTCGGCCCGCACCTCGTCCGCGTAGGCGGTGGGGTCTTCGAGCACGGACTTGACGTCGGTGGCGTCGAGCCCCGCCTCGACGGCGATCGCGGTCAGCGACTCGGGGGTGAACAGCGACCGCGCCTGGCCGAAGTTCGCGTGCAGCACGGCGTCGAGGACCTGCGGCTGCACGGCCCTGTCCTGCGCGAGGTGCAGCAGGCGGTGCACGTCGAACGTGTTGCCGACCTCGCGGTCGAGCCGGTACTCGAGGCCCTCGTCGCGCGCCAGCTGGGCGACAGACTCCTCCATCTCCGCGGCGCGCGGGCCGAACTTCGCGGCGAGCATGTCCTGCACGGACTCCACGCCGGTCTTGGCGGGATCCAGCTCGAACGCGCGGTGCACCACGGTGATCTCGGCGCGGTGCTCGAACGCGGCGAGCGCCTTGTCGAAGCGCGCCTTGCCTATGTAGCACCACGGACAGATGACGTCAGCCCAGAACTCGACCTGCATCGTTCGATCATGTCATGTCCTGCGGGGACCGTCCGTTCAGAAACGATAATCGTTGTCATGTAGGCTGCGTGCCATGGCAGCACGGGTCGTATTGGTAGCCGGGTTCACCCACCACGACGTCGCGGACGAGCTCTGGCGGGCGTCACCGGAGTCGTCGCTGGTCAGGCATGATCTGAGCGGCCTGGCCGACGGGGTGGTGCGGCGCTGGGCGGACGGCCGGCTGACGGTGCTGGAGCTCGCGCACGGGTGCGTCTCGTGCACGCTGCGGCTCGACCTCGTCCCGTTGCTCGAACGCCTCGACGGGCGGGTGATCGTGCAGCTCGACCCGATGCTCGAACCGGAGGCCGTCTGCTTCGCGCTGAGCGAGACCGAGGTCGAGGTGGAGGCCGTCGTCACCGTGGTCGACACCGCCACCTGGCTCGACGACGCGACCGGCACGGACTCGCTCGCCGACCGGGGCATGCGCGCGGCGGAGGGCGACGAGCGGACCGTCGCGCAGGTCGTGGTGGGTCAGGCCGAGTTCGCGGACGCGCTGGTGCTGACCGGCCCGGCCGACCCGGTGCTGACCGCCGTGCTCGACCGCCTCTCCCCCGCCGCGCCCCGCCGACTGATCTCCGAGGACGTCGCCGCGCTGCTCGGCGAGATCCCCGCGACGGCCCGGCGGGGCGAGATCGACGACGGGTTCGGCTCGCTGCTGTTCGGGCGGCCGTCGCTGGAACCGGCGCACGGCGTGTCCGTCGTCCACTTCACCGACCGGCGCCCGTTCCACCCGATGCGGCTGCACGACAGCATCGACGTGCTGCTCGACGGCGTGGTCCGGGTGCGCGGCCGGGTCTGGGTGGCGAGCCAGCCCGACGCGGCGCTGTGGCTCGAGTCCGCGGGCGGCGGGCTGCGCGTCGGCAACCTGGGTCCGTGGGAGGGCGAACGCGACCAGGAGATCGTCGTGATCGCCCGCTCCGCAGACACGGCGCACATCACCACCGCGCTCGAGAACGCTCTCGTCACCGACGAGGAGCTGGGCCTGATCACCGAGCTCGACTTCGCCGACCCGTTCGCCGACTGGCACGAGGAGCTGGAACTCTGATGCGCACCCCGTGACCGTGCTGTCCGGCTTCCTCGGCGCCGGCAAGACGACGCTGCTCGACCACGTGGTCGCGAACCGCGAGGGCCGCCGGGTGGCGGTGATCGGGAACGACACCGGGCCGCTACGACCCGATCACCGTCGCGCAGGCGCAGGAGCCGGCCGGCACGCACGTCCCGGAGACCGGGGAGTACGAACCTCGTGATCGAACCGGGTCAGCCGCTCACCGACTACAAGCTCGCAGCCGGCCCGGACGTCTGGCGGACGTTCGCCGACCCGTTGCCGGAGTGGGACCTCGCCGACCTGCACGACCACGCCAGCGTGACCAGCGCGAGCGCCGGGTAGAGCCAGCCCAGCGCGGCGAGCGGCCACGGTCGCGGGATCTCCCAGATCGACGGTTGCAGGTCGATCAGCACCGTGATCAGGTCCGACAGGACAGCGACCGCCCACACCCCGGCGAGCACGAGGTTCCGCCGCGCGTAGACCAGCCACAGGACCAGCGGGATCACCCACAGCCAGTGGTGGCTCCACGAGATCGGCGAGACCAGCAGGCCGAACAGCTGCACGACTACCACGGCGAAGAGGGTGTCGCCCGCGCGCACGGCGTTGCGCAGCGCGAACCCGGTCAGCACGGCCGACACCGCCACCGCGAGCAGCCACGGCCACGACATCTCCACGTCGTGGCCGAGACTGCGCGACAACGCGCCCCGCAGCGACTGGTTGATCACCGATCCCACCGGCCCGACCCGGTCGGCGGCGCCCAGCAGCTCGAACCAGTAGCGCCGGGAGTCCCCCGCCGACACCCCGAACCCGAGCGCGACGGTGATCAGGAAGCCCGCCACGGACCACAGCGCGGCCTTCCACCGGCGGGTGGCGAGGAAGTAGAGCCCGGAGATCGCGGGGGTCAGCTTCAGCCCGGCGGCGACGCCGACGCCGAGACCGGCCACCGACTGCCGCGCGGCCACCACCGCGGCGAACGTGCCGGCGACCAGCACGAGGTTGATCTGCCCGAAGTCCAGCGTCTTGCGCACCGGCTCAAACCACAGCGCGATCGCGGTCCACAGCAGTGCGCGCCGCTCGTCGTGCGGCCGGTCCAGCAGCTTCAGCGACGTCCGCACCAGCCACCACAGGCAGACCAGCGACAGCACCTGCCAGACGACGCGCGCGGCGGTCCACGGCAGGGCGGACAGGGGCAGGAACAGCGCGGCGGCGAACGGCGGGTAGGTGAACGGCAGCGGGAAGTCCGCCGTGAACGGCATGTCGATCGAGTAGAGCTGATCGCTGCGCACGTTCGGGGCGAGGGTCCAGTAGACCTTGAGGTCGATCATCCCCCACTTCGCCGTCGCGACGTAGGCGGCGAGGGACAGGCACAGCACCCACGGCGCGAACTTCAGCAGGCGCTGCTCCATCACTCCCACTTCATACCAAAGGCTGGTTTCGACACAGGTGCAGGGGTTTCGCGCAACGCCCGTCCGATGTGGAACGTCACCCGGACATGATCTGGACAGCACTGACCACGACCGGCGTGCTCGTCGCCGCACTGGCGGCCCCCGCGCACGCGCAGACCGGCCAGGTGGTGACGCGGGTGGCCGAACCGGACCGCGCGGCCGCCCTCGCCCACTGGACGCCGGAACGGATGAAGGCGGTCGGCGACGGCGACCTCCCGCCCGCCGAGCAGATCTCGAAGCCGTACGACGGACCTGCTCCGGGCGTGGGCAGGCTGTTCCTGTCCACCTCGCTCGGCCAGGACCAGTCCTGCACGGCCACCGTGGTGCCGAGCGCGACGAAGGACGTGGTGCTCACGGCCGGGCACTGCGTCAACGGCGGCTTCGACCGCTGGGACAACCCGATCAGGATCCTCCACGTGGTGTTCGTGCCCGGCTACGACCGCGGGGAGCGGCCGCACGGCGTGTTCGCGGCGCGGGCCTTCGCCTGGTCCGACACCTACCGGGGTCCGTCGAGCGGCGAGGACGACGACGCGGTGGTCGCGCTCGACCCGGTGGACGGCCGGCACGTCGAGGACGTGGCGGGTTCGCAGGACGTGTCGTTCGACGAGGTGGGGTCGCCGGTGGACGCCACCACGCTCGGGTACCCGGTGTCCGCGCTGGCCCGGGGCGAGGAACTGCTGTCCTGCGCGCGGCCGGCGACGCTCGAGACCAACTCGGTGATGTCGGCGTGGGAGACGGACTGCGACCTGGCGGGCGGGTCCAGCGGCGGGCCGTGGCTGCGCGGCTTCGACCCGGCCACCGGCAAGGGGACGATCTTCGCCGTGACCAGCCGGGGCACGATGAACGAGGACCTCGTGACGACGGACCTGTCCGCGGCGAAGCTCACCGCGGCGGTGCGGGCGCTGTACGAGAGGGCGCAGGACCTCTGACGACCTGGTGCGCGGCCAGGAGCGCGAGGGCCGTGACCGTCAGCCACACGTAGGTGTCGAACTCGTGCATCCGCGTCACGAACACCAGGAACACCCCGGCGAACGCGGGCCAGTGGCCGCGCAGTGCCAGGAACACCAGCACCGGCGCGCACCACACCCAGTGGTGCAGCCACGAGACGGGTGAGGCCAGCAGCCCGGCGCCCGCGATGACGAACAGCGCCACGAGGTCGTCGCGGGTCCGCCGGGCCACGTGCACCGCGACCGCCACCACGGCGGCCGCGAGCGCCGCCCACAGCACCGTCTCGACGCCGGGCGCGAGGCCGAGGCCGCGCAGCAGGCCGCGGATCGACTGGTTGGTGGACAACGACATGTCGCCGATGCGACCCGGGTCGAGCAAAGCGTGCAACCAGTACCGCACCGAGTCCTGCGGTGCGGCGAGGAAGCCGACGACCGCGAGGCCCGCAAAGGTGATCATCGAGGTGATCGCGGCCCGCCAGTCGCGCTTGACCACGAAGTACAGCACGAACACCGCGGGCGTCAGCTTGATCGCCGCGGCGACCCCGATCAGCACACCGCGCCACCGCCGGTCCGACACCAGCAGGACGTCGACCACCACCAGTGCGAGCAGGAACAGGTTGATCTGGCCGTAGCCGTATGTCGTCCACACCGGGTCCAGTGCCAGCGCGCCGATCGCGGCGAGCGGGCCGACCGTCCACTTCAGACCGGGCCGGACCCTGCCCGTCACCGCGACGCACACCACCGTGAGCGCGACGAAGCCGGCCGCGACCACCAGCGGGTTCCGCAGCGCGTCCGGCACCAGGGTCAGGCCGCTGAACAGAACCGCGGCGAACGGCGGGTAGGTGAACGGCAGCCGCGGGTCGAGCGGCGGACCGGTGAACCCGGCGTACAGCGACCGGCCCTCCAGCCAGGCGAGGCCGCCGAGGCGGTACACGTCGAGGTCGATCGGGTAGTGACCGGACCACGTCGTCAGCAGCCACCCGAGTGCGGCGCACCAGAGCACGAGGACCACTGGAGAAAGAATTCTTCGCGGAACCAGATCGGATTTCCGCGTCAGGGAAGCGGTGGACACCTTTCCGAAATTAATGACGGCGAAAGCTGTTCACCTTGCTGAACAACCGGCAGAACCACCGGCAGAAGTCTTCCCGCCAGCAACGACGGGCGGGCCGGAACGTCCATCAGGAAGCATAATGCGCAGGAGTGAAGAGGGGGTGCGCAGTGAGCACGACAGCGTTCGGGGACTTCCTCCGCTTTTATCGATCGCGTGTTCCGCTGACGCAGGAAGAACTCGCCGAACGCACCGGGTTGAGCACGCGGGCGATCAGCGACATGGAACGCGGCCGCACGCTGAGCCCGCAGTTCCGCACCGTGCAACTGCTCGTGACCGGGCTCGGGCTCGCCGGCGAGGAGGCCGCGGAGTTCACCTCGCTCGCCCGTGCCAGCCGGGTGGTCGCAGCCCAGGAACGGCCCGACGCGCCGTTCGCCGTGGCCTCCTCCTCACTGCCACCGGTGCTGATCGAGCTCACCGGCCGGGAGGACGAGGAGGAGCTGCTGGACGGGTTCGCGGCGGACGCCTCGTCGTCGTCCCGGCTGCAGATCGCGGTCGTGCACGGCGCGCCCGGCTCCGGCAAGACGGCGCTCGCGGTCGACGCGGGTCACCGGCTGGGCACGCGGTTCGCCGACGGCTGCGTGTTCCTCGACCTGCGCGGCACCGACCCGGAACCGCTGACGCCCGACAGGGCCGCGCACCGCCTGCTGCGCTCGTTCGGGGTGGACGAGCGCCAGATCCCCGCCGACCCGGACGACCGGCTGTCGCTGTACCGCTCGCAGCTGCGCGACCGGACGGTGCTGCTGGTGCTGGACAACGCGGCGAACGAGGCGCAGGTGCGCCCGCTGCTCGCCTCCAGCCCCGGCACGCTCGTGCTGCTGACCAGCCGCCGCACGCTGACCGGGCTCGACGTGCGGCACCGGCTCGCGCTGGAGTTGTTGCCGCCCAGCCGTTCCGTCGACCTGCTGCGGGTCGTGACGGGACCGGAGCGCGTCGACGCCGAACCCGAGGCGGCCGCGCGCGTCGCCGAACTGTGCGGGGGCCTGCCGCTCGCGTTGCTGATCGCGGGCAACCGCCTGACCAGCCGTCCTCAGTGGACGATCGGCCACCTCGCCGGTCAGCTGGAGGACGAGGGCCGGCGGCTGTCCGTGCTGCGGGCGGGCGACCTGGAGGTACGCGCGGCGTTCGAGATCTCCTACCACCAGCTCAGTCCGGGTGCCGCCACGGTGTTCCGCAGGCTCGCCCTGGTCCCGAGCCCGGACGTCGGCGCCGGTCTCGCCGCCGCGCTGACCGACCACGCCGAGGAGGCCCTGGAGGAACTGGCCGACGCGGGCCTGCTCGGCATCAGCGACACTCCCGGCCGGTACACGCGCCACGACCTGTTGCACGTCTTCGCCTCCGAACGCCTCGCGCTCGACGACGACCCCGAGACCGTCCTGGCCGCACGCACGCGTCTGCGCCACTGGCTCCTCGACACCGCGACCGAGATGGCGCTGCGGTTCGACCAGGACGCGCCCGCACGCCCGGCGCACGACAGGGAGACCGCGGCGCGCTGGCTCGAGCTCGAACTGGAGAACTGGCGCACGGCGGTCCAGGCCGGTCTGGACGCGGGCGAGCACGACCGCGTTCTCGCACTGGCACAGGCGATGCACTGGTACTCGGACATGCACGGCGTCGGCGAGCTGTGGCACGAGGTCTTCGCGGCCGGCGCCCACGCGGCCCGGCGACTGGGCAACGCGCGGGACGCCGCCGAGCAGCTGAACTACCTGTCGTGGGCGCTCTACGCGTTGTGCGGCCAGCCGCACGAAGCCCTTGCGGTGCACGAGGAAGCCGCGGCGATCCCGGTCGACGACACCGTGACCGAGGCCTGGACGTGCTACTACGGCTCGGCGATCCGGCGCCGCGTCGGCGAGCCGGACAAGGCCGTGAGCCTCGGCCGCCGCTGCGTCGAGCTGTTCGACCGCGCCGGCTACCGCATCGGCGAGAACCTGGCGCTGTCCCTGCTCGGCGTGATGCTGCACGCGGCGGGCGACCTGGCGGAGGCCGTCGAGGTGCAGCAGCGCAGCGTCGAGAAGCACCGCAAGGCCGACGGCGACGACGAGCTGCTGTCGATGATGCTGATCCGCCTCGCCACGACCAGGGCGGCCTCCGGCGAGGTGCCGGCCGCGCTGGACCTGCTCGACGAGGCGGAGTCGTTGTTCCGCAGGCATTCCAACACCGCCGGCACCGCGCGCGTGCGGCACGTCCGGGGCGTCGTCCTGATGGACGCGGGCCGTGCCGCCGAGGCCCGCGACCACCTGCGGGCCGCCCTGGACGAGGCACGGCTGTCCGACCAGCGCGTCGAGATCATGGACCGCCTGGCCGAGATCGCCGACACGGCGGGAGATCCGGCCCAGGCCCGTGAGCTCCGGGTGCGGGCCCTCGCCGAGTGCGACCGCTACGACACCCCGGCCGTCCGCGTCACCGCGGCCAAGCTGACCGCGGCACTCAGAACAGGCGCCCGTCCTCTTCCGCAGGAGGTTCCTCGAGGCTGAGGAGGTAGCGCTTGCGGTCGAGCCCGCCCGCGTACCCGGTGAGGCTGCCCGCCGACCCGACCACGCGGTGGCACGGCACGATGATGCTGATCGGGTTCCACCCGTTGGCGTTGCCGACCGCCTGCGCCGCCGCGGGATCGCCGAGCTCCGCGGCCAGCTGCCCGTACGTGCGCGTCTCGCCGTAGGGGATCCGCGTCAGCAGCGCCCAGACCTTCCGCTCGAACGCCGAGCCGCGCGGTGCCAGTTCGAGGTCGAAGGTCCGCCTGGTACCGGCGAAGTACTCGTCGAGCTGGCGGCGCGCGTCGGCGAACCCGTCGGCGGTGCGCGGGCCGAGGTCGGTGACGCGCGGGGTGCGGAGGTGGCCGTCGAAGTACAGGCCCAGCAACGCCGTGCCCTCGCCGACCAGGGTCAGCTCGCCGACCGGTGAGTCGACGATCGCGTGGTGGACGGACATCCGGGTCTGCTCCTGTCGGGCGGGGACGGTTCAGCCTAGGTGAGCGGGTGCGAGGCCTTCACGGCATCTGCACGGAACGCCCACAACTCCGCGTTAGCTTCTGGAAGTGCTGAGAGAACGACGGTGGCAGGTCGCCGTGAGCGGCCTGGTGCTGGCCGCGGGTGCGTACGCGCTGGCCGGTTGGATGTTCGGGCTGATGATCGTCGCCGGGACGTGGGTCGTGCCGGCCTGGGTGCCCAGTGCCGCACTCCTCGTGGTGGCGTTCGTCGTCGCACTGGTCCGGCGGGTCCGGCTGTCGTGGCCGAGCCGGGTCGTCGCGGTGCTGACGTCCGCGGTGGCGCTGCTGTCCTGGGTGGGCGACCTGTCGGCGACCTACACGGTGCTGCCGGCCTCGCCGGACGGCTGCCGCGTCGTGGTGCGGGAGTCGTCGTTCCTGTTCGCGGGTGACGGCGAGGTGTTCCTCACGTCGCCGTTCGGGATCGGACCCGGGATGGGCACGTACCAGACCGACGACGGGTACCGGCCGGTCACGGTCGGCGACTACGAGTTCCGCTGGGAGTCCGGCGTCGGCCGGTTGAGCTTCACGGGGAACTCGACCGACCCGATCCTGCGGTCGACGATCCGGACGCTCGAGTGCTGACCCTGGTTGACACGAAAAGCTAATGCCGTTAGCTTTTAGCTAATGACGTTAGCTTCACGACCGGAGGACCTGATGACCGAGCGCCTGACCGTCGACGGCAAGACCCTCGCCTACGAGCTGAGCGGGAAGGGACCTCTTGTCGTGCTGGCCCACGGCATCGGCGACAGCAGGCACTCCTACCGGTTCCTCGCTCCCGCCCTCGTCGCGCAGGGCTACCGGGTGGCGAACCTCGACCTCCGCGGCTGCGGCGACTCGGACCTCGGCTGGGACGGCTACAGCCGCACCGACATCGCGGGCGACCTCGTCGCGCTGGTGCGCGAACTCGGCGGCCCTGCTGTCCTCATCGGACAGTCCATCAGCGGTGGTGCGGCGACGATCGCCGCCGCGACGGCGCCGGAACTGATCAGCGGGGTCGTCGAGCTGGCGCCGTTCACCCGCGCGCAGTCGTTCGACCTCGCGGGCCTCGTCAAGGTGAAGCGCTACCGCAGCGGGTACTTCCAGCTGGCGCAGGTGCTCCTCCGCGGGCGCGTCGAGAACTGGAAGCGGTACCTGGACATCGCGGTGCCGGTGAAGCCCGCCGACTGGGACCGGGAGCTCGGCCGGATCGAGGCCAAGCTGCGCGAGCCCGGCCGGATGCGGGCGTTGCAGGCCATGGGCAAGGCCAGCCCCGCGGACGCCGGTGCGCAGCTCGCCCACGTGCGGTGCCCCGTGCTCGTCGTCGAGGGCAGTGCCGACCCCGACTGGGCCGACCCGCGCGCGGAGGGCGAGAGGATCCTCGCCGACCTGCCCGCCGGGCTCGGTGAGCTCGCGGTCATCGAGGGTGCCGGGCACTACCCGCACGTGCAGACGCCCGACGAACTCCTGTCGCTCGTCGTTCCCTTCCTGGAGAAGGCGAACGCCTGACAGCGAGTCCGGCCGAGGCCGGACTCAGGGTGCGATGACCCGCCGGACGCTCTCGCGCAGCAACGCCCGGCGCTGCTCGTGCACGTCGTCGGGCTCGCCGGCGGTCGCGGTGTAGACGTTGCTGACCGGCGACCAGGCCATGGACATCGCGATCACCATCGCCATCAGGTCGAACGGGTCCCCCGCGCGGACCAGGCCCGCCTCCTGCGCGTCGGCGATGGCGCGCAGCTTCGAGGCGTCCACCCGGTCGGCGTCCGCGACGAGGTGCCCGGACGGACGTCGCTCCAGACGGGTCCAGGTGGCCAGGCGGATGAGGTCGGGCCGGCGCAGGTACTCGTCGTAGAGCCGCACCGCCCAGTCCGCCAGGTCGGTCGCGTCGATCGGGACGACCGTCATGATGCGTTCCAGCGACGCGAAGAAGATCTCGTCGAACAGGCCGTCCTTGCTGCCGAAGTACGCGTAGAGCTGGGCCTTGTTCGTGCGGGCCGTCTCCACGACGCGCTCGATGCGGGCGCCCGCGATGCCGTACCGGGCGAACTCGTCGGTCGCCGCCTCGATGATGCGGTCCCACGTGGCGGCGCCACGCGCGGTCAGGGGCTTCTCGGCCATGCGCGCGACCCTAGCAACAGAACAGTCGGTTTGCTTTCCCGCCCGAGCGGGGTACGGTCGGAGAAACAAACCGACTGTTCTGTTTAGGAGAAGCGATGCGCGCCACCACCGGCTGGCAGGTCACTCGCGACGGCCTGCGCCCGACCCCGATCGAGCGCCGCGACCTGCGACCGGACGACGTCGCGGTGCGGGTGGACTTCTGCGGTGTCTGCCACACGGACCTGCACGCCGTCCGCGCCCACGAGGACGGCCCGCTGGTTCCCGGCCACGAGTTCACCGGCGTCGTCACGGAGGTCGGGTCCACCGTGAGCCGGTTCGCCGCCGGAGATCCGGTCGCGGTGGGCAACATCGTCGACTCGTGCGGCAAGTGCGCGATGTGCCTGGGCGACCAGGAGAACTACTGCGCCGAGTTCCCGACCCTCACCTACGGCGGCACCGACCGCCACGACGGCACGACGACCCTCGGCGGTTACTCCCGCGAGTACGTGGTGCGCGAGGAATTCGCCTATCCCCTGCCGCCCGGACTGGACCCGGCCGCCGCCGCTCCCCTGCTGTGCGCGGGCATCACGGTGTGGGAACCGTTGCGCGCGTTGAACGTCGGCGCCGGCACCCGCGTGGCCGTGGCTGGTCTCGGCGGGCTCGGGCACCTGGCGGTGAAGTTCGCCGTCGCGCTCGGCGCCGAGGTGACGGTGCTCAGCCGCACGCCGGACAAGGCGGAGGACGCGTTGCGGCTCGGCGCCCGTGACCTGCTGGTGTCGACGGACGAACGGCAGCTCGCCGCCGCGGCCCACCGGTTCGACGTGCTCGTCGACACCATCGCCGTGCCGCACGACCTCAAGCCGTACCTCGGGGTGGTGGCCGTGGACGGCACGCTCAGCCAGGTCGGCTACCTCGGGTCCACGACCGTGGACACGATGGACCTGTTGCTGGGCAGGAAGAAGCTCAGCTCGTCCGGCAGCGGCGTGCGCGCCCAGACCGCCGCGATGCTCGAGTTCTGCGCCGCGCACGGCATCACCGCCGACGTGGAGGTGCTGCCGTCCCGCCAGGTCGACGCGGTCCTGGACCGGTTGTCCCGCAACGACGTCCGCTACCGGTTCGTGCTCGACCTGTCCGATCTGGACTGACTCAGGGCAGGTCGGCGACGACGTCCAGGCCGAGCTTGCGGTTCAGCGCGGCGACGGCGTTGGTGACCGTGCGGCGCGGCATCACCCGCGCCACCAGGGTGGCGAGCCGGCTCGTCCCGCGACCGGGGTAGGAGGCGGTGCGCCCGCGCGCGAAGTCATCGAGCGTGCGGACGGCCACGGACTCGGCCGAGTCGGTCACGCGCGGGTCCATCTTCGCGGTCGTGCCGTCGAAGAAACCGGTCTCCGTCGCCCCGGGGTGCGCGCCCATGACGCGGACACCCGAGCCGCGCAGCTCCTCGGCGACGGCCTCGGTGAACGACAGGACGAACGCCTTCGTCGCGGCGTAGCTCGCCTGGAAGGGCATCGGCTGGAACCCCGCCGTCGACCCGACGTTGATGACGCCGCCCGCTCCCCTGGCGACCATCTGGCGGCCGAACAGGTAGGTGAGCTCCATCAGCGCCGCGACGTTGAGCGCGACCGACTGGGCGCTCTGCGCGAACGGGCGCTCGAAGAACCGGCCGGCCGAGCCCGATCCGGCGTTGTTCAGCAGCAGGTCGACCTGGAGTCCGCGCCGCGCGACGGTGTCGACGAGCGCCTCCGGTCCCGACGGGGCCGCGAGGTCGAGGCCGATGACCTCGGCCCGCACGCCGTGCGTCGTCCGCACCTCGGCCGCCAGGTCCTCCAACGCCTCCGTGGTGCGCGCGACGAGCACCAGATCGGCGCCCCTGCGGGCCAGTTCCCGCGCGTAGGCGCGTCCGATGCCCTTCGACGCTCCGGTGACGAGCGCGGTGATGCCGGTGAACGAGTACATGGACGTCTCCAGTAGTTCGAGTCTCGAAGTATCTTGCCGCCGAGCATAACAAGTTCGAGACTCGAAGCAAGTTGCTAGACTGGCGGCATGACCGAGGACGGGCAGGTGGCGGCCATCCGAGCCGTGCACGAGGTGTTCATGCGCACCGAGGCGGCGATCACCGGCCCATTGGCGGAACTGGGCCTCACCACCGCGACCGCACAGGCGCTCTGGGCGCTGGACCCCGGCGAGGAACCGCCGTCGATGAAGGCCGTGGCCGCCCGCCTGCACTGCAACGCGCCGAACCTCTCGTTCGTCGCGGACCAGCTCTCCACCCGCGGACTGGTCGAACGCGTCCCCGACCCGCGGGACAAGCGGTCGCGCGCGCTCGTCCTCACCGCCCAGGGCGAGCAGGTGCGGGCCGAGGTCCTGCGCATCGTCACCGAGCGCAGCCCCCTGTCGGCGCTGACGCCGGACGAGCTGACCACCCTTCTGTCCATTTTGGACAAAGCAGCGGAAACCCCTGGGCGCTAATACTATTTTCACCCGCGGCACTTTTTAAGAGCACGCGGCGACGTCTCAATTGACAAATATTATTAGACATCTGGACGTTCTCCGATCGCGCCCAGCACTCTGGTCCTCCGTACCGGCGAGCCGCCCGCCTCCGTTCCGGCAGCCAGGAGAACCGATGAGCCGCACCACTGTGCTCAGATTCGCCTCGATCGCCTTCCTCGTCACGAGCTTCGCCGTGCACGCGCCCCTCGCGCAGGCCGCTCCCGGAGCCACCGCGGGCTCCTACCTCGACGACGCGGGACGACTTGTCGTCACCGTGACGGACGAGGCCTCCGCCAGGGCCGTGACCGCGACCGGCGGCCAGGCCAGGGTCGTCGCGCACAGCGCCGCCGCGCTGCGGGCGAGCAGCGACGTGCTGGCACGGGAGGCGACCATCCCCGGCACGTCCTGGGGCACCGACCCGGTGACCAACCAGGTCGTGGTCTCGGCCGACTCGACGGTCACCGGCGCGGCCCTCGACCGGCTGAGGTCCGTGATGAAGGGTCTCGGCACCACCGCACGGCTGGAGCAGGTCCCTGGAGAGTTCCGCACGACCATCCGGGGCGGTGACGCGATCCTCGGCGGCGGCGTGCGCTGCTCGCTCGGCTTCAACGTCAAGACGCCCGGCACCAGCACCGCGTACCTGCTGACGGCCGGGCACTGCGGCAACGCCACGTCGACCTGGAGCACGTCCGGCGGGCAGGCCATCGCGACCCGCGTGGGCACCAGCTTCCCCGGCAACGACTACGCGTTGTTCCGCTACACCAGCGGCATCGACCGTCCTGGCGAGGTCAACCTCTACAACGGCACGATCCGCGGCATCGACACGGCGGCCGACCCCGTGGTGGGCCAGACGGTCGGCCGCAGCGGCAGCACCACCGGGTTCCACCGCGGCAAGGTCACCGGCCTCGGCGTCACGGTGAACTACGTGGACGGCACGACCGTCACCGGGATGATCGCGACGACGGTGTGCGTGCAGGGCGGCGACAGCGGCGGGCCGTTGTTCGCAGGCAACACCGCGCTCGGTCTGACCTCGGGCGGCAGCGGGAACTGCACCAGCGGCGGCCGGTCGTTCTACCAGCCCGTCACCGAGGCGCTGCGGGCCTACGGGGTGGTCGTCTACTGAGTCGGGCGAGGTTCCATTCGTCCAAGGCGGACGGTGCCGGCCACTGCGACGATGGCCGGCATGACCACCTGGGACGACGTCGTGTCGCTCGCCGCCCGGCTGCCCGAGGTCGAGGAGTCGACCTGGTACCGGACGCCGGCGCTGAAAGTGGCGGCAAGGGCTTCGCCCGGCTGCGCTCCGAGGCCGAGGGCGGGCTCGTGCTGATGTGCGGCCTCGACGAGAAGGAGGCGCTGCTCGCGTCCGGTGACCCGGCGTTCTACACCACCCCGCACTACGACGGGTACGGCGCCATCCTCGTCGACCTGACGGCCGTGGACCCCGGCCAGCTCGCCGAGCTGGTCGAACAGGCGTGGCGGCTCAAGGCCCCGGCGAAGGTGCGGGCCGCACACGACGGAGGCTGACACCGGACCGTTGACCGTACAGGTACCAGACAGGTACGTTCGCTGTATGACCAACGAGTCCGGTGCCGCTCGTGTCCGATCGTCGCTCAAGCGGCAGGAGGTCGCAGATCGGCTGCGCGAGGCGATCAGATCGGGTGAGCACCCGGCCGGGTCGCTGCTGCCGGGCGAGAACGAGCTGGCGCGGCGGTTCTCCGTCAGCCGCAGCACGATCCGCGGCGCGCTGGAGGGTCTCGCGCGGGACAACCTGATCGAGACGCAGACGGGTGTCGGCTCGTTCGTCACCTTCGACGGCCGGCAGCTCGACGAGTCGCCGAGCTGGGGGCTCGCGCTCGCGATGACCGGTGTCCACACCCGCGCCGAGATCGTCCGGGCGGAGCGGGTGGTCGATCCCGACCTGGCCGCCACGGTCGGCGCGGGGTCCATGGAGTTCCTGGCGCTGGACCGGATCCGCCGGCTCACCGGCGACGGCACCGCGGTCTCGCTGGAACGCAGCCGGGTGCCCGCGGTCGGGGCGCTGGCGCGGGTGCCCGAGGACGGGCTCGCCGACGACTCGCTGTCCGAGACCATGACCGCGGCCGGGCTGGTGCCGGCGCGCGGCGACCAGTGGATCGCGGTGGCGGCGCTCGGCGAGGAGGACGCGCGGTTGCTCGGCCGGGAGCCGGGCACGATGTTCCTGCACACGACCCGGATCGCGCGCGACGCCGAGGGCGACTTCGTCGAGAAGGTCGTGAGCTGGCTCGACCCCGCGCGGTTCCGGCTGCACGTGAGCTTCGGGGGCTGAGCGGATGAGCACCTCCGACCGCGCGCTGGCCGCGTTCCGCGGACTGGCCCTGGGCGACGCGCTGGGCATGCCCACGCAGTCGCTGTCCCGCACCGAGATCCTCGCCGACCACGGCCCCGTCACCGGGCTGCTCGATGCCGGGCCGCGGCAGCGCATCGCCGCCGGGATGGCCGCCGGGTCGATCACCGACGACACGGAACAGGCCGTGCTGCTGGCCGAACTGCTGGTCGAGGGCGACGGCGTCGTCGACCCGGTCGTGCTGGCGCGGCGGTTGCTCGCCTGGGAGGACGGGATGCGCGAGCGCGGCTCGCTCGACCTGCTCGGCCCGTCCACCAAGGCGGCGCTGGCGCGGCTGGAGGCCGGGGTCCCCGCCGAGGAGGCAGGCCGGTTCGGTGCCACGAACGGCGCCGCCATGCGCATCACGCCGGTCGGGATCGCCGTCGGCGCCGGCGACCTGAAGTCCTTTGTGGACGTAGTCGCGCGGACCAGCGCGCCGACGCACAACACCGGTCTGGGCATCGCCGCGGCCGCCGCCGTCGGTGCCGCCGTGAGCGCGGGGGTGGACGGCGCGAGCCTGGCCGACGCCGTCGAGGTCGCCGTCGCCGCGGCCGAGGAGGGCGGGCGGCGCGGCTACTGGGTGGCGGGCGGGTCGATCGCGGCCCGGTTGCGCTGGGCGCTCCCCTACCTGACCTCGCTCGGTTCCGCGGCTCGTGAGGCGGCGTTGGTCGACGTCGTCGGCACCTCCGTGGCGGCACAGGAGTCCGTGGTCGCCGCCCTCGCGCTCGCCGCGCTGGCCGACGACCCGTGGGACGCGCTCTGCCAGGCCGCGAGCCTCGGTGGCGACACGGACACCATCGCCGCGATGGCCGGCGCGGTCCTCGGCGCCACGCACGGCGGTGCGATCTGGCCCGCCGCCGCCGTCGCCACCGTCGAGGAGGTCAACGGGCTCGACCTCGGCCCGCTCGTCGGCAAGCTGCTCGACCTCCGAGGAAGGGCTTAGCTCTCAAGCGTTTCCGTCATCGTCGTCTGGAGACCGTCATGTCCACAGCCACCCGCGGCGCGCTCAGCGCCGTCGAACAGCGCGGCATCGAGCCCGTGCCCGCCGCCGACCGCACCGGCAACCCCCTGCAGCTGTTCTGGGTGTGGTTCGCGGCCAACATCTCCATCCTCGGCCTGCCGCTGGGCGCCACGCTGGTCGCCTTCCAGTTCCTCAACATCTGGCAGGCGCTGGTCGTGGCCGCGGTCGGCGCGGCGGGGTCGTTCGCGGTGGTCGGTGTCGTGTCGGTGGCCGGGCGACGGGGTGGCGCGCCGAGCATGACGTTGTCCCGCGCGGTCTTCGGCACCCGCGGCAACGCCGGTCCGACCCTGGTCGCGCTGGCGTCGCGGCTCGGCTGGGAGACGGTCAACACGACCACCGGCGCGTTCGTGCTGCTGTCGCTGTTCACCCTCGCGTTCGGCACGGCGACGGACGCGAAGTCCGTGCCGGTGCTCACGATCGTCGCGATCGCGGTGTTCGAGCTGTGCACGCTGCTGGTCTCCGGGCTCGGTCACGCGGCGATCCTGGTGATCCAGAAGTGGGCGACGTGGATCTTCGGTGCGCTGAACGTGGTCGTGGGCGTCGTGCTGGTGGCCACTGTGGACTGGAGCGCGGTCGCGGCGATGCCCGCGGGGCCGTTCACGGCCGTGCTGGCGGGCATCGGCGTGATCGCGGGCGGCACGGGCATCGGCTGGGCGAACGCGGGCGCGGACATGGCCCGCTACCAGAAGACCAGTGTGCGGGCCGGACGTCTGATCAGCGCCAGCGCGGCCGGCGCCGGCATCCCGCTGGTGCTGCTGATCGGCCTCGGCGCGCTGCTGACCGCGGGCGACGACTCGCTCGCGTCCGCGTCGGACCCGGTGGCCGCGATCCGCGAGCTGCTGCCGTCGTGGATGGCCGTGCCGTACCTGATCGCGGCGTTCGGCGGGTTGCTGCTGTCGAACCACCTGTCGGTCTACTCGGCCGGGCTCACCACGCTGACGCTGGGCGTGCGGGTGCCGCGGGTGTACGCGGTCGCGCTGGACGTGGCCGTCACGTTCCTCGGCGCGATCTACTTCATGCTGCTGGCCGAGAACTTCTACGGCCCGTTCATCTCGTTCATCTCGCTGCTGGCCATCCCGATCACCGCGTGGCTCGGCGTCTTCCTGGTCGACATGGTCAAGCGCCGCCACTACGACCCGGCCGCGCTGCTCGACATGACCCGCCAGGGCGCCTACTTCTACCGCGGCGGCGTGGAGTGGCGGGCGACCTCGGCCTGGGCCGCCGCCATCGTCGTGGGCTACCTGCTGCTCGCGGGCGGCTTCGGCTCGATCGGCTGGATCGTCACGTTCGTCGTGGCCGCGGCGGCCTACTCCGCGCTGGGAGGTGCCCGTGACTGAGGCCCGGCTGATCTCCACCGGCAACGTGATCGTCGACATCGTGCTGACCGTCGACCGCGTCCCGGAACCGGGCGGCGACGTCATCGCCACGTCCTCGCGGATGACGGCGGGCGGCGGCCTCAACACCCTCGTCGCCGCCCGGCGCACGGACCTGCCCGTCGTGTTCGCCGGCCAGTACGGCACCGGCCCGATGGGCGACATCGTGCGCGCCGCCCTCGCCGGGAGCGACTGCGTCGTCGTCCAAAGCGGACTGTCCGATGTCGACAGCGGCTACTGCGTCGCACTGGTCGACGCGACCGCCGAACGCACGTTCGTCACCACGGTGGGCGCGGAAGGCCGCCTCACGCGCGAGGACCTGGACCGCGTGCCCGTCACCGGACAGGACCTCGTCCACGTCTCCGGCTACAGCCTGGCCCACCCGGTCAACGCGGCCGCGCTGGCGGCGTGGCTGCCGGGCCTGCCCACCGGCACCAGGCTGATCACCGACCCGTCGCCGCTGGTCGGCTCGCTCGACCCGGCACTGCTCGACGCGACGCTGCGGCGCACCGACGTGCTCAGCGCCAACGCGAGGGAGGCGACGATCATGACCGGCGCCGGGGACCCGGCCGAGGCCGCCACCGCGTTGGTGCCGCGCGTCCGCTCCGGTGGGTTCGTCGTGGTCCGCGACGGCGCGGTGGGCTGCTGGCTCGCGGGCGAGCCGATCGGACCGGAACCCGTGCGGGTGCCGGGTTTCCCGGTGCACGCGGTCGACACGAACGGTGCCGGCGACGCGCACGCCGGGGTGCTGGCCTCGGCACTCGCGGCCGGTCTGGGTCCGGTGGAGGCGGCGCGGCGGGCCAACGCGGCCGCGGCGATCGCCGTCACCCGGTCCGGCCCGGCCACCGGGCCGACGACCGCGGAGCTCGACGCGTTCCTGCGCGACGCCGACCACCTGAAGCGCGCTTCAGGTTGGGGCACTTAGTTTTTTGCGGCCTCGGGCCGTCCTGTGGTGGACTCAGGTCACCGCCGATCGGGGGTCGGCGGGCTCGACCGGGGGTCACCACGATGAAGATCGTCCAGGGGTTCCGCCGTGCCACGGCGACGGCGGCCGCCACCACACTGCTGCTCACCGGAGCGCTTCCCGCGGCGTCCGCGCAGCCGTCGTCCACCGCGCCGGCGGTCACACCGAACTCGGTGCCGCCGCCCCTGCCGGCCGGCGCCCAGCCGCCGCGGGACACGGGCGGGCCGGACGTGCCGTACACGCCCACCGACAAGGGCTGCGTCGAGTCCGACACGAAGAACGAGCTGATCGAGTACAAGCCGTGGGGCCAGGTCCACCTGAACCTGGAGCAGGCGCACCGGTTCGCGACCGGCAAGGGTGTCAAGATCGCGATCATCGACACGGGCGTCGACCCGCGCAACCCGCGCTTCGGCAGCAGGGTCGTGCCCGCCGGTGAGTACGTCCACGGCACCAAGAACGGCGCGGACGACTGCGACGGCCACGGCACCGAGGTCGCGGGGGTCGCGGCGGCGGCGCGGACCGAGGGCGACTTCGTCGGTGCCGCACCGGAGGCGACGATCCTCGCGATCCGCCAGACCAGCGACCGCTTCGAGTTCAGGGGTGACGCCACCAGGCCGAAGCGCGACTCCGCCGGCAAGGTGTCGACGCTCGCGCAGGCCGTCGTGCGCGCCGCGGACCAGGGCGCGGGCGTCGTCAACATCTCGCTGACGAACTGCGGCAGTCCCAAGGACTTCAGCGCGGACGACCAGGCGCTGCAGGCCGCGATCCGGTACGCGGTGGACGTCAAGAACACCGTGATCGTCACCGCGGCCGGCAACCTCGACGCCAAGGCCGGGTGTCCCCAGCAGAACAACAACCTCGACCCGGCGACCGTCAACTCCGTGTCCTCGCCCGCGTGGTTCGCCGACGACGTGCTGTCGGTCGCGTCGATCTCCCGTTCCGGCGAGGTGTCGGGCTTCAGCGTCTGGGGGCCGTGGATCAGCATCGCGGCGCCCGGTGAGGAGATCATCTCCGTCGACCCCAAGGGCACCGGCCTGACGAACGCGAACGTGAAGGCCGACGGGGTGCAGAAGATCCAGGGCACGAGCTTCGCGGCGCCGTACGTCGCGGGCATCGCCGCGCTGGTGCGCGAGCGCTACCCGGAGCTCGACGCCCGCCAGGTGATGGCACGGCTCAAGGCCACGGCGCTGCACCCCGGCAACGTGTCCGGCAGGGACCACAAGACCGGCTTCGGCATGGTGAACCCGGTGGCCGCGCTGACCGCCGTGCTGCCCGCCGAGGCCGCCGGTTTCGAGCCGCCGCGCCCCAGGGACGCGGACACGGTCGTCACCGCGCCGCCGGGACTGGACTGGCCGCCGATCGTCGTGGCTCTGAGCGGTGTCGGGATCGGGATCGCGTTGCTGCTGCTGACGCTCGTCGTCCGCAACTCGGTCACCCGCCGCGGGTCCGCCCGGCCGTGACACGAGGCCGGTTGCCGCGACGGGGCGGCAACCGGCCTTCCGCTTCAGGCCGCGAGAGCCTCCTGCAGCAGGCTCAGCGCCTGCTTGGCGCGGACGTTGAACATGCCCATCGTGGTGTCGCGTTCGCCGAGCACCACCAGCAGCGTGTCGTCGTCCACGCCGAACACGCCGACCTGGCCCGACTCGCCCTCGAAGAACACGGCCCTGGGGGTGCCGACCCTCGCCTGCGAGGTGAACTGCGAGGCGAGTCCCGCGGCGGCCGCGGCCATCGCGGCGACGCCGTCGTCCTCGATGTCGCGGGTGATCCCGCAGAGCACCAGGCCGTCCCGCGTCGCGACCAGCACACCGTTGATGGAGATGGTGTCGATGTCGCCGTGGACCCGTTGCAGCGCCTCGGTCATCTTCCTGGCGTTGTGGCCCGTTCCCTGCCGGGCGATCGCCGGTGCCGGTGCCGTCGCCCCGCGCCTGCGCATGGGCAGCGCGCCGGCGGTGTGCGCAGCGTCGGTGGACATCTCGTTCACACCGTCAGGTCGGCTTCGATGGCCTTGAGGCTGTGCCGGGCGAGGGCGAGGTTCGCCCGCTCCCGGTCGAGGACGAGGTAGAGGAACAGCGAGTCGCCGCGCTTGCCCCCGGAGAGCAGGCGGATCAGGTGGTACTGGCGGTGCAGCGTGATGAGGATGTCCTCGATCTCGTCGTTGAGCTGCAGGGCCCCGATCACCCGCTGCTTGGAGCGGACGACCTCGGTGTTGCCCGCGGCGGCCACCTCCAGGTTCAGCCAGTCGCCCCCGCCGAGCGAGCCGAGGGACATGCCGCTGTCGTAGTCCACGAGCGCGACACCCACCGCTCCCGTGATGGTCATCGCCTCTTTGAGCGCCGTCTCGATGTTCATCCGAATGCTTCTCCTCGTGCGCGCTTTGTCACACACGGTTGCGATTTCTCTGAAGCCCCACCGAAAACCGCTGGCAGACCGCGTGATCATGTCACCCTACGTCGTCATTCGTGACCGATGAACAGACCGTTCGGAGCAACGTGCCCGCGCACCGGTCCGTTTAGGACCGAACAGAACTCCTGTTGGGACGGTCGGGCAGCATGGGGGCATGAGCGATCAGGTAGCGAGCTTCCGCCACCCCGACAACCTGCGCGGGGCCACCTTCACCGACGTGAGCCTGCGCGGTGCGCGGTTCACCCGCGCGAACTTCACCGGCGTGGTCATGCGGGCGGTGGAGGTCGGCGGCACGGACATCGACGCGCCGTGGCTGCTCGAAGGCGGCAACACGTTGCTGGTCAACGGCGTCGACGTCACGCCGTACGTCGAGGCGGAGCTGAACCGGCGCTTCCCCGGCCGCGCCGAACGCCGCGCGCAGGACCCGGACGGGCTGCGCGCGGCGTGGGCGAGGGTCGAGGCCGCCTGGGACTCCGCCGTGGACCGGGTCGCCGCGCTGCCGCCGGGTTCGCAGGACGTGTCGGTGGACGGCGAGTGGTCGTTCGCCGAGACGGTCCGGCACCTCGTCATGGCCACCGACACCTGGCTCGGCCGCGCGATCCTGGGCAAGGAGCGGCCGTACCACCCGCTGGGGATGCCGAACGCCGAGTACGAGACCGACGGGTACGACCTGTCCGTCTTCAGCCTCGGCACCCCGCCCTACGCCGAGGTGCTCGCGGCGCGGGAGGACCGGACGCGGATGGTCCGCGAGTTCCTCGCCACCGCGACCGAGGCCGACCTCGCCGTCCCCCGCGCCAACCCGTGGGGCCCCGACCACACGGAGTCCACGTTGTCGTGCCTGCACACGATCCTCGAGGAGGAGTGGGAGCACCTGCGCTACGCCACGCGCGACCTCGACACCGTCGAGCGCGGCCTCACTTCGTAGAGCCCGCCAGCACTCCCTGCACGAAGTACCGCTGGAACACCAGGAACACCAGCAGCGGCACGACCATCGACAGGAACGCGCCCGTCGACAGCACGTCGATGTTCGTGCCGAACTGCCGCAGCTGGGCCCGCAGCCCCACGGTGATCGGCGCCGAGTCCTGGTCCGCGAACACCAGCGCCACCAGCAGGTCGTTCCACACCCAGAGGAACTGGAAGATCGTCAGCGACGCGATGGCCGGCTTCGCGACCGGCAGGACCACCCGCTTGAAGATCACCCACTCCGTCGCGCCGTCCATCCGCGCGGCCTCGATCAGGTCGCGCGGGATGCCGGTGAAGAAGTTGCGCAGCAGGAAGATGGCGAACGGCAGTCCGAACGCGACGTGGAACAGCACCACGCCGGCGATCGTGCCGAACAGCCCCAGCGCGCCGAACAGCTTCGCCACCGGGATGAGCGCGACCTGGATCGGCATGACCAGCAACCCGACCACGACCACGGTCAGCGTCTCGCGGCCCGGGAACTCGATCCACGCCAGGGCGTATGACGCCAGCGACGCCATCACGACCACCAGAACCGTTGCGGGCACGGCGATGTAGAACGTGTTGAGGAACGACTGCCACACGTCGCGGTCCGCCACGAGCGCGGCGTAGTTGTCGAGCGTCAGCTCGGCGGGCTTGGTGAAGATCGTCCACCAGCCGCTCGTGGTGTTGGCCGACTCGTCGCGCAACGACGCGATCAGCAGGCCGAACACGGGCACCAGCCAGAACACCGCCACCAGGGCGAGCACGACCTGCACGAACCCGTTGCCCAGCCGGGACACGAACCGCGTCAGCACGGACCGCCTGGGCGCGCCCGCCACGGGCACGTCGATGCGGACCTCTTCGGCCACCAGGGTCACGACCGCTCCCGTCGGAATCGGCGGATGTTGAACAGCATCGCCGGGGCCACCAGCAGGAACAGGATCATCGCGAGCGCGCTGCCCGCCCCCTGGTCGCCGCCCGTGCCGAAGGACACCTGCCACATCTGCAGGGCCAGCACGTTGGCCTCCGCCTGCACCGAGCCCGGTGCGATCACGAACACCAGCTCGAAGATCTTCAGCACGTTGATCACGAGCGTCACGAACACCACCAGCAGCACCGGTGAGAGCAGCGGGACGGTGACGCGCCGGAACACCTGCCACTCGGTCGCGCCGTCCACCCGCGCGGCCTCCAGCGCGTCGCGCGGGATCGCGGACAAGCCCGCCGCGATGAACGTGATCGCGAAGCCGGTCATGATCCAGATCCAGGACGAGATGATCACCGGGGTGATCAGTGCCTGCCCGAGCCAGGTGTGGCCGCGGAACGGCGGCGCGAAGTTCTCCGCGGGCAACCGCACCGAGACCTCGCCCGCACCCAGGTCCGGGAAGGTGAACCTGCCGTCGTCACCGGTGGTGGTGCGGGCGACGACCTGCCCGTCGCGCACCGCCTCCACCACCACGCCAGGCGTGCCGCGCTCGGTCGGGTCGACCCTGCCCGCGGCGCCGCCCACCGACACGTCGAGCCACACGAGGCCGCGCAGCTCGCCCGTGTCCGCCGTCGCCGGGGACGCCGGCAGCGCCTCGGACGGCAGCTGCTGCGGCGAGTACCCGATGAGCGGCAACGAGATCGTGTCGCCCGCCTGCGACGGCCGGATCGCGGTGTAGCCCGCGTCCGTCAGGGCGTACCCGTCGCGCGGCCGCACGCCGGGGTACTTCGAGGAGGGAGCGAAGATGTCGTGCACGCCGACCACGACCGCGTTCACGATGCCCTGGTCCGGCGACTCCGCGTACACGAGCCGGAAGATGATGCCGGAGGCGAACAGCGAGATCGCCATCGGCATGAACAGCACCACCCGGAACGCCGTGGCCCACCGGATGCGTTCGGTCAGCACGGCGAGCACGAGACCGATGCCGGTGACGGCCGCCGGAGCCACGACCACCCAGATCACGTTGTTGCGGAAGGCGATCAGCGTGCGCGGGTCGGTGAAGGTGTCGACGTAGTTGTCCACGCCGACGAACTTCTCCCCCGAGGCGTCGAAGAAGCTGCGGATGAGCGAGAACACCAGCGGGTAGAGCACCAGCGCGGCCAGCACGACCAGTGCGGGGAGCAGGAACGGGATCGCCTGCCGGGGTGAGCGCCCCGGCGCGGCGTCCACGTTCGTCTTCAGTCTCATTTGTAGGCCTTGACCGCGTTGGCTTCCAGGCGCGTCATGATGCCGTCGACGTTCTTCGGGTCGGCCAGGAAGTCCTGCAGGTCCTTCCACTCCCCCGCGCCCTTCGTGCCGCCGAACGCGGCCGGCGCGAGGTCGGACATGTCGAACCGGACGTTGTCGCCCGCTCCCACGATCCGCTGGGCGAGGTCGCGCGTCACGGCGTCGGGGTAGGCGGTCTCCGGGATGTCCTTGTTGGGCGAGAGGAAGCCGCCGAGCTCGGCCCAGATCTTGCCGGACTCCGGCGAGGCCAGGAACTCCATCAACTCGGTGGTCGCCTTGTCGTCCTTGAACTGCACGGCCATGTCACCACCGGCTACCACGGCGTCCTTGCTGCCCGCGACCGAGGGGAACGGGAAGAACTTGGCGTCCTCGCCGACCTTCGCCTTGGTGTTGGTGGTGATGATGCTCGCCACGAAGTCCGCCTCGAAGACCATCGCGGCCGTGGACGGCTCGCCGAAGACGTTGATCACGGACTTCGGGAACTCGGTCTGCAGCGCGCCGGACGCGATCAGCGTCGGGTCGCCCCAGAGCTTCGCCAGCTCCTCCAGCGCCTTCTTCACGCTCGGGTCGGTCCAGGGGATCTCGTGCTTCGCGAGCTTGTCGTAGTTCTCCGGCCCCGCGGTGCGCAGGTAGACGTTCTCGAACCAGTCGGTGAGCGTCCAGCCGTCCGCGCCGCCGACCGACACCGGTGCGACGCCCGTCTCGGCGATGGCCCTGCTCACCTTCACCAGGTCGTCCCACGTCGCCGGCGGCGTCGCGCCGACCTGCCGGAAGGCCTTCTCGCTGTACCAGAACGCGGACTTGTTGGCAGCCTTGAAGGTGAAGCCGTAGAGCTTGCCGTCGACGCTGCCGAGCTGCTTCCACACCGGGGCGTTGTGGTCGGTGACGGCCTTCTCGACGTCGGCGTTCAGCGGCTTGAGCGCCCCCGCTCTGGCGAACTGCCAGGCCAGGCCGGGCTGGGCGACCAGCGCGACGTTCGGTGGTGTGCCGCCCGAGATCCTGGTCTGCACGACGGTGGGCAGCTCGTCACCGGCGGGCGTGTACTTGACCTCGGCTCCCGTCTTGTCGCTGAACGCCTTGAGGACCTGCTCGAAGTTCTTCTGCTCGTCACCGACCCACGGGCCGACGACCTCGATCGTCTGGCCCTTGAGGTCCTCGCCGCCCGCCGGGCCTCCGGTGCACGCGGTGGCCAGGGTGGTCAGCGCGACCAGTGCGATCCACTGCTTCCTCATCGAAGCTCCTACTTCCAGATGGAGGACCCGGTGGCCGGGTCGAAGAAGTGCAGCCGGGAGGTGTCCACCCAGGCGGCGACGGGTTGTCCTTCGTAGATGCGGGTGCGCGGGCTGAACCGTCCCACGAGGACGGTCCCCTTGCCTTTGGTACCGGGCAGGTCGTCGGTGCCGGTGTCCTTGGCGAGCTCGCGGGTGTCGTCGGTGACGACCGGCGGGACGTCGACCGGGAAGTGCACGAGGACGTCCGAGCCCATGGCCTCGACCAGGTCCGCCACGGAGTGCAGGATCTCGCCCTCCCGCGCGTCGGCCAGGGCCGTGTCCTCCATGTCCTCGGGACGGATTCCGACCACGACGTCGCGGCCGACGTACTGCCGCAGCGCGGGCCGTTGCGTGGGCACGGACTCCGGCAGCAGCAACGCGTCCGAGCCGAGCGAGACCCACAGCTGGCCGTCGTTCTCGACGAGCTGCGCGGACACCAGGTTCATGCCCGGCGAGCCGATGAACCCGGCGACGAACAGGTTGACGGGCCGGTCGTAGAGCTCCTGGGGCGGACCGACCTGCTGGAGCACGCCGCGGCGCATGACGGCGACGCGGTCCCCGAGCGTCATGGCCTCGGTCTGGTCGTGCGTGACGTACACCGTCGTCACGCCGATCTCGCGCTGGATCCGCGCGATCTGGGCCCGCATCTGCACGCGCAGCTTGGCGTCCAGATTGGACAGCGGCTCGTCCATCAGGAACGCCTGCGGGGCCCGCACGATCGCCCGGCCCATCGCGACGCGCTGCCGCTGGCCGCCGGAGAGGTTGCGCGGCTTGCGGTCGAGGTGCTCGGTCAGTTCGAGGACCTCGGCCACCTCGCGGACGCGGTGGTCGATCTCCTTCTTGGCGAGCTTGCGCAGCGTGAGGCCGAACGCGATGTTGTCGTACACGTTGAGGTGCGGGTAGAGCGCGTACGACTGGAACACCATCGCAACGTCGCGGTCGCGCGACGGCACGTCGTTCACGACATTCTCACCGATGTGGATGGTGCCCTCGGTGATCTGCTCGAGGCCCGCGATCATCCGCAGCGCCGTCGTCTTGCCGCAGCCCGACGGGCCCACGAGCACCAGGAACTCACCGTCGCGGATCTCCAGGTTGAGGTCGGTGACCGCACGGGTGCCGTCACCGTAGGCCTTGCCCAGCCCCGTCAGAACGACTTCTGCCACGACAACTCCCTGTTCGGTGTGACTGCAGACCGTAGGGTCGGCAGCCCTAAGACAGATTTAAGGACGAAACACGATCTCGATAAGCTCGCTACACCTCTCCCAAACGACCGGTTCGCTGCTTACCCTGCGTGTATGTCGAAGGTGCTCGTGGTCGAGGACGACCCGGTGGTCCAGGCGGCGCTCGTGCACGCGCTGACCGACCTCGGGCACGTCGTGCAGGCCGTCGGCACCGCCGTGGCCGCCCTGCGCGAGGCGGGCACGTCCGAGCTCGACCTCGTGATCCTCGACCTCGGGCTGCCGGACCTCGACGGAGTCGCGGCGCTGCGGATGCTGCGCGGCGTGAGCAACGTACCGGTGATCGTAGCGACCGCGCGGGGCGCCGAGACGTCGGTGGTGAGCACCCTGAACGCGGGCGCGGACGACTACATCGTGAAGCCCTTCTCGGCCGAGCACCTGGCCGCGCGGATCAACGCGCTGCTGCGCCGCACGGGTGGTGCCACCCTGCCGTCCGAGGTGGTGGAGCTCGGCGCGCTGCACATCGACCTGGCCCAGCGCACGGCCGCGCTCGACGGCGCGCCGCTGTCGCTGAGCAGGCGGGAGTTCGACCTGCTCGCCTACCTCGCGCAACGGCCGGGGCGGGTGATCTCGCGGCGGGAGCTGATCCAGGCGGTGTGGGGCAACCCGTACGTCGGCGACGACAAGACGATCGACGTGCACGCGTCGTGGCTGCGGCGCAAGCTCGGCGAGACCGCGGCGCACCCGCGGTACCTGCACACGGTGCGCGGCGTCGGGTTCAAGCTGGCGGCGCCCGAATGAGGGCGGTGATCACCCGCGCCCTGCTGCTCGCTACCGGCCTGGTCGCCCTGGTTTTCGTGGCCACGGCGGGTTTTCTGACCTACGCGCACGCCGCGGCCACCGCGGCGGAGGCCGACCGGCGCGACACCGCCGTCGTGACCGGGGTGCTGGCGGTGTCCGCGGACCCCGACGCGGTCCGCGGCACGATCGCCCGCACGGCCGCCGGCGCCGAGGGCAGGCTGTCCGTGGTGCTGCCCGACGGCACACGGCTCGGCGCGGGTCGCGGCACGCAGGTCGCCTCGGTCGAGGGAGCGGTGGTGTCGGTGGTGCCCGCTGCTGTGTCGTTCCCGTTCCTGCCCTTGCTGCTGGTCCTCGGGGCGGCCGTGCCGGCGGTCGGCGCGGCGGTGTGGCTGGGGCACCGGCCCTTCACGCCCGTGCTGGCGGCGCTGCGCGACCTGACCACGTCGGTCGGGCGGCGGGTGCGGCTGCGCGGGCCGCGTGAGCTCGAGGTGCTGGCCGAGTCGATCGACGCGGCGTCGTCGCGGACGGCGCAGCTGCGCGCCAAGGAGCGCGAGATGATCGCGGACGTGTCCCACCGGTTGCGCACCCCGCTGGCGGCGCTGCGGCTCGACGCGGACGCGATCGGCCCGGGCCAGGTGGCCGACCGGATCCGCAGCGCGGTCAGCACGCTGGGACACGACGTCGACCGGATCATCCAGTCCCTGCAGCCCTCCGACGACGAGGCGGCCACCTGCGACGTGGCGGCGGTCGTGGAGGCGCGGATGGCGTTCTGGTCGGCCCACGCCGCCGACCAGGGCCGGCTGTGCGAGATCGACGTGGGCGAACCCTGCTGGGTGCCGCTCGCCCCCGACGCGCTGGGAGCCGTGGTGGACACGTTGCTGGAGAACGTCTTCCGGCACACGCCGCCCGCCGCACCGGTCGGGGTGTCGGTCGTGCGGCACGCGGGCTGGGTGACGCTGGTGGTCGAGGACGGCGGCACCGGCGTCGCCGACCCGTCCTCCGCCCTGCACCGCGGCAGCAGCGGAGGCGGCTCGACCGGCCTGGGCCTCGACATCGCCCGCGCGGCCGCGGAGGCCACCGGCGGCACGATCCACCTGGAGCGAGGTCGCCTGGGCGGCGCACGGGTCCGGCTGCGGTTCGGGGAGGCCGACAGCCACCACGAGCCGGCGAGCCCGCGCGCGTGGCGGCTGTGGCAGGGGCACCCGTAAGGCTCAGGCGGCGTCGAGCTTGAACGGGTCGTGCTCGGTCAGCAGCTTGTCCAGCCGGGCCCGGTCCACCCTGCTGGTGATGTAGGTGTCCTCCTGTCTGTCCCGGATCACCTTGGCCAGCGTGAACGCCGAGGTGATCGCGTAGAGCATCGCGATGGCGAGGAACGCGCGCACCCACCCGTCCACGGGCAGGAAGACGACTCCGACGCCGACGGCGGTCAGCGAGAGCCCGAACGAGAGGACCGCCTGCACGTAGAACGCGGCGGTCGTCGGCGTGTGCGAGGGCTTGGCAGAGGTCATGCTCCGAGAGTCCTGGGTCACACCGGGACTGTCATGAGTACGGCTACTCAGGTCGGGTCACGGTCTGGCCGCCAGCGCGCAGCGGGATCAGGCCGAGGTGCGAGTAGGCCCGCGGGTGGTTGCCCAGCGCCTGCTCGGCGACCGGGTCGCACTCCTCGAACAGCTCCTCGGCGTCGGCCCGCTGCGCAGCACCCGGTGCAGCCGGCCCAGGAAAGCGCTCGCCTCGTCCGTCGACCCGAGCGCCTGCACGGTGAGAGCGGCGTCGCGCAGCCAGCGGTAGCGGTAGTCCCAGTTGCGGACGCCGCCGATCCGTTCGGGCAGTCCTCTGTGGACAGTCTCGCGCCCAGCGCAGCCCGATCGGCGTCCCCACGACGCGCACGCCGCCCGGGACCGGTTCCGACTGGACAACTTTCTGGCCAAAATCGGGACGGGACGCGAACTCCACTACAGCGGCACCCTCCCTTCGACCAAACGCACCAGTCCGCCGCACAACCTGTCGGTCACCTGAAGGCCCGTCCAGCGGGTTCGCACCGTCATCGAGCCGGATGCGTACCGTTGGCCCAACCGGAGCTGGTTCCTTCGGGGCCACACCGAGAAATGCCCGTCGCCACCGATTAGTTCGGCGAACAAAGCGGGTGAGTCCGGTGCCGGCCGACACAGCCAGGTCACGTCCACATCCGGTGTGACCAGGGCGAAAGCGCTCGGTCGGAGAGCAGGCTGTGCCGTTCGACCGGCACGGCCGCGCGCACCGGAACCAGCTGGGTCAGGAAGTCCACGCAGGTAACGCAAGTAGGCGCCAGGGCCATGAGACCTGTGTTGGGCAAGACTTGCGCGAGTCCTGAACCTCTTTTATTACATCGGATTCGGATGCGTGGATTGTTCGTGTTGAGTCATCTCGATAGGGTCCGCGTATCAGCACAGGGCATCAGGTTGTGAGGGCTTTCTTTGATCGGGCAGCGTGGACGACCGCCGTCGGATGCCGACCTGATCGACGCCGTCAGAGACGGCAGGGTCGAGGAGTACGGCAAGCTCTACGAACGGCACGTGCGCTCGGCGAGCGTCCTCGCGATGCAGCTGTCCTCGTCCTCGTCGGACGCCGACGACCTGGTGGCGGAGGCGTTCGCCAAGGTCCTCGCCGCGTTGCGCGGTGGTGGCGGACCCGGCACGGCGTTCCGGCCGTACCTGCTGACGGCCGTGCGGCACGCGGCGTACGACCGCACCCGCAAGGAGAAGCGCGTCGAACTGGCCGGTGACGTCGAGGAGATCCCGGGCGCCACCAAGGCGACCAGCGTGGAGTTCCGCGACAAGGCGGTCGAGGACCTCGACCAGACGCTGGCCGCGACGGCGTTCGCGACGCTGCCCGAGCGGTGGCAGACCGTCCTGTGGCACACCGCGATCGAGGGCCAGTCCCCCGGCGAGATCGCGCCGCTGCTGGGGTTGACGGCCAACGGCGTCTCGGCGATGGCGTTCCGTGCGCGCGAGGGGCTGCGCAAGGCGTTCCTGCAGGCGCACGTCAACCAGGAGCCGGCGGAGAAGTGCCGCGCCACGGTGACGAAGCTCGGCGCGTGGACCCGCGGCAGCATCAAGGGCCGCGAGGCCATCCAGATCGACGAGCACATGGACACGTGCGCGGAGTGCCGCAAGCTCGCGAGCGAGCTGTCCGACGTGAACGGCGCGCTGCGGGGCCTCGTCGCCCCCATCGTGCTCGGCACGGGCACCGCCGGTTACCTCGCCGCCGCCGCGACCGCGGGCAAGGGCGCCGCCGTGGGCATCAGCCTGACGTCGTGGCTCGGGGTCGCCGCGTCGGCCGCCGCCGTCGTGGTGGTCGCCGCGTCCGGCGTGGTGAGCACGGACGGCGGCGGCACGGCCTCCACGATCCCGGGCGCCGCGCCGGGGACCAGCACCAGTGCCTCGGACGGCGTCCAGCAGACGGGTCAGTCCGGCCAGCCCGGCTCCTCCCAGCCCTCCGGCGCCCCCGCGCCGGGAGGCACGTCGGCGGGATCGGCCGCGCCGGGTGTGGGGACGAGCGGGCCGAACGCGCCGGTGGTCACCACGACGGTCAATACGGTCGCGCCCGCGGCGGCCCGGCTGTCCGCGGACGCGCCCGGCAGCATCGCGATGACCACCGAGGGCCCCGCGAACGAGATGAACATCAGCATCACCAACAACGGCGACGCCCCGACGACCGTGCCAACGTTGACGCTGACGATGCCGGACAAGATCAAGACGGTCGGGCCGGGCAAGACCAACGTGGGCATGATCGGCTGCCCGGCGGGCAAGGGCACGGTGACGTGCGAGGGCGGCCAGACGCTCGCGCCCGGCCAGACGATCACGTTCCGCGCCCGGCTGCAGGCGGGCAACAAGGCGGGCGACGGCGTCATCACGGGCGTGGCGGGACCGGTGACGGTGAGCATCCCCGTCACGATCAGCTGAGTCCACTTCGGACAGCAGGATCGGCCCGCTGACCGCACCATGGGCGGGTGGACGAGCTCACGGCGGCGTTGACGGGCCTGGAGGCGCCGTTCCGCACGCTCGTGGACGACTCGGAGTGGGCGCACGCGAGCGTGGAGGGCCTGGTGCTCGACCTCGGCACGTGGTGGTCCGCCGACGACCTGACCCGCCTGCAGCCGCAGGTGACGTTCAGCGACGCCTTCAGCGAGGCGGGCCGGCACGACGGCGGCGTGTACGTCGAGGGGTTCCTCTGGACCGGTGGCGGCGCGGTCGCCGCGGCGTGGTGCGGTCTGGGCGGCGCCGTGGTCTACGGACCCCGTGCGGAGGCCTACCTCGGCGTGGCGCTGTCCCCGCACTTCTGCCGCCGGGTCCAGCAGCGCAACGGCACAGCCGCGGTGCTCATGAGCAAGCACCCGAGGCTGTTGCCGTTGCTGCGGGACGGGCTGCCGCGCGGCGCGGTGCTGCCCGGCGGGAGGCCGGGTCCCCGGTCAGCCGGTGCCTAGGGCGGCGAACCGCTCGTCCGCTTCCCGCTGGTGCCGGGCCGCCTCGGCGGGATCCGCGACGGCCTGGGCGAGGTGCTTGTGCGCGTTGGCGGCCTCACGCCGGTCGTCGATCCGTTCGGCCAGTTCGAGCGCCTCACGCAACCGCGTCACGGCCTCAGTGGGCCGTCCGGCCGCCGTGAGCACCTCCCCGAGGTAGTTGAGTACCACGGTTTCCGTCGTCACGTCACCGATAGCGCGCACGGCGGCGAGGGCCGATTCCAGTGCTTCCAACGCCTCGGCGTGCCGGCCCATCGCGTGCAGGATCATGCCGAGCGCGCTCTGGGTGTCCGCCTCGTCGCGGCGGCTGCCCATCTCGCGCATCAACGCGAGCGCGGACGTGCACGCCTGCAGTGCCTCGTCGTAGCGGCCGAGCGCGCTGTAGATGTTGCTGACGTTGCTCATCGCCTGCGACTCGAGGTGCCGGTCGCCGAGCTGCCGCGCCACCGTGATGGCCTGTTCGAGGAGGTCGGCGGCCTCGGCGTGGCGGCCGAGGGTCCGGTAGACCAGCGAGAGGTTGTTCAGCGTGCCCGCCACGCCCTGCAGGTCGCCCAGCTCGCGGAGCATCTCGATGGCCTGCTCGTTGTAGTGGATCGCCTTGGGGTACTGCGCCGTCTGCCAGAACACCATCGCGTAGTTCTTGGTGGTGATGGCGAGTGCGGCAGGCTCGTCCTTCGCGGCCTCCAGTGCCAGCTCGTTGATCGTGGCCCAGTCACGCGTGTGGCCGCGCACCATGCAGAAGAACGTCAACGCGCGCGCGAGCTGCCACGTGTGCGTGCGCCAGTCACCGTCGAGTGACAGCGCCACGGCGGCCACGAGCGTCTGGCGTTCGGTCTCCAGCCATTCGACCGCGTGGTCGTAGTCGCGCAGCACCAGCCGGGACTCCGGCCGGTAGGAGATGTCCACCTCGTACTTGCGCGCGGCGGGCGACATCAGCCGCGTCGCCTGGTTCGCCGTGTCGAGGAAGTGGTCGAGCAGCCTGGTCAGCGGCTCGCGGCTGCCGTCCACCTTGGACTGCGCGTACTGCCGCAGCAGGTCGTGCATCCGGTACCGGCCGAGCGTCGCCGACTCCAGCAGGTGCACGTCGACGAGGTCCTCGAGCATGCCGTCGCACTCGAGCGGGTCGAGCTCGCCCAGCGCGGCGGCCTGGTCGACGTCGAAATCGGTGCCGTGGTGCAGGCCCAGCAGGCCGAAGAGCCGCTGGTGCCCGGTGGGCAGCTGGCTGAACGACAGCGCGAACACCGCGTCCAGTTCGGATAATCGTCCCTCGCGCAACCGCGTCGCGAGATGGGCGGTGGTCCAGGTGGGACGGCTGCGGAGCCGTCCGGCGGCCAGGCGCACGGCCAGCGGGAGCCGCCCGCACAGTTCGACGACCTCGCGCGCGGCTTCGTCCGTGCCGCGCTCGTCGCCCACGATCGTGGCGAAGAGCTGCAACGCCTCCGCCTCGGACAACACGTCCAGCGTGAGCGTCGACGTGCCCTCCAGCTCGACCAGCCGCGCGCGGGACGTGACCAGCACCAGCGAACCGGGCACGCCCGGCAGCAGCGGGCGGACCTGGTCGGCGCTCACGGCGTTGTCGAGCACCACGAGCAACTTGCGCCGCGAGAGCTCGCCACGCCACATGGCGGCCCGTTCGTCGAGGCTGACCGGGATCTCCTCGATGCCCAACGCGCGCAAGAGCACATCTAGCGCGTCCGTGGGTTCCACGGGCGCACGGCCCGCAGTGTGCGCGTGCAGGTCGATGAACAGCTGACCGTCCGGATACTCCAGACGGTGCGCCAGGTGCACGGCGAGCGTCGTCTTGCCGACGCCCGGCATGCCGTCGATCGCGGAGATCACCACGGCTGCCTTGCCGGTGACCGCCCTGGTCAGCCGGTCGATCTCGATGGTGCGGCCGGTGAAGTCCGCGACGTCGCGCGGCAGCGTGTTCAGCGCCGGGCGCGGCTGGTCGCCGCGCAACAGCCGGGCGTGCAGCTCGCGCAGTTCGCTGCCCGGATCGGTGCCGAGCTCGTCGGCGAGCAGCACCCGCACGTCCTCGAACGCCTGCAGCGCCTCGGCGGGCCGGTTGGCCCGCTGCAACGCGTGCATGAGCTGCAGCCACAGCTGTTCGCGCAACGGGAACTGCTTGGTGAGCCGCCGCAGCTCGGCGATCAGCCGTTCGCCCTGGCCGAGCTCGATCGACAGCCGCGCGTGCTGCTCGGCGACGGTGAGCCGCCGTTCCTGCAGCAGCGTGAGCTCCGCTTCGAGCCGTGGTCCGACCGTGAGGCCGTCCAGCGCGGGACCGCGCCACAGCGCGAGGGCTTCCTCGTACCGTGCGGCCGCCTCGCGGTGGTCGCCCTGTTTCAACGCCTCGTCCCCGGCCGCGCACAGGCGGCTGAAGACGGCGACGTCCACCTCGTCGTCCGCCACCCTGAGCCGGTATCCACCCGGAACGGTGACGAGGTCGTCCTGCACGAGCTTGCGCAGGGCGGCGACGTAGGTCCTGATGTTCGATTCGGGAGCCGCGGGTGGGGATTCCCACACCGCTTCGCTCAGATGTTCAAAGCTGACCGTCTCGTTGGCATGGAGTGCCAACGCTGCCAGCAACGTCCTTTGCCGGGGCCCGCCCAGCCGCAGTTCCACGCCCCCACGCCAAATCTGCAGCGGCCCAAGAAGCCGATACCGCACTAGCCCTCCTCGGGGGGCATGGTGCCAGAACTCGGGGTGGCTGTGCGGAATTTGTGCGGACGATCTTGGAAACTGGGCGCACGCCGCCGTGAAGAGGGGGAACGAAGATGGACCTGAGCAGATCATGGTCGGGCCAGGCAGCCTAAGATGACCGCATGACCGAGACGGCGAAACGACGTCCCGGCCCCCGGATCGAAGAGGTCGCGCGGGTCGCCGGGGTGTCCAAGTCGACCGTCTCGCGCGTCATCAACGACGAGCAGTACGTCAGCGCGAAGGCCCGGGAGGCCGTGCACGCCGCCATCGCGGAGCTCGGCTACTCCCCCAACCAGGCCGCGCGCGCCCTCGCCGGCAACCGGGCCAACGCCATCGCCCTGGTCGTGTCGGAGCCGACCGGCCGCGTGCTGTCCGACCCGTTCTTCGCGGGCGTGCTGCGGGGCATCCACTCGGAACTGACCGGCCGCCACATGCAGCTGCTGCTGATGATGAGCCAGCCGTCCGACCCCGGCGACCTGGTCGCGTACCTGAGCAGCGGCCACGTCGACGGCGCGTTGCTCGTCAGCCTGCACGGCGAGGACCCGCTGGTGCCGATGCTCGCCGAGATCGGCCTGCCGGTCGTCTCCGGCGGCCGTCCGCTCGGCACCACCGTCCCGTTCGTGGACGCCGACAACTTCACCGGTGCCCTGGAGGCCGCACGCCACCTGGCGTCGCTCGGCCGCAAGCGCATCGCCACCGTCGCGGGCCCGAAGGACATGGCCGTCGGCGCCGACCGCCTGAGCGGGTTCAAGCGCGGCCTGAGCGAGGCCAAGCTCTCCTCGGACCTGGTGGCGCACGGCGACTTCACGCCCGAGAGCGGCGCACGGGCCATGGAAGCGTTGCTGCGCAAGGCACCCGACCTGGACGCGGTGTTCGTGGCGGCGGACATCATGGCCCTGGGCGCACTGCAGGTGCTGCACGCCCAGGGCAAGCGCGTGCCCGAGGACGTCGCCGTGGTCGGGTTCGACGACTCGGTGTTCGCCGCCACCGCCACGCCCCCGCTCACGACGGTCCGCCAGGACATCGAGGAGCTCGGGCGGACGATGACGTGGCGGCTGCTCGCGGAGCTGGCGGGCGAGGACGGGCTGCCGCCGTCGCTGCTGCTGCCTACCTCGCTGGTCGTGCGGTCGAGCGCCTGACCAGCTCGACGACCTCGGTCACGTGCTCGCGGTGCGTGCGGTGGCTGAGCACGCAGATCCGCAGGGTGAACTCGCCGCCGAGCCGCGTGCTGGACAGGAAGAACCGGCCGGAGCCGTTGACGGTCTTGAGGAGCCGCTCGCTGTCGGCGCTCCGGAAGATAACGACGGTGAGTCCGGACGGCAGCACCTCGACGCCGTCGATCCCGGCCAGCTCGGCGCGGAGGTGGCCGGCGAGGTCGAGCTTCTCGTCGAGGGCCTCCCGGAACGCCGCGACGCCGTGCAGGTGCAGCGGGAGCCAGACGCGCAGGCCGCGGAACTCGCGGGTGAGCTCGGGGCCGAGGTCGGCGTAGTCGGGCAGGCCGGTGCCGTGGTCGAGGTCCTGGAGGTAGTCGCCGTCGGCGACGTGAGCCGCTTTCAGCTTCGTCTCCTCGCGCACCAGCAGCACGCCCGTGCCGTACGGGAGGAAGAGGCTCTTGTGCGGGTCCCAGGCGATCGAGTCGGCCCGGTCGACGCCGTGCAGCGTCGCGCGGCCGCGTTCGGTCAGCTGGAACGCGCCCCCGTACGCGGCGTCGACGTGGAACCACAGGCCTTCGCGCTCGGCGAGGCTCGCGACGGCGTCGAGCGGGTCGACGATGCCGGTGCTGGTCGCGCCCGCCGTGCCGATGATCAGGAACGGGCGCAGGCCATCGGTGCGGTCCTCGGCGATCAGGGCAGCGGCTTGGTCGACGTCCATGCGCAGTGAGGTGTCCGTGGGGACGACACGGATGCGTTCGGCCGGGAACCCGGTGATGCGCGCTGCTTTGGCCACACAGTGGTGTGTGTGCTCGGTGACGTAGATGGTGCCCTTGGGGTCGTGTGCGCCGAGGCGGTCCTGACGGGCCGTGTGCACCGCCGAGAGAGTGGCCAGTGACGCACCGGTCGTGAAGATGCCGCCGGAGCCGTCCGGGAGGTCGAACTCGGCGCACATCCAGCGGATCACGCTGTGTTCGAGCGCGACCAGCGCGGGGGCGGTGGACGCGACGCCGGTGTAGCGGTTGGTGGCCTGGGCGAGGAACTCGGCGAGCACCGAGCTGTAGAGGCCTCCAGCCGGGAAGTAGGCGAGGTAGCGCGGGCCCGCGGTCTCCACCGCCTGGCTCGCCGCGTGACCGAACCGGGCGAGGAGGTCGGCGAGCTCCCCCGGCTCCTCCCGCGGCGGCGGGGGCAGGAGGGCGGTGCCGGGGGACGACGCGGGCGCGGTCTCCAGTCCCCCGGTGAACGTCTCGACGAAGTCCGTCACGGCCCTCGTCCACTCGACCCTGGTCTCGCGGTCCGGCTGCAGCATGACGCCACCGTACAAAGGACCTACATCGGTGATCATCGTCCGTTCGTGACGGGTCCGACCGGGTTTTCACCCGTTCAGCACAACGTCGCGGCACTGTCGGTAACACCGGGATCGGCTTCTCGATGGTGAGGCGTACAAGCCCACCTCCGAGGGAGTTGCGACAGTGATCGAGAACTCGGCCGCCGGTCTGGTGATGGTTCCCGGCGAGGTGACGGTGACCGTCACCGGCGAGCAGCACCACCAGGACGTGTTGTCGCGGTACGCGGTGCCGCACGGCGTGACGCGGCATGTCGCCGTGAACCTGACGTGGTGCGCGATCGCGTCGGGCAAGTACCGGGGTCACCGCGGCATCGAGGTGCGGCTCGACGGGCACCGCGTGGGCGAGCTGACCTTCCTGATGTCGCAACGGTATGCGCCGGTGCTGATGCACGTGGAGTCCGGCGGAGGGGCGACCGGCTGCACCGCGTTCGTCCAGCGCGGCACGAACGGCGTCCTGCAGATCTCGCTGCGGATGCCGCGCGAGATCCCCACCGGCGCGGTCGTGCCGGTGGCGGCGGCGCGCAGGTCGGTGGCGGCGCCGGTGGCGATCGGTGTGGCGGGCCTGCTCGGGTTCTTCTTCGTGGTCGGCATCGTCGGCGCCGCGGTCGACGGGCCGAGCGACCCGAACAAGGCCGCGGCACTGATCTCCTCCACCACCACGGCCGCACCCACCACCACGACGACCACCACGACCGTGGCGCCGACGACCACCACCACCACCACGACAACCACGACCACCACTACGACGACGACCACGACCACCCCTGCCGCCGCCCCGCAGCCCCAGCCGAAGCCGCAACCCCAGCCGCAGCCGCAGCCGCAGCCGAACCCCCAGCCCCAGCCGGTGCCGCAGCCCAAGCCGGCCCCGAAGCCCTCGTGCGACCCGAACTACAGTGGCTGCGTGCCGATCGCGACCGACGTGGACTGCGCCGGCGGCAGCGGGAACGGCCCCGCGTACGTGGCGGGCCCGGTCACCGTCATCGGCACGGACATCTACGGCCTGGACCACGACAAGGACGGCATCGGCTGCGAATGAACGTCCCCGAGGAGATCCTGCGCGCGGTCGGGTCCGCGGAGTGGTCCGCCGACCACGAGGGCCTGTCCGGCGACGTCTGGCACGTCGGGTCGAGCTACGTGAAGCGCGCGGGCGTCGACGAGCACGACCGGTTGCTGTGGCTGGGCAAGCACTTCGAGGTGCCGGAGGTCCGGGCGTTCGCGGACGGCTGGCTCGTGCTGGCCGACGTCGGCGCACCGTCGCTCGCCTCGGCCGACCCGGTGCACGCCGCCGAGGTCATGGGCTCCGTGCTGCGGTCGTTGCACGCGCTGCCGGTGGAGTCCTGCCCCTACGCCGCCACGATCCCCGTCGTGCTGGAGCAGGCCCGGCTCAACGTCGAGGCGGGTCTGGTGGACGCGGACGACTTCGACGACGACCACCTCGGTGCGACGCCGCGGGAGTTGTTGCTCAAGCTCGTCGCCACCGCGCCGACGACCGAGGACCTGGTGGTGGCGCACGGCGACTTCTGCCCGCCGAACGTGCTGCTGCGCCCCGACGGGTCGACCGTGCTGATCGACGTGGCCCGGCTCGGCGTGTCCGACCGGCACCGCGACCTCGCGCTGGTGCACCGGGAACTGGGCGAAGAGGCCGCAGGCGCGTTCGACCGCGCCTACGGCCTCACCCCCCGCCCCGAGGTGCTGGCCTGGTACCGGCTGCTCGACGAGTTCTTCTAACCGCGCTCGTACGGCGTCTTCTCGCCCGCCTCGACGCCGAACGGCAGGTGGTTGCCCGCGGGCGGCAGCGGACAGGTGGCGAAGTCGGTGAACGCGCACGGCAGGTTCGTCGCGCGGTTGAAGTCGAGCACGACCCTGCCGTCGCGCGGGGTGGCGGCGATCTGCCGGTTGGCCGCGTAGGTGGTGACACCGCTGGTCTCGTCGGTGAACAAGATGCTCAGCCCACCGTTGCGGCCGTTGAACGCCGTAAGTGTGTGTTCGGCGCCGTTGTGCGTGAACCGCACACGGCCCGGTGCCTCGTACACGTGGCTGAGGCCCTCCACGACAGCACCGACGGTCGTGGGCACTGGCTCGTCGAACGGTTCGTAGGTGCCTTCCAGCACCCACTCCTCGTGCGGTTCGTACGAGGGAACGCCCTTGAAGTCGTGCAGCACCTGGGCTTTGGGGTCGTGCACGCGGATCAGGTAGCCACCCCGGCGTGCGACCTCGATCTCGACGTCCCCGGCCGTGACGCGCTGGCCCGTACCGCTCTGCACGAGCGTGAACCGCTGCGTTTCGCCGTTGTGGCGCCAATACGCGGTGTCGTCGTCTTGCCACCACTCGCCCGGTAGGCCGTCATAGGTTCGTGGGCTCGTCTCCAGCCAGTCGAGCGACACCAGCGCCAACCACCCGTACGGGTCGGCCAGCGTCGTCTCCCGGTCGGTCTTCCAGGTCTGCCAGTCCTCGGCGAAGGTCATGTTCAGGGCAACGACGGTGGCAGGGCACCACTTCCCCGTTCCACGGAGTGGGACACGAGGGCGTCGCCGAGTTCGGTGCGGGCGTAGACGACGCTGCGCCCGTGCCGTTGTGAGGCCAGCAGTCCGGCGTCGCGCAACGCCCGCAGGTGCTGGTTGACCGCCGAGGTCGTCACGCCCGCGCGGAGGGCGAGGTCGGTGGACGACCCCGGCTCGGCGAGCCCGGTCAGCAGGTCCGCCCGCACCCGGCCGAGCACACCGGCGAGGGCATCCGCCCCCTTGCCAAGACCGGTCTCCCACACTGTGCCCGCCCCACGCGCCGCATAGATCAGCACCGGCGGTGCGTCGGCATCCACCGGCACGGCCGTGCGCCGCGCGAACACGCTAGGCACCAGCACGAGCCCCTGTCCTCCGGCGATCCGCCGGGCCGGCGCCCCCGCGATCCGCACCTGGACGACGGGAGGCTCGTACGTGATCCGGCCGGAGATCCCCGCGAACATCGCCGCGAGCCCGCGCCGGGCCGTCTCGCGGCCCCGGTGGGCGATGTCGGCTTCGAGGACCGCGCGCATCCGGTCCCACGACGGCGCCAGGGCCACGTGCCAGTAGGTCTCCAGCGCGGCAAGCACCCGCCCGCGGTCGCGCAGCGCGTCCGGCACGTCGCCGAACACCGCTCGGTAGTCGCGCCGCAGGGCGTGCGCGGGCAGTTCGCGCACCGCCGCGAACTCGTCCTCGATCCGGGTGAACGGCGTCCGCGGGCGGGGGCTCAGGAAGTCCGGCGTCCAGCCCCGCTCGGTCGACAGCGCCAGCAGGACCTCGGTGTCGACGTCGCGGACCCGGCGCAGCCACGGCACGTGCAGCGGGTACTTGGCCGGGTCCTTGAGCACCCGCAGGCTGAGCGTCAGTTCGCCGAGCGGGGAGACGGCGAACCGCACGTCCGCCAGATCGGACTCGCCCAGTTCGAACTCGATCATGTAGCACAACGCTACATCGGTTCCGCCCGGACGGCCGCTCCCGCCAGGCTTCGCGGCCATGTGGACCGACATGCGGCTGGCGTTGCGGATCGCCGGCGAGGCGGCACGGGTGGCTTCGAAGGCGTTCGAGGTGGGTGACCACGACGTGCGGCTCAAGGAGGACGGCAGCGAGGTCACCCCGACCGATCTCCAGGTGGAGGACCTGGTGCGCCGGTTGCTCGCCGAAGCGGTGCCCGGCGACGGTGTGCTGGGCGAGGAACGTCCCGAGCGCCTCGGGACGTCCGGGCGGCGGTGGCTGGTCGACCCGATCAGCGGCACGGCCGACTTCGTGGCGGGGAGGCCTGCCTATTCGGTGGACCTGGCGCTGGAGGGCGCGCTGGCGGTGTCCGCGATGCCGTCGCTGGGGATCACGATGGCCGCGGGGCGTGGCATGGGGTGCCGGGTGTTCCGCGGCGCACGGGAAGAGATCGCTCGGGTGTCCACAAGGGACGGCGTCGTCGGAGCGCGGGTGTGCCTGCACGGCAGGAGAAAGCCGGTGCTGGAGCAGTGCGTCGTCGTGGACGGCTCGACGTCCGTTCTCGACCTGGTCACCGGCGAGGTGGACGCGGTGATCGCGGCGGGAGCGGGCCTGGACGTGTTCGACCTGGCCTGCCTGCCCGTGCTGGTCGAGGAGGCGGGCGGGCGCGTGACGGTGGTGGAGGAGGACGTCGTGCTGGCCACCAATGGTGTCCTGCACGACGCCTTCCTCGCCCTCCTGGTCGCGCGTCCTGGTGTCGAACCAGGCACCCCAGGCTCATGAGGCCTGGGTGATCGCCGGATCCCGCGCGCTGGAGTGACCGACCGGACTCGCACCGGCTTCGACCAGGACCACAACCTGGCGCCTCGACTGCTTCGGCTTCGGTCACGGCTGCCCGTCGAGGACTCGAACCTCGATCTCCGCGTTCAGAGCGCGGTGTCCGTGCCAATTGGACCAACGGGCATCAAAAAAGCCGCCTCGTCGCTGAGTGCGACGGGACGGCTCCCCGGAGACATGAGGTCAGCTCATGCCGAGGAGCACCAGACGTGCTGATGGCGCATGTGTTGCATCACGGCTGGTTCCTCTCTTCCGGTTCGATGAGAACCACTCTGACGGATGACCTGGCGGCCTCGCAACGCATTAATCACCCTTGCAAAAGTT
Source organism: Lentzea sp. NPDC003310 (assembly GCF_040610935.1). Lineage (NCBI taxonomy): Bacteria > Bacillati > Actinomycetota > Actinomycetes > Pseudonocardiales > Pseudonocardiaceae > Lentzea > Lentzea sp. NPDC003310. The sequence goes on from NZ_JBEXNC010000008.1 coordinate 344,293, forward strand.
TGCAGCAAAGAGTCTCTGTCGTAAGGAATCCTTAAGGCGACTTGCGGAAAACTTTTGCAGCGTCTTTCCTGTACCGCTGACACACCTCATCGGAAGGCAGGGACGATGTCTTACGACTGGTGGCGCCACGCCGTCATCTACCAGGTCTACGTGCGCAGCTTCGCCGACTCGGACGGCGACGGCGTCGGCGACCTGCCGGGCATCCGCTCGCGCCTGCCCTACCTGCGCGACCTCGGGGTGGACGCGGTCTGGATCACGCCGTTCTACGCGTCGCCGATGGCGGACGGCGGCTACGACGTGGCGGACTACCGCGCGGTCGACCCGCAGTTCGGCGGACTCGACGACGTGCGCGCGTTGGTGGACGACGCGCACACGCTCGGCATCAGGGTGATCGTCGACATCGTGCCGAACCACACGTCCGACCAGCACGCGTGGTTCCAGGAGGCGCTGGCCGGCCGCGGCCGTGAGCGCTACCTGTTCCGCGAGGGCGTCGGCGACCAGCCGCCGAACGACTGGGAGTCCGTCTTCGGCGGTCCCGCGTGGACGCGGGTGGCCGACGGGTCCTGGTACCTGCACCTGTTCGCGCCGGAGCAGCCGGACCTCGACTGGGAGCAGCCGGAGGTGCGCGCGGAGTTCCGCGACGTGCTGCGGTTCTGGCTCGACCTGGGCGTGGACGGGTTCCGCGTGGACGTGGCGCACGGCATGATCAAGGCACCGGGCCTGCCGGACATCGGGCACGCCGACCAGCTCAAGCTGCTGGGCACCGAACCGCTGCCGTTCTTCGACCAGGACGGCGTGCACGAGATCCACCGCGAGTGGCGCGAGGTCGTCGACTCGTACCCCGGCGAGCGCGTGCTCGTGGCGGAGGCGTGGACGCCGTCGGCCGAGCGGACCGCGCTGTACCTGCGCCCGGACGAGATGCACCAGGCGTTCAACTTCCACTACCTGTCCGCCGAGTGGAACTACGAGGCGGTGCGCTCGGTCATCGAGTCGTCACTGGCCGCCGTGGAACCCGTTGGCGCACCTACTACGTGGGTGCTGTCGAACCATGACGTGCAACGGCACGTGACGCGCTACGGCGGCGGTGAGACCGGTGTGCGCCGTGCGCGCGCAGCACTGGCGTTGATGCTCGCGCTTCCTGGCTCCGTGTACCTGTACCAGGGCGAGGAACTGGGCCTGCCCGAGGTGCTGGACCTGCCGGACGAGGTGCTGCAGGACCCGATGTTCGTGCGGTCCGGTGGCACCGAACGCGGCCGGGACGGCTGCCGCGTCCCGCTGCCCTGGGCGTCTTCGGGACCGTCGCTCGGCTTCGGCACCGGCGGCTCGTGGCTGCCCCAGCCCGCGGACTGGGCGAAGCTCAGCGTCGAGGCGCAGAGCGACGACCAGGACTCGATGTTGTCCTTCTACCGCACGGCTTTGCGCGTGCGGCGGGAGAACCCGGCCCGCGGCGCCGGACTCACATGGGTAGATGGCCCGGCCGGCGTGCTGTGGTTCGAACGGGACGGCGTCGCCTGCGCGGTGAACCTGTCCGAGGCGGTCGTGGAGCTGCCCGACCCGGGCTCGGTCCTGCTCGCTTCGTCGTACTACGGAGTGCGCGACGGCCAGCTCCTCCTCCCGCCGGACACCGCCCTGTGGTGGAAGCTCTGACCTGCACCTCTTCTTGATCGTCGAAAACTGTCAGACCCCCTGAGTACGGTCCGTGGACATCGGTTCCAGGTCGTGTTCAGGGGGTTTTGCGTTTCGACGCAGACCCGGGAACGCGTGATCGACGTCCAACGTCAGACCGGCTCGGCACACCAAACTCGGGTTCGACAGCAGGGAGCAGTCAGTGCGCAGGTGGGAGCTCGTCTCGGGCAGCGCGGCGAAGTTCTGGGAGATCGGCCGGCAGGGCGCCGAGGTCACCGTCCGCTTCGGACGCCTCGACACGAACGGCCAGACCCAGACGAAGGAACTGCCGTCCGCCGAGGCGGCAGCGGCCCACGTGGCCAAACTGGTGGCGGAGAAGGAGAAGAAGGGCTACCGCCCCACCACTCCGGACAGTCCAACCGCGCCCGGCGCCCTCGCCGCCGACACACCCCACCCCCGCGCCTCCACTCCCGCCGCCAACGCACCCACCCCACTGGCCAACGCCGCCGACCCGAGCGCTCCGTCCTCCTCCCACCTGCCCGACACCCCTTCGCTCACGGCCCCTGCCGCCTCCACCCCATCCCCTGCCCCGCTGCCCAACACCTCCCCCACTTCCGCCTCCGGCACCCCCATCACCACTCAGCCCGCCCCCGAACCCCAAGGCACCTCCCCCTCCCGCACCCCCGAACCCCAAGCCACCACCCCCACCCTCGTCGACGAGGACACCTGGACCATGCCCAAGGCATGGCTCCGCGACGCGATGCGCCACCGCGGCCTCCACCCGGCCCCCGAGTTCACCCTCGACCCGGAACTGGCCGAGGAAGCCCGCCGCCGGCTGGGCAAGCAGCAGGCCACCACGCTCGACCGCGTCCTGTCCGAACCGGCCTCCGAACCGGACCTGGTCCAAGCGGCCCGCGACCACCTCGCAGGCCACCCGAACCCCACCGGCGCCGCCGCCATCGCCGCGATCCTCGCCATCGGCGAACAGTCCGTGCACGCCTGGATGGCCGACCACGGCCTGGTCTTCGCCACCGAAGCCACCGTGGAGTTCACCAGGCTGGCCTGCGCCAAGGAGTGGATCTCCCAGCAGCGCACCTACGGCAACGAACGCCTGGCATCACGCGGCGGCTACACCAACATCAGCGTCAACGGCGTCGAGCACAAGATGCTCACCGCCGTCCGCTACGCGCTCGCGGGAGCGTCCGATGCGGAGCGCGACGCCGCGGAGGCCGTGCTCGACAGGCTGGGCTCCCTGGACGAACCCAATGCGAAGCTGGTCCGGGCGTTCATCATGCCGGGCCGGCCCGACTGGTTCGAGGAGGCGTACCAGACGCCGCAGACCGGCACCCGCTGGTGGGTCCTGTCCTGCTGCGCCACCACGGTCGAGGAGTTCGAGAAGGCGACCCACTCGGTCGGCAACCACCCGATCGTCCTGCACACGACCCTCTACGTCCTGGGTCCGGCCGCGGCGCCGTTGCTCGCGAACGCCCTCGACCACCAGTACCAGCGCGCGGACACCCGCAAGCAGGTGCTGAAGGCCCTCTCGCTGCTGCCCACCGACGAGGCGTTCCGGTTGCTGCTCGACCGGATCGACACCAAGTACGTGCGGCCGGTGGTGCTGTCCGCGATGGCAGCGTTCCCGGCGCGGGCCGCGCGGCTGCTCGGTGAACGGTCCGCGGGCACGAACGAGTTCCAGCAGCTGCTCAGCGTGCACCTGAAGACGTACCCGCACCTGGAGACGCCGGAGGGGTTCGTCGAGGTCGAGAAGGTCGTGGTGCCGGACGCGCCCGCGGAGGCGTTGCCGCCCGTGCTGGCCTCGCCGCCGTGGCTGAACCGGAAGCCCGCGGTGAAGCCGGTCGTCGTGCCGGACCTCCCGCTGCCCACACCGACGATCACGTGGCTGCCGGGCGAGCGGGAGGAGTGGCTGAAGGACGGCCACTGGGACACCCACCCGTACAAGACCTGGCAGCACTGGCTCGCGGAGTTCAAGGCGGGCCGGATCGGCTACCGCATGGCCGACCTCCTCATCGGCGCGCCCGAGGAGGAGGTGCGGCACCTGCTCGCCGACTGGCAGCCGAACCTGGGCTGGAGCGCGGAGACCGCGGGCAGGCGGCTGGCCTCCAAGTTCGGCTTCGACGCGCTGCCGCCGCTGCTGCGCATCGCCGAGCGGAACTCCTCCACCGCCGTGATCCTGCTGCCGTACGCCACGCCCGAGGTGGCCGCGATGATGGCCGACTGGCTGGTGCGGCTCAAGCAGGTCCGCAAGACGGCGATGAGCTGGCTCGCCCGGCACCGCGACCAGGCCGCGCGACTGCTCATCCCCTCCGCGCTGGCCAAGCCCGGTGCCGAACGCCGCAACGCCGAGACCGCGCTGCGGCACCTGCACGGCCTCGGCGTGGACGTCGTGGCGCTCGCGCCGAACGAGACCGCGGCCGCCGCCCTCGCGGCGTTCCTGGCCGTCGACCCGGTCGACGTGCTGCCCGCGAAGCTGCCGGTGATCGGCGAGTGGGCCGACACCCGGCTGCTGCCGCAGGTCCTGCTCGCCGACCGCGGGCACGCCCTGCCGGCCGAGACCGCGCGGCACCTGCTGATGACGGCCGCGCTGTCCAAGCCGGGCGACGTCTACGCCGGCCTGGCCATCGCCCGCGACGCGCTCGACCGCGCCTCGCTCGCGGAGTTCGCGTGGGCGGTCTTCCAGCGCTGGCAGGAGATGGGCGCTCCGTCGAAGGAGGGCTGGGCGCTCACGGCGCTCGGCTGGTTCGGCGACGACTCGACGGTCCGCGCGCTGTCGCCGCTCATCCGGGTCTGGCCCGGCGAGAGCCAGCACACCAGGGCGGTCACGGGTCTCGACGTGCTCGCCGACATCGGCACCGAGGTCGCCCTCGCCCACCTGAACAGCATCGCGGAGAAGGTGAAGTTCAAGGGCCTCAAGACCAAGGCCCAGGAGAAGGTCGCCCAGATCGCCGAGGAGCTCGGCCTGTCCCGCGACCAGCTCGCCGACCGCCTCGTGCCGCGCCTCGGCCTCGACGACGCGGCCAGCCTCGTGATCGACTACGGCCCGCGGCAGTTCACCGTCGGCTTCGACGAGCAGCTCAAGCCCTACGTCCTCGACCAGGACGGCAAGCGCCGCAAGGACCTCCCGAAGCCCGGCGCCAAGGACGACCAGGACCAGGCCCCGGTGGAGCACAAGCGGTTCGCGGCCTTGAAGAAGGACGTCCGCGCCGTGGCGTCCGACCAGATCCACCGCCTCGAACGCGCCATGGTCGACCAGCGCACCTGGACCGCCGAGGAGTTCCACGCGGTCCTGGCCGGCCACCCCCTGCTGTGGCACATCGTCCGCCGCCTGGTGTGGATCACCGCCGACGGCGCCTCCTTCCGCCTGGCCGAGGACCGCACGCTGGCCGACGCGTCCGACGACGAGTTCACGCTCCCCGCCGACGCCACCGTCCGCGTGGCCCACCCCGTAGACCTCCAGACCGAGATGGAGGCCTGGGGCGAGGTCTTCGCCGACTACGAGATCCTCCAGCCCTTCCCGCAGCTGGGCCGCCCGCTGCACCTCGTACCGCCGGGCGAGGACCTGCTGCCGCAGCTGAAGAAGTACTGCGACGTCGACCTCCCGATCGGCAAGATCCTCAGCCTCACCAAGAAGGGCTGGCTGCGCGGCGAACCCCAGGACGGTGGCGTGGAGTGCTGGATCACCCGCCCGCTCCCCTCCGGCGGAGCGCTGGTCGGCTCACTCGACCCCGGCATCGCGGTGGGCGCCATCGACGTCTTCCCCGAGGTCAAGTTCACCGAGCTCTGGTACTCGGCCAACGGGCACGGCTACTGGTCCTCCCAGCGCAACGCGGCGAGCACCCTCACCGTCGACGCCGTCACGGCCTCGGAAGTGCTGTCCGAACTGGAGTCACTGCAGTCCTGAGCACCACCCCAGGGGGTCTGAATTGTCAGACCCCCTGGGTAACGTCCGTCGCATCAACTCCTTTCGTGTGGCCCCAGGAGGTAACGCAGTGCGCAGGTGGGAACTCGTCGCGGACGGCTCCGCGAAGTTCTGGGAGATCGAACAGGCCGGCACGTCGGTGACCGTCCGGTTCGGACGGCTCGGCACCGCGGGCCAGACCCAGACCAAGGAGCTGGCCTCCGCCGAGGCAGCCGAGGCGCACGTCGCGAAACTGGTGGCCCAGAAGGAGAAGAAGGGCTACAGACCGGACGACGCAACCCCGTTAGCCGCAGCGGCCCAGCCCGCGGCCGCCTCCACCCACCAGGCGGCCGCCACGCACCAGCCGGCCACCGCACCCTCCACCGCACCCTCCACCGCCTCCGGACAGCCGACCGCCGCTGCCTCCCAGCTGCCCATGACCGCCTCCCCGCGCCCCACCACCGCGCACTCCCCCGACACCCCCACCCAAAGCCCAACCCCCACCCCCATCGACGAAGACTCCTGGGTCATGCCCAAGGCCTGGCTGCGCGACGTAATCCGCCAGCGCGGCTTCCACCCCGCCCCGGAGTTCACCCTCGACCCGGCGAAGGCCGACCAGGCCCGCGCCCTCCTCACCGACCAGGCCGAGATCGTCGAACAGGCCTTCGCCGCCAAGCACTCCCAGCAGGACCTCGTCCAAGCCGCCAAGGAACAACTGGCCGGCACCCCGAACCCGCTGGGCGCCGCAGCCCTGGCCGCCATCACCAAGCCGGGCGCTGCGGCCGTGCACGCCTGGATCATCGACCACGGCCTCGTCTTCGCCGTCAAGGCGATCATCGAGTTCACCGGCGTGACCTACTCCGAGCAATGGCGCCCGAAGCGCAGCAAGTGGACCGGCGTCTGCCTCCAGTACGACCGCGACGGCTTCCAGACCTCCCCCAGCGACCCCGAGGGCCAGATGCTCACGGCCGTCCGCTACGCCATCGCGACGGCAAGCGCCGAGGACCGCCAGGCGGCCGAGTCGGCGCTGGAGGAGCGGGCGACCTCCAAGACGGAGAAGGGACTCCGGTCGTACCTGGTCCCGGAGCGGGCCGACTGGTTCGCCTGGCTCCGCAAGCAGCAGTACACGCCCTGCCGGTGGTGGGTGCTGCCCAGCAGCGCACGCAGCGTCGACGACTTCACCAAGACCGAGATGTCGTTGTCGGACTACGCCTTCCTGCTCTACACCGCCGTCTACGTGCTGGGTCCGGCCGCTGCGCCGAAGCTCGCCGAAGAACTCGACGGCGACATGTACTACCAGAGCGCGGACGGGCGCAAGCGGGCGTTGAAGGTGCTCGCGGCGCTGCCGACCGACGAGGCGTTCACGATCCTGCTCGACCGGCTCGACGCGAAGTACGTGCGGCCCGCCGTGCTGTCCGCGATGGCCGCGTTCCCGGCCAGGGCGGCGCGGCTGCTGGCCGCGCGGGCGACCACGAACGCCGAGGCGCTCAGGCTGTTGCAGGCGCACCTGATGTCGAACCCCGACCTCACCGTGCCCGACGACGTCGCCGCGCTGCTGGCCGAGTCCGGTCCGGCGATCATGCCGGAGGCGAGCCCGGAGCAGTTGCCGCCGCTGCTCGCCGCACCGCCGTGGCTGCACCGCAAGAAGCCGGTCAAGCCCGTGGTGCTGACGGACCTCCCGGTGCCCGCGCCCTCGGTGAGCTGGCAGCCCGGCGAGCGCGAGGAGTGGCTCAAGGCCGGCGCCGAGTGGCTGCAGGACCACCACGACTGGCGCAAGCTGCTCGAGCAGTACGAGTCCGGCACGATCGGCTACTACGACAACGACCTGTTCCTGCTCGCGCCCGACGACGCGGTGCGGCACCTGCTCGCCGACTGGAAGCCCAACTACAGCTACGGCGTCGAGGAGTGGGGCAAGAACATCGCCGCCCGCTTCGGCGTCGACGCCGCGCCCGCGCTGCTGCGGCACGTCCAGCCCGCGCCCGCGGGCACCGCAGGCGTGCTGCTCCCGTTCGCCACAGCCGAGATCGCCGCACAGATGGCCGACTGGTTCACGCGGACCAAAGCGGCGCGGCGCTGGGCGCTCGACTGGATGGCGCGGCACCGCGAGCAGGCCGCGCGGCTCCTCGTCCCGGCGGCGTCGGGCAAGGCCGGCGTCCCGCGCCGCAACGCCGAGACCGCGCTGCGCCACCTGCACAACAACCTCGACGTCGACGTGGCCGCCGTCGCGAAGGAGTGCGGGGCCGAGGCCGCGATCGACGTCGTGCTGGTGGTCGAGCCGATCGACGTGCTGCCCGCGAAGCTGCCGGTGATCGGCGAGTGGGCCGACACGAGGCTGCTGCCGCAGGTGCTGCTGGCCGACCGCGCGCACGCGCTGCCGCTCGAGGCCACCGGTCACCTGCTGATGACGGCCGCGCTGTCCAAGCCCGGTGACCTCTACGCGGGCCTCCCGATCGTGCGCGAGGCGCTGGACGCCGACTCGCTGGCGGCGTTCGCGTGGGCCGTGTTCCGGGCGTGGGACCAGGCGGGCGCGCCGTCGAAGGAGAGCTGGGCGCTGACCGCGCTGGGCTGGTTCGGCGACGACTCGACGGTCCGCGCGCTGTCGCCGTTGATCCGCAACTGGCCCGGCGAGCGCCAGCACGCCCGCGCCGTGACGGGCCTCGACGTGCTCGCCGACATCGGCACCGAGGTCGCGCTGTCGCACCTCAACAGCATCGCGGAGAAGGTGCCGTTCAAGGGTCTCAAGACCAAGGCGCAGGAGAAGGTCGCGCAGATCGCGGCGGACCTCGGCCTGTCCCGCGACCAGCTGTCGGACCGGCTGGTCCCGCGCCTCGGCCTCGACGACGCCGCGACCCTGGTGATCGACTACGGCCCGCGGCAGTTCACGGTCGGCTTCGACGAGCAGCTCAAGCCGTTCGTGCTGGACGCGGACGGCAAGCGCCGCAAGGACCTCCCGAAGCCCGGCGCCAGGGACGACCAGGACCTGGCGCCGTTGGAGCACAAGCGGTTCACCGCGCTGAAGAAGGACGTGCGCACCATCGCGTCCGACCAGATCCAGCGCCTCGAACGCGCGATGGTCAACCAGCGCACGTGGAGCGCCGACGAGTTCCAGACCGTGCTCGCCGGGCACCCGCTGCTGTGGCACCTGGTGCGGCGCCTCGTGTGGATCACCGACGACGGTGCCTCGTTCCGCCTCGCCGAGGACCGCACGCTCGCCGACGCGAACGACGACGAGTTCACGCTGCCCGAGTCCGCGACGGTCCGCGTGGCGCACGCCGTCGACCTCCGCGAGACGGCGGCGGCCTGGGGCGAGGTCTTCGCGGACTACGAGATCCTCCAGCCGTTCCCGCAGCTGGGCCGCCCGGTCCACCTGATCGAGGCCGCCGGCGACGTGCTGCCCCGGTTGAAGGAGTTCTGCGGCACCCCGTACCCGATCGGCAAGATCCTCGGCCTCACCAAGAAGGGCTGGGTGCGCGGCACCCCGCAGGACGCGGGTGTCGAGTGCTGGATCACCCGCCCGTTCCCGGACGGCGGCGCACTCGTCGCCTCGCTCGAACCCGGCATCGCGGTGGGCGCCATGGACGTCTTCCCCGAGGTCGGCTTCAGCGACATGTGGTTCTCCCCCAACGGCTACGGCACGTGGTCCGCTCCGTCGGACGCCCCGAAGACCTACGACCTCGCCCCGATCACCCTCTCCGAGCTCCTCTCCGAACTGGAGTCCCTGCGGTCATGACCAGCACCCAGACGATGCAGCGCCCTCCCGCCGAGGTGCGGTTCGCCGACGAGCTCGCGCGCCTGCGCGACGCCGACTCCGCGCCGAAGCCGCCCGGCTGGGCGCTGAGCCTCGACGCCGCCCGCAAGTTCGTGGTGGGCGACGAGAAGCGGGGCATCACGAAGAAGTTCGTCGGCGACCCGTCCCTCGTGGACCGGGCGCTGGTCACGCTCGCGACGAGCCGCGGCCTCATGCTGGTCGGCGAGCCGGGCACGGCGAAGTCGCTGCTGTCCGAACTGATCGCGGCGGCGGTGTGCGGCGAGTCGACGCTGACGATCCAGGGCGGCGCGGCCACGACCGAGGACCAGATCAAGTACTCGTGGAACTACGCGCTGCTGGTCGCGGAGGGTCCTTCGCCGCGGTCGCTGGTGCCGGCGCCGATGCTGCGCGGCATGGCCGAGGGCAAGATCGTGCGGTTCGAGGAGATCACCCGCTGCCCGCTCGAGGTCCAGGACTGCATGCTGTCGATGCTGTCCGACCGCGTGATGGCGATCGGGGAGCTGAACGGCCCGGACGGCATGGTGTTCGCGCAGGACGGGTTCAACGTGATCGCCACGGCGAACACGCGCGACCGGGGCGTCAACGAGATGAGCGCGGCGCTCAAGCGGCGGTTCAACTTCGAGACGGTGTTCCCGATCGCGGACTTCGACACCGAGCTCGCGCTGGTCGAGCAGGAGGCGGCGAAGCTGCTGGAGCGTTCCGGCGTGGAGCTCGCGCCGCGGCGGGACGTGCTGGAGGTGCTCGTCCGCACGTTCCGCGACCTGCGCGAGGGCGGCGACCGGCTGACGACCGTGATGAGCACGGCCGAGGCGGTCTCCGTGGCGCACGCGGTGGGCCTGCGGGGCTGGTTCCTGCGCGGTGAGGTCGGGTCGGCCGCGGACGTCGTCGAGTGCCTGGCGGGCACGGCGGCCAAGGACAACGCGGAGGACCTGGCCCGGCTGCGCCGCTACCTGGAGCAGCACGCGTCGCGGCGCAAGGGCAAACAGTGGCAGGAGCTCCACCGCGCCCGGCACCTGCTGCCCGGCTGATGGCGGCCGTCTTCGTCGGCGTCCGCCACCACAGTCCCGCCTGTGCCAGGGTGGTCGCCGCCACGATCGAGGAGCAGCAGCCCGCGTACGTGCTCATCGAAGGTCCCGCCGACTTCAACGAGCGCATCGACGAGCTGCTGCTCGGGCACGAGCTGCCCATCGCGTTGTTCAGCTACTCCGACCAGCACGCGTCGTGGTCACCGTTCTGCGACTACTCGCCGGAGTGGGTCGCGATCACCGAGGCGCGCCGCGTCGGGGCCGAGGTCAGGTTCATCGACCTGCCGGCGTGGCACGAGGCGTTCCGCGACGTCAGCAACAGGTACGCGGACGCCGAGCTGCGCTACACCGAGGTCGTCGACCGGCTGTGCCGGGAGTTCTCGGTCGACAACGTGGACGTGCTGTGGGACCACCTCTTCGAGTGCGAGACCGAGCCGGCGGGCATGGCCGAGTACTTCGACCTGCTGCGCGGCACGGCGACCGCGGACGAGGGCGACTCGGCGCGCGAGGAGTACATGGCGCGGTGGGTGCGGGCGGCGGTGCGCGACGCGGGTGACCGGCCCGTGGTCGTGATCACCGGTGGCTTCCACACGGCGGCGCTCAAGGCCCGGCTCGACGGCCCGGCCGAGTGGCCGGAGGTGCCGGAACGCGAGCGCGGCGCCAGCTACCTCGTGCCGTACTCGCACGAACGGCTCGACGCGTTCACCGGCTACCAGTCCGGCATGCCGTCGCCCGGCTACTACCAGCAGGTCTGGGAGATCGGGTCGCGGCGGGCGGCGGACTGGCTGGTCGAGTCGGTGGCGACACGGCTGCGCAAGCGGCAGCAACCCGTCTCGACGGCCGACCTCATCGCGGCGCGGACCCAGGCCGGTGCGCTCGCGCGGCTGCGCGGCCACGCGACCCCGGCGCGCACCGATGTGCTCGACGGGCTGACCAGCGCGTTGATCTCGGAGGACCTGACGCAGCCGCCGCCGTGGACGCGGCGGGGCACGCTGCAGCCCGGCGCGCACCCGGCGTTGATCGAGATGATCGGGGCGTTGCGGGGCGGCAAGGTCGGCCGGCTGCACCCGAGCACACCCACGCCGCCGCTGGTGCACGCGGTGCAGGAACTGCTGCGGGCGCACGGGCTCGACCAGGAGGGCAAGGTCGCGCTCGACCTCACGGACCCGGTGGCGCTGGAGCGCAGCAGGATCCTGCACCGCCTGCGGGTGCTGCGGATCCCCGGCTTCGAGCGCACCAGCGGGCCGTCCGAGGGCGCGCAGCCGAAGCTCGACGAGCAGTGGACGCTGCGGCCGGTCGAGGAGCGGCTGGCGGCGTTGATCGAGGCGGCCGAGAACGGCGCCACGCTCGAGGAGGCGGCCGGCGCGGTGCTGGAACGCCGTTCCGGGCACGCGCAGCTCGACGAGCTGGCCGGGATCCTGTTCGACGCGGTGCTGTGCGGGATCTCGGCGTTGTCCGGGCGGGTCCAGCGGTCGCTCAACGAGGGCGTCCGGGAGACCGGTGACCTCGCGGCGCTCGGCCAGGTGCTCAGCGGTGTGCTCGGGTTGTGGCGGCACGACAGGTTGTTCGGCACCCGGCGCGATCCGCTGCTGGGCTCGGTGATCGACGTCGGCACGGCCCGCGTGCTGTGGCTGATCGAGGGCCTGCACGGCGGTCCGGCGCCGGCGGATCCGCAGCGGCTCAAGGCGATGGCGGCGACCAGGGACGCGGTGCTGCACGCGAGGTCCGCGCTGTCGCTGGACGTCGTGGACGTCGCGGGGGTCGCCACCAGGGTGAGCGACGACCCGCAGGCGCCGCCGGACCTGCGCGGCGCGGCGCTGGGCCTCGCCTGGGCGCTCGGCACCCAGCCGGACGTGCGCAAGGTCCGCGCCGTGGAGGCGCTCGGCGACTGGCTCACCGGGTTGTTCGCGGTGGCGCGCGAGGAGGTGCTCGCGAGCCCGGACCTGGTCGGTGTGCTCGACGAGCTGGTCAGCGCGATGGACGAGGAGGAGTTCCTGGTGGCGCTGCCCGCGTTGCGGCTCGCCTTCAGCTACTTCCCGCCCAGGGAGAGGGAGACGATCGCGGCCACCGTCCTCGCGCACCGCGGCGTCGAGGGCAGCGCGCGGGGCGTCACCCGTCTGCGCTCCGATCCGATCGACGTGGCGGAGGCGATGGCGATCGAGAAGCGCGTGGACGCGTTGCTGGTGAAAGGCGGGCTGGCATGACGGACCTGGAACGCTGGCGGCTCATCCTCGGTGAGCCGGCGTCGCGCTGCACCGGTGGCCTGCAGGGCGACGCGGCCCGGCAGGACGCGGCGCTGGAGTGGCTCTACGGCCGCGACCCGGACCTGGCCGAGCGAGGGGTGCGCAAGGGCGGCAGCGAGGACTCGGTGCTGCAGACGGTCGACTGGCTGGACGAGGTGCACACCCTGTTCCCCAGGGAGACCGTCGAACGGCTGGAGCGCGACGCCGTCGAGCGCTACGAGATCACCGACGTCGTCACGGATCCCGATGTGCTGCAACGGATCGAGCCGAACCCGGCGCTGCTGCGCGCGGTGCTGCGGACCAAGCACCTGATGAACCCGGCCGTGCTCGCGATGGCGCGCAAGATCGTCGAAGCGGTCGTGAAGCAGTTGATGGAGAAGCTGAAGACCGAGGTCCGCACGGCGTTCAGCGGCACAAGGTCGCGGCGTCCGAGCATCCACAAGAACTCGCACAACTTCGACTTCCGCTCGACGATCAGGGCGAACCTCCAGCGCTACCAGCCGGAGGAGCGCAAGCTCGCGATCGAGCACCCGAAGTTCGTCTCGCGCACCAAGCGCCACCTCGAGCAGTGGCAGGTGATCCTGCTGGTGGACCAGTCCGGCTCGATGACCAGCTCAGTGATCCACTCCGCTGTCACGGCGGCGTGCCTGTGGGGTCTGCCGGGCCTGCGGACGCACCTCGTCGCCTTCGACACCAACGTGGTCGACCTGACCTCGGACGTGACGGACCCGGTGGAGCTGCTGATGAAGGTGCAGCTCGGCGGCGGCACGGACATCGCGAAGGCCGTCGCGTACGGGGCCGGGCTGGTGGACAGCCCGCGCCGGTCGATCGTGGCGATCATCAGCGACTTCTACGAGGGTGGCAGCGAGGCGCACCTCGTGCGCACGGTAAAGGGCCTGTGCGAGCAGGGCACCCACGTGCTGTGCCTCGCGGCCCTCGACGAGGAAGCGAACCCGGACTACGACCGAGCACTGGGCCAGCGCCTGGCGAACGTCGGCGCCCACGTCGGCGCGATGACCCCGGGCCAGCTCGCCGAATTCGTCGCGGAGAAACTCAGGTGACCCGACCCGATCTGCTGGCACTCACCCCGGACGCGCTGGCGGCGCTCGCCAACCGCGGTCTGGTCAAGCGCGCCGTCAAGGAGCTGGACGCGGGCGTCGTCCCGGCACTGGACACGGACCCGTCCGGTGCCGTCCAGGGCAAGTTCCCGGACGGCACCACCACGACGCTGCCACCGGGCACCGCTCTGGAGGCGGCCGCGTGCAGCTGCGGCGCGACAGGCGTCTGCCGCCACCGCATCGCCGTGGTCCTCGCCTACCAGCGCACCCAGGAGGCAAGCGCTCCCACCGAACTGTGGTCGCCGGGCACCGTCACGGACGCCGACCTGGTCGCGTTGATGGGCGAACGGACCCTGCGCCGCGCCCGCCGGGCACACCAGGCGGGCTACCGCGCCAAGCTCCGCCGCCCGACCGCGGAAGACCAGACGGCACAAGCAGAACTCCCCACCTGCACGGTCACGTTCCTCGTGCCCGGTGACCTCTCCTACGTCCACACGGACGCCGTCAACAAGGACGAGGCGACGGCGCTCGCGGTGTGGGCGTTCCGCGAGGCCGACGAGCAGGGCACCGACACGGTCGACGTGGGCGGCTCCCCCACCACGGCGACGGACCTGACCGCCGTGACCGACCTGCTCGACCAACTGCTGCTGGACGGCGCCACCAACGCGAGCGAAGTCCTCGACGTGGCCTGGCAACGCCTGCACCGAGACCTCACCACACAACGCCTGCACTGGCCGGCCGCCGTGATCACCGACCTGCTCGCCCAACTGACCGCGTACCGCAAACGCAGCGCCGACTACGAGGCGGAACACTTTGCCGCTCTCCTGGCAGAACTGCACGCCCGCACCACAGCGACAGGCCCGCGCGCCGAAGTCCTGGGCCCGGACGAACCGGCGGAAACCCCGCTCAAACGAGTGCGGCTCACCGCCCTCGGCGCTCGCCTCCGCACGGAGAACACGGTCGACGTCTACTTCGCCTCAGGCGACGTGGTCCTCGTCCAACGAGACACAGCCCTGCGCACCGGCCACCGCCTGGCGGCGTCCAACGTGGTCTCGGAGTCCGCGACCCGCAGCGCCAGCCGAGCGGTGACCCTGAAAACCAGCAGGGTGGCCAAAACCTCGCTCACCCCGGTCGGCACCGCGTGGGACCACCTCCCCCAGGCGCTGATCGTCGACGACTACGAGGCAGCCGCCGCCCACCTCGCCGACCTGCCACCCCGCCAGGTCCGCGCAAGGGTGGAAGCAGAGCTGGTCCGAGCCGTCCGCGTGACCGAGGTCTCCGACCTCTCCTACGACCCGGCCGCCCAACGTCTGACCGCGACCCTGCACAGCCCGACCGGCACAACATGCCACCTCGTGGCCACCCACCGAGCGATAGCACCACAGTCCCTGGACGCCCTGACCAAAGCACTGAAGGCCAACCCCACCACCATCACCGGCACAGTCCGCCGCCACCGAGGCACGCTGGTCGTGGACCCGCTGGCAGTCCACAACCCAACGGGCGTAGTGGTCCCAGACCTGGCGACGGACACAACACCACAACCGCTCCCGCCCGCCGCCACAACGTCAGACCCGCTGAGCGCCGTCGTGGACAGCGCCCTGACAGTGCTGGCCGAAGCCGCTCACCGAGGCCTCGACCACCTGACCGACAGCCTGCTCACCCGCACCCGAGAGGTGGCCACCCACCTCCACAACGCAGGCCTGAGAACAACAGCGGGCTTGGTGACCTCCTTCGCCACCACCCCCACGACCGCCACCTGGCTGGCGGCACACCTCCGCCTCCTCGTCACCGCGGACGCCCGCTGATGCACACCAAGCCCCCCAACGGAAGCCCGACCACAACCCCTGTGGACAACTCACAAGCCTGTGGACAGAGCGGGAACCAAATCGGCACTCCGCGCGTTGCGTCAGGAGGAATCGCGCGGGGGAGCGGCAGGCCGAGCCTCAGCCCACCGCACAAGTGGCGCCAGGCACGTCCCGCCCGACCGACCCAGCCACCACCGACGAGGTCGGATCGATGCGCTGCGACACCACGTAGTCCTCAGCGGCCTCAGCCACCCGCCCCAGCCGCTCCAACACGAACCCGCGAAGGTAGGCAGCGCGCGCGGCACCCCACCCGCCCAACGCGATCCCCCGCCCGTACGCCTCGAGCGCAGCCTCCAACCGCCCGCACGCGGCCAGCGAGTCCCCCTGCAACGCCCAGGTCCGGTCGTCCCCGGGACTGAGCTCGACCAGCTCGTCGGCATACCCCACGGCCCGCTGCGACAGCCCCACCGCGAGGTGCGTCCGCACGAGGAACGAGTACAACGCGTACGCCTCGTCGGCCCACGCCAACCGGTCCATCGCCGCCGACGGCGCCAGCGACGTCAACGACTCCACCGCCCGCCCCAGCAACCGGTGCGTCTCGACGATGTCGCGCCGCACGAACGGCACCGCGGCAATCGCCCGGTGCAACCGCGCCCGCCCCAGCAGCCCGGCGAAGCCGTGCTGCGGCAACTCGGACGACGCCTTGGTCGCCAACGCCGCCGCAGCCTGCATGGAGGTCGAGTCGGCACCGCGCGCGGCGTTGCGAAACACCACGAACAGCGCCAGCTCACGCCGCGTCTCCGCCGGCAGCAACCCGGACCGCGCGCCACGCAACGCCATCGCCTCCACGGCCGACGCCGGCAGATGACACCGCAACACGGCCAACTGCTCCATCGCCAGGTCAGGCGACAGCACGTGCTTGCGTGGGTCGATCACGCTCAACCCGATCACCGCGGCAGCACCCTGCGGATATCCCAGACGCAACAACAGATCGCACGCCACCCGCCGGTCGGCCACGCGCGACGCGGCCAGCGAGCGCTCGTGCACGCGCCACCACAACTCGGAGGCGAGGTCCACCGGAAACGTCGTCATGTCCGGCCCCACACCATCGAGCCGCCCCCAACTAGCCGCGGTCAGCAAGCGCAGCTGAGCCGACGGCGGCGGCTCGAACCGCGGCACCGACGCCGACTCCCCCGCCACGAACGCGCGCGCAATGGCGTGGGTGATGCGGGCGTGCAGCGACGAGGTCCGCACGGGCGCGGCCAGGCCGGCGTAGACCGGGCAGGCGACGGGGACGTCGGCGGTGCGCAGGGCGCGCAGCCTGGCGGCCAGGGCGCGGGGGCTCGAGTCGGTGCGGTACCGCGGCATTGCGGTCATGCCGGCCTCCCTCGGGGTCGGTTCGGCAGCCCGGCCACGCCGGGACTGTTCAGCGCTCCCGGCGTGGCCGGGACCGTTCAGCACTACCGGCCGCACCGGGACCGTTCAGCACTCCCGGACCGTCGACCGGGTTCCGGCCGTGCGGGGTCCATCCAGCGGTGCAGCCACACCGCGACCGTCGAGCTCAGCGCGGCTGGACCGTTCACCACACCCGGCACCGCTGGGGACGGGTTCAGCGACCCCGCCGCACCGGACGCCCACACCGGGTCAATTCAGCAACTCCCACCCGCGACGCGTCAGCCGGTGCCGCACCGACCTCCCGTTGCGATGCGTCGACACGAACCCGGCCGTCCGCAACGCGGTCGCGTGCTGTGACGCCGTCGGCAAACTGATGCCCACGTGCTTGGCGAGTTCCGTCGTGGTGCGCTCGGACGTCAACGCCCGCAACACGAGCGTCCGCGTCCGTCCCAGCGCCGGCTCCAGGCTCGCGCCGCTCGCCTGCGGTGCCGTGACCGGGTAGAACAGCAGCGGTTGCGGTTCGGCGAACATCGACACCGCTGGGCGGGTCAGGCCGTTCAGCACCGGCACGATGAGCATTCCGGTGCCGCGCAACGAGATCTCGGTGTCCCAGCCCAGTTCCACGTGCAGGGCGGGTGAGGTCCACGAGATCGCGGGGTGCAGGCCGCCGAGCAGGTCGCCGAGGCCTCGGCCGACTGCTTGGGACGAGCGCAGGCGCACCTCAGCGTCAAACGCCTGCATGGTCTGGGACCACTGGGATCCGAGCAGCTCGCGGAAACCCGCGCGCAGTGCGGCGCGCAGGTCCTGGCGGGCCGTCGGGGTGCCCGCCGCGAACGAGCGGAGCCACGGTGAGGTCGTGCCGAGCATGCCGGCGATCTGGTCGCGGACCCGGACACCGGGCACGTCCAGGACCTGGCGCACGGCCTCGTCGAAGTCGGGGCGGGCGGAGTTGAAGAAGTCCGGGATGAAGCGGCCCGGTCTGACCAGTTCGGCCAGGGGGCGGATGTGCGGCAGGAGCAGGCGGTCCCAGGTGCCGCTGTGCACCGTGAACACCAGCTCGTACATGGGCAGTGGTGCGGCGGCGAACCGGGTTCGCGCCAGGTCTTCCAGCTCGAACAGAATGGTCAACCCTCTGCCCTTGGGCACGGGTTCGGACATGACGATCGGCATTTGCTTCCCCCCGGAGTGCAACCACTTCCGACGGTACGCAGAATTCGTTGTCCGGTGTCAGAGTTGTTCCGGTTGACAACGTTCAGTGGACAAAGTCAGACGAGCGGGCCGGTCTGCTCGGTGAGCTTCAGCAGCAGGTCACGGGTGTGTTCGCGCTCCTCGGCGGACTCCTGGCCGCGCCAGAGGAGATCGGCCAGCGTCACCCCATCGAGTGCACGGGAAATGAGATCGGCGCGTTGTGGGTGGAGGCCGTCTGAATCGGTTTGCTGCCGCCAGCGGGTCGCGGCGACGTCGAGGCGCTGCTGCAGTTCCGGAACGCCGAGGAGGGCCGTGACGACGGACGGGTGGGACCACAGGTCGTCGGGCTCGAACGTCGCCCGGATGTGCGCGCGGGTCCAGCGGCCCGGGGTGTCCTCCGGTTCGAGGAGGCGCTCGACGGTCGCGTCGTAGTGGTCGAACCACTCCTCGATCAGGCCGACGATCAGCGCCTGCTTGCTGCGGAAGTGGTGCAGCAGGCCGCCCTTCGAGACGCCTGCCTCCTTCGCCACGGCGTCGAGGCTGACGTTCGGGCCTTGCTCGATCAACGCGCGCGCGGCGGCGGCGAGCACCTCACGGCGGGTGCGGGGTGCGTTGCGCTGCTCTCCGGGCATGGTGATCAACCTATCGTTTGCTTAACCGACCGTCTGGACGGTACGTTAGATTACAGACCACTTGGTCAGCTAAGGGAGTTGTGATGCGGAAGTGGGCGGCACTGGGCGTGCTCGCGCTCGCTTTGTTGTTGATCGCCGTCGACGGCACGGTGCTGGCTCTCGCGATCCCGGCATTGCAGCAGGACCTGGCGCCATCGGCGGCCGAGGTGCTGTGGATCGGGGACATCTACTCGTTCGTGCTCGGCGGCCTGCTCGTCACGATGGGCACGCTCGGCGACCGGATCGGCCGCAAGAAGCTGCTGCTGACGGGCGCGTTCGGGTTCGGGCTCGCCTCGCTGCTGGCCGCGTTCGCGCCGTCGGCGGGCTGGCTGATCGTGGCCCGCGCGCTGCTCGGCGTGGCCGGGGCGACGATCATGCCGTCGACGTTGTCGATCATCCGCAACCTGTTCACCGACCCCGCCGAGCGCACGCGGGCGGTGGCGGTCTGGGCGGCGACGGCCACGGCCGGTGCCGCGCTCGGGCCACTCGTCGGGGGTGCCCTGCTGGAGCACTTCTGGTGGGGCTCGGTCTTCGTCATCAACCTGCCGGTGATGGCGGCGCTGCTCGTGTTCGGCGCGTGGTGGCTGCCGGAGTCGCGCGACCCCGATCCCGGCCCGTTCGACCTCGTCTCGGCCGCGCTGTCCGCGGTCGGCGTGGTGCCGCTGGTCTACGCGGTCAAGGAGGTCGCGCTCGGTGGGCCGAGCTGGACCGCGCTCGCGGCCGGGCTCGTCGGTGTGGCGGGGCTGTGGCTGTTCGTGCGCCGGCAGCAGACCTCGCGGCACCCGATGATCGACGTGGCGCTGTTCCGCGCGCCCGCGTTCAGCGGCGCCGTGGGCGCCAGCATGATCGCGATCTTCGCGTTGACCGGGCTGGTGTTCTTCCTGTCGCAGTACTTCCAGAACGTGCTGGGGTACTCGCCGCTCGAGGCGGGCCTGCGGGAGCTGCCGCTGGGGCTCGCGGGAGTGCTCGTCGTCGCGGCGATCGGGCCCGTCACGCGGCTGCTCGGACGAGGCCGGGCCATCGCGGCGGGACTGCTGGCGAGCGCGGGCGGACTGGTGATCGTCGGGCTCTGGTCGACCTACGGGGCGATCGCGGTGGCTCTGGTGATCATCGGCGCCGGTGTGGGGCTGGCGTTGACGCTCACCACGGACGCCGTGGTCTCGGCGGTGCCCGCGGACAAGGCGGGCGCGGCGTCGGCGGTGTCGGAGACCGCCTACGAGCTGGGCGCGGCGCTGGGCATCGCGGTGCTCGGGACGGTGCTGTCCGCGTGGGCGGCGACCGGCACGTTCACCGAGGCGATGCAGGGCACCGCGATGGTGGCGGCCGTGCTGCTCGCCGTGGCGTCCTATGTGGCCTACCGGCTCATTCCGAACGGGGAGCGGACGCCTCGGCCAGCCGTTCGTGCAGACGCTCCCTGATCTGCTCGGGGGTGTAGGCGGCGCGGCGGCGCTGGTTGCGGGCAGCGACCACGCCGCTCGCCGCGACACCCGCGAATGCGGCCAGTCCGATCACCTTCCACAGCTTCATGTGCCTAGGCTACTGGGCCATGGCGACAACACTGGACAGAGCCGTGGAGATGACCCGCACCGGCGACGTGTGGGTGTTCCGCGGGCGCAGTGCGGCGGACCGGGCGATCCAGGCCATGACGAACAGCCCGGTCAACCACGTCGGCATGGCGATCGTGCTGGACGACCTGCCGCCGCTGATGTGGCACGCCGAGCTCGGCAAGTCCCTCAAGGACATGTGGAGCGGCACCCACCAGCGCGGCGCCCAGCTGCACGACCTGCGCGACGCGGTGGTGACGTGGCACGACAAGTACGGGCAGCGGGCCTGGATCCGGCAGCTCGACCACGAGGTGACGCGCGAGATGGAGGACGCGGCGCTGCGCACGGTCGCGCGCCTCGACGGCACGCCGTTCCCCTCCACCGCCAAGCTGGCCTCGCGCTGGCTGCGCGGGCGGGTGCCGCTCGGCCCCAGGGCGAACGCGAGCATCGAGAGCGCGTTCTGCGCGGAGATCGTGGCCGTGACGTACGAGGAGATGGGGCTGCTGCCCAAGCGCAGGCCCAACTGGTACGACCCGGGCCGCTTCTGGAGCGGTGACGACCTGGAGCTGCTCGACGGCGCGAAGCTCAGCGACGAGGTCGTGGTCATCGTGTGAGCGTTTGCGGGCAGAGGGATACCTCTGTCCGCAAAGCGACTGATAACTATCAGCCACTTGACCGGGCGCGGACGGCCCCAACACGATGGGAGCGGTCTCACCCCGGGAGCTGACAACGATGTCACGACTGCTCGTCCTCGTGCTCGCCCTGCTGTTGCCCGCCGCACCCGCTGTCGCCGCACCGGCCGGCTGGACCGTCACCGGTCCGGGCCAGGTCGCCGCGACACTTGATCTGACCAGCGGAAATCTGACCCTGGCGGTGAGCAGGCAGGGCAGAACCGTGCTCCAGCCCGCGGCCGTCGGCCTCACCACGACGACCGCGGACCTCACGAAGGACCTGACCTTCACCGGACGCGCTGACCGCGTTGTCACCGAGCGCTACACGATGCCGACCGGCAAGCGGACGCAGCGCTCGGCCCGCATGACCGAGTCCAGGTTCGGCTTCCGCACCGCCGCGGGGAGCTTCGACCTGGTCGTGCGCGTCTCGGCGGACGGCGTCGCGTACCGCTACGTGCTGCCCGGCCCGGCGACGGTGACCGGTGAGGCGTCGAGCTTCCGCGTGCCGGCCGACTCGGCGGCGTGGCTGTTGCCCTACAACGCCTGGTACGAGGCCAACCGCGTGCGGACGACCGCGGGTGAGGCCACCGGCGACTTCGGCTACCCCACGCTGCTGCGCACCGGCCAGGACTACGCGCTGCTCACCGAGTCCGATGTGGATGGACGGTACTCGGGCAGCAGGCTGCGCAAGAGCGGCAACGGTTTCCAGGTCGTGCTGGCCGACACGCAGGTCGCCTCGACCGGGACCACCCCGTGGCGCACCGCGATCGTCGGCGACCTCGCCACCGTCGGCACCTCCACGCTCGTGGACGACCTCGCCTCCCCCGCGAAGGTCGCCGACCAGAGCTGGATCGAGCCGGGCAAGGTCGCGTGGTCGTGGCTGAGCGAGCACGCCAGCCCGGGCGACTTCGCCCGGCAGAAGCAGTACGTGGACTTCGCCGCGCGCAACGGCTGGGAGTACACGCTGGTCGACGAAGGCTGGAGCAGCGCGTGGGTACCGGAACTCATCCGGTACGCCCGCGCACGGGGTGTCGAGATCCTGCTCTGGCTGCGCTGGAGCGATCTCGACACGCAGCAGGAACGCGACACCGTGCTGCCCAGGATCAAGCAGTGGGGCGCGAAGGGCGTGAAGCTCGACTTCATGGAGTCCGACTCGCAGGACCGCTACCGCTGGTACGACGCGGTGCTGCAGAAGACGGCCGACCTGAAGCTCATGGTCAACTTCCACGGCTCCACCATCCCGCACGGCCTCGCCCGCACCTGGCCGCACGTGCTCACGATGGAGGCCGTGCGCGGCGCCGAGAACTACCCGCCCGCCGCCAACAACCCCGTGCAGTTCTTCACCCGCAACGTCGCCGGCTCGATGGACTACACGCCCGTGTCGCTGGAGGTCGGCACGAAGGAGGCGTCGATCGCGCACGAGGTCGCGCTGCCGGTCGTCTACGAGTCGGGCTGGACGCACTTCGCGGACATGCCCGAAGCCTACGAACGGCACCCGGAAGCGTTGCGCTACCTCAACCAGATCCCCACGGTCTGGGACGAGACCCGGTTGCTCGACGGCGATCCGGACTCGCACGCCGTGGTCGCGCGCCGCAACGGCGACCGGTGGTTCGTCGGCGGCATCGCCACCCAGGACCGCACCCTCGAGGCACCGCTGGGCTTCCTCGGCGGCGGGCAGTGGCTGGTCGAGACCGTGCGCGATCCCGCCATCCGCGCCGACGTCGTCCGCGACACCCAGGTCCTGCGCAACACAGCCACGCTGTCGATGCCGACCAGGCGCAACGGTGGCTTCGCGGCGGTCATCTGCCGCTACCGCCCCGGTCTGCAGACGTGCGACCGGCCGATCAGCCAGGTCCCGAACACCACGCTGACCGTCACGCCCAGCGGCACCACCGACACGCCGCCGGGCTCGGCGATCGACATCGGCGGCACGTTCACCAACGGGGACAGGGAGATCCGGGACGTGAAGCTGACCGCGGTGGCTCCCGAGGGCTGGTCGCTCACGGGCGCCGCGATCGAGCGAGCCAGGCTCGCGCCGGGTGAGTCGATCAGCGGGGCGTGGCGGCTCACCGCCGGCGCCGGGGTCGGCCCGGTGGACCTGCCGGTCGTCGCCACGTTCGGCGGCGTGCACGTCGAGCAGGCCGTCAAAGCCTTCGTACCGCCGCCCGCACCGGCGAACGGCGCGCAGGTCAGCGCCCTGCCGTTCATGAGCGAGACCAACGGCTGGGGTCCCGTCGAGCGCGACAGGTCCAACGGCGAGAACGTCGCCGGCGACGGCGCCGCGTTGTCGATCGGCGGCGTCACGTACGCGACGGGGCTCGGCACCCACGCGCCGTCCGAGGTCTCCGTGTACCTCGGGAAGTCCTGCGAGCGGCTCACCGCGAAGATCGGCCTCGACGACGAGACCACCGAGACCGGCTCGGTCGCGTTCCAGGTCTTCGGCGACGACAAACCGTTGTACGACAGCGGGATCATCCGGACCAAGTCCGCCGCGGTGCCGATCGACGTCGACGTGAGCGGCGTGCGGATGCTCAGCCTCCGCGTCACCGACGGCGGCGACGGCCGCAACTTCGACCACGCCGACTGGGCGGAGGCAGCCCTGACATGCTGATCAACCGCAGGACGTTCCTCGCCGCCACAGGTGTGCTGGCGGTCGCGCCGAAAGTCTCGGTCGCCCAGCTGAAGGACACCTACTACGAGGTGCTCCTCAGGCACACGAGGTGGGCCGAGACGCAGTACGACGCCACGGCCGGGCGGTACCGTCGCACGGACTTCGGGTTCGCCGTCGTGCTCGGCAACGCCGTGCTGCTCACCCGCGGCACGTACGACGCGGCACTGGCCGGCGTGGAGAAGGACGTCCTGCGGGCCCACACCCTCGCGACGATCGAGCACTTCGCGGCGAGCAACCTGCTGGCGGGCGGCACCGAGTGGGGCAAGACCCTGTTCTGGGACACCACGTTCCAGTCGTACTTCGTCCTGGCCGCCCGCCTGCTCTGGCC
This sequence comes from Lentzea sp. NPDC003310, assembly GCF_040610935.1. Lineage (NCBI taxonomy): Bacteria > Bacillati > Actinomycetota > Actinomycetes > Pseudonocardiales > Pseudonocardiaceae > Lentzea > Lentzea sp. NPDC003310. The sequence goes on from NZ_JBEXNC010000008.1 coordinate 368,203, forward strand.
GGACCTCGACGCGCGGACCCGGGCGAACGTCGAGGCGATCGCGCGCGGCCAGGCCGAGTACACGACGTCGCTCGGCACCGCGAACGACCCGCGTTCGGGCAGTTGGACACCGAACGGGCTCACCGGCGGCTACCGGGGCGACACGAAGCTCGAGGAGATGGGCGTCTACGCGCAGGCGCTCGCACCAGGCCTCGCCTGGCACGGCGACGGACCGGGCTGGCGCGAGGCGTTCGGCCGCTGGAGCCGCAACGAGGCCGGGCTGCCCGCCGCGGACCTCGCCAACCCGTCCGTTGTGGACGGTGCGCCGATCTCGGCGAACACCGCGACGAACCTGCACGACACGTTCATCGTGGAGAACCACGGCTCGTTCGGCCCGCACTACCAGGAGGAGCTCTGGCGCACCTCGGGCCGCAACGCCGTGCACTTCCTGCTCGCCGGCAGGCCGCTGCCGGAGGTGCTGACCCGGCAGCCGAACGGGGAGCTGTTGTGGCGCACCATCCTCGCCACGATGAGCGACGCCGGCGAGCCGTTGATGCCGATGGTCAACGACCGCGAGCACCTCTACGGCCGCGACGTCATCCCGCTGGCCTTCCGCTCCACGGTGCTGCGCGACCCGATGGCCGCCCGCGCCGAAGCAGCGCTCGCGGCGCGGTTGCTCGCCTACCAGGCCCATCCGCCGGTGCACCGGCTGGCGAAGTTCTCCGGTGAGGCCAAGTACGAGCCGGAGGCGCGGGCCGAGCTCGCGATCAGCTACCTGCTGCACGAGCTGCGCCCGCCCGCGTCCCCCGTGTCCGAACAGGAGTTCTTCCGCCGCGCGTCGATGACGGTCGACCACGGCGCCGACCCCGGCCTGCTGACGCACCAGTCGGCGGCCGCGTGGGCGGGCACGGTGACCAAGCCGGGCTTCACGAAGCTCGCCTGGCAGCCGGCGCACGACGACTGGCTGTTCAAGATCAGCGGCTCGACCCCGATGCTGCTGCCGCCCGCCGCCGTCACCGGCCGCACCACCGTGGCGTACCAGGCGGTCCGCGACGGTTTCGACGCCACCGCGAGCCTGCTGCGGTTCGCGGACGGGTTCGCCGGCACCGCCACCCTGCCGACCGGCACGGTCGTGTGCGCGCTCCCCCGCCCCGGCCGCGTCGACGTGCACAACCTCGCGCTGGCCGGATTCCTCACGGGCGCGCGCACCTACACCGGCTCGGCGGGTCGCGTCACGATCCGGGCGCGCGAGGGCTTCCGCGTCGACGAGCTGACGTTCCCGGCGACGACCGCGCGGTACGTCCGCATGATCGGCGTGACACCCCACGCCACCTACGGTTACTCGGTGTTCGACTTCGAGGCGGGCCGGGCGGTGGCGACCACGGCGTCGTCGTACGACCCCGGCTACGAGCCCGCGAAGGCGACCGACGGCGACCCGGCCACGCGCTGGGCGGTCGCCCGCGCCGACCGCGGCCGCGCGGACAGCTGGCTCGCCGTCGACCTGGGCGCCGCCACGACCGTGGACCGCGTGCGCCTGCGCTGGGAGACGGCCGCCGCGGTGGCGTACCGGATCGAGACGTCCCCGGACGGCACGACGTGGACCACCGCCGCCTCCTACCCGAGGCCGGACCTCAGCACGCCGGGCTGGCTCGACGTCGACGGCAGGGCCGGGTTCGTGGCGCGGTCGGCCGACCCGATCACCGTGCACGGCGACACGATCACCGTGCCGGCCGGGCTCGTGGAGGGCTACGTCCGCGCCGATCTGCGCGCGATCGCGGCGCAACCGGTGCCCCGGTGCCCCGACGGGGTGCGCGCGAGCACCGCGGACGGGTACCTCAGCGTCTTCAACCTGACCGGCGCGGACGTCACCGGAACCGTTCACCTGCCCGGCACCCGCCTGTACCGCGGCACGCAGGTCACCACCCGCGACGGCGTCGACTACGCGCTCTCCCTTCCCGCGGCCACGGCACGGGTCGAGGCGCCGTGGTTCACCGCGCGCGGGATCCCGCCGGGCATCACCGCCGAGGTGCACGACGGGCAGCGCGTCACGTTCCGCGGCGGCCCGGCGATGTTCGTGCTGGTCCACCGCGACGGCCGGAGCGTCCCCGTCGCGCTGGGCAGGGCCGCCCGCACGGTGAGCGTGCCGGGCGCGCGCCCGTTCCCGTTCGCCGACCTCGCACTCGGCCGCGTCACGTTCCCGAACTCCGTGCTGCCGCCCGGGATGAGCGATCCGGCCGCGGCGGTGGACGGCGACGAGCGCACCGCGTGGACGCCGGGACGGGACGGGCGGATGGTCGTGGACCTCGGCGCGGTGCACGAGATCGGGGACGTGAGTCTGAAGTGGACGAACGGGAACGTGCCGCCGCACTCCGTGGCGCACAGCGTGGACGGCAAGTCCTACGGGGCGGGCACTTCCGCGCGGTACGTGGCCGTGTCGACGCAGTGGCGGCCGGGCCACGCGTCGCTGCGCGCCGTCGTGGTGACACGATGACGGCATGGAGCTCCTGGGGACCGCGTCCTTCCCGTCCGGTGATCTGCTGCTGATCGACTTCGGGCTGCTCAGGATCTGGTCGGGCGAGCGGCCCCCGCTGCTGGAGGAGGGGGACGCGCCCGACCACGTCGTCGAACGGGCGAACGCGGCCGCGGACTTCGAGGTCGTCGGCCCGCAGGCGGCGGAAGCCGTGCGGGCACTGGACTTCGGCGCGCTCCAGGGCCGGTACGCGTTCGACCTGTCGCCCGACGGCGAGCCCGTGGCGTCGGCGCTGGCCGCGACCGGGCTCGACGCGGAGCTGCGCGAACTCCCGCGCATGCCGCACGCCGCGCGCGTCCGGGCGCTGCTCGAGGACCACCCGGACGGCACCGAAGTGCAGTTCCACGGCATCTGGGCGGTGGCGGCGCGCGGCCTGCCGACGGGTCCGCTGCGCGTGCTGGGCGAGCGCATGCGGGACGAGTACGCCGACAACTGGCACTCCGTGTGGGTCGAGTGCGCGGAAGGCGAGGTCGCCTCGTCGGTCGAGTGCGGGCACGTGCTCGTGGACAAGGCACGGCTGCTGTTCGCCGACGCCACCGCGCTCACCGCCTGGACCAGCGACGAGCCGTCCGACGGCCTGTTCGACCTCGCGTTCTGGGGCCGCGACGCCGACGAGGTGGCCGCGCGCGTCTCGGTGCCCCCGACGGCGACGGACGGCGAACGGGGCTGGAGCGACCTGACCTGGCCCGAGGTCTCGACGCTGGGCGAGGAACTGGAGGCGCTGCGATCGTCCGGACTGAAGTTCGCCTCCGACTTCCGCCCGCACGACGACCACTTCGCGATCCTGGGCCAGATGCGCTCCAGCACGACCGAGGCCGGCACGATCGAGGTCGGCGGCGCGGCGATGACCGGCTTTTTCACCTCGTGGGGCGACGGCGCGTTCCCGGTCCACCGCGACCTCGCCGCCGACGGCACGCTGCTGCGGATCCGCGTCGAGCTCGGCTCCCCGGAGACCGTGGAGCGGCAACGCAGGTTCGACCGGCTGTGGTCCGGTGACCTGGCGAAGGCGGCCGTCGTCTCGGCACGGGTGGCACGCGACGGCGCGCCGGTCGGCTGGCTGTACCGCGAGGAGCCCGAGGTGGAGCACGACAGCGGCTGGCGGGTGTTCGCGGGCGACGAGACGCCGGACTACGCGGACGACCCGGACAAGGCCGTCCTGATCCCGCTGCGCGAACTGATCTACGCGGACGCCGTGCTGGAACCGCTGTTCGACGAGGCACCCGGCGCGGCCTTCGAACGGGTGGAGGACGGCTTCGCCCGCGTCACCCGCTAGGTGACCGGCACGATCAGGGCGTCGAGGAGCACGCCGTCCTCGACGTCCAGCAACCCGATCGTCCCCTGCGGCTGACGCCTCTTGTCGGTCGGCGAACCGGGGTTGAACACCCGAACGCCGTCCTCCTGCTCGTCCCACGGGATGTGCGAGTGTCCGAACACGACAAGCCGAGCCGCGGGGAACCGGCGCCGCATCCGCGCCATCCGCCCGGCCTTCTGCCCGCTGTCGTGGATCATCGCGAACGGCAGTCCCGCGATCTCGGACTCGACCACGTCCGGCGCACCCCAGGCGACCACGTCCGGCCCGTCGTTGTTGCCGCACACGGCGATCACGGGCGCGTACTGGGCCAGCTCGTCGAGCACGGGTGCGACGCACACGTCTCCGCCGTGCAGGATCAGGTCGGCTGACCGCAGATGCTCGGCCACGGCCGGTGGGCACCGCTTCCAGAACCTCGGCGCGTGGGTGTCGGACAGGACCACGACTCTCACGGCGCGATGGTAGCGAGCGACGTCCGGCAAGCCGAAGGCGAGCGCCCCCAGGCTCCAACGCAATGCCGAAGGCGAGCCACCCACGCCCCAGCGCAATGCCGAAGGCGAGGCGTGAGACCTTCGTTGTCGGGCAAGCGGTAACGGTGACGTGCCCTCCCAACCCGACCACGCACGATGGCGATTGGGGCTTGACTTTGGGTGCGAGACGCTACCCTCGCACGGATCGGCCGGGCTCTTTTCAGCCCGGCTTTTGAAAGGCCGACCAGCGTCTCGCAAGGGCCCCGAAGTCAAGCCCCAATCGCTATCGACGCGTCAGCGGCGATGAAACGACCCGGCTCGTCCCGGTCTGAGCAACCCCGACGCAAGGTGACAGGACGCACGGCACTCGCCCACCCCGCTGGAACGCAACGCGACAACGCAAGCCGACCCCGCGTCCCAAGGTGACTAACTCACCCCAACCCGGGGTACCTGACCTGCATGGCAAGGGCAATCTGGAGCGGCTCCGTCAGCTTCGGCCTGGTGAGCATCCCGGTCGAGCTCTACAGCGCCACCGAAGACCACACGGTCCACTTCAACCAGTTCCAACGAGGCACCTCCGATCGAATCCGCTACAAACGCGTCAACGAACGCACCGGCCGCGAGGTCCCGTTCGACAAGATCGTCAAAGGCCACGAGACGTCCAACGGCGAGTACGTCCTGATAGAACCCGAAGAACTGGACGAGATCGCCCCAGGCCGCAGCCGCACCCTCGACATCGAGGCCTTCGTCGACATCGCCGAGATCGACCCGGTCCACTTCCAGAAGACGTACTGGCTGGGCCCGGCCAAGCCGGAGTTCTCCCGCCCGTACCTGCTCCTCGCCCAGGCCATGAAGAAGACCAACCGGGCCGGCATCGCCCTGTTCGTCATGCGCGGCAAGCAGTACCTGACCGCGCTCACCGAGGACAACGGCATTCTCGCCGTGCACACGCTGTTCTTCGCCGACGAGATCCGCAAGCCGAAGGACGTCCTGGACGTCACGCCCGAGGGTCGCGCGCCACGTGGCAAGGAGCTCGACATGGCGGTGTCGCTGGTCGAGTCCATGGCCGACGACTGGCGGCCCAAGGACTACCGCGACACCTACACCGAGCGGGTCACCAAGCTCATCAAGGCCAAGCAGAAGGGGCGCAAGGTCAAGGTCGAGGACGAGCCCGTGGCGGACACCGGTGTCGTCGACCTCATGGACGCCCTGCAGCGCAGCGTCGAGGCGAGCAAGAAGAAGCGCCGCAAGGTCAGCTGACGACCAAAGCCGTCGCGTTGTCGGTGCCACGGCCGTAGAGCGCCGCACGCACCAGGCGGTCTGCTGAGGCGTGGCCGGACATGATCGCCCTCATGCCGTCGTAGCCCAACGGGCCGTAGACGCCGTCGGACACGAGAGCGAGCCGGGAGGCGCGTGCGGTCGCACGGCCTATGTTCGCCAACGTCGCGTGGCGCACTGTGTTGGTGACGACGTGCTCCATGCGTGGTTGGGCGTGGGTGCCGCGTTCGCGGAAGTACTCGGCGACGGTGTGGTCGGTGGTGAGCTGGACGAGGTCCGTGCCGTCGGAGGCGTACGCACGGGCGTCGCCCGCCCAGGCGATGTCGAAGCCGCCCTCGGGGCGTGCGGTGGCCACGACGATCACGGCGTCGCCGGTGTGGACCTGGAGGGCGTCGCGGGCGGCGAGGATCGCGGACACCGGGTCGGTCAGCAGAGAGGCGGCGCGGGCGGCTGCCCAGGCGGCTTCGGCGGCGCTCGCGGCGTCGCCCACCCCGTCGGCGACGACGAAGGTGCGGCGGTGCGCGGCGAAGGCGTCGGCGTTGTACGTGCGTGGTCCACGGTCCGTCGCGTGGGTCACGGTCAGCGCGGTGCCGAGTGGCACGGTGTGTTCGATCAGCATGGCGGACCTCCCTGACCTCCACTAAGCCCGGCGCGCCTAGGAGTCTGCTGTCAGGACCCTGAGAAAATCTCTAGAACTTCGCCGCCCTGCGAAACCGGTCCGCTGCCCGGAGCAGCGCGGCGGACAGTTCCGGCGGGGAGACGACCTCGAACTCGGTCGTGATGCTCGCGAGCATGAACACCACGTCGTCCATCGTCTCGCCTCCGACGCGCACGTGGCACGAGGTTTCGTCCACAGCCGAAACCTCGCCGTAGCTGTGCCACTCCACGGCCTCGGCGGCGGGCACGTTCAGTCGCACCACGCCCTGGACCGGCCACCGGTCGGCGACACGGGCCGCCACGAACGCGCCCGCGTCGCCGCCCGGGACCTCACGCGGTGTGAAGCGTGCACCGAACGGGGTGCGGACGCTCATCCGATCGAGCCGAAATGTCCGCCAGTCCTCGCGCCGCACGTCCCACGCGACCAGGTACCAGCGCCGGCCCCACGTCACCAGGCGGTGCGGCTCGGCCTCGCGCTCGGACTCCTGCCCCGCGTGCCCGACGTAGCCGAACCGGATCCGCTGCCGGTCGCGGCACGCCGTGCCGACGAGCGTCAGCAGCGCGGAGTCGACCGACGGCGGAGCAGACGTGTGCGGAACCGTCGCGATCTCCAGGGCCGCGACCCGGTGGCGCAGCGCGGACGGCAGCACCTGCTCGACCTTGAGCAACGCGCGCACGGCCGTCTCTCCGATGTTCTCGATGCCGGAAGCGGTACGCAGCCCCACGGCCACAGCGACGGCCTCGTCGTCGTCGAGCAGCAACGGCGGCAACTGCGCTCCAGAACCGAGGCGGTAGCCACCGCCGGACGTGCCCATCGACGCGTGCACCGGGTAGTCCAGCGAACGAAGCCTGTCGACATCGCGCCGCACGGTGCGTGTGGTGACGTCGAGCCGTTCCGCAAGTTCCGCACCGGACCACTCACGGCGCGACTGCAGCAGACCAAGCAATTTCAACAAACGAGCAGAAGACACTGTAGGACCATAACTGTCCTACAGCCGAAATACCGTCTTCACCATGAAGCCGTTCGAGATCGCCATCCCCCAATCAGAGATCGACGACCTGCACCGCCGCCTCGACCACACCCGCTGGCCGGTGGACCCCGAGGGAGCGGGCTGGGCGCAGGGCGTCCCGCAGCCGCGCCTCCGGGAACTGGTACAGCACTGGCGCGACTTCGACTGGCGCGAGACGGAACGGCGGCTCAACAAGATCCCGCAGTTCGTCACCGAGATCGACGGCACGCCGCTGCACTTCCTGCACGTCCCCAGCGCGAACCCGGCCGCCCGGCCGCTGCTGCTCTCGCACGGCTGGCCCACGACGTGCTTCGCGTTCGAGCAGATGATCGAACCGCTCAGCCGCGACTTCCACCTCGTGATCCCGTCGGTGCCGGGCTTCGGCCTGTCCGGCCCCACCACCGAGCTCGGCTGGACCATCCCCCGGGTCGCGGACATGATCGCCGAACTGATGCGGCGGCTCGGCTACGGCACCTACCTCGCGCACGGCTACGACTACGGCGCCATGCTCACCCGCCAGCTCGGCCTGCGCGACGAGGTGACGGCCGTCCACGTCAACCAGATCTTCTCCGCCGGCGTCACCCAGGAGACCGCCGACATGGAGGTCGAGGCGGAACGGAGGTCCGTGGAGAAGGCGTTCCGGTACGAGTTCGAGCAGTTCGGCTACGTGGCGATGCAGAGCACGCGGCCGCAGTCGGTCGCGCACGCGCTCACGGACTCGCCTGTCGCGCAGCTCGAGTGGATCGAGTGGGCGTTCCACACGTGGAGCGACCCCGAGATCGGGGTACCCCTCGACGCGCTGCTGACGACCGCGTCGCTCTTCTGGTTCACCCGGACCGCGGGCTCGTCGGCGCGGTACTACCAGGAGGGGGACGAGACGTGGGGCGAGCTGGAGCCGATGTCGACGACACCGACGTCGGTCGCGGTGTTCCCGCACGACGTGGGCGTGCCGATCCGGCGGATGGCCGAGCGCAACCACACCATCGTGCGGTGGACGGACATGCCGCGGGGCGGCCACTTCGCGGCGATGGAGGTGCCGGAGCTCATGGTGCGGGAACTGCGGGAAGCATTCCTCGTGTGAGGACGGCATGACCGCGGGGAGTCGCCTTCCCGAGGGCACCGCGTCCCCGCACGGACGCGGTGCCCTCGCCGCCGGAGCGGATACGGTGATCACCGTGCGGTACACGGTCTTCGGCGCGACCGAGTTCGGTCCGACGCGTCTCGGCGCCCTGCTCGGCGTGCTGCTCGCCGACGCGGGTCGGGTGGTCACCGCCGAGGAGCTGGTCGAACGGGTGCTGGGCGACGACCCGCCGACCCGTGCCCGCGCGATGATGCAGACCTGGCTGACGCGGCTGCGGCAGACGTTGCCGGGCCTGGTCGAACGCGACCGCGACGGGTACGTGCTGCGGGTCGACCCGCTGGAGGTCGATCTGCACCTGTTCCGGCACCTGGTGCGCACTGGGAAGACCGCGCAGGCGCTGGACCTCGTGCGCGGCGAGCTGCTGTCTACACTGGACACACCGTGGGCCAGGCAGCTGCGCGCGGACTTCGCGGAGGAACTGCTCGCCGCCCGCCTCGGTCACGTCGACGAACGGCTGTCCCGGGGTGACCGCGCCCAGCTCGTGCCCGAGCTGCAGGCCCTCGCGACCGAACGGCCGCTGGACGAGCGCGTCGCGGCCCAGCTGATCGAGGCGTTGCACGGCAGCGGACGCGCGCAGGAGGCGTTGCGGCACTTCGAGGTCCTGCGCGCCAGGCTCGCCGACGAGCTCGGCGCCGAACCGTCGCGGCACCTCACCGCGCTGCACCGGCGGCTGCAGGCGGCCTCGGCCCCGCGCCAGCTGCCGGCCGCGCCCAAGCCGTTCACCGGCCGGGCGCTCGAACTGGCCGAGCTGGACCAGGCGCCGAACGGTGTCGTGGTGATCACCGGCACCGGCGGCGTCGGCAAGACCTCGCTCGCCGTGCACTGGGCGCACCGGGCCGCCGAACGATTCCCGGACGGCCAGCTCTACGTGAACCTGCACGGGTTCGGGCCGAGCGGCGCGGCGGTGAGCCCGGGAGACGCGCTGCTGCGGTTCCTCGCGGCGCTCGACGTGCCGCGCGCGCAGGTGCCGCACGACCTGGCGGGTCAGTCGGCGTTGCTGCGGGACGCGCTCGCGGACAAGCGGGTGCTCATGCTGCTGGACAACGCGACCGACGCCGAGCAGGTCGAACCGCTGCTGCCGCGCACACCGCACGCGCACGTCGTGATCACGAGCCGCACGTCGCTGAAACCGGCCCACGCCCGGGCCCTGGCGCTCGGACTGCTGCCCCCGGAGGACGCCCGCGCGTTGCTCGCCGCCCGCATCGGGCACGACCGCGCGCAGGCCGAACCGGACGCGGTCGACACCGTGGTGCGGCGCTGTGCCCGGCTGCCGCTCGCCCTCGCGGTGGCGGGCGCGCGGGCGGCGACGCACCCGGAGTTCCCGCTGGCGGCACTGGCCGACGAGCTCGCGGACCTCGACGCGTTCGCCGACGACGATGACGTCACCGCGGACCTGCGCTCGGTCTTCTCCCACTCCTGCAGGGCGTTGAGCCCCGCGGCGTTGCGGCTCTTCCGGTTGCTGGGCCTCATGCCGGGCTCGGACATCGGCCTCGCGGGCGCCGCGTCGCTCGCCGGACTGGACCTCGACGAGACCGGGGCGCTGCTCGCCGAGCTGGCGACGGCGAACCTGATCGACGAACCGGAGCCCGGCCGGTTCACCTGTCACGACCTGCTGCGCGACTACGCCGCCGAGCTCGCGCTGGCGGGCGAACGCGACGCGGCGCTGCACCGGTTGCTCGACCACCTGGCGCTGACGGCGGTCGAGGCGGGCGTCGCGTTCACGCCCAACCGCCACCGCCCGGCAACACCGGACCCGGCGCCCGGTGTGGTGGTCCTGCGGTTCGCCACGCACGAGGAGGCGCTGACGTGGCTGATGACCGAGCACCCGGCGCTGATGGCGGCCATGCCGCACGGCAGCCCGGCCCAGACGTGGCTCATGGGCTGGTCGCTCGCCGACGTGCTGGACCGGCAGGCCCGCTACCGGGACCTCCTGACGTCCCAGCAACTCGCGGTCGCCGCCGTCGAGCGGCTCGACGACACCGACGGCCTGGGCCGCACGCTGATCAACCTCGGCCGCAGCCTGAGCCGCGTGCGCCGGCCGGAGGAGGCGACCGCGGCGCTGCACCGGGCGTTCGACGTCTACGACGGCAACCCGGCGGGCCAGGCGGGCGTGCTGCTCAACATCGCGATGCTCTGCCCGGACGAGCGGATCGGCGAGGCGGTGGAGCACACGCGGCGCGGGCTCGCGCTGTTCGAGGAGTGCGGTGACGCCTACGGCCAGGCCAACGCGCTCACCGGACTCGCCTGGGGCCACGCCAAACTCGGCCGGTACGCCGAGGCGGTCGAGTTCGCCGAACGCGCGATGCCGATGTGGCGGGAGATGGGCAACCTGATCGGCCAGGCCGAGGCGTGGGACAACCTCGGCACCGCCCACCTGGGGCTGGGCGAGCACGCGAAGGCCGCCGAGGCGTTCACGCACTCGGCGGAGCTGTTCCGGCAGTGCGGCGACCTCCCGCTCGAAGCCGGTTCCCGCGAACTGCTCGGCGACACCCACGCGGCCGCGGGCAACGCCGAGAAGGCCCGCGCGGCCTGGCGGGAGGCGGCCGAACTGCGCACGCGGGCGGGACTTCCGGCCGACCGCGTGCGCGGGAAACTGGGTCTGTGAACCGGGGAGGTGCCTGCTGAGCGCGGGCACCTCCCCGGCCACCGCTACAGCCCGAAGGCCAGCAGCACCGACCCGTGCGGGTTCGTGAACTCCGGGTAGTAACCGGACTGCACGAACACCATGCCGTCCGAGATCACCGCTCCCGAACCGGGTCCGGCCATCGTGCCGCCGCGCCCGGTGAGCCCGTTGACGCCGCGCACGTCCTGCACGGTGTCGTGGGTCCACAGGATCCGGCCCGTCTTGGCGTGGTACGCGCGGAACTTGCCGTCACCGGCGCCCAGCCAGACCACCCCCGGCGAGCTCGACACGGGCACGCCGTGCGCCCGCGCGCAGTTCGGCTGGCCCACCGCACCGCCCGTCGAGCACCCGTCCGCCGGCGCCGGGGTCTGCCACAGCACCTGGCCGGTGGCCGGGTCGAGCGCGAACAACGTGCCGGGATCGGCGTAGTACGTGGCGATGTAGAGCCGCTTGCCGTCGTAGCTCGATCCCCACTGGATACCCGAGATGCCACCGCTGGGCAGCGGCACGCCGAGCTGGCGGCGCCACACGACCTGCCCCGTCGCGGCGTCGAACACGTGGTAGACACCGGACTTCTGCCCGACGCCGACGAGCTGCCTGCCGTTGACGGTGAACAGGTTCGGCGTGGCCCCGATGTCGTAGTCGAGGTTGGTGCCGTCCTTGAGCCCCGGGCAGTAGCCCTCCGCGTCAGGCGTGTTGCAGGCGTCGCGCCACGTGTCGGCGTCGGTGACCTGGTTGGTCCACCTCACCGCGCCGGTGCGGGCGTCGAGCGCCAGCAGCGAGTCGAACTCGCCGCCCTTGCCCGTGTAGTTCTGGCCCGTGCCGACGTAGAGCGTGCCGGTCCTGCGGTCGATCACCGGCGAGCTCCACACCCCGGCGCCGGACGGCTCGAACCGCTTGGCCCCGTTGGGCCACGTGCCGACCTCGACGGGTTCCGGCACCGTGTAGTGGCGCCAGACGAGCGCGCCCGTGTCGATGTCGTAGGCGTCGATGTGCCCGCGGAACGTGCAGCAGGCGTGCGTGATCGGCAGGGTGTTCTCGCCGCTGGACGTGCCCACGTACACCAGTCCGTTGTGGACGATCGGCGAACTGGTGGTCTGCGAGGCGATGCCGTCGTCGAGCTGCACCTGCCACTTCAGCCGACCGGTGCGCTGGTCCAGGGCGAAGAGCCGGCTCGCGCTGTCGCCGAAGAAGACCTTGCCCTCGGCGACGGTCGGGCCGTCGGAGTTGTACGCGTACCGGGGCGCGGGCGGGAGCGTGAACTCCCACCTCGCACCACCCGTGCGCGCGTTGCGTGCGTAGAACTTGCCGTCGGGGCCACCGAAGTAGACCGTGTCCCCCACGACGGCGGGCTGGCTGCGGACTCCGTTGAAGTCGCCCTTGGGGTACGCGAACGCCCACTTCAGCTTGAGCTTGCTCGCGTTGCCCGCGTCGATGCGCCATTCCGCGGCCTGGTGCCGCGACCCGTTGAGGTCCTTCTGCCAACCGGACCAGTCACCGTTCGCACGAGCGGTGGCCGGGGACGCGGTCAGCACGACCAGCGCCGCGGTGAGCAGCGCAGTTGTTCTGAGCATGGAATTTCCCCCTTCCGCCACCCAGCCTGGCAGTGGCGGAAGGGGGAGGCGTCCCCCCAAAGTCTCGTCGAGGGTTAACCGATCGGTTGATGCGTCACGACGCCGACGCCCGGATAGCCCTTTCCGACGATCGGGTTGCTCCGCCCGATGAGGTACTGCCGGAAGAACGCCGGGATGTAGGTGGTGGCGACCCTCCGCTGCTGTTCGGGGGTCAGCGAAGCAGCCGGGCAGGTGCTGTCGTCGTCGTAGGACCACTCGGTGTTGAAGTAGTTGTGGTTGGCGTTCTTCGGCGTGACGGCGTGGATGGGGACGACGTTGCGGCCCTTGGCGTTCTCGATGAACGTGGTGCCGCTGACCGCGCCGTCGCAGCTGCCGGTCATGACGGCGAACGGGATCCGGGTGATCCGGTAGTCGAGGTTCTCCGGTGCCTCCGGGTCGGGCGCGTAGTAGTCGGCGGGGGCCAGGGGCAGCACGGCCCTGATCCGCACACCCGCCGGGAGTTCGCCGACGTGCTTGTCGGAGGCCTGGTAGACGGCGCCGCGACCACCGCGCGAATGACCGAGCGTGCCGACGTTGGTGAGGTCGACGTGCCCGCGGAACCCGGGCAGCTTCAACGGTCCCCTGCCGTCGTCGAGATCGCGCCACAGCTCCAGGTGTTTGCTCATCACCGCGGCCCGCGCGACGTCCGCGATCTCGCCCATCTCCCCCGCGTTGACGCCGTTCACGCTCACCGACACGACCACGAAACCCTGCCGCGCCAACTCCTCGGCGAGGTAGTCGTACCCCCGGTGGCTCGGGAACGCGTCCCCTGCCGGACACGGCCAGACCCACTGCTCACCCCGGCACGGTTGCCAGTACCCGTGCGCGAGCAGCACCAGCGGGCGCTTGCCGACGAGCGTGCGCGGCGCGTGCACGACCGCGGTGAGCTCGAGGTCCGCGACGGGACCTCCCGGCTCGCTGTGAAAGCCGGGCACCTGGAATGCCCGATCACCGAGCGAGTACTCGACCTTCCTGATACCGGAGTGGTGGTCGGCTGCGGAACTGGTCGGGGCGGCCAGCACCATCGCGATCGCGACGGCGGCCGCTGCTCTTCCGATTGCCATGTGGTGATCCCATCGGGAACTTGTGGGCGTCCTGTGAGGACGCCGTCACGGTTGTGCCACAACGACGTGGCCCGCGAACCCGCCGAAGCGCTCGGCCAGCGGCCCGGTGCCCGACGTCAGCTCACGCCACAGCGCGCGGTGCCGGTCGATCGACGACCCGTCCACCAGCACCACCACGGCACCCCGGCTCGCCAGTGCCCGTGCGCCGGGGTCGCGGGTGATCACCAGGGGCCGCGCGCCGGTGAGGGTGCGCGGCGAGTGCACGACCGCGGCCAGATCACCGACCTGGTACGTCATCGTGGTGGTCGCGGGGCGGTAGTCGTCCTGCGAGGGAGCGGCCGCGGTGCTCGGCGCCGTCAGCACCAGGGCGCACGCCACGGCAACAAGGACTCTGCCGAAAACCATGGTCACGATCTCATCGAGTTCGTGTGCGCTGGACGTCCGGACTATGTCACGGTTTTGCTACAGCGCCCTCCACGCCGTCGAGCAACACCTTCAGTCCGCCGCGGAAGTTCTCCACCGCATCGTTCTCCAGGTACGGCAACTCCGGATCGATCGGTTCACGATCGTTCTCCAGCAGGTGCAGCATCGGGAACTTCTTCGCCAGGTCCGGTTCGACCTCCACCAGCACGGCCGACCGCGCGTACCACCACTCCTCGTCGGCCTCCCCGGTCGCCCCGCCCGCCGCACGCGCCTCGGCCACGGTCTGGGCGGCCCCGCGCACGAAGTACGTGAGGGCGCCGACGATGCCGCGCAGGTCCCGGCCGGGCAGGCCGGTGGACACCAGGACCGCGGCGAGCGCCTCGATCGACGCGAACTCGTGCGGGCCGAGCACCGGACGGGCCTGCGAGACCTGCAGCATCCACGGGTGGCGGCTGTAGAACTCCCACATGTCCCGCGCCCAGCGCTCGGTCGCGGCGCGCCAGCCGTCGTCGAGGGGGTAGGAGCCGGGCAGCTCGGCCATCGCGCGGTCGTACATGAGGTCGACCAGCTCGTTCTTGCCCGGCACGTACGTGTAGAGCGCCATGGCCGTGCGCCCGAGCCGCTCCCCCACCGCGCGCATCGAGAACGCCATGCCCTGCTCGTCGGCGACCTCGATGGCCGCGTCGACGATCGCGTCCACGCTCAGTCCGGGCTTCGGTCCCGGGCGGTGCTCGGCGGCGGACTTCCGCCAGAGCAGCTCGATGGACCGGCGCGGATCGCCCTGACCTGCGTAGACGACCACAGTTGCAACTCCTTACAACGTAAAGTAACCTCGCTGGTCCCGTACTTTACGGCATAAAGAATCATTTGGGGGAAGCAGCTGTGAACGCTGTCGCCGACAGCCATGACGTGATCCAGGTCCGCGGGGCCAGGGAGAACAACCTCGCGGACGTCTCGCTCGACGTCCCCAAGCGCCGCCTGACCGTCTTCACCGGCGTGTCCGGCTCCGGCAAGTCCTCGCTGGTCTTCGGCACGATCGCGGCCGAGTCCCAGCGCATGATCAACGAGACCTACACGGCGTTCCTGCAGTCCTTCATGCCGTCCATCGGCCGGCCCGACGTGGACGCGCTGCACAACCTGAGCGCGGCGATCATCGTCGACCAGGAGCGGATGGGCGCGAACTCCCGGTCCACCGTCGGCACCGCCACCGACGCGCACACCATGCTGCGGATCGTGTTCAGCCGCCTCGGCGAGCCGCACGTCGGCACGTCCGGCGCGTTCAGCTTCAACCTGCCCGAGGGCATGTGCCCGGCCTGCGAGGGCCTGGGCAAGGTCACCACCATCGACGTGGACGCCATCGTCGACCGCACGAAGTCGTTGAACGACGGCGCGATCGACGCCCCGAACTACGGCGTGGGCACCTGGTACTGGCAGGTCCTCGCGAACTCCGGCCTCTACCCCGCCGACCAGCCGATCAACACGTTCACCGAGCAGCAACTGCACGACTTCCTCCACAAGCCGACCACCAAGCTGAACATCGGCGGCAGCAACATCACCTACGACGGCCTGATCACCAAGCTGCAGCGCACGGTCCTGTCCAAGGACCGCGACTCGATGCAGCCGCACATCAAGGCGTTCGTCGACAAGGCCGTCACCTTCGCCCCCTGCCCGGACTGCCGGGGCGCCCGCATCAACCAGGCCGCGCTCGGTTCCAAGATCCGCGGCGTGAACATCGCGGACTGCTGCGCGATGCAGATCAGCGACCTCGCGAAGTTCGTCCACGAGATCGACGACCCGTCCGTCGCACCGCTGCTCGCCACGCTGCGCGGAACGCTCGACTCGCTGGTGGAGATCGGCCTCGGCTACCTCTCCCTCGACCGCGAGTCCGGCACGCTCTCCGGCGGCGAGTCGCAGCGCGTGAAGATGGTGCGGCACTTGGGTTCCTCGCTCACCGACATCACCTACGTCTTCGACGAACCGACCGTCGGCCTGCACCCGCACGACATCCGGCGGATGAACGACCTGCTGCTGCGGTTGCGGGACAAGGGCAACACCGTCCTCGTCGTCGAGCACAAGCCGGAGACCATCGAGATCGCCGACCACGTCGTCGACCTCGGGCCCGGCGCGGGCGTGCACGGCGGCCACCTGTGCTACTCCGGCGACGTGGCCGGCCTGCGCACCTCCGGCACGCTGACCGGCCGCCACCTCGACCACCGGGCCAAGCTGAGGTCGGAGTTCCGCTCCCCCAAGGGTTTCCTGACGATCAGCGGAGCCCGCACCAACAACCTCAAGGACGTCTCGGTCGACCTGCCGCTCGGCGTGCTGACCGTCGTCACCGGCGTCGCGGGCTCCGGCAAGTCGTCGCTGGTCCGCGGCTCGCTGCGCAACCGGCCCGGCGTCGTCACGGTCGACCAGTCGCCGATCCGCGGCTCGCGCCGGTCCAACCCCGCCACCTACACCGGCCTGCTCGACTCGGTCCGCACCGCGTTCGCCAAGGCCAACGGCGTCAAGGCGGCGTTGTTCAGCGCGAACTCCGAAGGCGCCTGTGAGAACTGCAAGGGCATCGGGCTCGTCTACACCGACCTCGCCATGATGGCCGGTGTCGCCACGGTCTGCGAGAAGTGCGAGGGCAAGCGCTTCACCCCCGAGGTGCTGCGCTACACGTTGCGGGGCAAGAACATCAGCGAGGTGCTCGGCATGTCCGTCGCCGAGGCCCGCGACTTCTTCCCGTCCGGCCAGGCCCGCGCGGTGCTCGGCCGCCTGCACGACGTCGGCCTGTCGTACCTGTCCCTCGGCCAGCCGCTCACCACGTTGTCCGGCGGGGAACGCCAGCGGCTCAAGCTCGCGATCCACATGGCCGAGAAGGCCTCGACGTACGTGCTGGACGAGCCGACGTCCGGCCTGCACCTCGCCGACGTCGACCAGTTGCTCGGCCTGCTCGACCAGCTGATCGACTCGGGCAACACGGTCATCGTCATCGAGCACCACCTCGCCGTGATGGCGCACGCCGACTGGATCGTCGACATGGGTCCCGGCGCGGGCCACGACGGCGGCCAGGTCGTGTTCTCCGGCACCCCCGGCGATCTGGTGTCCACTTCGGACACCCTGACCGCCCGGCACCTCAAGGAGTACCTGTCATGAGCCTGCTGACGGTGACCTCGGTCCAGCCGCTCACCCCGCGGATGACCCGCCTGACGTTCGATGGCCCCGGACTCGACGCCATCGGGACGTGGCCGGACCAGCAGCTCAAACTGCTGTTCCCCAAGCCGGGCCGCGCAGCGCACGTCTCGGACTCCCCGGACGTCGGCACCTGGTACCAGGCGTACCTGGCCATGCCCGAGGACGAACGGCCGTGGATGCGCAGCTTCACGGTCCGGTCACTGACAGGCGGCGTGCTCACGATCGACTTCGTGCTGCACGGCGACGACGGCCCGGCATCGAGTTGGGCGGCCCGCGCCCGCGTCGGCGACGTGATCGGCAGGTTCGGGCCGTCACCCGAGTACGCCGTGCCTCTCGGGAAAGCCGACCTGCTGGTGTTCGCGGGCGACGAGACCGCACTGCCCGCGATCGCGTCGCTGCTCGAACTGCTGCCGGACGCTCAGCGGCGGCTCGTGTTCGTCGAGATCGCGGACCCGGCGGAGGAACAGGACGTCCCCGGCGTGCGGTGGGTGCACCGCAGTGCCGGGGAGGACCTGGTCTCCACCGTGACGGCGGCGGAGGTCGAACCGTCGACCTGGGTGTGGCTCGGCGGCGAGGCCTCTGCGGTTCGTGCGCTGCGCAGGCACTTCGTCGGTCTGGGAGTGTCCAAGAAGGACATCGAGTTCGCCGGCTACTGGCGGCGCGCCCTCACCCAGGACGACGCGCCGACCACCGACGACCTCGCCGAGGCGCAGGAACGGATCGCCGCGCTCAGCGAGTGAACTCGAGCAGGCTGCGCCCGTTCACCGGGGTCACCGACTCCAGCACGAGCCCGTGCCGCGCGGCCATCCGCTCGAGGTCGTGGAGCCCTCGGTCCCGCCCGCCGAAGTGGGCGAGCATGACGAGGTCGAACTCCGTGCTCTCCCCGAGGGACTCCACGACCAGCACCTTCGTCCCGTGCGCAGCGCACCGCGCCAGGATCTCGTGCGCCTTCTCGTCGTCCCAGTTGTGCAGGACGTCGACCAGCAGGTAAGCGTCTCCGGCGGGCAGCGGGTCGAAGAAGCTTCCACCGGTCACCTCGGCCTCCAGCCCCAGCTCGCGGAACATCTCCGCCGCTCCCGCGACCGTGTCCGGCAGGTCGACCAGGTGACCGCGCGTCCCGGGACTGGACTGGAGGATCGCGGCGAGCGTGCGGCCGTTCCCGCCGCCGACGTCGACGAGCGTGCCGAACCGCGACCAGTCCGCCGCCGCCACCAGCCGAGGGATCCACGCGGCCATGCGGTGGTTCATCTGCCGATCGAACGCGGCCCGCAGGTGCGGGTGTGCGGCCAGGTCGGCCCAGAAGCCCTGGCCGTAGCGGACCTCGTAGGCGGACTCGCCGGTGCGGACGCTGTGCAGCAGGTCGACGAACGCCAGGTCGGCGCGACCGGCCGGTGAGTCCTGGTGGAGGAAGCCGTGCAGGCCGTTGCCGGCATCGGCGCGGAGGAGGGCGCCGAAGTCGGTGGTGCGGTAGCCGGCGTCTGTTCGTTCGATCACGCCGAGGGCCGTCAGGTGGGCCAGGAGCAGGTCGAGCGCGAGCGGATCGACCTCCAGTCCGGGGGCGAGTTCGTGAGCGGTGGCAGGCCGGTCGCGCAGGCGGTCCGGAAGCCCCAGGGTCACGGCCACCCTCAGCGCCATCGGCGTGACCAGCCCGGACATCTGTCGCAGCTTCTGTATCTCAGCGTCCACGTATACCCACCCTGCCACCATCGGCAATTGAATTTCGGTCGACACTGAAGCCATAGTGTTAACAGGTTCTCAGCCAGTGGACGTGGACGACTCACTCACTCGATCGGCTTACTGTCACGCCCCGACAGATCAACTAGCCCCAGAAGCAGGTCACTCCGTTGTCCACTCCCGTCGTCGCGCGGTCGGTGCCCGCCGCGATCAGAGCGGTGCTCGCCCGCGACCGCTGGGCGCTCACCGGCACGATCACCGTCGTGGTGATCGGGCTGGTCGCGATCTTCGCGGACGTCCTCACCGCCATCGAGGGCCACGACCCGTACACCTACGACGCGACCGCGCTCGACCCGGACACCGGGCTGCCGGCCGGGTCGTTCGGCGGGGTGAGCGCCGAGCACTGGTTCGGCGTCGAGCCGCTGACCGGCCGCGACCTGTTCGCGATCATCGTGCACGGCGCGCGGACGTCGTTCCTGATCGGGCTCGCGGCCACCCTGGTGTCGATCGCGCTCGGCGTGCTGATCGGCGCGGCCGCGGGCTACCTCGGCGGCTGGATCGACCGGGTCGTCGTGTGGGGCGCGGACGTGTTCCTGGGCTTCCCGTACCTGGTGTTCATGATCGCGCTGGGCGCGGTCGTGCCGGCCGAGTTCCCGCGGGCGCTGCTGCTGATCGTGGTGATCGGCTTCTTCGGCTGGCCGTCGACCGCGCGGATCGTGCGGGCGCAGGTGCTCACGTTGAAGGAGCGCAACTTCGTGAAGGCGGCCCGCGTGCTGGGCGCGTCGCCGTGGCAGGTCTTCCGCACCGAGCTGCTGCCGAACCTGTGGGGTCCGGTGCTGGTCATGGCAACGTTGTCAGTGCCCGGCAAGATCGGGTTGGAGGCCGCGCTGTCGTTCCTCGGCGTCGGGGTGCTGCCGCCCACGCCGAGCTGGGGCCGGTCGATCAGCGCCGCCATCGACTGGGTGCGGGTCGACCCGATGTACCTGATCTTCCCCGGCCTCGCGCTGTTCGCCGTCACGTGGGGATTCAACGCGCTGGGCGACGGGCTGCGCGACGCGCTCGACCCGAGGTCGGTGACGAAGCGGTGAAGTACGCCCTCGCCCGGCTCGGCGGCATGGTGCTCGTGCTGCTGATCGTCGCCTTCTGCACGTTCGTCGTGTTCTACCTGGTGCCGTCGGACCCGGCCCTGCTGGCGTGCGGCAAGCCGTGCACGCCGGAGAACCTCGCACTGGCGCGGGAGTTCATGGGCTTCGACGAACCGTGGTGGCAGCAGTTCCTCACGTTCCTCGGCGGGATCTTCACCGGGCGCACGTTCGGCACCGGCGCGACCGCGATCCACTGCGCGGCACCGTGCTTCGGCTACTCGTTCCGGCAGAACACCGACGTGCTGGAACTGATCGGCGACCGGCTGCCGGTGACGTTCTCGCTCGCGATCGGCGCCGCGGTGCTGTGGGTCGGCGCCGGCGTCGCGATCGGCGTGGTCGCCGCGCTGCGCAAGGACTCCTGGTTCGACCGGGTCGCGCTGGCCGGGTCGGTGATCGGCGTGTCCGCGCCGGTGTACCTGGTGGGGCTGCTCGGCATCCTCGTGCTCGGCTTCCAGCTCAACGTGGTCCCGGTCGGCAACTACACCGCGTTCGCCGACGACCCGGTGCGCTGGGCGTGGGGCCTGGTGCTGCCGTGGTGCGTGCTGGCGTTCGCGCACGGCGCCCACTACGTCAAGCTCACCCGCTCGCAGATGCTCGAGACGATGAGCGAGGACTTCATCCGCACCGCCCGTGCGAAGGGCGTGCCGGAGCGGACCGTCGTCGGGAAACACGCGCTGCGCAACGTGTTGCTGCCCGTCGTCACGCTGACCGGCATCGAGTTCGGCTCGCTGCTCGGCGGCGCCGTCATCACCGAACGGGTGTTCAGCCTGCCGGGTCTCGGCGGCCTGCTGATCGAGGCCGTGCACAACCGCGACCTGCCGACGCTGCTCGGCTGCACCCTGTTCGCCGGTTTTCTCGTAGTCGTCGCCAACGCCGTCGTCGACCTGTCCTACGGCGTGCTCGATCCGCGAGCACGACTCACCTGAGGGAGGAAAGTCCGTTGTCCAGCAAGAGACTTCTCGCGCTCGTGCTCGTCGGTGCCCTGGGGGCGGCCGCGTGCGGCGCGAACGACCAGCCCTCCGGTGACCCCGCCGCGAAACCCGGCAAGGGCGGCACGCTGCGCATCCTGTCCGAGTCGCGCACGATCAACTTCGACCCGGCCAAGTCGCAGAGCCTCGCGATCACCTCGCTCGGCCTCGTGCACCGCAGGCTGACCGGCTGGCAGAACGCCGTCGGGCAGCCCGCGAAGGTCGTGCCGGACCTCTCCGACACCGGCAAGACCACCGACGGCGGCAAGACCTGGACGTTCGTGCTGCAGGACGGCCTGAAGTTCAGCGACGGCACGCCGATCACCTCCGCGGACGTGAAGTGGGGCGTCGAGCGCTCGTTCGCACCGGCGTTCGGCGGCGGTCTCGGCTACCACAAGGACCTGCTCGGCGGCGGTGACTACAAGGGACCGTTCGAGGGCAAGGAGCTCGACTCCATCGAGACCCCGGACGCCAAGACGATCACCTTCAAGCTGACCCGCCCGTACGGCGACTGGCCGTGGATCGCCTCGACGCCCGCGTTCGCGCCGGTGCCGAAGGGCAAGGGCGCCGAGCCCGACTACCAGGAACACGCCATCGCGTCGGGTCCCTACCAGATCCAGACCTACACCAAGGGCGTCGAGGTCAAGCTCTCGCGCAACCCGAACTGGGACGGCTCCAAGGACCAGGTCCGCGCGGGCCTGCCGGACGAGGTCGTGTTCCAGCTGGGCCAGGACGCCTCCGTGGTCTCGCAGCGCCTCGCCGCGGACTCCGGTGACGACAGGTTCGCGTTCGGCGCGTCCTTCGCCTCCCCCGCCCAGCTCGCGCAGCTGCAGGCCAACCCGTCCGCGAAGTCCCGCGTGGTGACGTCGAAGTCGGGCGCGGTCGCCTACCTCGCGCTCAACACGCAGAAGGCGCCGCTGAACAACGTCAAGGTGCGCCAGGCGTTCCAGTACGCGGTGAACAAGTCCGCGTACCAGATCGCCTCGGCGGGCACGGCCGCACTGGCCGGCGACGCCGCCACGACGTTGATCACGCAGGGCATCGAGGGCCGCGAGCAGTTCGACCTCTACCCGAGCAAGCCCGAGGGCGACCCGGACAAGGCCAAGGCGCTGCTCGCCGAGGCCGGCTTCCCGAACGGCCTCGAGGGCCTGTCGCTGGTGCTGAACAAGTCCAACAACCAGACCGAGAAGGCCGAGGCGATCCAGGCCGCGCTGGCGCGGGCGAACATCAAGGTCACCCTGCGGACGCTGGAGGCGGACGCGTTCGAGACCGAGACGAACCTCGCGGAGAACCCGACCTACGACCTCACCCTGTCGTCGTGGCAGCCGGACTTCCCCAGCGCCAACGCGAACATTCAGCCGCTGTTCGCGACCTCGGAGATCGGCAAGGGCGGCTACAACATCTCGCGGTACTCGAACCCCGAGGTGGACAAGCTGATCGAGGAGGCGCAGACCACGGTCGACGCCGTCGAGGCCGGCAAGAAGTGGGCCGCCATCGACAAGCGGATCCTGCAGGACTCTCCGGTCGTGCCGCTGATCTACACCCGCAACTCGTTCATCCACGGCTCCAAGGTCGGCAACTTCTACATCGCCGACTTTCCCGCCTACCCGAACTACCTCCAGGCGGGTATCTCCCAGTGAGTGCGCTGCTGTCCGTCGAGGAGGTCTCGGTGGACTTCGGTTCCTCCCCGGTCGTCAGCGAGGTCTCGTTCTCGCTGACGACCGGGGAGGTCCTCGCCGTGGTCGGCGAGTCGGGCTCGGGCAAGACCGTGACCGCGATGTCGTTGCTGGGGCTGCTGCCCCCGACCGCTTCGGTGTCGGGACGGGCCGTGCTGAACGGCCGCGACCTGTACTCGTTGTCCCCGGCCGAGCTGCGGGAGGTGCGGGGGAACGAGGTCGGCATGGTGTTCCAGGAACCCATGAGCGCCCTCAACCCCGTGTTCACCATCGGCAGCCAGATCGTCGAGGCCGTGCGGGTGCACCGTGCGGTCTCACGGGCCGAGGCACGCGCACGGGCCGTGGAACTGCTCGAACTCGTGGGGCTGCCGCCGGAGCGGTTCAAGGCCTATCCGCACGAGATGTCCGGCGGGCAGCTGCAGCGCGTGGTGATCGCGATGGCGGTGGCGAACGAGCCGTCGCTGCTCGTCGCGGACGAGCCCACCACCGCCCTGGACGTGACCGTGCAGGCCGAGATCCTCGGGCTGCTGCGGGACCTGCGCGACCGGCTCGGCGTCGCGATCCTGCTCATCACGCACGACATGGGCGTGGTGGCGGACCTCGCGGACCGGGTGGTCGTCATGAACGCCGGACGGGTCGTCGAGACCGGGCCGGTGCGGCAGGTGTTCCGGACGCCGGCGGAGGAGTACACGCGGACGTTGCTCGACTCGGTCCTGCGGCTGGAGTCGCGCGAGCTGGTCGCACGGCAGGCCGAGGAGCCCGTCCTGGAGCTCGCGGACGTGTCCGTCACCTACGGCAGGCTGCGCGCCGTCGACGGCGTCTCGTTCACCATCGGCCGCGGCGAGACCCTCGGCCTGGTCGGCGAGTCCGGCTCCGGCAAGTCGTCGCTGGCGGGCGCCGTCACCGGTCTCACCCGCTACACCGGCCGGCTCACGATCGCGGGCCGGGAGGTCTCCGAGCTGCGCAAGGCCGACCGGGGCCGGATCGGGCTGGTGTTCCAGGACCCGCTGTCGTCGCTGAACCCCCGTGCCACGATCGCGAGGTCGATCGCCCAGCCGCTGCTGCTGCACACCCCGTTGCGCGGCGCCGAGCTGGCCGCGAAGGTCGACGAGCTGCTCGACGCCGTGCGGCTCGGGCCGGCCCTGCGCGACCGGTACCCGCACGAGCTGTCCGGCGGGCAGCGGCAGCGGGTCGGCATCGCGCGGGCCATCGCGCTCGGCCCCGACCTGCTGATCGCCGACGAACCGACGTCCGCGCTGGACGTCACGGTGCAGGCGCGGGTGCTCGACCTGTTCCGCGAGCTGCAGCGCGAGCTGCGGTTCGCGTGCCTGTTCATCAGCCACGACCTGGCCGTCGTGCAGCACCTCGCGGACCGGGTCGCCGTGCTGCACCGGGGCCGCGTCGTCGAGGAGGGCACGGAGGTGTTCGCCGCGCCACGGGATCCCTACACACGACGTTTGCTGGCGTCGGCGCTTACCGTGTCCGTATGAGCACCAACTGGGCGGGCAACGTCACGTTCAGCGCGGCCCAGGCCGTCAGCCCGGCGTCGGCCGACGACCTGCGGGCGGTCGTGCGGGGTTCCTCGGCCGTGCACGTGGTCGGGACGGGACACTCGTTCAGCACGATCGCCGACACGACCGGCACGCTGGTGTCGCTCGCGGACATGCCCGAGGTGTTCGAGGTGTCCGGCCACACCGTCCGGGTGAGCGCGGGCATGACGCTCGCGACGCTGGCGGTCCGGCTGGAGGCGGTGGGCCTCGCGCTGCACACGCTGCCGTCGTTGCCGCACATCACGGTGGCCGGGGCGATCACCACGGCGACCCACGGCTCCGGGGCGCGCTCGCTGGCGGGGGCCGTGCGCTCGGTCGAGGTGATGCGCGGGGACGGGTCGGTCGTCGAGCTGACCTCCGCGGGCGCGGCCGTGTCGCTGGGCGGCCTCGGCGTCGTCCTCACGGTCACGCTCGACGTGGTGCCGACGTTCCAGGTGGCGCAGACGGTCTACGAGGACGTCGCGTGGACGACGCTGCTGGTCCGGTTCGAGCAGATCTTCGACGGCGCGTACAGCGTGAGCGCGTTCATCGACTGGCAGGGCGGCGCGACGCTGTGGGCGAAGCACCGCGTGGGCGACGAGGAGTTCGCGTTCCCCGGCCGTCGCGCGTCCGAGCCCGCCCACCCGGTGCCCGGCCAGCCCGCCTCCCGCTGCACGGTGCAGGACGGCGTGCCCGGCCCGTGGCACGAACGGCTGCCGCACTTCCGGGCCGAGTTCACGCCGTCGGTCGGCGAGGAGCTGCAGACCGAGTACTTCGTGCCCCGCACCCGTGCCGTGACGGCATTGCGGGCGCTGGCCGAGATGTCCACGGTGATCTCCCCGCTGGTGCAGGCCTGCGAGATCCGCACGGTCAACGGCGAACCGCAGTGGCTCAGCCCCGCCCACGACCGCGACAGCGTCGCGATCCACTTCACCTGGGTGCCGAACACCCCGGCCGTGCTCGCGCTGCTGCCGCGGATGGAGGAGGCGATCGCGCCGCGGCCGCACTGGGGCAAGCTCTTCACCGTGCCGCCGGCGCTGCTCGCCGCGCGCTACCCGCAGTGGGACGCCTTCCGGTCGTTGCTGCGCGAGCACGACCCGAAAGGCGTCTTCCGCAACGAGTTCCTGACCCGCTACTTCGGGTCGGCCGGTCCCTTCTGACGCACGGCCTCCAGCTCGGCGTCGGAGAACCCGTACGTCGTCACGACGGTCATCTTCGCGCTCGTGACGACGAGGCCCGGGCCGAACTCCTCGACCACGACGCCGCGCTGGTTCTCGCTCTCGAAGAACGGCTTGCCGCTCACGCCCAGGTCGACCTCGGACGGCCAGAACAGCGTCCGGCGCTGCTCGCCGGGGTGGTGCTCGTGCGCGAACTTGAGCTGGTGCAGGAACGTGATCCAGCCCTCGGTGATGTCGTCGTAGTAGTCGTCCCACTCGGGTGAGGTGCCCTTGGGCGCGCGGGTCAGCACCACGCGCGTGCCCTCCGGGACGGGGCTGAGCGCGAACGTGTCGTGGCCTTGGACGATCAGCGTGGTGCCGTCCTCCTCGGCGTTGCGGAAGTAGATCTCGTCGATCTCGGCGTCGAGCTCGGGCAGGTCCCACCCGTGCCAGTGCCGCAGCCTCTCCTTGTCCCGGAACGACTGCCACACCTCGTCGACCGGCGCGGCCACGGTGATCTCGATCCGGACGCCCTCGTGGTCACTCATCTGCTACTCCGGGATGGCCCATCGCGACCACCCGGTACGGGCGGCCTGTCTCGGTGTCGTACTTCAGCGCGATCTGCCGCACCGCTTCGGCCAGGTCGCTCGTAAACTCGTGGACGTCGCCGGGCGCGCCGAAGCGGACCGTCGTCTCCACCGTGAACGTGAGCAAGCGCTTTCCCGCGTCGGCGGCGGCCGCCGACATCCGCTCGACCTCGCGCGCGGTGTCCCCCGCGACCGACACGAGGTGCGTGGCGGCGAACTGGTCCTGGACGTCCGCCGCGATCTCCCGGCCGGGCCGCGCGCGCAGCACGCGTTCGACGCAGCCGCGCCGCTGCCGTTCCTCGACGAGCTCGATCAGCCCGGCCTGTTCCAGCGCCCTGACGTGGTAGTTCACCCGCTGCCGGGGCAGGTCCAGGGCGGCCGCGAGCTGCGTCGCCGAGGCGGGCGACTTCAGCAGCTCCAGCAGCGACAGGCGCAACGGCGACAGCTCCACGCCTAGCACAGTCTCATTTGACAAAATCATTTGTCAATACCGGAACGGGACCGGAAACGGTTAGGTTCGTTGACGGTTGCAACAAACCACCCCCACCCTGTGACCCGTGAGAACCCCCCTGCTGGTGGCAGCGTTGGCAGCAGCGGCGATCGTTCCCGTGTGGACGGTCGCGGCGCAGGCCGACGTGGTGCCCGGAACCGCTTATCAAGTGACGAACGTCGGCAGCGGAAAGTGCGTGGAGTCGCTGGGAACGGCGAACGGCTCGCAGCTCCGCCAACAAGGTTGCTCCGGTCAGACGTGGACCTTCACGCCCACGAGCGACGGCTACTTCACCGTCGGCCAGGGCCAGGTCTGGGACGTCTCGAACGTCTCGACCGCGGACAACGCGGCCGTCCACATGTGGCAGTCGTTCACCGCGAACAACCAGCAATGGCGCCCGGAACAGGTCGGCACGGACACCTACCGGTTCGTGAACCGCCACAGCGCCAAGTGCCTCGACGTGCCCGGCGCGTCGACCGGTGACGTGCAGCTGGTCCAGTACACCTGCAACGGGACCAACGCGCAGAACTTCCGCCTCTCCGGCGGCACGCAGCAGCCGGGCAACCCGGACTTCGGCCCGAACGTCGTGATCTTCGACCCGTCGATGCCCGCCGCCACGATCCAGGCGCGGCTCAACGACATCTTCCGCCAGCAGGAAGAGGGTCAGTACGACGCGCGCCGGTACGCGATCATGTTCAAGCCCGGCAACTACAACGTCGACGTCAACATCGGCTTCTTCACCCAGGTCCTCGGCCTGGGGCAGCTGCCGGACGGCGTGACGATCAACGGCCAGGTGCACGTCGAGGCCGACTGGTTCCAGGGCAACGCGACGCACAACTTCTGGCGCGGCGCGGAGAACCTGGCGATCCGGCCGCCGAGCGGCACCAACACGTGGGCCGTCTCGCAGGCCTCGGCCATGCGCCGCACCAAGACCTACGGCAACATGCAGCTCGACGACGGCGGCTGGTCGTCCGGCGGCTTCCTCGCCGACTCCGTGGTGACGGGCCAGGTCCGCTCCGGTTCGCAGCAGCAGTGGCTGTCGCGCAACACCGAGTGGGGCTCGTGGACCGGTGAGAACTGGAACATGGTGTTCGTCGGCGCGCGCAACGCACCGCAGACCTCGTTCCCCGAACCGCCCTACACCAACGTCGCGCAGACCCCGGTCATCCGCGAGAAGCCGTTCCTGAACGTCGACTCCGCGGGCGCCTACAACGTGTTCGTGCCGGCGCTGCGCTCCAACACCTCGGGCACCACCTGGGCGTCGGGCACCCAGCAGGGCACGAACATCCCGCTGTCGCAGTTCTACATCGCGAAGCCGGGCACCTCGGCCGCCACGATGAACGCGCAGCTCGCGGCCGGCAAGCACCTGCTGCTCACGCCGGGCATCCACCAGGTCTCCGAGCCGATCCGCGTCACCCGTCCCGACACGGTGGTGATGGGCCTGGGTCTTGCGACCGTCATGCCCACCAACGGGAACATGGCGCTGGACGTGGCCGATGTGGACGGTGTGAAGATCGCGGGCCTGCTGCTCGACGCGGCCCCGACCAACTCGCCGCTGCTGATGCAGATGGGCCAGCCGGGCAGCAACGCGAACCACAGCGCCAACCCGTCGTCGCTGCACGACCTGTACGTGCGCATCGGCGGTTCGGCGGTGGGCCGTGCCACGACCTCGTTGGTGGTCAACAGCCACAACGTGATCGGCGACCACCTCTGGCTGTGGCGGGGTGACCACTCGATCGGCGTGGGCTGGGACCTCAACACGGCGGACACGGGCCTGATCGTCAACGGCAACAACGTGACGATGTACGGCCTCTTCGTCGAGCACTACCAGAAGTACCAGACCATCTGGAACGGCCAGGGCGGCCGGACGTACTTCTACCAGAACGAGATGCCGTACGAGGTGCCCAACCAGGCGGCGTGGATGAACGGCTCGACGCGCGGCTACGCGGCCTACAAGGTCTCGAACAACGTCACGACGCACGAGGCGTGGGGCCTGGGCAGCTACGCGTTCATGAACGCGAACCCGTCCGTGGTGGCCGACCGGGCGTTCGAGGTGCCGAACACCCCCGGCGTGAAGTTCCACAGCATGGTGACCGTGTCGCTGGGCGGCAAGGGAACCATCCAGCGGATCATCAACAACTCGGGTGGCACGGCCACCGCCGGGTCGACCGAGGCCTACCTCGCGAACTACCCGTGATGACGCGCTGACCCGACCACGGCCCCGCTCTCCCCCGGAGTGCGGGGCCGTGTCGCGTTCAGCCCAGCCGCCGGGGCCGGTTGATCTTCATCTCGTCCATGTCGGTGACCTTGGCCTTGAGCCCGCGGAAGTCGACGCCCAGGTCGTCGAGCGCCGTGCTCGCCCGGCGCAGGCCGGCCTCGTCCGGCTTGTCCCCGGCCGTGAGGATCACGCGGTAGCTGAAGAAGTCGAGCTTCTCGTCGTAGGTCAGCGCGCCCTCTTCGCTGAAGCCCGCGTCGCGCAGGAAGTCGAAGCCCCGGAGGCGGTCGAGCAGCGACGTGCGCTGCTCGGAGGTGAGGTCGGCGAAGCGTCCGCGGACGAGGACCCGGTAGGTGTGTTCAGCCACGAGCGAAGATGGTCCCCGATCGCCCGCGGCCCTGGCCAACCATTTCCGGGGTGCGGAAGAATCAAGATCCATGAACGCCAAAGACCTGGTCACGCGCATCCGGACCGAACTGCACCCCGGCGAGCACGACAACCTCGTGGTCAAGCTGGTCGAAACCGGGCAAGCCCCCCGCGCCGTGATCGCCACGTTCGCCGCCGAGGAGAACCACATCGTCTCCTCCGACTGGCGAACATTCCTGACGCTGGCCGCCAAGGCCGATGAGCCGAACGCGCGGGCGTTCTTCACCCTCCTCGCGGGCGGTGAGGAACTGGTGCTGCCGATGCTCCAGCCGCTGGCCGAGGCCGCCGGCATGACGGCGAAGGACTTCCAGTCCTACGAACCGTTCCCCGGCGCGCAGGCCTACCCGGCCTACCAGGCGTGGATGGCGCTCAACGGCGAGCCGACGGACGTGATCCTCGCGATCCTGGCCAACTTCACCGCGTGGGGCGGGTACTGCGCGCGCATGGCCAAGGGGCTGCGCGAGCACTACGGGTTCAGCGACGAGGCGTGCGCGTTCGTCGACTTCTTCGCCACGCCCGCACCGCAGCTCGAGGAGCGCGCGGTCGCGGCGATCCAGGCCGCGCTCGACCGGGGCTGGCAGCCGAAGCACGCGTGGCGCTACGGCCGCCTGCTGCAGGCCTACGAACTGCAGTTCTGGTCCACGATCGCCTGACGAGCGAGGGGGCGGCCCGGAAGCCGCCCCCTCGGGGTCATCGGGGCAGCGGTGCTCGCGGCCGCCTCTCGGGGTCATAGGGCCAGTGGTGCGCCCGCCGCCCCACTCAGCTCACCGAGGCAGATATGCCCGGTGAGCCTTGGAGAACTCGTAGTTGTTGTACTTGTCCCAGTTGATCGACCAGGTCATCAGGCCGCGCAGGTTCGGGTACACACCGCGGGGCTTGTAGCTGCCGCAGCGCGTGCCCTTGGTGAGGCAGTCCAGCGCGGTCTGCACGTCCGCGACGGACGTGAAGCCGTTGCCCGCGTACATCGCGGCGGGCAGGCCGATCGCCACCTGCTCCTGGCGCAGGCCCGCGAAGAACTTCGTCGCGTCGCCGCGCACCGGGAACCCGGCGAGCACCATGTCGGTCATCGCGACGTGGAAGTCCGCGCCGCCCATGTTGTGGTACTGGTTGTCCAGGCCCATGACGGGCCCGGAGTTGTAGTCCTGCACGTGCAGCAACGTCAGGTCGTTGCGCATGGCCTCGATCACCGGCAGGTACGCGCCGGTGCGCGAGTCGCCGCCACCGGCCCCGCCGTAGAACTGGTAGCCGACCTGCACGAAGAAGGTCTCGGGGGCCATCGTCAGGACGAAGTCGGCCCCGTAGCGCGCCTTCAGCGACCGCAGCGCCGAGATCAGGTTCACGACCACGGGCGTGGTCGGGTTCTTGAAGTCGGTGTCGCCGGCGTTCAGCGACAGCGAGTGGCCCTCGAAGTCGACGTCGAGGCCGTTCAGACCGTACTTGTCGATGATGGCCGACACCGAGCGCACGAACGCGTCGCGCGCCGCGGTGGTCTCCAGCCGGACCTGGCCGTTCTGGCCGCCGATGGAGATGTTGACCTTCTTGCCCTTCTGCTGCTGGGCGCGGATGCCGGCGATGAACTCGGCCTCGGACTCGACGTTCGGGCACTCCGCGACCGGGCACTGGGCGAACCGCAGGTCACCGCTCGTCGCGCTGGTGGGCTCGGCGAACGACAGGTTGATGACGTCCCACTCGTCCGGCACGTCCTTCATGCGGATGTAGCCGGAGCCGTTGGCGAAGCTCGCGTGCAGGTAACCGACGAGCACCTTGCGCGGCAGCTGGCCCGTGGGCGGCTGCCCCGTCGTGGTGGTCGTCGTCGTGGTCGTGGTCGTGGTTGTCGTCGTGGTGGTGGTCGTGGACGACGTCGTCGGACCCGTGCCACCCGTGCACGCGGCACCGTTGATCGTGCAGTTCGCCGGGTCGGCGGTGCCGGCGGCGTTGAAGCCGAACGTCACGCTCGCGCCGGGGGCGACGGAGCCGTTGTACTCCCGGTTGACGAACGTGTGGTGGTTGCCGCTCTTGGTGAGCAGCGAGTCCCAGTACGCGCCGACGGTGGTCGAGGCCGGGTAGTCGAACTCGACCTTCCAGGAGCTGATCGCCGCGCTGGTCTCGTTCTTGATCGTCACCGTCGCGGTGTAGCCGGTCGACCAGCCGTTCTTGGAGAACGTCGCCGTGACTCCGGCGGCGTTGGCAGGGGCGAGGCTCACGATCACGGTGCCGAGCACCAGTGCGGCCACCGCGGATATTCGAGCGAACAACTGCATGGGTTCCATCCCTCACGCGTTGGCGGCCGGCAGGGGGTCACCCCGAATTGGACTAGACCATCTATCGCGAAGTCAAGGTCCTAGACTCCCTGGTCGTGCCCCACGCTCGTGCCGCAGACGGAACCCGGCTCTTCTACTCGGTCGAGGGCGCCGGACCGCCGCTGCTGCTCATCGCGGGCCAGGCGAACTCCTCGAAGTGGTGGTCACAGGTCCGCGAGGACTTCTCGGCGCGGTTCACGACGATCGTCACCGACCACCGCGGCACCGGTTCCAGCGACAAGCCGGACGTCCCGTACAGCACCCGCATGTTCGCCGCCGACTGCGTGGCGATCCTGACCGACGCGGGCATCGACAGGGCACACGTCTACGGCACGTCGATGGGCGGCCGGATCGCGCAGTGGCTCGCGGCCGCGCACGGCGAGCACGTCGACCGGCTGGTGCTCGGTTGCACCTCCCCCGGCGGCGCGCACGGCATCGAGCGCAGCGCCGAGGTGCGCAAGTCGCTGGCGCAGGTCGAGCCCATGAAGGCGCGCAGGGCGTTGGAGGAGCTGATGTACACGCCGGCGTACCGCGGCCCGTACAACACGCTCGGCGATCCGCAGATGCCGCCGCACGCGCGCAAGCGACACCTCTTCGCGAGCGCCGAGCACGACGCGTGGGACGTGCTGCCGTCCATCACCGCGCCGACGCTCGTGGTGCACGGCACCGACGACATCTTCAACCCGACGGCCAACGCGCCGCTGATCGCCTCACGCATCCCCGGCGCGCGCATGCACCTGATCGAGGGGGCGCGACACGGCTACTTCGAGGAGTTCGCGAGCGAGGCGACGCCACTCGTGGTGAACTACTTGGAGGACTAGCTCATCTCTGGGGGATGCATGCGCAAGTCACCGGTCGTCCTGCTCGTCTTGGCCCTGTTCGCGTTCCTGCTCACCACCCCGGCGTCGGCCGCCGGCCTGCCCGGCGGCAAGGCCAACTTCGTCGTCGCGCTCGGTTCGTTCAAGGCCGGCACGGCGCGGGACAACTGGGTGCGCCTCGGCAACTACCAGTTCACGTCCGACGGTGCCGTGCGGGCGCGGACGTACCTCTGGTGGCAGCGCCAGCCGGTCGCGCGCCAGGGCACCGGGACGACACCGGACGGATCGTGCACGACCAAGTCCAACGCGGTCGGCCAGACCCTCGTGCGCGCGTGCGAGGTGCTCACCGCCGGGGGCTTCCTGGGCTCCCCTCCCGAGACGAGGACGGGCCGGTACTCGGTCGACGGCACCGAGCTGCGGATCACGTGGACCGACGCCGGCCAGGCGTGGTCGGAGCGGTGGACCGTCGCGACCAGCCCGGACGGCAAGCTCGTCCGCCTCGACCAGACGTTCAACACCCTGGCCACGGCCGGCTACGCCTACGGCAGCAACGCCGCGCTGACCACCAGCCGGTCCGCGGCGAGCGTGCGCGCGTTCCCCGGAACGCTCCTGCAGGACTACCAGGGCTGGACGCACGACGCGGTCAACCACGGCGAGGGCGGTGCGTTCAAGATCGGGTCCTACGGTGCCTGCGCCACCACGACCTGGTGCCTGACCTACTTGCAGCCGTCCTCGGAGAAGGCCTGCCAGGACCAGCCCAGCTGCCCCGGCACCGGCGGCGGCAGCGCCATCGACGACAGCTCGTTGCAGAACTACATCCAGCGCATCTCCAGCAGCGACCGCAGGGACACCCACTGGCACTGGTGCACGTGCCTCACCCGGCGGCCGAACGGCACCGACATCGAGTCCTGCTACACGGGCAACTCGCACGTGAAGCCGATGATGCAGATCATCGACGACGACGGCGCCTTCCGCGGCTGGGTGGGCGTCGAGGCGTCCTTCTACCCGCACGCCACCAACCCGCGCTACCAGGACATGCTGTCGGCCTTCCGGGTCAGCGACTTCCGCTGAGTCAGCTCGTGACCCACCGAAGGCCGCGCATCAGCGCGTGGCCCGCGAACCGCACGCCGGTGGCCTCGGCGATCGGCAGGTAGGGCAGCCGCAACGGCATCCGCGCCCACACCGGCAGGGTGGCGACGGCGGTGGCGCCGAGGATCGCGTACGGGCCGCGCGCCAGCAGCGGCAACGGGGCCTTGAACAGCAGGAACCGCGCCGCCTCGCGGGCCTCGGGCGTGCCCTTGAGCTCGGCCCGGTACGACTCGATCGTCGCGTCGAGTTCGGCGGTGGTGCGCGGCGGGTCCGGGATGCCCATCGCGTCGGCGATGACCGCCATGTCCGCCACGTACCCGTCGTAGTCGTCGAGCGGCTTCTCGCCGTAGCGCCGGTGGCAGTGCAGGAAGCTGTCGACCTCGGCCACGTGCACCCAGCCCAGCAGGTGCGGGTCGTCGGCGCGGTACCGGCGGCCGTCCGGGGCGGTGCCGTGGATGTGCTGGTGGATGCGCCCGAGCCGGGCGACGGCCCGGTGCGCGTCCTCGGTGGTGCCGTAGGTCGTGGTGCCGACGAAGAGGCTCGTGCGCTGCAAACGGCCCCACGGATCGGTTTTGTAGTCCGAGTGCTGTGCCACCGCCGCCATGGCAAGCGGGTGCAACGACTGCAGCAGCAACGCCCGCAGCCCGCCGATGAACATGGCGTGATCAGCGTGGACGTGCCGGATCGGCCGGTCGTCGGCGAACAGGCGCGGGCCAGGCGTGCCGTGGATCCGGCGCGCGTGCTCCTCCCGCTCCGGACCCACGACCTTCTCGAACAGGCCCTCGCTCAACTGCCGCCGCAGCGCCTCCAACATCCGTCCATGATGCGCGCCGCTTCCTGAGAGCAGCAGCCCGCCAGGCCAGGGCGTCGTTCAGGAGTGCCCGTCGTCGCGGCGGCGCCACCCTGCCGGATCAGCCATCCGGAGATCATCATCTCCGGGATAATCGTCCCGTCCGGCGGACCACGATCACCATCGCCGGACGGGGGGAGAGAACCGCATGGACGAGCAGCACCTGCCCGGCTTCTACCACGACGCGGAGGCGGTCTCCCGGCTCGGCCAGCGGCTCACGCTGCTGTTCAGCCGGGTGCGGCTGATCGGCGCGGTGGTCGCGGCGGTCGGCGGCGCGTTCAAGTGGCAGATCGGCGGCACCGGGGTCGACGTCTGGGCGTGGGTGGCGCTCGGCGGGTTCCTCATCGCCCTGTTCGGCGAGCTCCTGCTGTGGGTGATGCACCCCGAGCTCAAGTGGAACGCGGGCCGCACCGTCGCCGAACGGGTGAAGTCACTGGCCTGGCGCTACGCCGTGGCGGGCGAGCCGTTCCACCACAGCACCCAGGACCCGCGCAAGGACCTGGAGCTCGCCATCGCCGACGCGGTCAAGGACCACCGCAGGGAGGTCATGCTCACCAGCGCCAACGCCACCGGCGAGCAGGTGATGACCGAGCTGCGCACCAAACCGTTCGCCGAACGCCGCACCGCCTACCGCGAGGCCCGCGTGCAGCCGCAGCTGCAGTGGTACCGCGACAGGTCGGCGATGAACGAGACCCGCGCCAACGTGTTCCGGGTGCTGATGATCGTGGGCGAGCTGGTCGCCATCGTGTTCGCGATCCTGCGGATCAACGGCGCCTGGGACGTGGACATGTCGGGCGTGATGGCCGCGGCGGTCGCGGGCGGTGCCGCGTGGATCGGGCTGCGGCAGTACGAGAACCTCAGCGTCAGCTACGCGGCGGCGGCCGGGGAGCTCGCGGACATCTACCACCGGCTGCCGTACGCGGCGGAGAGCGACTGGGCCGCGACCGTCGCCGAGGCGGAGGCCGTGATCAGCAAGGAGCACTCGACCTGGATCGCGTCGCGGCCGAGCGCGACCTGAGGCTCGCGGCGGCCGGACAACTCCCACCCGCCCGGCGCACGTCACGCCTCAGCTCCCGAGCGCCTCGACGACCTTCCCCACCATCGCGCGTTCCGCCGCCGCGACCTCGCCGTCCGCCCCGGCCACCGACCGGCACATCTCCGACACCGCGGCGCGGAAGATCGCCACGTCGCGCGGTTCGTGGGCATCGATGATCGCCACGGACTCCCGCAGCGCCGCGAGCACGCCGGACTCCACATCGGACGTCGAGCCCCGCGGCAGCGACGGCGGCGCGGCGGCGATGATGGCGCGCAGGTCGTCCGGGAGCAGGGTGATGGCCCTGATGCCGGCGTGGCTCTCCTCGTCGACCGAGCCGGGGTCCGCTGTGGACACCAGCACCATGGCACCGAAAACGGCCGTGCGGAGGGTCTGCCCCTCCGCCTCCGTGTACGCAGTCATGGGCGCCAGCCTATGCAACGATCAGCGACCATGAGTGCGGGTCAGGTGCTTGGCGCCAACATCAGGGCGTTCCGCGAGCAACGCGGGCTGTCGCTGTCGGAGCTCGCGCGGCGGTCGTCCATCGCCAAGGGCACGCTGTCGCAGCTGGAGAGCGGCTCGGGCAACCCGACGATCGAGACAGTGTTCAGTTTGTCGAACGCTTTGGATGTGCCGGTGTCGGAGCTCGTCACGGAGCGGACGGCGCCGGACGTGGTGCTGGTGCGGGCCGCGGACGTCGAGGTGCTCAGCTCCAACGCGGTCGACCTGCGGCTGATGCGGCGGATGGACATCGGCGACACCGTGCTGGAGATCTACGACCAGCGCGTCCGGCCCGGCGCGGTGCAGACCAGCGAAGGTCATCCCGGCAGGGAGCACGTGCTGGTCACGAGCGGGCGGCTGCGGGTCGGGCCGGCCGAGCGCCCGTACGAGCTGGGGCCGGGTGACTACGTGTGCTTCCCCGGCTCGCTGCCGCACCTCTACGAGACGCTCGGCGATGAGGTCAGCTCGGTACTGGTGCTGGAGTACCCGAAGCACTAACGTTCATTCTATTGAACGGAGGTGGCGATGCACCCGGACGTCGTGGTCATGGGCGCGGGCATCATCGGGGCCGCGTGCGCGCAGGCCCTGACGGCTCGCGGGCTGCGCGTCGTCGTCCTGGACCGGCACGGACCGGCGTCGGGCACCAGCGCGGCCGGCGAGGGCAACGTGCTGGTGAGCGACAAGGAACCCGGTCCCGAGCTCGACCTCGCCCTGGCGAGTCGCGCGCTCTGGCCGTCGCTCGCCGAGGACGCCGAGTGGGAGGAGAAGGGCGGCCTGGTCGTCGCGACGACCCCGGACGCCGTCGTCCCGCTGCAGGCGTTCGCCGCCTCGCAGCGCACGGCCGGTGTGGACGCCTGCGAGATCTCCGTCGCCGACGCGCTCACCCACGAGCCGCACCTGAACCCCGAGATCACCGCCGCCGTCCACTACCTGCAGGACGCGCAGCTCAACCCGGTCAAGGCCACCCGGACGCTGCTGCGCGACACCGAGGTCCGGCGCGCGGAGGTGACCGCGGCGGACGGCCGGTCCGTCACCACCGCCGACGGCGTGATCAGCTGCGGCGCCGTCGTGAACGCCACCGGCCCGTGGGCGCGGTCGTTCGGCGTGAACGTGCTGCCCCGGCGCGGCGTGGTGCTCGTGACCACCCCGATCCCCGGCACGATCCGGCACAAGGTCTACGACGCGGACTACGTCGGCGCGGTCGCGAGCGGCGACGCGGACCTGCAGACGTCCGGCGTGGTCGAGTCGACCCAGGCCGGCACCGTGCTGATCGGGTCGAGCCGCCAGCGCAAGGGCTTCGACGACACCATCGAGAGCCGCGTGCTGAAAGCGTTGGCGCAGCGAGCGATCGCGATGTTCCCGATGCTCGCGGACGTCCCGGTCATGCGCGCGTACGGCGGCTTCCGCCCGTACGCGCCGGACCACCTGCCGATCATCGGCGAGGACCCCCGCACACCCGGCCTGTGGCACGCCACCGGGCACGAGGGCGCGGGCGTCGGCCTCGCCCCCGCCACCGGGCACCTGCTGGCGGACCTGCTGACCGGGTCCGCTCCCCTGCTGGACCCCCACCCGTTCCGCGTCGACCGCCCGGAGGTGATGGTGTGAAGGTGACGTTCAACGGCGTCCGGCACGACGTCGCGCACGTCGCGGAGTTGTTGCCGGGCAGGTACTTCTGCGGCATCGGCGTGTGCTTCGGGTGCGTCGCGGAGATCAACGGCGTGCCGGAGGTGCGCGCGTGCCGGCACCCGCTGCGCGACGGCGACGTGATCAGGACCCAGTCGTGAGGGTCGTCGTGGTCGGCGCGGGTCCCGCCGGGATGGCCGCCGCGCGGACGGCGGCCGACGCGGGCGCCGAGGTGTGGATGGTCGACTCCGAACCGGACGCGGGCGGCCAGTACCTGCGCGGCCGGGCGAAGTTCGCGCACGCCGGGGTCCGGCACCTCCGCAACACCGAGGTGTGGATGGTGGAGGGCGACGTCCTGCACCTGAGGGGCAACGACGTCCCGCGCGGCCTGTCCGCCGACTCGCCGAACCCGAGCGGGAGCGGTGCTCCGCGCCGCCTGCCGTTCGACTCCCTGGTGATCGCCACCGGCGCCTACGACCGCGCCCTGCCGTTCCCCGGCTGGGACGGCCCCGGCGTCATCACCGCGGGTGCCGCCCAGGCCCTCGCCAAGCAGGGCGTCACCCTCGCCGAACGCGTGGTCGTCACCGGCACCGGCCCGTTCCTGCTGCCCGTCGCCACGGCGTTGCAGGACCTCGGCGCCACCCTCGTCGGCGTCTACGAGGCCTCCTCGCCCACCCGCTGGCTGCGCGAGGCGAAGGCGATCACCGCCAACCGGCACAAGATCGGCGAGCTGGCGAGCTACCGGAAAGTCCTGCCACGGCTGGAAACCCGCAGCGCCGTCATCGCCAAGCACGGTGACCGCGTGACGGTCGCGAAGCTCGACAGCCAGTGGCGCCCGGTCGGCCACCGCACCGTGCACGCCGACCTGGTGTGCGTCGGCTACGGCTTCCTGCCCCGCACCGACCTGGTCCCGCAAGCCAGTCGCACCAACGACTTCCTCGACGTCGACGAGCACCAGCGCACCTCACTCCCGCACGTCTGGGCCGCGGGCGAGGTCACCGGCATCGGCGGAGCCGACCTGGCCGAGGCCGAAGGCGTCGTCGCCGGAGCCGCCGCGGCCGGGCAGCGCCCACCCGCCCAGGCCCTGGACGCGGTCAGGCGAGGCCGCCTGTTCGCCGGTGCCCTGGCCCGCGCGCACGAGGTGCAGCCCGGCTGGAAGTCCTGGCTGCGCCCGGACACCACGGTGTGCCGGTGCGAGAAGGTCCGGCTCGAGGACCTGGCGGAGGCGACGAGCATGCGCGAGCTCAAGCTCACCAGCCGTGTCGCGCTGGGCCGCTGCCAGGGCCGTGTCTGCGCCCGCAACGCGGCCGAGCTCACCGGTGTCCCGTTCGACGGCCAGCGCCGCGTCATCGCGGTCCCGATCCCCCTCGGCGAACTCGCAGAACTCCCGGAGGACAAGTCATGACCGAACGCCTCGACGGCGTCATCGTCGCCACCGCGCTCCCCTACGCCGAGGACCCGTCGGCGCCCGCGGGACTGCGGCCCGACCTGGAGAAGTTCGCCGAGCACTGCCGGTGGGTCGTCGAGAACGGCTGCCGCGGCGTCGGCCCGAACGGCTCGCTGGGCGAGTACTCGTCGCTGACGGACGCGGAACGCCGCGAGGTCGCCCAGACCGCCATCGCCGCCGTCAAGGGCCGCGGCATCGCGGTCATCGGCGTGCACGGCGTGGGCGCGCACCAGGCCCGGCACTGGGCCGAGCTCGCGGCCGAGGACGGCGCGGACGGCGTGCTGTGCCTGCCGCCGACGATGTACCGGGCCAACCGCGGCGAGGTCGTGCACCACTTCCGCGAGGTCGCGAAGGCCGGGCTGCCGATCATGGTCTACAACAACCCGATCGACACCAAGGTCGACCTGACGCCGGACCTGCTCGCCGAGCTCGGCCAGATCGAGAACGTCGTGGCGGTCAAGGAGTTCTCCGGCGACGTGCGGCGGGTGCTGGAGATCAGGGCCGCCGCCCCGCACCTCACCGTCGTGGCGGGTGCGGACGACGTCGTGCTGGAGAGCCTGCTGATGGGCGCGACGGGCTGGTTCGCGGGCTACCCCAACGTGTTCCCCGCCGAGAGCGTCCAGCTGTACGACCTCGCTCTGGAGGGCAAGCTCGACGAGGCCCGCGCGCTGTACGAGAAGCTCGTGCCGGCGTTCCGCTGGGACTCGCGCACGGAGTTCGTGCAGGCCATCAAGCGCTCCATGGACTTCGTCGGGCGCTACGGCGGCCCGTGCCGTCCCCCGCGCGGCCCGCTGAGCGCCGAGCAGCTCGCCCAGGTCGACGCGGACATGGAGCTGGCCACCTCATGAGGTTCGCGAAGTACTTCAGCGCGGTCGACTCGCACACCGAGGGCATGCCGACGCGCGTGATCACCGGCGGCGTCGGCGTGATCCCCGGCGCGACGATGGCCGAGAAGCGACTGAACTTCATCGCCGACCACGACCACGTCCGCCGGCTGCTGGTCAACGAGCCGCGCGGGCACGCGGCGATGAGCGGCGCGATCCTGCAGCCGTCCACCCGGCCGGACGCGGACTTCGGTGTGCTGTACATCGAGGTCTCCGGCCTGCTGCCGATGTGCGGGCACGGCACGATCGGCGTCGCGACGGTGCTGGTGGAGACCGGCATGGTCGCGGTGACCGAGCCGGTCACG
Organism: Lentzea sp. NPDC003310; assembly: GCF_040610935.1. Lineage (NCBI taxonomy): Bacteria > Bacillati > Actinomycetota > Actinomycetes > Pseudonocardiales > Pseudonocardiaceae > Lentzea > Lentzea sp. NPDC003310. The sequence continues at coordinate 408,197 of NZ_JBEXNC010000008.1, forward strand.
ACCGTGCGCCTCGACACCCCGGCGGGCCTGGTGCTGGCCGACTACGACACCCGCACGAAGCTCGTCACGATCCGCAACGTCCCGGCCTACGCGCACGAGCTGGACGCCGTCGTCGACGTGCCGGGGCTCGGCGAGATCCGCTACGACATGGCGTACGGCGGCAACTTCTACGCCATCGTGCCGCTCGCCGATCTCGGCATCCCGTTCGACCGCGCGGAGAAGGACCGGATCCTCGCGGCCGGTCTGTCCATCATGGACCGGATCAACGAGGTGAACCGGCCGGTGCACCCGGTCGACGCGGCGATCGGCGGGTGCAAGCACGTGCAGTTCGTCGCGCCCGGCGAGGACGGCGCCGACTCGCGCAACGCGATGGCGATCCACCCCGGCTGGTTCGACCGCTCCCCCTGCGGCACGGGCACGTGCGCCCGGATGGCCCAGCTGCACGCCCGCGGCGCGCTCGGCCTCGACGAGGACTTCGTGAACGAGTCGTTCATCGGCACGAGGTTCATCGGCCGGTTGCTGGAGGAGGTCCCGCTCGGCGACCGCACGGCCGTCGTGCCGACCGTGGCCGGACGGGCGTGGATCACCGGCATGGGCCAGTACCTGCTCGACCCGACCGACCCGTTCCCCGAGGGCTTCGCGCTGTAGTCACTACAGTCTGGCCCGTGACGACGCCCAGTCTGGAAGCACTGCTGCGCATCGGACCGTTCCACTCGGCGCTGCGGGCGGCCATCCGCCGCCGCGGCCTGACGCTGGAACGGCTCCGGCTGCGCCTCGCGCAGCAGGACGTGGCCGTCGCGCTGTCGACGCTGAGCGACTGGCAGCAGGGCCGGGTGCGGCCGGTCTCCCCGAAGTCCCTCAGGGCCGTGTCGGTGCTGGAGGGCCTGCTGGAAGTGCCGCCCCGGTCGTTGCTCGCGCTGTTGGAGAACGCGGGCCCGAGCGGCTGGCCGGACGTCGTGCCGGGCATGATGCCGGGCTTCAACGCGAACGACCTGGAGGTCCTGTCCCGGCACGACCGGGTGTTCGTGGACGCGGACCGGCGCGCGTCCCGCGTCGAGGCGCAGGTGGTCGTCCGGGCCCGGCGCGCGGGCGTCGACCGCTTCCACGCGCACTACTACGGCGACGACTCGGCGGAGACGGCGCAGGTGCGGCAGGAGCCCGTCCGCAACTGCAGCCCCGGCCGGTCCACCCTGGACGAGGCGCAGGGCCTGGTCGTCCACGAGCTGTTGTTCGACAAGGCGTTGAGCGAGGGCGAGACCTGGGTCTTCGAGTACGCCTCGCACGATCCCACGGGCCTGGAGAGCATCGAGTACGCGCACGGCGTGAGGTGCTTCCTCGCGCAGAGCCTGATCGAGGTGCACTTCGACCCGGCAGCGCTGCCCGTGGACCCGCACGTGTACCTGCAGGACTGGGACGAGCCGGAACCGCACCGGACCATCGACCTGCGCCTCGACCACAGCGGGTCCGTGCACCACTTCGAGACTGAGGTGTCGGTGAACTGGGTAGGTATCCGCTGGAGGTGGGCCTAGATGATCACCACGGAGTACGTCGCCGGGGCACCGGCCTGGATCGACCTGGGCACCTCGGACGAGGCCAAGGCCGCCGAGTTCTACAGCGGTGTGCTGGGCTGGGAGTACCGCCCGCTCGACACGCCGGGCAGCGGCGTCTTCACGAGCGGCGGCCGGACCGTCGCCGGGCACGTGAGCTCGCAGGCCGGGTCGTGGACCGTCCACTTCGCGGGCGGCGCGCCCGCCGCCGAGGTCCGGCTCACCGACCCGCACGGCGTGGAGTTCGGGCTGTGGCAGGGACCCGCCGGCCTGGAGACCGTGTCGACGCCCGGCGCGCTGACGTGGCTCGAGCTCCACTCCCCCGCGCCCAACGCGTCGGCGTCCTTCTACCGCTCGCTGTTCTCCTGGGAGATCCAGGTGATCCCCGGCGCGCCCGGTCAGTTCCTGCAGCCCGCCGGCGCCGCTCCCGGCCGGATGTTCGGCGCGATCGTCGCGGACGCGCAGGCGTTCTGGCTGCCGTACTTCGAGGTGCCCGATGTGGATCAGGCGGCCGCCACGGCGCCGGTCCTGCTCGCGCCGCACGACCTCGACGGAGTCGGCCGGATCGCGGTGCTCGTCGACCCGTTCGGTGCGCGCTTCGGCGTCATGCGTTCTGTTACCTCCTAAAGGCTCCCCAAAGCGGGGACCGGCGGTTAACGTGCGCTGGTGCAGTTGCCGTGGAGAGCCGCGCCCAGGGCAGCGCTGTCGAGCCCGCTCACGTTGCTGGTGAGCATCGCGACGACGTTGCTGCTGGGCTTCGTGGTGGCCGCCGCCGCCCTGCACGCCTCCGCCGCGGGCAGCGCCGCTCTCGCCTACCAGGAGAGCCGGATGTGCCCGCATGCCGTGCACCCGTCCCTCGACGGCGACCGGCTCCCGCTGTCCACCGCGGTCTCGATGGCGGCCCGCAGCGACGTGGGCGGGGCCTACACCCGCATCGGGCGGCCCGACTTCAACGGCCTCGCGACCTACGGCCGGTTCGGTCACCGGCCGGACGCCCTGGCGCACCTCACCGTGCTGCAGGGCGGCGGCACGGGTCTCTGGGTGCCGCAGACCATCGCGAAGGCCGCGCGGGTGCAGGTGGGCGACCGGCTCACCGGCTCACCGCTGGTGGTGACCGCGATCTACGCCGACCTCGCGCAGCCGGTGGACGGCTGGTGGTGCTCCGAGGCGAAGACCGTCGTGCCGAACCCGCTGGCCGGTGACGGTGCCAGCACGTCGGTGATCTGGGTGCCGTCGGTGGCCGACCTCGAGAAGCTGCCGGAGGAGTTCCAGTCCGGTGCGACGGTGTCGTTGCGCTTCCTCGCCGAACCCCCGGCGACGCTCGCCGAGGCCGAGGCGCTGAGGGACGCGGGCAACGCGCGGCTGTCGGCGCTGGGCCTGCCGCTGACCCGGACCGACCTGCTGGCCGGTGCGATCACGGCGGCGCGCACGTCGGAGCGCAACGTCTCGTCGGCGTTGCTGCCGTTGGTGGTCATCAGCGTGCTGGTCGGGCTCGCGGGCGTGGGCACCGTGACCGTGCAGTGGGCGCAGCGGCGGCATTCCGAGCTGCGGCTGCTGTGGGTGCGCGGGGCGAGTCCGCTGGCCCTGGGACTGCGCGGGGTGCTGGAGCTGGGACTGCCGCTGGTGCTGGGCGGTCTGCTCGGCCTGCTGGCGGCGCGGGTGCTGCTGCCGCTGTACGCGCCGGGCGTCGTGCTGGCGCCGGGCACCCTGTGGGTGGCGCTGGGGTTCGTGCTGGCCGTCGTGGCGCTGAGCCTCGTCGTGACCGTCGCGGTGGCGTCGTGGCGGGCGCACCGGACGTTCCAGCGCGCGGCCCGGTCCCGCCGGCTCGGCCTGGTGCCGTGGGAGCTCGTGGTCGCCGGGCTGGCCGTGCTCGCGTGGGTCCGGCTGTCGCAGAACGGTCTGGGCACGGCGCTGAAACCCGGTTCGCTCCCCCGCGTCGACGTGGCCGCGCTGGCGTTCCCGCTGCTCGTGGTGCTCGCGACGGCGTTGTTCGCGACCCGGCTGCTGCGCTGGTCGCTCGGCTGGTCGCACCAGGTGCGGTGGTGGCAGGTCCCGGCCGCCCAGCTCGCGGTGCGCCGTCTCGCCGCGGCCGCCGGTCCGGTGACCGGGGTGCTGCTCGTGGGCGTGCTGGCCGTCGGCACCATCGCCGTCGGCAGTGCCGTGGCAGGCGCGCAGCAGTCCGCGCTGGACTCGAAGTCGGGCGTGTTCGTCGGCGCCAACAGCACCGTGCAGGTGTCGCAGGACGTCGCACTGGGCCGGGTCGCGCTGCCGTCCTCGTTGCAGGGCACCACGACCCTGGTCGGGGTGGCGACGGGCGCGCTGGTCGTGGACCCGACGACGTTCACCGACGCGGCCGTCCTCGACGACCCCGCCGCCGTGCGGTCGCTGATCTCCGACCTGAAGCGCACCGGCGAGGTCGCGCCGGCGTTGCGGATCGGCCGGTCGGCGAACCAGGAGATCCAGATCGCCGGCCTGCCGCTGCTCAAGCCCGTGGCGCAGCTGCCGTCGTTCCCGAAGCTCGGCACGCGCGGCTACGTCGTGGCCCGCGACTCGGTGCCCGCCGTCGAGCAGGTCGGCTCGTGGCACCTGTGGTCGACGCTCCCGCTGTCCACCCTGACCGCCGCGTTGCAGGCGGAGGGCATCCACTACACGAACGTCGCCGACCGGGCCGCGGTCCTCGACGGCCTGCCGTTCCTGACCGTCGAGTGGACCTTCGGCTTCGTCACGGCCATCGGCGTCGTCCTGGCCGTGGTCGCCGCCGTGGCCCTGCTGCTGGCCATCGAGGTCCGCCGCCGCCAGAACGCGGTCTCCGGCCTCCTGTCGACCCGCATGGGCATGCGCCCGTCCGTGCTGTGGTCGAGTCATCTGCTGGAAGTGGGCGCGCTGGCGTTGCTGGCCCTGGGAATCGGTTCGCTGGCGTCGTTCACGAGCGCCGGCGCGGCCGTCCCGCGCCTCGACCCGGCACCCTGGCTGAACCCGGCCCCGATGCTGCCGGACCTGCTGCCGCTGGTCGGTTCGATGGTGACCTGCGGCGCCCTGGTGGTACTGGTGGCGGCCTGGCTTGCGTTGCGCGGTGTGCGAACCGCGCGGATGGGAGAGCTGCTCAGGTGATCCGCGCTTGTGGCGTAGGAGTGTCCTACGGTTCCGTGCGCGCCGTCGCGGACGTGTCGCTGTCGATAGCGCCCGGCCTGACCGTCCTTTCCGGACCGTCCGGCTCCGGGAAGTCGACCCTGCTGCGCGTCCTCTCCTTGGTGGAACGTCCTTCCGCCGGCGAGGTGTTCGTGCACGACGTCGCCACGTCCGGGCTCTCGTGGTCGGAGCTGAGGTCGTTGCGGCGGCGGGAGATCGCGGTGGTGTTCCAGAACCCCGCCGACAACCTGATCGCGCACCTGACCGTGGGCGAGAACCTGCGCGCGGCCGGTGCCGCCGACCTGTCGTTGCTCGATCGCCTCGGGTTGGGCGGGTCTGCCACGTGGCGGATCGGGGCGTTGTCCGGTGGGCAGCAGCAGCGGCTGGCTTTCGCGTGTGCGTTGGCGCGAGGGGCTTCCGTTGTGGTGGCGGACGAGCCCACTTCTCAGTTGGACGTGCGGTCGGCCGATCTGGTGTTGGAGACGTTGGGGTCTCTGCCGGTGCCTGCCGTCGTCGCGTCGCACGATCCGCGGCTGGTTTCGTTGGCGGACCTGTGCATTCCGCTGGCCGCGTCGTGATCCGGGCTTCTGGCGTGCACCGGGCCTTTGGTGGGGTTTCGGTGTTGCGCGGGGTTTCGTTCTCGGTGTCCGCCGGGGAGCTGGTGACTTTGAGCGGGCCTTCCGGATCGGGGAAGACCGCGTTGTTGTCTTTGTTGTGCGGGTTCGACTTTCCTGATGCCGGGACGGTGTTGCCCGGGTCCGCGTCTTGGTCCGCTTGTGCTGTGCTGCCCCAGTCGTTGGGGCTGGCGTCGGAGTTGACGTTGGAGGAGAACGTCGCTCTGCCGTTGCGGTTGGCTGGGCGGCCGGTTGCCGGGGTGGCGGAGTTGTTGGCGGAGCTGGGGATTGCCGGGTTGGGGGCTCGGTATCCCGGGCAGGTTTCGTTCGGGCAGCAGCAGCGGGCGGCGTTGGCTCGGGCTGTGGTGGCTCGGCCTGCTGCTCTGTTGGCGGATGAGCCCACTGCGCACTTGGATGCAGCTAGTGCTGTCGCTGCGGTTTCGGTGTTGCGGCGGGTGGCGGATGACGGGGCCGCTGTGTTGATCGCTACTCATCATGAGGCTGTTCATGAGGTGGCTGATCGGGTGTTGGTGTTGGCTGATGGGCGGATTGACTGACGCTTGCGGGTCGGCTTGCGTGGGCGGGCGCCTGTTCCAGCGGAGGGGCTGGGTGCCGTGCGACCAGTTGCCTTGCGAGGGTGGTCGCCTTTGGCCGCGCGTCCCGTCGCCTTCCAGCGTGGCCACCTTGCGTCCTGTACCGAGCCGGTGCCGGACATCGCCGCTTCGCGACGATCGCGATTGGGGCTTGACTTCGGGGCCCTTGCGAGGCCTTCCTCGGCCTAGAAAAGC
>NZ_JBEXNC010000009.1:0-372005 GCF_040610935.1 Lentzea sp. NPDC003310
ATTCAAACAAACCCGTCCCCCCCCCCCCCCACCCCTCAGGTGCAGCAAGAGCTATGGCGCGACTCGTGATGGGACCCCACCGCCCTTAGGTCTTGGGAAGAGACTGCTCGCCTTCGGCTTTGCTTGAGTTGCTCGCCTTCGGCGTCGCTGTGGGGCGGGGCATGCCGCTTTGCTCTTCCTGCTGACTTGCGGCTGGGTGGGGTGGTTGTTGGTTCGTCCACTTGGCACGTTCGTTGGGTAATTGGATGGAAACTGTCTTGTCTGAGGGTGCCGGACAGCACTTTCTGGCCGTTAACGGCTAACGTCTCCCTGTGGCAGACGACCTGAGCACCACCATTGCCGAGGCCGCGCGGTTACTGGCCGACGCCCGTGACGTGACCCTGCTTAGTCACATCAACCCCGATGCCGACACGCTCGGGAGTGCCTTGGCTGTCGGGCTTGCGCTGCATCGGCGGGGTGTTGTGGTGCGGGTGGCCTTTGGTGACCCGGAGGTCGTGCCCGAGAGTTTGAAGGCTTTGGACACCGCTGGGTTGCTCGTTCATCGGGACGAGGTGCCGGAGGAGCCCGAGATGCTCGTTGTCATGGACACGGGCAGTTTGGCTCGGCTCGGGCCGTTGCAGGGGCGGGTTGCGCGGTGCCGTGGGCCCGTGATCGTGGTGGACCACCACGTGTCCAACACTCGGTACGGGACGTTGCACTGCATTGATGAGCATGCTGAGGCTACGGCGCTCATCGCGCTCCAGCTGCTCGACGAGATGGGTGTTGAGGTCGACGAGCCGATTGCTCGGTGCATCTACGCGGGACTTGTCACGGACACCGGTGGGTTTCGGAAGGCTGGGCCTGCTGCTCATCGCACTGCTGCTCGGTTGTTGGAGACCGGAGTGGACGCGTATGCCGTTACTCGGCCGTTGATGGACGCGCATCCGTTCGCGTATCTCGGCATGTTGTCTCGTGTGTTGGCCAGGGCGGAGCTTGACCTTGCGGCGGCGGGTGGGTTGGGGCTTGTCCATGCTGTCGTGAGCATTGAGGACGTTCACGGTGTGCGCAGCGAGGAGGTGGAGAGCGTGATCGACGTGGTCCGTTCTGCCTCCGAGGCTGAGGTCGCGGCCGTGTTGAAGGAGCTCAGGCCCGGGTACTGGTCCGTGTCGTTGCGGGCTGTCAGCCGGGTCGACGTTCGTGAGGTGGCGCAGGTCCTCGGGGGTGGTGGGCACCGGCTGGCGGCCGGGTTCACCTTCGAGGGGGCCGCTGAGCAGGTCGTTGCGGCGCTGAAGGGCGCGTTGGAGCGGGTGGGGTCATGACACGGACGGGAAGCCCGCGGTTGCTGCGGGAGATCAACGATCGGGCCGCCATCGAGACGTTGCTGCGCAGCGGGGCGATGACTCGGGCCGAGTTGGAAGAAGTGATCGGGCTGTCCAAGCCCGCCACCGCGCAGTTGCTCGCGCGGCTCGAGGAGGACGGCATGGTCGTCCGCACCGGGTTGCGTGGTGGTGGGCGGGGGCCTCGGGCGCAGATGTGGGCCGTCAACGGTGGTGTCGGGTACGTGGCGGCGGTGGCGTTGTCGCCCGAGCTGATCGACGTGGCCATCGCGGACATCACCGGGTCGTTGCTCGCCGAGCACAGCGCGCCGATGCCCAAGGAGAACACGCTCCGGGTCTTCCGGGAGACGGTGCAGAAGGCGGCGGCGCTCGCCGGGTTGACGCTCGACGCGTTGTCGCACGTCGTGGTCGGTACGCCCGGTGCGGTCGACCCGGCCACCGGGCACCTCGGGTTCGCGCCGCACCTTCCCGGGCTCGTCGACGTCGACCTGCCGTCCACGTTGCGCGAGCTGCTCGGCACCTCGGTGTCGATCGAGAACGACATCAACCTCGCCGCGCTCGAGGAGATGAGCTCCGGGCGGGCGGCCGGGGTGCGCAACTTCGTGCTGTTCTGGCCCGCGGACGAGATCGGCTCGGCGGTCGTGGTCAACGGCACGCTGCTGCGGGGTGTCACCGGTGGCGCCGGTGAGATCGACTCGATGCAGGTGCCCGGTGGCCGTTACGGCGACCAGGTCGACAGCGAGGCGATCGTCGCGCTGGCGGCCGAGCACGGCATCACCGAGTCCACCGGGCTGGAGGCCGTGGCGCACGCGCTGAACGCCGGCACCGAGGGCAAGGCGTTCCTCACGCTGCTGGCGCACCGGATCGCGCTCGGGCTGGCGAACGTCGTGTGCGTGCTCGACCCCGAACTGGTGCTGCTGTCCGGTGCGGTGGCGCACGCGGGCGGTGAGACGTTGTGCGACCTGGTGGCGCAGGAGCTGCTCAAGCTCGTCGTGCCGCGGACGCCCGTGCACCTCGCGCAGATCACCGCGAAGCCCGTCCGGTCCGGCGCGTTGCACTCGGCGCTGGCCGTCGCGCGCGAGCAGGTCTTCGGGTTGCCCCAACGGTCGTGAGTGGCCGCCGTCACCGCACGCGGGCGTGTGCCAGCGCATAGGTTCGTCGGGTGGAGGATCGGGTTCCCGCTCGGCGGGTCATCGGGCTGGCGGTGCCCGCCCTGGGGGTGTTGGCGGCCGAGCCGCTGTACGTGCTCGTCGACACGGCGGTCGTGGGGCACCTTGGCGCGCTACCGCTCGCAGGGCTTGCTCTCGGCGGTGTGTTGCTCACGCAGGTGTCGACGCAGCTGACGTTCCTCTCGTACGGCACGACGGCGCGCACGGCTCGGTTGCACGGTGCCGGGCGTCGGCAGGAGGCCGTTGAGGAGGGCGTTCAGGCGACGTGGCTGGCGTTGGCCGCCGGTGTGCTCGTGGTGCTCCTCGGGCAGTTGTTCGCGCGGCCGTTGGCGGAGCTGCTCGCGGGTGCCGGTGCTGTGGCGGACGCGGCGGTCGAGTGGGTGCGCATCGCGTTGTTCGGTGCGCCGTTCATCCTCGTGACGATGGCCGGCAACGGGTGGATGCGCGGTGTTCAGGACACACGGCGGCCTCTCAAGTACATCCTGATCGGCAACGGCATCAGCGCCGTGTTGTGTCCTGCGCTCGTTTATGGCGCGGGGTGGGGGCTTGAGGGTTCGGCCATCGCGAACGTCGTGGCACAGCTGCTGTCAGCAGGGCTGTTCTTCAAGGCGTTGTTCGCGGAGCAAGTGTCGTTGAAGCCGCACTGGGCGTCCATGCGCGCGCAGCTCGGCATGGGCCGTGATCTGGTTCTGCGGAGTTTGGCGTTCCAGGCGTGCTTCATCAGCGCGGCCTCTGTGGCGGCACGGACGTCCGTGGGGGCGTTGGGTGCGCATCAGGTCGTGTTGCAGTTGTGGACGTTCCTCGCACTTGTGCTCGACTCGTTGGCCATCGCGGCGCAGTCGTTGGTCGGTGCGGCGCTGGGCGCCTCGAAGCGCCGGCAGGCGGAGAAGCTCGCCTGGCAGGTCACGCGGTACGGGCTGGTGTTCGGCATCGGGCTCGGGATCGTGTTCGCCGCGCTGGTCACCGTGCTGCCGCGGGCGTTCACGACGGACGCGGGCGTGCTGGCCGAGATCCCGCACGCCTGGTGGTTCTTCGTTGCACTGCAACCGATCGCGGGCGTGGTGTTCGCGTTGGACGGCGTGCTGCTCGGGGCGGGTGACGTGAAGTTCATGCGCACGGCGACGCTCGGCTCGGCGGTGATCGGGTTCCTGCCGCTCGTGTGGGCCTCGTACGCGTTCGGCTGGGGACTGGCCGGCATCTGGACGGGGTTGTCGGCGTTCATGGTCTTGCGGCTCCTTGCCGTCGTGTGGCGCACACGGTCGGGAGAGTGGGCCGTGGAGGGCGCGGTCCGGTAGTGACCAGGCCCACGGAAGACCGCCCCGAACGGGTGCTGTGTCCGACTTCACGGCATGTAACCGTTACCAAGAAGGTTGCTTGATGCGATGTAACTAATGTCCGCCTACCTCTGAACTGGGGAGAGTGCGCCTTGCCGCCGGTCGATCGCGCCACCCGCACCTCGTGGCTGATCTGGACCACCGCCGTCTTCGTCTACTTCGCCGCCCTGTTCCACCGGACCACGCTCGGCGTGGCCGGACTGGAGGCGAGCGAACGCTTCGGGCTCGGACCCGCCCAGCTCGGTGTGTTCACCGTGCTGCAGATCGGTGTCTACGCCCTCATGCAGATCCCCACCGGCCTGCTCGTCGACCGCTACGGGCCGCGCCGCGTCCTCACGGTCGCCGCCCTGCTCATGGGCACCGGCCAGCTGCTCTTCGCCGTCGCCGACTCCTACGCGCTGGGTCTCACCGCGCGCGCCGTGCTGGGCATGGGGGACGCGATGACGTTCATCAGCGTGATCCGCCTGGTCGCGACGCACTTCCCGCCGCGCCAGTACTCGCTCGTCGTCGCCGTCACGGCCACGATCGGCGGCTTCGGCAACCTCGTCGCCACCGTGCCGCTGACGCTGCTGCTCGGCTCGATCGGCTGGACGTGGGCGTTCCTCGTCGCGGGCGGAGTCACCGCGCTCTACTCGGTCGTGGCGTTCCTGCGGGTGCGCGACGTGCCTTCGGGCTTCACCGCGCCGAGGCCGGAACCCGTGCCGTTGCGCAAGATCTGGCCGAAGGTGCGGCAGGCGTGGAGCGTGCCCGGCACCCGGCTCGGGTTCTGGGCGCACTTCAGCACGATGTCTACGCCCGCCGTCATCGGCCTGCTGTGGGGCTACCCGTACCTCGTGCAGGCGCAGGGCATGTCGCCGCAGGCCGCGTCCTCCACGCTCGGTCTCCTCGTCATCGGCGGGATCGTGACGGGACCGGTCGTCGGCGGGCTGTTCTCGCGCAACCCCGAGTGGCGCATGCCGATCGCCGTGGGGTTCCTGGGCTTCGCGTTCACCGGGTGGGCCGTGTTGCTGCTGTGGCCGGGCGGGCACGTGCCGGCGCCGGTCATCGCGGTCGTGTTCCTCGTGCTGACCGTGGGTGGACCGATCTCGGGAGTGGCGTTCGCGCTCGCCCGCGACTACAACCCGTCGCACCGCCAGTCCACCGCGAGCGGTCTGGTCAACGTCGGCGGCTTTCTCGCCGTGACGGTCTCGGCGCTGGGCATCGGCGTGCTGCTGGACCTCGTGGAGGGCGTGCTCGCGCCCGCCGCGGCGTTCCGCGTCGCGCTGAGCTTCCTCGTGGTGGTGCTCGTGTTCGGCGGCTGGCGGATGCTCGTGTGGTGGCGCCGCGCCCGTGCCGCCGTGTTCGAGGCCGAGGAACGCGGGGAGGCGGTGCCGGTGCAGATCCGGCGTCGTCGCTGGGACGCGCTGCGCGTCGCTTAAGCTTCTGCGCCGTGAAACCCTCTGTTGCACCGGGCCTGGTCGTCGTCGACAAGCCGGACGGCATGACCTCGCACGACGTGGTGGCGCGTGTGCGCAGGATCCTCGGCACCCGCAAGGTCGGGCACGCCGGCACGCTCGACCCGATGGCCACCGGCGTGCTCGTGCTCGGCATCGAGCGCGCCACGAAGCTCCTCGGCCACCTCGCGCTCGACAGCAAGGCGTACCTCGCGACGATCGTGCTCGGCGCGTCCACCACCACGGACGACGCCGAGGGCGAGGTCCTGTCCACTGAGGACGCTTCGGGGGTCTCCGACGAGGCGGTCGCGGCCGAGGTGGCGAAGCTGACCGGCCCGATCCAGCAGGTGCCGTCGTCGGTGTCCGCGGTGAAGATCGACGGCAAGCGCGCCTACGCACGCGTCCGTGCCGGTGAAGAGGTGGAGATCCCCGCACGGCCCGTGACCGTGCATCGGTTCGACGTGCTGTTCTCGCGTCGTGAGGACAAGACGGTGCTGCTCGACGTGATGGTCGAGTGCTCGTCCGGCACGTACGTGCGCGCGTTGGCCCGCGACCTGGGCGCCGCGCTCGGTGTCGGTGGCCACCTCGGGGCGTTGCGGCGCACCAGGGTCGGCCCGTTCGACCTGCGCGTGGCCAAGACGCTCGCGCAGCTGGAGGAGACGCCCGGCCTGTCGCTGGACCTCGACGCGGCGGTCGCCACGGCGTTCCCGCGCCGGGAGATCGACCCGAAGGAGGCGTCGGCGTTGTCGCACGGGCAGCGGTTGCGTGCCGGGGGGATCGACGGGACGTACGGGGTGTTCGGGCCGGATGGCCACGTCATCGCGCTGGCGAAGGACGAAGGCCCGGCCTGCAAGCCCGTGGTGGTGCTCAGCCCGGCTGATTAGGCTTCCGCTGGGGGTCTTCATGATCGTGAGACGAGCGTGGTGGTCCGTCGCGCTGCATCGGCGCGACGGGAAGCTGTGGTTGCGGCATTGGCGGCGGTGGTTCGCGCTCGAACCGGGCATGACCGCCGAGCTCAGTCGACTCTCGTACCGGCGTCGGTTGCTGATCCTGTCGGGTGGTGCGGTGGTGTGGTCCTGCACCTACCTGCACGAACCCCGGGACTGGCCGACGATCTTCGACTTCGACTTCAGCGCGGCTGACCCGGAGGACTACGACTTCGGTCTGATGGTGCTCGGGATGCTGGCCGAGCCGCACAGGTTCGAGCGGTGCCTGGCCGGCGGGAATCCGTGACGGCACCTGCGTCTGCGGTGGCTCGCGCACCCGTCGTAGGCTGATCACCGTGCAACGCTGGCGCGGACTGGATCACCTCCCGGGCGGCTGGGGCCGCTGCGTAGTCACCATCGGCGTGTTCGACGGTGTCCACAAAGGCCACCAGGCCCTGATCGGGCGTGCCGTCGAGCTCGCGGAGCAGCGCGGCCTGCCGAGCGTGCTGATGACCTTCGACCCCCACCCGTCCGAGGTCGTGCGGCCCGGCAGCCACCCCGCGCAGCTCACCACGCTGCGCCGGCGGGCCGAGCTGGTCGAGGAGCTCGGCATCGACCACTTCGTGGTGGTGCCGTTCACGCTGGAGACCTCCAGGATGCCCGCCGACGAGTTCGTGCACGAGGTGCTCGTCGAGAAGCTGCACGCGGCGGCTGTCGTGGTGGGGGAGAACTTCACCTTCGGGCACAAGGCGGCGGGTACGGTCGCGCTGCTGCGTCAGCTGGGGCAGCGGTTCGGATTCGTGACCGAGGGGGCTGATCTGGTGTCCGCAGACGAGGTGACGTACTCGTCCACCTACATCCGGGCGTGCATCGACGCCGGTGACGTGAGGGCGGCGGCCGAGGCGCTGGGGCGGCCGCACCGCCTCGAGGGGATCGTCGTCAAGGGCGACGGGCGCGGCAAGGACCTGGGGTTCCCGACCGCCAACCTGTCCACGCCCAAGTTCGCGGCGGTGCCGGCCGACGGCATCTACGCGTGCTGGTTCACCGACGCCAAGGGCAAGACGCTCAAGGCCGCCGTGTCGGTCGGCACCAACCCGACGTTCTCCGGCAAGGAGCGCCGCGTCGAGGCCTTCGTGCTCGACGTGGACGAGGACTACTACGGCCAGCGCGTGGCCGTGGACTTCATCGAACGGCTGCGCGAGATGGAGAAGTACGACTCCGTCGAGGCCCTGCTCGAACAAATGCACCGGGACGTAGACCGAACGAGGGAACTGCTGGCCGAGTCGTGACCGTCAGATCAGGCGAAAAGGGCACCTGACAGCCTTCGTGCTGGCAGGATGCGGTCAGAGTGCGGGCTACTGGAGAGGCCAAGGTGGAGGACCACAAGATCGTTCAGCGCAACCTCGCCCTGCAACGGGAGTGGTACGGGGAGCCTCTGGGTGACCGGGTGCGCAGGTTGGTCGTGGCCTTCAACGTGTCCCAGGCCCAGCTCGCGGACGTGCTCGGGATCAGCGCGCCGATGCTCAGCCAGGTGATGAGCGGCCGCCGGGCCAAGATCGGCAACCCCGCGGTGCTGGCGCGCATGATCATGCTGGAGCGCAAGATCCTCACGCCCGACGTGGCGACGGGGGCGCCGGAGGCGTTGCAGCGCGCGCTCGACGACGTGCGCGACTCCAAGCCGACGGTCTCGCGCGACTCGTTGCCGGTCAACGGCGACGAGAGCGTCGCGTACCCGGTGCTGCGCCGGGTCGCCGACCGCGTCGAGCTCCAGCAGGCCGCCGACCTGCTGCACGACGACTTCCCGGCGATCGCGGAGCTGTTCCGGCGTGCCATCAGGGCCGCCGGCCAGCGGTGAGGTACTTCACCGCGCTCTACCCGCCCCGGTACGTGGTCGACGAGCTCGACGCCGTGCTGGACCGGACGCTCGACCTGGAGTGGACCAAGCCGGAGAAGTGGCACATCACGTTGTGCTTCCACGGTGAATCCGCTGATGAGGAACGTTTCCGGGCGCTCGAGGGCCATGAGGTCCCCGAGCTCCGGCTTCGGAACTTCGACGACTTCCGCGGCCGGGTTCTCTGGGCGGGAATCGACGGCGACCTAAATCGGTTGGCAAGAGCGGCGGGCGCGGACGACAATTGGTTCGCGCACCTGACGGTGGCCTACGGGTACAGCGGACAACCGATGCCGGAGTTTCTGAGCAGCCCGTGGCAGCCGTCGGAAGCAGTGCTCGTGAGCAGCGCGGACGGCGTCCACGCACCCGTGGACCGGGTGGGGTTGCGCACGTCAGCGCGCCGCTGAGCACACTGCCTGATAGCCTTCGCAGTTGGGTCTGGCTGCGGTCCGTGGCGGCCAGTACCGGCTACCCCGGCCAGCAATTCGGCGGGCGTGGGGCCGCACGGACCTGAACAAGTAGGAGAAGTACCTAGTGGCACTGTCCACGGATCAGAAGAAGTCCATCCTCGGTGAGTACGGTCTGCACGACTCGGACACGGGCTCGACCGAGGCGCAGGTCGCTCTGCTGAGCAAGCGCATCGCCGACCTCACCGAGCACCTCAAGCAGCACAAGCACGACCACCACTCCCGCCGTGGTCTCCTGCTGATGGTCGGCCGTCGCCGCCGTCTGCTGAACTACCTGACCAAGGTGGACATCAACCGCTACCGCGCGCTGATCCAGCGCCTCGGTCTGCGCAGGTGATTCACGCCGAGGGGGAGTGACCGGCCGGTCACTCCCCCTCGGCGCACAACCGGGTGTATACAGATCCCTGGTTGCAAAGAGGAAGCACAACAGGACCCGCATCGCGCGAAGCAGTTTTCGCCGGTCCTCGGTAGTGGCCCTCTGGTGGAAACGCCCCAGAGGACTTCGATCGAAGACCGGCCTCGTCAGAACGCGTGAGCGGTGTCCAAAAGACGAGGAGTAACAAGTAAATGACGGACATCGAGGTCCACGAGGCGACTGCCGTTATCGACAACGGCAAGTTCGGCTCGCGCTCCATCCGCTTCGAGACCGGGCGCCTCGCGCGTCAGGCCGCCGGCAGCGTGGTGGCGTACCTGGACGACGAGACCATGCTTCTTTCCGCCACGACGGCGTCGAAGCACCCCAAGGAGCACTTCGACTTCTTCCCCCTCACGGTGGACGTCGAGGAGCGCATGTACGCCGCGGGCCGCATCCCCGGCTCCTTCTTCCGGCGTGAGGGCCGTCCGAGCACGGACGCCATCCTCACCTGCCGCCTGATCGACCGTCCGCTGCGCCCGTCCTTCGTGGACGGTCTGCGCAACGAGATCCAGGTCGTCATCACCGTGATGAGCCTGAACCCGAAGGACCTGTACGACGTCGTGGCGATCAACGCCGCGTCCGCGTCGACGCAGCTCGCGGGTCTGCCGTTCTCCGGCCCGATCGGCGGCGTCCGCGTCGCCCTGATCGAGGGCCAGTGGGTCGCGTTCCCGACCTACGAGCAGCTCGAGAAGGCCGTGTTCGACATGGTCGTCGCGGGTCGCGTGACCGAGGCCGGCGACGTCGCGATCATGATGGTCGAGGCCGAGGCCACCGACAACGTGATCGACATGATCGCCGAGGGCGCCACCGCCCCGACCGAGGAGGTCGTGGCCGCGGGCCTCGAGGCCTCCAAGCCGTTCATCAAGGTCCTCTGCGAGGCCCAGGCGCAGCTCGCCCAGGTCGCCGCGAAGGCCACCGGCGACTTCCCGACGTACCCGGCCTACCAGGCCGACGCGTTCGAGGCCGTCGAGTCCGCTGCCGCCGGTGAGCTGGCGCAGGCGCTGACCATCGCGGGCAAGCAGGAGCGCGAGGGCAAGCTCGACGAGATCAAGGCCGCCACGCTCGAGAAGCTGGCCGAGCAGTTCGAGGGTCGCGAGAAGGAGGTCGGCGCCGCGTTCCGCTCGCTGACCAAGAAGCTCGTGCGCCAGCGGATCCTGCGCGACAAGGTCCGCATCGACGGCCGCGGCCTCACGGACATCCGCGACCTCGGTGCCGAGGTGGCCGTGATCCCGAGGACGCACGGCTCGGCGCTGTTCGAGCGCGGCGAGACCCAGATCCTGGGTGTCACCACGCTGAACATGCTGCGCATGGAGCAGCAGATCGACTCGCTCGCTCCCGAGACGCACAAGCGCTACCTGCACCACTACAACTTCCCGCCCTACTCGACCGGTGAGACCGGCCGCGTGGGCTCGCCGAAGCGCCGCGAGATCGGCCACGGCGCACTGGCCGAGCGCGCGCTCATGCCGGTGCTGCCGAAGCGCGACGAGTTCCCGTACGCGATCCGCCAGGTGTCCGAGGCCCTCGGCTCCAACGGCTCGACGTCCATGGGTTCGGTCTGCGCCTCGACCCTGTCGCTGCTCAACGCGGGTGTCCCGCTGAAGGCGCCGGTCTCCGGCATCGCGATGGGTCTCGTCTCCGACGAGGTCGACGGCAAGACCGAGTACGTGGCGCTGACCGACATCCTCGGTGCCGAGGACGCGTTCGGCGACATGGACTTCAAGGTCGCGGGCACCAAGGAGTTCGTGACGGCGCTGCAGCTCGACACGAAGCTCGACGGCATCCCGTCCGAGGTGCTGGCGGCGGCGCTGGGCCAGGCCCGCGACGCGCGCTACACGATCCTCGAGGTCATGGCCGAGGCCATCTCCGACCCGGACGAGATGAGCGCCTTCGCGCCGCGCGTGACGTCGGTCAAGATCCCGACCGACAAGATCGGCGAGGTCATCGGCCCGAAGGGCAAGATGATCAACTCGATCACCGAGCAGACCGGTGCCGACATCTCCATCGAGGACGACGGCACGATCTACGTCGGTGCAGCGGACGGCCCCTCGGCCGAGGCCGCGATCGGCATGATCAACGCGATCGCGAACCCGCAGCTGCCGAAGGTCGGCGAGCGCTTCCTGGGCACCGTGGTGAAGACGGCCGCGTTCGGCGCGTTCGTCTCGCTGCTGCCCGGCAAGGACGGCCTCGTCCACATCTCGAAGCTGGGCAACGGCAAGCGCATCGCGAAGGTGGAGGACGTCGTCAAGGTCGGCGACAAGCTCCGCGTCGAGATCGCCGACATCGACCAGCGCGGCAAGATCAGCCTCGTCGTGGTGTCCGAAGAGGACGCCGCGAAGCCGGCTGAGGCCCCCGCCGCGGAGGAATCCGCTGCTGAGGCGGCTCCCGCGCAGTGAGTGCGACGAGCAACAACGTGACGGCCGCGGGTGCACCCACCCGCGGCCGTCCGCGTACTGCAACGCCTGGGCACCTCCAGAAGCCGGGCAGCACGCGGGTGCTGGAGATGTCCGCGGGCTCCGAGGTGCGGCGCAGCATGCTGCCGTCGGGTCTGCGGGTCATCACCGAGCGCATCCCGAGCGTCCGGTCCGCCTCGGTCGGGCTGTGGGTGCAGGTCGGGTCCCGCGACGAGCGGCCCGAAGTCGCGGGTGCCGCGCACTACCTGGAACACCTGCTGTTCAAGGGGACCACCCGGCGCACGGCGGCGGCCATCGCCGAGGAGATCGACGCGGTCGGCGGTGAGCTGAACGCGTTCACCGCGAAGGAGCACACCTGCTACTACGCGCACGTGCTGGACGAGGACCTGCCGCTGGCGGTCGACCTCGTCACCGACGTGGTGTTCGAGGCGATCTGCGGCCCTCGCGACTTCGAGACCGAACGCGGAGTCGTGCTCGAGGAGATCGCGATGCGCGACGACGACCCCGAGGACCTGCTGCACGACGCGTTCATCGAGGCGCTGTTCGGCGGGCACGCGCTGGGGCGTCCGGTGCTGGGCACCGAGAAGTCCATTCAGGACATGCAGCGGGACAACCTGTTCTCGTTCTACAAGAAGCGCTACACGCTGCCGCGCATGGTGCTCTCGGTCGCGGGCAACATCGAGCACGCGCAGGTGATGCGCCTGGTGCGTAAGGCCATCGGCGACCGCCTGACGCGGGAGGGCAGCGCGGTCGCACCGAGGGCGGGTCGCGCGCGCATCGCCGACGCCCGCAAGCTGGTGCTGCACACCGACGACACCGAACAGGCGCACCTGATGCTCGGCATGCGCGGTCTCGACCGCCACGACGAGCGCCGCTTCGCGTTGAACGTGCTGAACGCGGCCATCGGCGGCGGCATGAGCTCGCGGCTGTTCCAGGAGGTGCGCGAACGGCGAGGCCTCGCCTACCAGGTGTACTCGTCGGTCGGCCTGTACGCGGACACCGGCACGTTCGCCGTGTACGCGGGCTGCCAGCCGGACCGCCTCGGTGAGACCGCGGGCGTGATCCGCGAGGTGCTCGTGGACATCGCGCGCGGTGGCCTGTCGGACGCGGAGGTGGCGCGCGGCAAGGGCCAACTGCGCGGCGCGTTGGTGCTCGGGCTGGAGGACACCAGTTCGCGGATGTCGCGCATCGGCAAGTCCGAGCTGAACTACGGCGACCACCTGAGCGTGGAAGAGACCCTCACGCGCATCGACGCCGTCTCCGCGGAGGAAGTGGCGCTGCTCGCACGCGAGCTGCTGCGCAGGCCCGTCGCCGCCGCGGTGGTGGGCCCTTACGATCACGCCGACGATCTGCCGGACCAGGTACACGAGGTGATTGCATGATTCGCGTCGGAGTTCTCGGCGCGCGGGGCCGCATGGGTTCCGAGGTGGTTCGCGCGGTCGAGGCCGCGAAGGACATGGAGGTCGTGGCGGCCCTCAACGCCGGCGACCCGCTGCAGACGCTCGTGGACGCGGGCGCCCAGGTCGTCGTCGACTTCACGCACCCCGACGTGGTGATGGAGAACCTGGAGTTCTGCATCGGCGCCGGAATCCACTGTGTGGTCGGCACTTCCGGCTTCGACCAGACCCGCCTGGACGCGGTCTCCGCGCTGCTCGCGGACAAGCCGTCCGTGGGTGTCCTGGTCGCGCCGAACTTCGGCATCGGCGCCGTCCTGCTGATGCGCTTCTCGGAGATCGCCGCCCGCTACTACGAGTCGGCCGAGATCATCGAGCTGCACCACCCGCGCAAGGCCGACGCGCCCTCGGGCACCGCGGCCCACACCGCGCGCCTGATCGTGGCGGCGCGGAAGGGCATGGGCCCGATGCCCGACGCGACCACCGTCGAGGAGCCGGGCGCACGAGGTGCGTCGGTGGACGGCGTGCGCGTCCACTCGCTGCGGATCTCCGGCATGATCGCGCACCAGGAGGTCGTGTTCGGTGGCGAGAGCGAGACCCTGACGCTGCGCCAGGACTCGCTGCACCGCGCGTCCTTCATGCCCGGCGTGGTGCTGGCGGTGCGGGAGATCGTCGATCGCCCCGGTCTCGCCGTCGGCCTCGACAAGTACCTAGACCTGTGAAGGTCCGGCTCACCGTAGGCCTGCTGATCGCGGCGCTCGCGGTCTACTTCGTCCTGCTCGCCGGCCGGGCCGTGGCCCTGCTGCGGACGGGCGAGGTCGTGGGTGTGCTGCTGGGCGTCGGCGTGCTGATCCTGCCGCTGCTCGGCGTCTGGCTCGTGTACTCGAACCTGCGGTTCGGGTGGGAGACCGAGAAGATGGCGCGCGAGCTGGAGGCGGACGGCCTGCTGCCGGACGTGTCGCACCTGCCGCGCCGGCCGTCGGGCCGGGTGGAGCGGGACGCGGCGGACTCGTGGTTCGAGGAGCGGCGGGCCGAGGTGGAGGCCGCGCCGGAGGACTGGCGGGCGTGGTTCCGGCTGGCCCACGCGTACGACGTCGCGGGGGACCGCGGGCGGGCTCGCGAGACGATGCGGAAAGCCATACAGCTGCACGCGTGACCCGAAGCCCCAGGCCGCTGGCCTGGGGCTTTTGCGTTGTCGGGGGAGCGACGATGGGAGGGGCAGGCGCGCTGGGGCGGGAGAGGACTCGCGGGGACGGGGTTGGAGAGGGCGGGGTGGGTGGCCGCCTGGGCGTGGCGTGAGCACGGCTGGAGGACGGGCGGGGACGACGGGCGCGGCATCACTTGGTGCGACTCCGCCGGGGTGTGGTGCGAGTGGCTGGGGGTGTCGCTCTGAGCGCGGCGCTACTGGGTGCGCCGCGTGGCGTGCGGTGCGAGGGGTGCGGCGTGTGACGCGCGCCGCCTGGGTGTGGCGTGTGGTGCGCGGCGTGAAGGGCGCGCCGTGGTGGCGGCGGCGCGCGGCGACTTCCCAGCGGGCCGGGTCAGCCGTTGACCACCGCCGCGATCAGCTCCGCCGCCAGGTCCCCCTTCTGCACCACCAGCACGTCCTCCAGGCCCAGCCACTCGGCCATGTGCCGCAGCTCGGCCGCCAGCTCCACGGCGACGCGCGGGCGGTCCACCCCCTCCTCGGCCCACGCCGACTGCACCCGCAGCACGCCCGCGGCCCGGTCGGCCTTGATGTCCACGCGGCCCACGAGCGCGCCGTCCAGCAGGAACGGGAACACGTAGTAGCCGTGCACGCGCTTCGGTTCGGGGACGTAGATCTCGATGCGGTAGCGGAAGCCGAAGATGCGTTCGGTGCGGGCCCGCTCCCAGATCAGCGGGTCGAACGGGCACAGCAGGGCGCGGCCCGTGACGCGGCGTGGGGCTCGGGCGTCGACGTGGCGGTACGCCACTCCTCGCCAGCCGTCGACGGCCACCGGTTCCAGGACGCCGTCCTCCACCAGGGAGGCGACCGCGGCCTGGGAGCGGCGGGGGTCGAGGCGGTAGTAGTCGCGCAGGTCTGGTTCGGTGGCCACGCCGAGGGCCACGGCGGAGCGCAGGACCAGTTCTCGGGCGCCTGAGTCGGCGTCCCACTTCTGGGCAAGGACGTCGGGTGGGATGACTCGTTCGGTCAGGTCGTAGAGCCGCTCGAACGAGCGGCGGGTGCCGGTGGTCAGGACGCCCACGCCGAACAGGACCTCGCAGATCCGCTTCACCTCGGACCAGTCCCACCACGGGCCCTTCGCGCGGCCCTGGTCGCCCATGAGGGCCTTCTCCAGGGTGCCGGCGCCGATCGGGCCCAGCTCCTTCACGGCGGCGAGGACGTCGTCGACCAGTTGCGGGGAGCGTTCGAGGATCGTCTGGTAGTTCTGCCACCAGCCCCGCTTCTTGGCTCCCGAGTGGAACAGCGGCCAGTCGGCCACGGGGACGAGGGACGCCTCGTGCGCCCACGTCTCGACAAGCATGCGCGGTTTGCGCACCGAATGCGTCCAGGCGGCCTCGTCCAGCAGGGCGGCGGGGTAGGAGCCCAGGCGGGAGAACAGCGGCATGTAGTGCGCGCGCACGGCCACGTTCACCGAGTCGATCTGCAGCAGCTGCACGCGGGACAGGACGCGTTGCAGGTGCCTGCGCGTGGCCGCGGACGGCCTCGGGTCGGTGAAGCCCTGGGCTCCCAGCGCGATTCGACGGGCCACGTCCGCACTCATCCTCTGCACGTCGCCGATGGTGCCACGCACCCCTGACAATTCCGGCGCCGATAGGGTGCGCGCATGGCCGACGCCGGCGTGGAGATCGCCACCGCTGCTGACCTCGCGGAGATCGTCCGCATCCACCGGGAGACCTGGCGGCTCGCTTACGCCGAGCTGGTGCCGCAGGAGGTCCTCGACACGCTCGACACCGACGACTCGTGGTCGAGCGTGATCCAGCTCGGCGCCGTGCTCAAGGCGACCGAGGGGGAGTGGGTCGTCGGGTTCGCCGTCGCGAGCAAGGCGCCCGACGAGGAGGTCGCGAAGGCCGACGGCAGCCTGCCGGAGGACGCGGCCACCACGGCGCTCGTCAGCGTGCTGGTCGAGCCGCGGTGGGGACGCCGGGGGCACGGCACGCGGCTCGTCGCGGAGGCGGGCAGGCGGCTGCACGAGACGGGCGCGACGCGCGGCATCGCGTGGGTGCCGGAGGCCGACAAGGCGTCCAGGAACTTCTACGAACGACTGGGCTGGACGGGTGACGGCACGGTGCGCACTTTGGACGCGGGCGGGCGTCCGTTGCGCGAAGTCCGGGTGTCCGGTCCGCTGTCCGTCCGACTCGACGACTGAGATCTGTGTAACCTCGGCCGGGTGCTCGCCTTGATCGGCCTCACCTTCGGGGTCGCTTTCGGCTCAGCGATCGTCCCACTGATCAGCATCGAGATGTTCGTGCTGGGACTCTGCGCGCGCTGGCCGGACACGTCGTTCTGGATCGTCGGCCTCTCGGTCGCCGTCGGCCAGGTGCTGGGCAAGCTCCTGTACTTCTACGCGGCGCGCGGCGACATCCACCTGCCGAAGTTCCTGCGCCGCAAGCCCAGCGAGAAGCCGTCGCGGCTCAGCCGCTGGTTCGGCCCCGGCACGCGGATGCACCGCTGGGGCGAGTGGATCCACGCGAAGTGCCGGGCGCACCCGAACTGGATGGCCGGCACCCACGGGGTGAGCGCGCTGGTCGGGGTGCCGCCGTTCATGGCGACGAGCGTGCTCGCCGGACTGGCCGGCATGTCCACGCTCATGTTCGTGGCCACCGGGATGGTCGGCCGCTTCGCGAGGTTCAGCGTCCTCGCGGCCTCGCCGGCCATCGTGATGGCCTGGCTCTAGTAGCTGAAGAGGATCGACGCCGCCACGGAGAAGGCGATCAACACTGCTGCCACGGTGACTCGGGCTGACTCAAGCACGACCCCGAAGGTATCGATCAAGCGCCGACGAAAGCCAGGCGCAAACGGGTGAGAGCCGAATGATCTGGCTCTCACCCGCCGGTTTCACGCCCGATTATTCGAGAACGAGCGCGCCGTCCGGCAGTCCGGGCGCCTCGTACGAGTGCCAGAGCGGACGCCACGAGGGCAGCTCCAGCATCCGGCGCATGTCCGCGAACCCGGACAGCCAGCCGAGCCACGAGCCGTACGGCGGGCTGGACACGTCGAACCCGCTCTGCACGAACGTGAGCCGCGTCTTCCCCTCGGACGCCGCGAGTTCCCATGAGGTGACCATGCCGTCGGGGAACTCGATCGCGAAGCGCTCCTCGTCGAGGGCGAGGATCTTCGCCGCGTGCTCGTCCTCGAGGTCGTCGCCCATCGCCCACCGGCCGCCGACGTGCGGCTCGATCGAGCACCGCGCGCCGAAGTACCGCGCGAACACGTCCGGGTCGGTCAGCGCGTGGATGATGTCCGCGGGCGGAGCCGCGATGTCGACCTCGACCTTCTGCTCGGGCGTCGAGAAGTCGCACAGCGCGAACACCGGGCGCCCCTCGACGTGTTCCACGAGGTTCGCGAGCGACAGCGACCAGAACGTCTGCAGGACGCCCGACCTGCCCTCGTCCTCGACTCCCAGGCCCCAATCCGGGTACGGCGACTGCGACGCCACGATCAGCGTCTGGCCGTCCCGCTCCTCCACGCCGAGCTCGACCGTGTGCTCCTCGCCGAACAACTGCCACGAGAAGCGCACCGAAGAAGAAGTGACCTCCAGCAACTTCTGCCGGCCGCGTTCACCTTCGGGCGTGTAGCGCCCCCAGAACTCGTACACCCCCTGCCCGAGGTCGACGTCGGCGTGCTCGGCGAGCCACACGCGCAGGTCGTCGGCCGTCGTCAGCGCCTGGTGGATCCGGGCGGGCGTGGCGGACGTGCGGACTCGGACAACTCCGGTGCTCATCGGTCTTCTCCCTTGGGGTAGCAGGCGAGCGCGACGCGGAACGCATCCCCTTCCGCGCCGCCGTACCTGGTGAAGAGGTCCTGCAACGTCGTCTGGAGGTCGGCGAGGAACCGTGCGCGGTCCTCTGGCGGCACCCGGATCTCCCCGGACACCCCGACGGACGGCAGTTCGCTCGACCTGTCGAGCGCCGCCACGTCGACCTGGATCTGCTCGGCGAGGTCCACGAGGTGCCCCAATGCCAGTTCGTCGCGCGACCCGATCCGGCCGACCAGGCGCGGTGACAGCCAGTACGACCGGGCGACGGCCTGGTAGAGGCCCTCCTGGACACCGCGCACGCGGCGCTCCGAGACCTGCGCGGCCAGACCCGCCTTGACCAGCTGTTTCACGTGGTAGTGCACGCGTTGCGGCGTCTGGTCGAGCACCTCGGCGACCTCGGTGCACGAACGCGGCGCGGCGAGCTGCCGCAGCACCTCCACGCGCTGCGGCTTGAGCAGGGTCTCGGCCTGCTCCATCCGTTCCAGGTAGATCACGTCTCTCATCGCAAAAAAGACTTTGAACGTTCAAAACTCTTTTGTCAATCAGGCGGACAGAGATGGACTGACAGATATTGAAATCTGTCAGTCCATCGGGCAGGCTGGGAGGCACAGACGACGAAGGGGTTCGAAATGCAGAAGCGTCAGCTCGGAGCAACCGGCCCGGCCGTGTCCGCGATCGGCCTGGGCTGCATGGGCATGTCCAACGCCTACGGCCCGGCCGACCGGGACGAGAGCATCGCGACCATCCACGCCGCCCTGGACGGGGGCGTCACGCTGCTCGACACCGGCGACTTCTACGGCCAGGGCCACAACGAGCTGCTCGTCGCCGAGGCGATCAAGGGTCGCCGGGACGAGGTCCAGCTCAGCGTCAAGTTCGGCGGCATGAGGGACGCCGACGGCGCGTTCATCGGGTTCGACACCCGGCCGGTCGCGGTCGCGAACTTCCTCGCGTACTCGCTGGAGCGGCTCGGCACCGACCACGTCGACATCTACCGGCCGGCGCGGCTCGACCCGTCCGTCCCGATCGAGGACACCATCGGCGCCATCGCCGAGCAGATCGACAAGGGCCGCGTCCGGCACATCGGCCTGAGCGAGGTCGGCGTCGACACCATCCGCCGCGCCCACGCCGTGCACCCCATCGCGGACCTGCAGATCGAGTACGGCCTGCTGGAACGCGGCGTCGAGCGGGAGATCCTCCAAGTCACCCGTGAGCTCGGCATCGGCATCACGGCGTATGGCGTGCTCTCGCGCGGTCTGATCTCTTCCACTCCTCTCTCGCTCGACGGCAGCGACTACCGCAGCCACACTCCCCGGTTCCAGGGCGACAACCTCGCGAGCAACGAGACGCTCGTCGCGAAGCTCCGCGAGATCGCCGAGGCCAAGGGCGTCACGGTCGCGCAGCTCGCCATCGCCTGGGTCGCGGCGCGCGGTGAGGACGTGGTGCCTCTCGTCGGCACGACCAAGCGTGCGAGGCTGAACGAGGCGATCGGTGCCGTCGGCGTGACGTTCACCGACCGGGAACTGCAGGAGATCGAGGCCGTTGTTCCTGTCGGGGCCGCTGCGGGCACGCGGTACCCGGCCCAGCAGATGGCCATGCTGGACAGCGAGAGGTGAGCGACGTGGCGGAGGCGTTGACCGGCGAGGCGATCCTCGCGGCGACCGAAGAGGTGCTGCGCAGGTACGGCCCGGCCAAGGCGACGGTCGTCGACGTCGCCAAGGCGCTCGGGGTGAGCCACGGCAGCGTCTACCGCCACTTCCCGACCAAGGCCGCGTTGCGGGAGGCCGTGACGCGGCGCTGGCTCGACGCCATCCACGCCGAGATGGAGTCGGTGCTCGACCCGCAGGCCAGTGCGGGGGACAACCTGCGGGCCTGGCTGCAGCACCTGTTCGACCGCAAGCGGCTCTCGCACTCCGACGAACCGGAGCTGTTCGCGACGTTCAAGGTGCTGGTGAGCGAGAGCACGATCATCCCCGACTACCACCTCGGCCACCTGGTGGGGCAGATCACGCGCATCATCCAGGCCGGCGTGGATACCCACGAGTTCGTGACGGACGACGTGCGGACGACGGCGCAGGCGGTGTGGGACGCGACGCAGGTGTTCCACCACCCGGCTCACGCCCAGGAGTGGGGGAATCCTCACATTCAGGACGCGTTCGACGCCGTCGTCTCACTGGTCGTCGCCGGACTGCGGTACAACCGAATCCCAAGTGCCACAGGCGATGCTTGAGGGTCACGGAGGTGAACGGTGCCGCCTGACGAGTGGATCGATCTGCTGGGAGCGCCCGAGAGGCGCCCGGACCCGGTTGACTGGGACGCGGTCAAAGCACGGGCCGGCACCGCGCTGCCCAGCGACTACGTGCACCTCGCCATGGCCTACCCGCCGCTCATCGTGGGCGGTTACGTCCGCATCCTGCACCCGACGGCCCGCGCCGGCTTCATGAACTGGATGGCGACGGCGCCCAAGATGCTGCGCGCGTTGCGGAGGGCGCCCGGCCTGCGGGTGCACCCCGACCGGCCCGGTCTGCTGCCCTGGGGCATGACGGTGAACGGCGAGCACTGCCTCTGGTACACCCGCGGCGAGCCGGACGAGTGGACCGTGGTGGTCACGGACATGCAGCAGAAGTGGTCCTACGACGGGAACTTCTCGAGTTTCGTGCGGAAGTTCCTGACGGCGGAGATCCGCTGCCCGCTCTTCCCGGACGACGTCCCCGGCGGCTCCAAGCCGTTCCAGGAGCCCTAGGGACGCCGTCCGGGACCTCCGACCCCCCGGTCAGTTCGAAGCGGTCGTCACCAGCGCGTTGCCGCTGCCCGTGCGGCCCGTGACCGTCAGCGCGGCGTCGCCCAGCGGCTCGGCCGAGACGTCGAGGTCGCTGCGGGCGGTGCCGGACGTCGACACGAGGTCGACGCGCGCGAGCGTGCCCTGGCGGATGCCGACGCGGATGTGGCCCGAGCCGGTGCCGAGCTGGATCTCCCCCGTGGCCGCGTCGGCCACGGTCAGGTCGCCGCTGCCGGTCCGCACCTGGACGTTGCCCTGCACCGCGCCGAGCCACACGTCGCCGGTGCCGGTGATCAGCGTGGTCGTGCCCGCGATCGAGGACACCTCCACGTCACCGCTGCCGGTCTTGGCCTTGAGCGACGAGAGCATCGTGCCCAGCCGCACCGTGCCGGCGCCCGAGTTCACCTTGGCCTCGCCGGTCGCGCGGTCCGCGGACACGGAGCCCGTGCCGGTGCTCAGGTCCAGACGACCCGCACCGCCCGTGACGATGACGTCGGCCGCACCGGTCCGTGACGACACGTGGGACCCCACGGGAGCCCGCACCACCACCGACAACGGCACCGCGCGCAACGGCAGCGCCTTGGACGACTCGACGCGCAAGCGGTTGCCGAGCAGTTCGACCCGTGCGTCGCGCACGGCTTCCTCAGGCCCGCTCGGCGGAGTGGTCTTGTCCGGGCCGAACTGGCCGCTGACCCAGCTGAGCACGCTCGACAGGCCCTCGGTCCACGAGTTGCCCGCGTTCGGGTCGTGCCGCACCTCGACGTGCACGCCCGGCTCGTCGACCAGCTGCACCTGCACGCGGCCGCTGAGCAGCGAGATGTCGATCTCGGCGACGCCCGCGAACTCGAAGCTCTGCTGGCGCACCACGCCGGCCGGTTCCGCGGCCGGGTCGGAATTCGGTTCGGTCATCAGGCTCACCCCTGCACCCATCCGCGGACGCGCGAGCCCTGGCCCGCGTTCCCGCTCCACCCCTTGTGCCCGCCGTGGTGCTTGTGCTTGCCGTGCACCGCGCCGCCGACGGCCTGCTGGATGAACGAGTTCAGCGACACGCCCTGCGCCGCCGCGGCGGCCTCGGCCTTCGACTTGAGCTCGTTGATCATGCGCAGGGTGATGCGGCTGATGTCACCCGTGGCGTCACCGGTGCCAAAGGGTGGCGCCTCCTGACGC
Source organism: Lentzea sp. NPDC003310 (assembly GCF_040610935.1). NCBI lineage: Bacteria > Bacillati > Actinomycetota > Actinomycetes > Pseudonocardiales > Pseudonocardiaceae > Lentzea > Lentzea sp. NPDC003310. The sequence goes on from NZ_JBEXNC010000009.1 coordinate 21,661, forward strand.
GGGGCGGGCTCCGGCTCCGGTTCGGCCGACCCCGTGACGACCACCTGGACGTCACGGCCGGACAGGCGAACGTCCACGACCTGCCCGTCCAGGGAGGCGGTGACCTCCGCGGCCAGGTCGGACAGTGCGTTCATGATCGCCAGTCGCGCGGCTGGCTCGAGCGCTGCGGACAACGCGGCGGCCGTTCGACGGGTGTTCTCATCTCCCGCTGACGCGGCCGTCGCCAGGTCCTCGCGCAGTGACGCGATGTACGGCGACAGATCCATGACACCACTATGACGTCACTTCCGACATCGCGCAACAAACCCGTGGTGTCAGGTCTACCGTCGGCGCCATGCCGAGAGTGCGTTTGGTGGCCAAGACCGAGTTCATCCCGCCGGACGACGTGCCGTGGACGACCGACGCGGACGGCGGCGCGGCGCTGGTCGAGTTCGCCGGCCGGGCCTGCTACCAGTCGTGGGACCGCTCGAACCCCATGACGAACACCAACGCGACGTTCCTGCACCACCTGCTCGACGTCGGCCACCTCGCCGCGTTCGAGCACGGCAGCGCCTCGCTGTACCTGACCGAGCTGCCGCGCTCGCTCACCCACGAGCTGATCCGGCACCGGCACTTCTCGTACTCGCAGCTCTCCCAGCGCACCGACCCGACCGACGTCGTCGAGCCGGACCTGATCGCGCGCGACCCCGAGCTGCACGCGCGGTTCGTCGCCGCCACCGAGGCGAGCCTCAAGGCGTACGAGGACCTCGTGCAGAGCCTTGAGAAGTCCGTGAACGGGCGGCGCGCGCGACAGATCGCACGGTCCGTGCTGCCCAACGCCACGGGCACCGAGATCGTCGTGACGGGCAACTACCGCTCGTGGCGCCACTTCATCGCCATGCGCGCCACAGAGCACATCAACGTCGAACTGCGCGAGCTCGCGGTGGCGTGCCTGCGCGAACTGACCAAGGCCGCGCCCAACGCGTTCGCGGACTTCGTGATCTCGACACTCCCGGACGGCACAGAAGTTGCCTCCAGCCCACTGGTGGTTGAAGGCTGAGCGCATGAAGCGGCTCATCGTGGACGTCCGGCCCGGCGACTACGCGGTCACGCGCCTGGCACCGGACGCTCCGGTCCCCAGCGGGCTGCTCGACCTCACCGACGTCCTGGTGTCCGTCACCAGGACCCCGGCCGAGCTGTCGATCATCGCGCCCGCGTCGTTCGCCCTGGACGGAGACACCGCGGAGACGGGGTGGCGCCTGCTCACCGTGCGGGGGCCGCTCGAGTTCACGCTGACCGGCATCATGGCCGCTCTGGCGGGGGAGCTGGCGGCGGCGGGCGTCTCGCTGTTCGCGCTGTCCACTTACGACACCGACCACCTGCTGGTGAAGCAGAAGGACCTGGGGCGCGCGGTAGTGGCCTTGCGTGCCGCAGGTCACGAACTGGTTGTAGCGCCGGAAGCTTAGGAACCGATCCCCCGGTTGGCGGGTCTCAAGTACCGTCAACGCCCCCGGTTCCCAGGTTTCAGGAGCGCACGTTGCACGGACAGGCAGTCGAACCTCGCGTCATCGCGGGCAGGTACGCCCTGGTCGCGGAGCTCGGCCGTGGCGGCATGGGCATCGTCTGGCGCGCTCAGGACCGCCACATCGGCCGCTTCGTCGCGGTCAAGGAACTGCACCTGCCGGACGGCATCGCGCACGAGGAACGCCGTGTGCTCGAAGAGCGCGCTCTGCGCGAGGCGCGCACCGCCGGCAAGCTCAACGACCCGGCGATCGTGACGGTCTACGACGCGATCCACGAGAACGGCACGACCTACATCATCATGGAGCTGGTCGAGGCGGCGACGCTGTCGACGTTGATCAGCACCCACGGTCCGATGCCGCAGAACCAGGTCATCTCGATCGCGCTGCAGGCGTTGTCGGCGCTCGAGACCGCGCACCAGTCCGGCATCGTGCACCGCGACGTGAAGCCCGGAAACCTGATGGTGCGCCCGGACGGCAAGCTCAAACTCACCGACTTCGGCATCGCCCAGGCCGTCGACGACCCGCGCCTCACCACGAGCGGCAGCCTCATCGGTTCGCCCGCCTACATGGCGCCCGAACGCATCCACGGCCACGAGGCCGGTCCCGCGTCCGACCTGTGGGCGCTGGGCGCGACCCTCTGCTACGCCGTCGAGGGCTGGAGCCCGTTCGAACGCTCCTCCACGGCCTCGACGCTGCACGCGATCATGAGCGAGACCCCGCGCCTGACCCGTGCCACGGGCGTGCTCGGCGCCGTCATCACCGGTCTGCTGATCGCCGACCCGAACGCCCGGCTGTCCGGCCCGCAGGCCCGCGCGATGCTCTCCAGCATCGGCAACCAGCCGACGCCGCCCACCGGTGTCGCGCCGGTGCACACCCAGCAGTACCAGCAGCCCGCGGCCGCGGACCCCGCGAAGAAGAAGCGCAACCGCGTCCTGGCACTGGTCGCCGCCGTGGTCATCGCCGCGGCGGCGTTCACCGGCGGCATCTTCGCGCACAAGGCGTTCACCGCGCCCGGTGGCGGCGGCAGCCAGGCGCTGACCTACGGCGAGGGCGCCGAGATCCCCGTTTTCGGTCTGTACGAGAACACCTGTGGCCTCGGTGAGGTCGCGCCGACCAAGCTGCTCAACTCCGACTCCCGCGAGGAGTGCGACAAGCCGCACGACTTCGAGGTGTTCGACGTGATCGACACGTTGCCCCTCGCGTCCAACCTGCCCGACGCCGCGTACCCCGGCGTCGACGCGCTCAAGAGCCTCGGCGTCGCCCGGTGCGAGATGACGCTGAACTCCGAGTGGGTCAAGGACGGCGCGAAGCTCAAGCTCACGACCCTGGTCCCGAGCGAGAGCGCGTGGGCCAAGGACAAGGGCGGCAACGCGGAACGCAAGATCTGGTGCCTGGCCAGTGCCAAGGACGCCAGCAAACTCGACGGCACCATCAGTGCGAAGAAGGACAGCTGACCGTGAAGCGACGGATCGTCTCCGCGTTGTTGGTCCTCGGTTGTGCCGCCGCCCTCACGGCGTGCGCGAACAACGAGGACAAGTTCGTGTCCGAGCTCAAGGCCGCCGGGTTCAGCAACCCCGGTGAGCCGAGCACGGAGAAGGAGAAGAAGTCCAAGAAGATCGGCAAGCGCACCATCAAGTCCTCGGACAAGACCATCGAGGTCGTGGTGCGGGTCAAGGGCTGTGACCTGGAGTTCGCGAAGACCTCCGGGCAGTCCGGCTACTGGCTCGACGAGCTGCACGTCAACGGTCAGGAGCCGGACTGGCCCGGCTACCCGGAGAACCTGAACCGCGAGCAGGTCGTGAAGCTGCTCGCGGACAACTCGTCCAAGCCGACCGGGTTCACCGCCTGCTACAAGCCGAACGAGGCCTGATCGCCGGCTGTGGTGGAATGGGGGAGTGAGTCTCGCCCGCGATGAGCGCAAGGCCCTGGTCGACCTGATGACCGAACTCGGTCCGGAGGCGCCGACGTTGTGCGGCACCTGGCTGACCAGGGACCTGGCCGCACATCTCGCGATCCGCGAGCGCCGCCCCGACACCGCTCCCGGCATCCTGCTGCCGGTGTTCACGAAGTGGACCGAGAAGGTCCAGACGGACTACGCGCACAAGGCGTGGAGCGAACTCCTGGACCTCGTCCGCACGCCGCCGTTCTGGATCTCGCCGATCGACGACCTGATGAACACCGGCGAGTACTTCGTGCACCACGAGGACGTGCGGCGCGCACAGCCGGACTGGGAGCCACGGCCGTACGACGAGCGCCGCGAGAAGGTGCTGTGGAAGCTGCTGCCGTTCACCGCGCGCATGACGTACAAGTCCTCCCCTGTGGGCGTGACGCTCGTACGGCCTGATGGCGAGCACGTCGTCGCGAAGCAGGGCGCGAACGGCGTGGTGATCACCGGTGAGGTGGCCGAGCTCGTGATGCTGGCGTTCGGGCGCGACGAGGCCCGCGTCGAGTACAGCGGTGACGCCGACGCGGTGCAACGCGTGCGGTCGTTGAACCGGAGTGTCTGATCTCGGGTAGTTTCTGCGCATGCCAGGAAGCCCGTACGCAGGGCCGGACCGCCCGTTCGGCCGCGTTCTCACCGCCATGGTCACGCCTTTCGACTCGCGCGGCGAGGTCGACCTCCCCAAGGCGCAGGAACTGGCGAAACACCTGGTGGACCTGGGCAACGACGGCCTGGTCGTGAACGGCACGACCGGCGAGAGCCCCACGACGACCGACCGGGAGAAGGCCGCGCTGATCACGGCCGTCGTGGAGGCCGTGGGCGACCGCGCGACCGTGGTCGCCGGCGCGGGCACCTACGACACCGCGCACAGCATCCACCTCGTGCAGCAGGCCGCGAAGGCCGGCGCGCACGGTGTGCTGGTCGTGACGCCGTACTACTCGCGTCCGCCGCAGGAAGGTCTGCTGGCGCACTTCACCGCCGTCGCCGACGCCTCCGAGCTGCCGGTGATGCTCTACGACATCCCGCCGCGCGCGGTCGTGCCCATCGAGGTCGACACGATCCTGCGCCTGGCGGAGCACCCGCGGATCCGCGCCGTGAAGGACGCCAAGGGCGACCTGCACGCGGGCAGCCGGGTGATCGCCTCGACCGATCTCGCCTACTACTCGGGCGACGACCCGCTGAACCTGCCGTGGCTCTCCGTGGGCGCCGTCGGGTTCGTGAGCGTCATCGGTCACCTCGCGGCCGACCGCCTGCGGGACCTCGCTGATGCGTATGAAGCCGGGGACGTGGCCCGGGCCAAGGAAATCCACGAGTCGCTGCTGCCGCTGCTGCGACCCTTCCGCCGGGTTCCCGGCGTGACGTACACGAAGGCGGCGCTGCGCCTGCGCGGACTGGACGTGGGCGACCCACGCCTGCCGCTGGTGCCAGCCGCCGCCGAGGACATCGAGGCCATCGCGGCCGAACTGGGAGTCAACGCGTGACCCAATCGACCGAACTGCCGCCCGCACTGCCGGAAGGCGGCCTCCGCGTCGTCGCACTCGGCGGAATTGGCGAGGTCGGCCGCAACATGACCGTCTTCGAGCACGCCGGCCGGCTGCTCGTGGTCGACTGCGGCGTTCTGTTCCCCGAGGACGACCAACCGGGCGTCGACCTGATCCTGCCCGACTTCCGCGCCATCGAGGACCGGCTCGACGACATCGACGCCATCGTCCTGACGCACGGCCACGAGGACCACATCGGCGCGGTCCCGTTCCTGCTGAAGCTGCGCCCCGACGTGCAGGTCGTGGGCTCCCGCTTCACGCTGGCGCTGCTCGCCGCCAAGTGCCGCGAGCACCGCCAGACCCCGCGCCTCGTCGAGGTGAAGGAGGGGGAGAAGCGGTCGTTCGGGCCGTTCGAGCTCGAGTTCTTCGCCGTCAACCACTCCATCCCGGACGCGCTGGCCGTGGCCATCCGCACGGCCGCGGGCCTGGTGCTGCACACCGGTGACATCAAGCTCGACCAGCTGCCGCTGGACGGCCGGCTCACCGACCTGGCTGGCTTCTCCCGCCTGGGTGACGAGGGCGTGGACCTCTTCCTGGTCGACTCGACCAACGCCGAGGTGCCCGGTTTCGTGGTGCCCGAGCGCGAGATCGGCCCCGTGCTGGAGAACGTGATCCGCAAGGCGGACCAGCGCGTCATCGTCGCGTGCTTCGCCTCGCACGTGCACCGCGTCCAGCAGGTGCTCGACGTCGCCGTGCAGTACAAGCGCAAGATCGCGTTCGTGGGCCGCTCGATGGTCCGCAACATGGGCATCGCGTCCGACCTGGGCTTCCTGAACGTGCCCGACGGGCTGTTCGTCGACCTCGACGTCGCGATGCGGATGGAGGAGGACGAGGTCATCTTCGTCTCCACCGGATCGCAGGGCGAGCCGCTGTCGGCGTTGTCCCGCATGGCCCGCGGCGACCACCGGCAGATCTCGATCCGCGAGGGCGACACGGTGATCCTCGCGTCGTCGCTGATCCCCGGCAACGAGAACGCGGTCTTCAACGTCGTCAACGGACTCGCCAAGCTCGGCGCGACCGTCGTGCACCAGGGCAACGCGAAGGTGCACGTCTCCGGCCACTCGCCGGCGGGCGAGCTGCTGTTCCTCTACAACGCCGTGCGGCCGTCCAACGTGATGCCGGTGCACGGCGAGTGGAGGCACTTGCGCGCGAACGCGGCTCTCGCCGTCGCCACCGGTGTCGCCGAGGACCACGTCGTCATCGCCGAGGACGGCGTCGTCGTGGACCTGGTGGACGGCAAGGCGGCGGTCTCCGGCCGCGTCGTCGTCGGCCACGTGTACGTCGACGGCCTGTCGGTCGGCGACGTCGGCGAGTCGACGCTGTCCGACCGCCTCGTGCTCGGCGAGGGCGGCTTCATCTCGATCTCGGTGGCCATCGACCGCGCCTCCGGGCGTGCCGTGACGGCGCCGACGATCTCGGGCCGCGGCTTCTCCGACGACCCGAAGGCGCTGGAGGCCGTCGTCCCGCTCGTGGAGATGGAGCTGGCGCGCACCGAGGCCGAGGGCATCACCGACACGCACCGGGTGGCCCAGGCCGTGCGGCGCGTCGTCGGCCGGTGGGTGGCGGAGACCTACCGCCGCCGTCCGATGATCGTGCCCACCGTCATTCCGGTGTGACACTTCAGAGGGAATTCCGGCCGTTTCCGTGACCCCGCTGTGATCTGCGTCCCCCTCGTCCGATAAGGTTTGTTCCCAGACCATGGACGAGGGGGTTCGCCCAATGGCCGGTAGTGACGTCTTCAGCCCACCGGGCAAAGACGACATTCTTCTCCCACCGATCTTCAGCTGGCACGAGCCGTTCGGCCTGCCGTTCTCCTTCGAGGTGACCAAGCCGCAGGTCCTGCTGGTGCTGTCGGTGGTGATCATCCTGACGTTCTTCCTGGTGACCACCAGGAACCTGAAGCTGATCCCGTCGCGCTGGCAGTTCGCCGCCGAATCGGTCTACGACTTCGGCCGCAACACCATCGCGCGAGAACAGATAGGCGCCAAGGAATTCGCGCCGTACGTGCCGTTGATCGTCAGCATCTTCTGCTTCGTGCTGGTGAACAACCTCTACGGGCTGATTCCGCTCATCCAGTTCCCGACGTTCACGCACAGCGGGTTCCCGGCGGCCGTCGCGCTGCTGATCGTCTTCCCGCTCTACCACTACGTGGGCATCCGCAAGTTCGGGCTGCGCGGGTACCTGCGCAACCAGTTCGTCATCCCGGACGTGCCGAAGCCGGTGCTGTGGGGCCTGCTGATCCCGACCGAGGTCATCCTCAAGTTCTTCTTCGACCCGCTGAACCTCGCGATCCGGGTGTTCGCGGCGATGTTCGCGGGCCACCTGCTGATCCTGGTGTTCACGCTCGGCAGCGAGTTCCTCCTGTTCAACGCGCCGATCTACCTGAAGCCGGTGTCGGTGCTGGGCTTCGCGCTCGCCATCGCGCTGTTCTTCCTGGAGGCGCTGGTGCAGGTGCTGCAGGCGTACATCTTCGCGTTGCTGTCGGCGCACTTCATCGGTCGCGCGCTGGCCGAGCAGCACTGATGGGCACGTACGTCGGGGTGCGGGGCTGGGTGGAGTTCGCACCCGAGCAGCACGCCGCGGTCCTGCGGGTGCTGGAGGCGGCTGACCACGACCTGTACTCGGCGGGGTGGGCGGTGCCGACGCCGGCGTGGGTCGTGCGGGAGGGCGTCGTGCGCGAAGGTGCCGCGCCCGAGCGACTCCGCGGGTTCGCCCGCTGAGCCGAGCAGCACTGACGAAGACGCCGCGCGGACCGGTGTCCGCGCGGCGTCCGTCATGTCCGATCGGGCAACGCCGTCAGGGGCGCTGGCACACCAGGTGCAGCGACTCCTCGGGCATCGCGCCGGGGTACGACGGCGTGAACACCGGCCTGCTGCGCCGCACGACCCGCAGGCCGACCTCGCCGAGGTGCGCCTCGAAGTTCTCCTCCGAGAACGACGACACCTCGATCTCCTGGCCCATCCACGGCAGCGTGACCTGCTCGACGTCGATCGCCACGGTGGCGAGGAAGAAGTGCCCGCCGGGCCGCAGCCACGTCGAGATGCGGCCCAGCGTCGCGACGATCTCGGCCTGGGTCATCTGCAGCAGCGAGAAGACGGCGCAGATGACGTCCCACGAGCCGGGCGGCGACTCGAAGTCGCGGATGTCGATCTTGTGGAACGTGGCGTCGGGGACCTGCGTCGAGGCGATGTCGACCATCACCGGCGACACGTCCAGGCCGGTGACCCTCATGCCCGCCTTGGCGAGGGTGCGCGCGACGGGAACGCCCGTGCCGCAGCCGATGTCGAGCACGCGCGACCCGGCCGGCTGAGTCGCCGCGAACCAGGCCAGGGTGCCGTGCAGGGCGGGCTGGTGCGACCAGGCGCGCTGGTACTCCAGTCCGAGCGTGTCGAAGACCTCGGCCGCGTTCATTTCCCCGCCCCTCATTTCGGCCCAATCCACCTTGAGTGAAGTGTGGAGAAGGTCTCTGCACGGCGTCTGGATGGCTTCTGGACGAAAACTGACGGTAGGTTGCCAGGAGAACGCGGACAGCGACGAAGTGAGACCAGAAGTGCAGAACGAGTTGCGCGTCAGCTTGCTGGGCGCGCTCGCGGCCACGGTGGACGGCACCGAGCTCTCGCTCGGTCCGCCGCGGCAGAGGGCTGTGCTCGCCGTGCTCGCGTTGCGCGCCAATCACGTCGTGTCGCGCAGCGAGCTCATCGACGCCGTGTGGGGCGATGATCCCCCTGCCAGCGCCGACAACGGCATCCACACCTACGTCGCCGGGCTGCGCCGTCTCTTCGAACCGGACCGGGCCTCGCGCGCCCCGAGCTCCGTGCTGCTCTCCACGGACGCTGGATACTTGCTGAGGCTCCCATCCGGCAGCTCCGACGCCGCTGTGTCCCGCGCGCACCTCGACGAGGCGGGCCGGCTGCGCGACGAACCGGCCGAGGCCGTCGCCGCGTTCGACGCCGCGCTGGGGCTGTGGCGGGGGATCGCACTCGACGGCGTGCCGGGGCCGTTCGCGGCCGTGGAACGTGCGCGGCTGGCCGAACTGCGGCTCACGGCCGTGGAGCAGCGTGCCGCGTTGATGCTGGCGGTCGGGCGGGAGACCGAGGTCGCGGGGGAGCTGACGACGCTGGTCAGCGCGCACCCGTTGCGGGAGCGGCTGCACGGCCTGCTGATGTCGGCGCTCTACCGCGGCGGCCGGCAGGCCGAGGCGCTCGCCGTCTACGCGGACCTGCGCCGGCTGCTCATCGAGGAGCTCGGCATCGAACCCGGCCCCGAGCTGCGCCAGTTGCACGAGCAGGTGCTCGTCGGCCGTCCCGACCCGCAGCCCGAACCGGCGGCGCCCGCGCTCGTGCCGGTCCAGCTGCCGCACGAGATCCGCGACTTCACCGGCCGCGAGAAGGAGCTCGCGAAGCTCGCCGAGGTCGTGCCGCACGACCACTCGCCGGTGCTCGTCGCGATCACCGGCACGGGCGGCGTCGGCAAGACCGCGCTCGCCGTCCGCTTCGCGCACCAGGTGGCTGCCCGGTTCCCGGACGGCCAGCTGCACGTCGACCTGCGCGGGTTCGACTCGTCGGCACCGCCGGTGCAGCCCGCCGCCGCGTTGCACCAACTGCTGCAGAGCCTCGGCGTGCCGTCCGAACGCATCCCGGACGACCTGTCTGCGAAGTCCGCGCTGTACCGCAGCGTGCTCGCGGGCAAGAGGGTGCTGGTGCTGCTCGACAACGCGCGGCTGGCCGAGCAGGTCCGCCCGCTGCTGCCGGGCCGGTCGACCTCGATGGTGCTCGTGACGTCGCGCAACCACCTCGGCGGGCTGGTCGCCCGCGACGGCGCGCACTCGATCACGTTGTCGACGCTGACCCGCGACGAGGGCCTGGCGCTGCTGACGTCCGCGGTGGGCTCGGACCGGGTCGCCGCCGAACCCGCCGCCGCCGCGAAGCTCGTCGAACTGTGCGGGCACCTGCCGCTCGCGGTGCGGATCGCGGCCGAACGGGTCGTCACGCGGCCCCACCTGACGCTGGCGGACCTCGCCGGAGACCTCGCCGACGAACGCGACCGGCTGAACGTCCTCGCCACGGGCGATGACGAGGACACGGCCGTGCGTGCCGCCTTCTCGTGGTCGTACCTCGCGCTGAAGCCCGACGCCGCGCGCACGTTCCGGTTGATCGGCCTGCACCCCGGCGCCGAGATCAGCCTGAACGCCGTGGCGGCGCTCGCGGGTGTGCCGGTGTCGCGCGCGCGGACGTTGCTCGACGTGCTGGCGGGTGGCCACATGCTGGAGGAGGTCGCGCGCGGCCGCTACCGGCTGCACGACCTGCTCCGCCTGTACGCCACGGAGCTCAGCGCCACCGAGGAGTCCTCCGACGGCCGCGACGAGGCCGTGCGACGCCTGCTGGGCTGGTACTTCGACACCGCGAACGCCGCCGGCACCGTCATCGCGCCGCCGGACCACCCGTCGTTCCTGCTGCCGCCACTGTCCACACAGGACTTCAGTTCGCACGACGAGGCGTTCACCTGGTGCCGCGTGGAATCGTCGAACCTGCTGGCCGTCACCCGGCTCGCCGAGGAGCACCACTCGCCCACGGCGTGGCAGATCCCGGTGGCGTTGTGGAACTACTTCATCGTGTCGAGCGCGCTCGACGAGTGGACGCGCACGTACCGCGTCGCCGAACGCACCGCGACCCGTGACGGCAACCAGGCCGTGCGCGCGTGGGCGGTGCACGGCCAGGGCCTGTCGGCGTTTCGCGGTCAGCGTTTCGCGGACGCGCTGGAGCTCTTCGACCGCGCCCTGGCGATCCGGCGCGAGATCGGCGACGCGGCCGGTGCCGCGTGGAGCCTCACCGGGCTCGGGATGGCGTACGGCGGCCTGCGCCAGTTCGACCTCGCCGTCGACCGGTTCAGCGAGGCGCTGCGGGGCCACGCCGCGGTCGGCTCGTGGTTCGGTGAGGGCGGCACGAGGCTGTTCCTGAGCGACATCCTGCGGTCGGCCGGCCAGTTCGAGGCGTCGCTCGCGGCCGCGCAGACCGCCTACGAGCTGATGGACTCGCACGACGCCGTGCACGGCAAGGCGATGGCGTTGGTCAGCATCGGCTGGGCGCAGGCGAAGCGCGGCGACCGCGTCGAGGCGCGTGACTCGTTCCGGCACGCGATCGCGTTCCTGCGGGTGCTCGGCGACCGCAAGAGCCTCGCGGAGGCGCTGCACGGCCTGGGGGAGACGAGCGCGGGGCAGCCCGACGTGGCGCGGACGCACCTGCTGGAAGCGCTGACGATCTACGAGGACTACGACCACCCGCTGACGCCGGAGGTCCGCGCCCGCCTGCACGAGCTCGCCTAGGGGAGATCCCTGATGTGCTCGCCGCAATAGGTAGGCAAGCTACATGTCATGCAGAAGCGCGCTCGAACCCTGTTGGTGTGGCTGCACGTCGTCACGTCGGTCGGCTGGCTCAGCCAGGCCGTCGCGCTGCTCGCCCTGCTGCTGCACGGCATGAGCACGGGCGACGTGAGCGCGTTCAGGATGGCCCGCCACCTCGACCACGAGGTGCTCGCGATCATGGCGAACACCAGCGCGTTCAGCGGGTTCATGCTCAGCGCCACCACGCCGTGGGGCTACTTCCGGCACTGGTGGGTGCTCGCGAAGTTCGTGATCACCGTCAGCCAGCTCTACGTCGGGATCTTCATCCTGAGCGGCAACCTGCAGGCGGCGATCGAGGGTCACCTCAGCGCGTGGATGCCGGTCGGGACCTCGCTCATGATCGGCGCGATCGCGTTCCAGGCGTGGCTCAGCGTCGCGAAGCCGTGGGGGCGCACGCCGTGGACCGACCCGAAGGTCAAGCTGCCCACGGCGAGCGCGGCCACGTTCGTCGTGGCGCTGGTGGTCCCGGTGGCCGACTTCGCGATCAGCCTGTGGCGCGGCAACCCGATGCCGTTGCTCATGCTGATCACGGTGATCGCCTACTCGGTCAGGCGGGCCGCCAGGGCGAGGAACCGGTCGTCGGACGCGTCGGGTCGTGGAAGCGCGGCACGTCCGGCTCGTCGAGGCGCAGCGGCACCAGGCCCTCGGTGATCGCGGTCATGATCCGCTCGTGGGCCCGCCGGGCGTCGCCCATCGTGTCGGCCTGCAGGTCCGAGAGTTCGACCGGCTTGCCGAAGTGGACCTTGAACGTCGGCCGCTTGCGCACCGCGCGCAGCCACGACGTCAGGTACGGCAGGAGGTCCTTCCAGCCGCCGACGCTGAGGTTGCCCCAGTAGACGGCCTCGTGCGCGCCCCACTGGCTGATCGGGATCACCGGGATGCCGCCGCCCAGCGCCATGCGGGCCACCCCGGTCTTGCCGCGCTCCGGCCACAGCCCGGGATCGAGGCTGATCTTGCCCTCCGGGTAGACGGCGATCGGGTCGCCGCCCTTCTGCAACGCCTCCACGGCGCGGTGCATGGCCTCGCCGACGTTCGCCGACCGGCGGTCGACGCGCAGGTGCCCGCACGCCTTGAGGGCCGGACCCATGACCGGCGCGTCGAGCAGGCCGCCCGCGAGCATGAAGCGCGGGTTGACGCCGATCTTGCGGCAGGCCGCGATCAGCACCATCGGGTCGAGGTTGCCGATGTGGTTGGAGGCCAGCAGCAACGGCTTGCCGAGCAGCTCCGGGGGGATGTCGCCCGAGACCTCGAGCTTGCCGGTCAGCGCGATCAGGCCCCGGTCGACCACCATGAGCACGCGCCAGAAGAGCGGTGTGGACACGCGGCGCAGCCTACGGCGTGTCGGAACGACACCGTGCCCGATCCGGTGAACCATGGAGATTCGCACGCGTCCCAGTTGCAAATGAGGCTGGTGAGACGCAAGGGACTACCTTATAGACATGGCCGGGCGCACAGGGACTTCGAGAAAGACCACGTCACGCGGCAAAGCACCAGCCAAGCCGCGGGCGCGATCCACCGCGTCCAGAAAGCCCGCTCCGCGCAAGAGCGGCGGCGCCATCAGCGCCGTGTGGGGTGCGTTGGGCCGTGGTGTCGGCAGCCTCGTGCGGACTGTCAGCCGCACCAAGGACCTCGACCCCGAACACCGCCGTGACGGTCTCGGGCTGCTGCTGATCGCGCTCGCCGTGATCACCGGCGCCGGCGTGTGGTGGCAGGCGGGCGGTCCGGTCGGGCAGTGGGTGGACGTCGCGGTGCGCAGCTCCGTCGGGTTCCCGGCGGTGATCGTGCCGGTCGTGCTGCTCGCCATCGGCATCACGTTGATGCGCACCGACCCCAAGCCGGACGCGCGACCGCGGCTGATCATCGGGTCGTCGTTGATGATCATCGGCGTGCTCGGCATGTTCCACCTCATCGGCGGCCTGCCGATGGACCCGATCGAGCGCCGCAGCGCCGGTGGTGCACTCGGCTACCTGGCCGGAGGGTTCCTCGCGCAGGGGCTGACGCCGTGGGTCGCCGGGCCGCTGCTGTTCCTCATCTTCGGGTACGGCCTGCTGGTCGTGACGCACACGCCGATCCGCCAGGCGCCCGAACGCATCCGCTCGCTGCTGCACCCCGGCGCGAAGCCGTCCGACGAGACCGACGAGGACGAGCTGCCGGAGGAGCCGAAGCCGGTCCGCCTGCGCCGTCCGTCGCGCCGCCGCCAGGCCGCCGCGCCGCTGGAGGAGGAGCCGCAGGCCGAGCTCCCGCTGGACGAGCCCGCCCCGGAGCCCGTCGCGGCCAAGCCGCCCAGGGAGAAGAAGACCCCCGCGCCGACGCTGGTCGTGCGCTCGGTCGAGGGCGAGTACCAGCTGCCGCCGCCGGACGTGCTCAAGGACGGCGACGCGCCGAAGACCCGCAGCAAGGCCAACGACCAGATGATCGAGGCCATCACGGGAGTGCTGGACCAGTTCTCGATCGACGCCCAGGTCACCGGCTTCACCCGCGGCCCGACGGTCACGCGCTACGAGGTCGAGCTCGGCCCCGGCGTGAAGGTCGAGAAGATCACCGCGCTGACCAAGAACATCGCGTACGCCGTGGCGACCGACAACGTCCGCCTGCTCGCGCCGATCCCCGGCAAGTCCGCGGTGGGCATCGAGGTGCCCAACAGCGACCGCGAGATGGTGCGCCTCGGCGACGTGCTGCGCGCGCCGTCCACGGTCAAGGACACGCACCCGATGGTGATCGGCCTCGGCAAGGACATCGAGGGCCACATGGTCACCGCGAACCTGACGAAGATGCCGCACCTGCTGGTGGCGGGCTCCACGGGTTCCGGTAAGTCGTCGTTCGTGAACTCGATGCTGGTGTCGCTGCTGGCCCGGGCGACGCCCGACGAGGTCCGGATGATCCTCATCGACCCGAAGATGGTCGAGCTGACGCCGTACGAGGGCATCCCGCACCTGATCACGCCGATCATCACGCAGCCGAAGAAGGCCGCTGCGGCGCTCGCGTGGCTCGTCGAGGAGATGGAGCAGCGCTACCAGGACATGCAGGTCAACCGGGTGCGGCACGTCGACGACTTCAACCGCAAGGTGAAGTCCGGCGAGATCACCGCGCCGCCCGGATCCGAGCGCGTCTACCGGCCGTACCCGTACATCATGGCGATCGTCGACGAGCTCGCCGACCTGATGATGACCGCGCCCCGCGACGTCGAGGACGCGATCGTGCGGATCACGCAGAAGGCCCGTGCCGCCGGCATCCACCTGGTGCTCGCGACGCAGCGCCCGTCCGTCGACGTCGTGACCGGTCTGATCAAGACGAACGTGCCGTCGCGGCTGGCGTTCGCCACGTCGTCGCTGACGGACTCGCGGGTCATCCTCGACCAGCCCGGCGCCGAGAAGCTGATCGGCATGGGCGACGCGCTGTACCTGCCGATGGGCGCCTCGAAGCCGGTGCGCATCCAGGGCGCGTTCGTCGGCGACGAGGAGATCTCGTCGATCGTCGAGTTCACCAAGAACCAGGCCCAGCCCGAGTACACCGACGGCGTCACGTCGCAGAAGGCCGGCGAGAAGAAGGAGATCGACGCCGACATCGGCGACGACCTGGAGCTGCTGGTGCAGGCGACGGAGCTGATCGTCACGTCGCAGTTCGGCTCGACGTCGATGCTGCAGCGCAAGCTGCGCGTCGGGTTCGCGAAGGCGGGGCGCCTCATGGACCTGCTGGAGACCCGTGGCGTCGTCGGACCGTCCGAGGGCTCGAAGGCACGCGAGGTGCTGATCAAGCCGGACGAGCTCGAGAACGTGGTCTACCTGATGCGCGGAGGCGGCCCCGCCGACGACGAGTGAGCTACTTCAGGCCGGCGTTCTGGATGCTCGTGGCCGTGGAGCTCGCGGTGCCGCCGAACTGGCGCACGGCCGCGTAGTACAGGTCGGCCGTGCGCTTGCACGCCCAGTTCGACCCGCACTGCCGGTACATGTCGGACTTGAAGTTGTTGTCGATGCGCAGGCGGTTCGCCTCGTTCCACCGGCCCTGCCGCTTGTAGTTGCGGTAGCCGAAGTCGTGGCGGTGGCAGGTCGGCAGGAACTTGAAGCCGAACGGGTTGTCCGGCGAGTACGAGCAGCCGTCGGACGACCAGTCGAGCTGGCCCGCGTAGGGCTGTTGGGCGCGCAGTGTTGTGAACTGGCTCAGGGACTTCGTGTAGAGGTAGTCGTCGGTGACCGCGACGATGTCCACGGCGTGGGCCGGGGTGCCCGTGAAGATCAGGGCGAACGAGGCGGCGGCACCCACGAACGCCGAGCGCAGGGTCTTCGACATGGCGAGCTCCTCTGGGTGTGAGCAGGGTCTCGCCCAGTTGTAGCCCGTGATCGACTGTCCTCGGTAGACACGATCTGATGAACGTCAGGTGATCACGTGCCCGCAGGCGATCGCCGTGGCCACGCGGACGTCGCGCGGCAGCCGTAGCGCGTGCAGCATTTCGTGGTCCGCTACTCCGCCGAGCAGGTATCCGCCGAGTTTCTGCTCCGCCAAACGGAGGCAGATGGTCTGCGCCGCGGCTCCTGCTTCGATCAAGCCGAAGCGGCCCGCCCGTTCGCCGTACTTCTCGAATGAGTCCTTGTCCATCAACACCAGGACGATCGTCAGCGGCGGGATTTCCGGCGTGCCGAGGATCTCGGCGAGGTTCTCCGGTGCCGGTGCGATGTCCTGCAGCGCGTGGCGGCGGACGTCGTAGCGCAGCGCCCGGCCGTTCGTGAAGACGTAGCAGCGCACCGGGTTGAGACCGCCGGCCGACGGGAAGCTGTTGTCCGACAGGGCACCCAGCACCGTGCCGAGCTGGCGTTCGGTCAACGACCTGTCCGCGAACTCCCTGGTGCTCCTGCGCGCCTGGAAGAGCTTCTGCAGGCGGTCGTGCGGGCGGGGCAGGGGCTGTGGTGCCGCCGGGAGCTCCAGCGGGTCGACCAGCGCGGGCTCGGGGCGGAAGTCGCGCAGCTTCTCGCCCAGCCGGCGTTGGTGCAGAGGCGAGAAGCGGCTCGCGGCCCAGAAGTCGTCGAACATCGTGCTCACCCCAGCGGATGCGGTGCGGGATTGGGGAAGGTGCCCGGCGAGGCGTGCGGGTAGCGCCAGCTCAGGTCACGGGCACAGCCCGCCAGGTGCGGCCAGCGGTGGTCGGCGTGCAGCGGCGCCAGGTCCGGGGACAGGACGCGGACGCAGTGCAAGCCGACGGCGGACAGTTCCGGCGTGGTGAGTTCGCGGTAGGCGAGGCGGATGCCCGCGTCGTCCAGGGCGTGCACCAGCTCGGTCAGTTCCGCAGCTGTGCCACGGGATCGGGCGTCCGGCGGCGGGTCCGTTTCGAAGCCCGCGAACCACGGCAGCGCGTCCCACTCGTCCGGATGCGTGGCGTAGTAGACGGCGTGCCGGTCGAAGTCGGTGACCTCGCCGACGGGCTCGTCACCGTTGCGCGCCAGCCAGACCTCGATGAACACCGTGCCCTGCACCCACTCCTCGTAGGCCTTCCGCACGGCCTCGGCGACGGTCGCGCGGCACGCCAGGCCGAGCGTGGGCCTCGGTTTCCCGGCCAGCGGCAGTGAGCCCGCCACAGCGACGACCGGGTGCGGGCTGTAGGCCGGCGTCAGGTCGAACGCCTGCACGCCGTGCGGCAGGTCGGTGGCGAACCGCTGCGGTGCGATGGAGTGCAGCCAGGTCGTGGTGAACGCGTCGCGCTCCACCAGTTCCTGGGTGGCGCGCAGGAGAGCGCTGGTGGTGGACGGCCCGGCCGCGAGCCCCGACGAGGTCGTGGGCAGCCCGTGCGCGGCGTCCAGCCCGACCAGGCCGAGCGGCACGCGGATCGGTTCGTTGCCCGGCAACGTCCACGCCCGCGTGTACGGCGTGTCGACGTACCCCTTGCGGTAGCGGTAGTTCGGGGACACGCGCTGCTCGACCGTGTGCAGGCTGAAGTGCTCCAGCGGCCAGCACTCGCCGTCGGTGGCGACCTCCAGCGGTGACCGCGCGGCCGCGTGCCGTTCCAGCGCCTCGGCGATCGCGGCGATCCTGCTGGTGCCACCGGACGTGCCGCCCGTCGCGAACGGCTCCGGCACAGCGGCCCAGCCCTCGACGTCCACATCGGACAGACTGTGCGGCACGGGGTGCAGCTGCGACACCACACCCTGCCGCCAGCCGACCGCGCGCTCCGCGAGCGCCTCGGCGACGGTCCTCATCGCTTGGCCCGGTAGCGGCGGAGGATCCAGTAGCCGAGTGCCAGCGCGCCGCCGAAGTAGAGCACGCCGAGCACCCACACGACCCCCTCGCCCGCGGCGGCGATCGGGCCCAGCATGAACAGCACCACGAACGGTTCCAGGCACCACAGCGCGGCCCAGCCGAGCAGCCGGACCACGCTGCCCACCGGATTCGGCGACCTGGCGATGAAACCGGAGGCGGTGGCCCACGCGAGCGCCGCCGCGAAGCCGCCGAGCCACCAGCCCCAGTGCACGTCGAAGACCGCGCCCATCGTGAGGAACGGCAACAGGATCACCAGCAACGGGAAGATCGCCGCCGGCAGCACCAGCAGGCCGCGCGGCCGAGGGAGGTCTTTCGTCTCCTCGTACAGGGCCGCCGGGATCTGCACGGCCGCGCCGACCGAGGTGACCGCGCAGCAGCAACAACAACAGCAACAGGTGGGCGTCGCGGCGTTGGCGGCGGCCGCACCCGGTGAGAACTGGTCAGGTAACCGCACTGCCGTCGCGTTCAAGGTTCCCCCAAGGAAGTGACACGCGCCCGAACTCGACCTTCGGGCAGATCTCGCAGTCAGCGGCGGGCAACACGCTCTCGCGCGTCGTCGTGAACTCGTCGAGGTGGACGGTCACGACCGTGTCCAGCAACGCGAGGGAGCCGTTGCGGATGTTCTGGATCGCTTGCAGTGCAAGGGAGAGCGGGAACTCGTGGGACAGCGCTCCCGGTCGTGGGGGAGGCGGTGGATCGCCCCACCGCCGTCCCGCCCGCACCGCGAGGCACGCCAGGCACGCGCCGGCACCGGGCACCACGAAGGGCCCGACGGCGGCGGTGTGGTGGTACGCGAGGTCCAGCAACAGGTGCGGGACCTTCGTCTCGCGCGCCACCTCGACCAGGTCGACCAGCGTGCCGGTCGTCCGCACGACGAGCAGCAGGTCCGGGTTCTCGTGGTGCGGCAACAGCTCTGCCAGCCCGGCGGGTGCCTCGCCGACGACGCGCGTGCCGATCCCCAAAGGCGTCGCGTCGTCCACGGGCAACCCGGCCGGGCGGAGAGCGCCCAGGGTCCTCAGCTGGGCCAGGTGCTGACGAACCGGTTCCCCCAACCGGCTCTCGTCGACCGTTCGAGCCACTCCCCTCAACACTGGCTCGAACAGTCCTGCCAGCGCCACGGCCACCGCCCTGGGCAGGTCTGGAATCAGGTACGCGAGATCAGCGCCCGCGTACACCACAAGGCCTTCGTCACGGATTTGCGCGTGCCAGGCGGGATCAGCGACCAGGCTCATCCTCGTCCCCCCTCAGCAGGAAGCGTTCGATCTCCTGCTCGCTCGGCAGATCACCCGCCGGATCCATGAGGTTCTCGGCGATCGGAGGCAACGGCTGCTCGGCCCACGCGGGCTGGTAGTCGTCGCTCGGCAGCAACCCGTGCCGCGACGCGAACTCCTCGGCCGCGTCCCGGATCGACTCCCGCAGCGTCCCCACCACGGCGGTCTCCGCCGTGTAGGTCAGCTCGACGAGCAACGCCCGCACGTTCTCCAGCTGGTTCTCGTCGCCGGCCTTGCGGGCCAGCTCGGGCCAGAACTGCCGTTCGAACAACCGCACGAAGTCCGCCGCCACCGCGTCGGTCGCCGTGCGCAGGCGCGTGAAGCTGTCCATGACGTCATCGCTGGGCACCCGTAGGCCGGCCAACCGGCCGCCCGCTTCGAGTGCCCAGCGACGCGCGTGCGGCCAGCCGTACTTCCACCGCACCAAGCCCAACCGCATAGCCCGGAGGAGGAGTCGCGGTTGGACGTCTCCCATCGGAACGAGGTGCCGGATGTCGCGCACCTTGATCCGAACCCAGTCGTCGGGCCCCTCGGTCTCGCCCATGCCGAGCACCGCGGCGACCGACTCGCCCTTCTCGCGTGCCGAGATCAGCTCGGCGATCGCGGGCAGCGAGAACCCCCGCTGCTGCAACCGCTGCACCAACGTCAACCGCTCGACGTGCGAGGCGTCGTAGTACGCCACGCGTCCCTGCCGTCTCGGCGCGTGCAGCACACCCTTCGTCTGGTACATGCGAATGGTGCTGCTGGGCAGGCCGATCCGGGCAGCGAGCTCGTCGACGGTGAGCGATTCGGACACGGGACAGATACTGGCCTCGCGCCGTTCGTTGAGTCAAGACTCTTCGAGTGATTACTCGAAGAGTTACAACTCCAGGAGCATCCGGCTGTTGCCGAGCGTGTTCGGCTTCACGTAGCTCAGGTCGAGGAACTCGGCGACGCCCTCGTCCACCGACCGCATGATCTCCTCGTAGACCTCGGGGCTCACCGGCGTGCCCTCGATCTCCACGAAGCCGTGCTTGTTGAAGAACCGGGTCTCGAACGTGAGGCAGAAGATGCGCGCGAGCTCCAGCTCCTTGGCCGTCGCGATGAGCTGCGCCACGATCCGGTGACCGACGCCCTTGCCCAGCGCCATCGGGGAGACGGCGACGGAGCGGATCTCGGCCAGGTCCTCCCACATCACGTGCAGGGCGCCGCAGCCGAGCAGCTCGCCGTCCTCCTCGGCCACCCAGAACTCCTGGACCGCCTCGTACAGCGTGACCAGGGGTTTGGCCAGCAGGACCTTGCCGGCGTACCCGTCGATCAACGCCTTCATGGCGCGCACGTCGCTGGTGCGGGCGCGCCGCACGACTACCCCACTGGTCACAGCCGTCAAGTATGAGCCGCCGCCGCACGGCACTCGCGGGCAGTGGGCGCAGCGCGATTCAAGCGGCAGGACCTGGTCCGGTTACTCTGAGCGTCGTGTCTTCTCCCACCACTCCGCGACGCGTGTCGCTGCTGACCCTGGGCTGCGCCCGCAACGAGGTCGACTCCGAAGAGCTCGCCGGACGCCTCGGCGAGGGCGGCTGGGAGCTGGTGGACGAGGGCGCCGACGTCGTCGTCGTCAACACGTGCGGCTTCGTCGAGCAGGCCAAGAAGGACTCGGTCGACACGCTGCTCGCCGCGTCCGACACCGGCGCCAAGGTCGTCGCGGTCGGCTGCATGGCGGAGCGGTACGGCAAGGAGCTCGCGGACAGCCTCCCCGAGGCGGCCGCGGTCCTCGGCTTCGACCAGTACAACGACCTCGCCGAGCGGCTGCAGGACGTGCTGCACGGCAAGCCGGTCGAGTCGCACGTGCCGGTCGACCGCCGCACGCTGCTGCCGATCACGCCGGTGAAGCGCCAGGAGGCCAAGGACGCCGTTCAGGTGCCCGGCCACGGCTGGGGCCCGACCAAGACGCCCCGCAAGCGGCTCGACGACGCCCCCGTGGCGCCGTTGAAGATCGCGTCCGGCTGCGACCGCCGGTGCAGCTTCTGCGCCATCCCGAGCTTCCGCGGCGCCTTCGTGTCGCGGCACCCCGACGAGATCGTCTCCGAGGCCATGTGGCTCGCCGAGAACGGCGTCAAGGAGCTGTTCCTCGTCAGCGAGAACTCCACCAGCTACGGCAAGGACCTGCCGCGCGAGCAGGGCGCGCTGGAGCAGCTGCTGCCGCGCCTCGCGTCCATCCCGGGCGTCGAGCGGGTGCGGGTCAGCTACCTGCAGCCGGCCGAGACCAAGCCGAGCCTGGTCGCCGCCATCGCGAAGACCGACAAGGTCGCGAACTACTTCGACATGTCGTTCCAGCACTCCAGCGAGAACGTGCTGCGCCGCATGCGCCGGTTCGGCGACACGGACAGCTTCCTCAAGCTCGTGTGGCAGATCCGCGAGCACGCGCCCGAGGCCGGCATCCGCAGCAACTTCATCGTCGGCTTCCCCGGCGAGACCGAGGCCGACCTGCAGGAGCTGGAGCGGTTCCTGACCGAGGCGCGCCTCGACGCGGTCGGCATATTCGGCTACTCCGACGAGGACGGCACCGAGGCCGAGGAGCTCGACGGCAAGCTCGACGCCGACGTCATCGCCGAGCGCGTGCAGCGGATCGGCAACCTCGTCGAGGAGCTCACCAGCCAGCGCGCCGAGGACCGGGTCGGCACCGAGGTCACGGTGTTGATCGAGACTGAGGAGGACGACGAGAACGACTGCGTCGGCCGGGCCGAGCACCAGGCCCCCGAGGTCGACGGCGAGTGCATCGTGCTTGAGGCGGAGGGCCTCAAGCGCGGCGACTTCGTGCGCTGCCGCGTCGTCGACTCCGAGGGTGTCGACCTGATCGTCGAGGTACTCCCGACATGACGGAGGCCCGGAAGGTCCCGCTGCTCAACGTCGCGAACATCCTCACGATGGCGCGGCTGGCGCTCGTTCCGGTCTTCCTGTTCTCCCTGTTCGAAGCGGGTGGCTTCGACACCACGTGGCGCCTCATCGCGTTCGCGATCTTCGCGGTCGCGAGCTTCACCGACCACATCGACGGCACGCTCGCGCGCAAGCACGGCCTGATCACCGACTTCGGCAAGATCGCCGACCCGATCGCGGACAAGGCCCTGACCGGGTCCGCGCTCGTGGGGCTGAGCATCCTCGACGTGCTGCCGTGGTGGATCACGATCACCATCGCCGTGCGCGAGATCGGCATCACGCTGCTGCGGTTCTGGGTGATCCGCTACGGCGTCATCCCGGCGAGCCGCGGCGGCAAGGCCAAGACGCTCGCGCAGGTCATCGCCATCGGGCTGTTCGTGCTCCCGCAGAACGACGTGCTGCAGCTGATCGCCTGGGTGATCATGGCCGTCGCGCTGGTGCTCACGGTCGTCACGGGAATCGACTACGTCGTCCGGGCGTTCAAGATGAAGGCAAGGGCAGGTCGCGCCGTCGCATGACCACCGTCGTCGATCTGCTCAAAGCGAAGAACCAGACCGTCGCCACGGCCGAGTCGCTGACCGCGGGTCTGCTGTGCGCGACGATCGTCGACACACCGGGGGCGAGTGCCGTGGTCCGCGGTGGGTTGATCGTCTACGCCACCGAGCTGAAGCACAAGCTCGCGGGCGTGGACCAGCGGTTGCTCGACGAGCACGGTGCCGTGCACCCCGACGTCGCGATCCAACTGGCCGAAGGCGCGCGCAGGACGTGCGAGTCGGACTGGGGGATCGGGCTCACCGGGGTCGCCGGACCGGACCCCCAGGACGGAATCGCTCCGGGGACGGTCCACATCGGCTTGAGCGGGCCTGGAGTGTCCACAGTGCGGACAATCACTGTCCGTGGCGACCGCACAGCGGTGCGTTCGGCCGCTGTGGAAAAAGCCCTGGTCCTGCTGTCGGACCACCTGCTGGTCACGGACGACGGGAACAAATGATGACTCCGCGTTCGTTCGCCCTTGGCGGACGTGTTCGGAAGTCAGTGCCCGTTGTCGGTGTCGATCGGTAACGTAGGGACACGGCCGGCCGGAAGGAGGCGCGCGTATGACCGTGCTGCTGCGCGAGGCGATCGGTGATCGGCTCCGCCATGCCCGCACCAACCAACGCCGCACGCTGCGCGAGGTCTCTCGGACCGCACGTGTGAGCCTGGGGTACCTGTCCGAGGTGGAGCGCGGCCGCAAAGAGGCGTCCAGCGAGCTCCTCGCGGCCATCTGTGACGCGTTGGAACTTCCGCTGTCCGAACTGCTGCACCACGTCGCCTCCGACATCGGCGCCGTCCAGCAGACGCCGGACACGGTGCCCGACACCGTCCCGGACGGACGTTCGGACGGGCGCAAGCTGGAAGGTGGCCGCGTGCTGCCCGCCACGCTCTCGGACGACCTGTCCGACCTGCGCCTGCAGCCCATGCTCAGCCACCGGCTCACGAGCAAGATCGGCGAGACGCCCAAGGCAGTCGTCGCGGCATAACCCCGTGTACCCACCCGACCCCGTGCGCCGACCGGCGTGCGGGGTCGCCTGCATTCGGGTGACAACTGAGAGTCTGTGGCCCCCGCCACGTGACGGTCTGCAACAAGATTGCGTCGTCGAACGTTCAACTGACAACGACGGCGGCGCGCTGGACGGCAGGCAACGGCTTGGCATCGGCACGCTGGGTCACCGCGTCCCGGGACGCGGGTGCGGGCAGGATTGGCACGTCGCCAGGCGTGGCTACCTAAGTCCCGGGGTGGGTCAGGGTGTTCCCGGATATCTCCCCGTGTCGGTGGATACGCCGACGCACAATTGAGACGATGGATCCAACACCGGCACCGAGAAGGCAGGCGTAGGAGATGGCCAGTCCGTTCGTGAAGTTCTGGAAGTACCTGATGGCGTCGTTCTCGTCGAAGATCGACGAGCACGCTGACCCGAAGGTGCAGATCCAGCAGGCCATCGAGGAGGCGCAGCGGCAGCACCAGGCGCTTTCGCAGCAGGCGGCGGCCGTCATCGGCAACCAGCGCCAGCTGGAGATGAAGCTCAACCGCCAGCTCGGCGACGTGGAGAAGCTGCAGGCCTCCGCGCGCCAGGCGCTCGTGCTCGCCGACGAGGCGCGCGCGAAGGGCGACGAGCAGAAGGCCGCGCAGTTCGAGAACGCCGCGCAGGGCTTCGCCACCCAGCTCGTCACCGCTGAGCAGGGCATCGAGGACCTGAAGACGCTGCACGACCAGTCCCTGCAGGCCGCCGCACAGGCCAAGCAGGCGGTCGAGCGCAACGCGATGATGCTGCAGCAGAAGCTGGCGGAGCGCACCAAGCTCCTCAGCCAGCTCGAGCAGGCCAAGATGCAGGAGCAGGTCTCCGCATCGCTGAACCAGATGAGCGAACTCGCCGCGCCGGGCAACGTGCCGTCGCTGGAAGAGGTTCGCGACAAGATCGAGAAGCGCTACTCGACCGCGCTCGGGTCCGCCGAGCTCGCCCAGAACTCGGTCCAGGGCCGGATGCTCGAGGTGCAGGCCTCGACCACCCAGCTGGCCGGCTCGTCGCGGCTGGAGCAGATCCGCGCGTCGATGCACGGCGGCCAGGCGAGCACCCCGCAGCAGGTGACCGCGGGCAACAGCGCGGCCGCCCAGATCCAGGCCGAGATCGCGCAGCGCGTCCAGTCGGAGCAGAAGACCCAGCAGCAGCAGGTTCCTCCCGCCCAGAACTGAAGTTCTGAGGCCGGGGGAGCAGGAGGAGTCAGCAGGTGATCATGGAGCCCTGGAGAAACCGTCCCAACAACGAGATCGTCCGCAAGGTCGTCGGCGAGTTGGGTGCGTCGCTCCAGGGCCACCCGCTGGCCGAGCAGGCGCGCTACCGCCTGCAGAAGTGGAACGACCCGGTCGCGAAGCTCGAGCGCAAGCGCAAGCGGACCAACGCCGTGCTGACGTTCTGGCTGATCGTGATCTCGATGCTCGGCACCCTCGCGGTGCTGGGCTTCACCGGCGTGCTCGGCACGTGGGCCGCCGTCACGGGGTCCATCGGCGCGGCCGTGCCCGCCGTTCTCGCCGTCCGCAGCGGCTTCAAGCTGAAGGAGCTGGGTGTCGCCCGGCAGCGGCTCGCGTTGTCGCCGCCGCCCCCGCCCCGGCCGCCGCTGCCCGCGCACATCTCGTCCGCGCGCGTGCCGATGGAGAAGCTCCACAGCGCCGAGGACGCGATGACGCAGCTGCTCCAGCAGCTCGACTCACCCGCGCTCACGTCGATGCCCACCGAGTCCGTCCAGCACGCCCGGCAGACCGCCCAGGAGGCCGCCACGGCCATCCGCGCGGTGTCGGCACAGCTGCAGGCCGTCGAACGTGCTCGGGACACCGCGCCGCACCTGGAGCGCGCCGCGTTGGTCGAAGGCGTCCGGGTGCTCCGGATCCAGCTGGCCGACGGCGTGGACCGCTACTGCGCGTTGGTGGCGGAGGCGGGCAAGGCGCTGGCGGCGAGCACCCAGTTCCAGAACCCGGCCGAGGTGCTCGACGACGCCACGGACCACATGGCGGGGCTGGCGTCCGCGATGCGCGATGTCTCAGGCTATTCAGCGCACTAAAATGTGACTCTCCGTAATCGCATGCGGCTATTCGGCGAGTCCCTCTGGAGATCCTTGCTGCAATCGTGTGATTATCGGACCGTTATCTAGCCGTAGCCGCTACATGGCGTGGCAGGATTCCGGGGCCGGTCTGCGGGAAGCCGGCTGAATTGCCGGGAGGCAGTGCATTGGCGTTGTGGACCGTGCACGGGGACGGTCGGATCACCGACAGTGAAACCGTCGCACCCCAGGAGCGGGTGAGCTGGCCGCTCACCATCGGGTTCGGAGTGCAGCACCTCGTCGCCATGTTCGGCGCGACGGTGATCGTTCCCACCGCCACCGGTCTGCCCGTCGCCACCACGCTGCTGTTCTCCGGTCTCGGCACGCTGCTCTTCCTCGTGATCACCAAGAACCGCGTCCCGAGCTACCTCGGCTCGTCGTTCGCGTTCGTGGCCCCGCTGGTGGCCGCGCGCGAGCAGGGCATCGCGGCCCAGCTCGGCGGCGTCGTCGCCGCGGGCCTGCTGGTGATCGTCGTCGGCATCGCGGTCAAGGCGCTCGGCGTGCGGCTGCTGGAGTCGGTCATGCCGCCGGTCGTCACCGGCGCCGTGGTGATCCTCATCGGCCTGAACCTCTCGCGCCAGGCCACCTCGAACTTCGCCGAGCAGCCCCTGCTCGCGGGCCTCACGACGCTCGTGATCCTGCTGGCCGGCGTGCTCGGCCGCGGTCTGGTGTTCCGGTTCTCCGTCCTGATCGGCTTCGTGGCCGTCTGGATGGGCGGACTCGCGTTCGGCGCCGTGCCGTCGGACCGGATCTCCGCGCTGCGCGACGCGGCCTGGGTGGGCCTGCCGAAGCTCTACCAGCCCGAGCTGCGCCCGTCCGTGGTGCTGCTGATGCTGCCCGTGGTGATCGTGCTGGTGGCGGAGGTCGTCGGGCACGTGAAGGCGGTGGCGGCCCTGACCGGGCGCAACCTCGACGGCAGCGCGGGCGACGCGATCATCGCGAACGGGCTGTCGACCGCGTTGTCCGGCCTCGGCGGTGGCGCCGGCACCACGACGTACTCCGAGAACATCGGCGTGATGGCCGTGACCCGCGTCTACACGACGGCGGCGTTCGCGTTCGCCGGGGTGTTCGCCACGCTGCTGGCGTTCTCCCCGAAGGCCATCGCGCTGTTCGGCACCATCCCGCCGGGCGTCCTCGGCGGCTGCACGCTCGTGCTCTACGGCCTCATCGTGCTGATCGGCGTGCGGATCTGGATGGACCGCGGCGTCGACCTGGCGAACCCGGCGAACGCGATGGTGGGCGGCGCCGCGCTCGTGGCCGGCGTCGGTGACCTCACCATCGAGATCGGCGACCTGGAGATGGGCGGCATGGTGTGGGGGTCGCTGCTCGTCGTGATCCTGCACCCGGTGATGCGCTGGCTCAGGGCTGCGCGCCGCACCTGACGCTCACCTCAGTGCACGGTTGATCCGCGACACGAGCCCAGGGCCCTCGTAGATGAACCCGGTGTAGATCTGCACGAGGCTCGCGCCGGCGTCGATCATGCGCTTGGCGTCGTCGGCGGTGGCGATGCCGCCGACCCCGATGACCGGCAGGTCGCTGTTCTTCGTGATGAACCGGACCACGTCGTTCGCGCGCCGGGTGAGCGGCTTGCCGCTGAGACCCCCGGTTTCGGACGCGTGTGAGCTCGTGAGGCCCTCACGGCTCAGGGTGGTGTTCGTGGCGATGAGGCCCTTGATGCCGTTGTCGACGCACACCTGGATGACCTCGGCGATGGCGTCCTCGGTGAGGTCGGGGGCGATCTTGACCAGCATCGGCTTGTCCGTGGCGGCGGTGAGCGCCTGGACGAGCTCGGTCAGCGCGCCCTTGTCCTGCAGGCTGCGCAGGCCGGGCGTGTTGGGCGAGCTCACGTTGATCGCGTAGTAGTCGCCGTGGTCCTGCAGCGCGGTCAGCGAGTTCAGGTAGTCCTGCACGGCGTGCTCGACCGGCGTGATCTTGGACTTGCCGAGGCTGATGCCGAGCGGCGCCTTCAACGACGTGCGGTCCAGCTTCGCGGCAAGCGCTTGCGCCCCCGCGTTGTTGAAGCCCATCCGGTTGATGATCGCCTCGTCCTCGCGCAGGCGGAACAGCCGCGGCTTCGGGTTGCCCGGCTGCGCGTGCCACGTGACGGTGCCGACCTCGACGAAACCGAAGCCCAGCGCGGCCCACGCGGGCAGGGCGCGCCCGTCCTTGTCGAGCCCCGCGGCGAGCCCCACGGGGTTGGGGAAGCGGACGCCGAACACGGTGCGCGGGTTGTTCTGGCCGCGGGCGAACCGCGCCAGCGGGCTCAGCCGGGCCATGGCGTTGAGCGTGGTCTCGTGGACCCGCTCCGCGTCGCCGCCGTGCATTCCGAACAACGCCCTGCGAACCACCTGCTTGTACACCACGCGCCCACCCTATAACGGCAGCTCAGGGTGGGCGCGCAGCCCCTAGTCCCACCTCGGCGAGGCAGTCGGGCGCCACGTTGTTACATCGTGGGCTTGGGCACCTTGATCGTCGCCTGCTCGTCCAGCGGCATCCTGGGCTTGGCCAGGAACGTCACCGGCAGCGCCCGCAACCCGCGGCTGCCCAGCGACACCCGCCAGCCCAGCGGCTGCGCGGTGTCGAGGGCCAGGCCGGCGCAGCGCGACAGCAGCGTCCGGAACGCCACCTCGCCCTCCAGCCGGGCCAGCGGCGCGCCCAGGCAGAAGTGGATGCCGTGCCCGAACGCGAGGTGCTGGCGGTCCGCCCGTTCGATGTTGAGCTGGTCGGCGCGCGGGTAGCGGTTCGGGTCGTGCTCGGCCGAGGCGAGCGAGAGCAGCACGACGTCGCCCGCCGGGATCTGCACGCCCCCGATCGTCAGCGGCTGCGTGGCGAACCGCAGCAGGTGCGAGGTCGGTCCGTCGAAGCGCAGGAACTCCTCGACGGCACCGGGGAGCAGGGAGGACGAGCGCTGCAGCAGTTCGAGCTGCTCCGGGTTGCGCAGCAGGGCCAGCGCGCCGTTGCCGACCAGGTCGACCGCGGTCGTGTAGCCCGCCACGAGCAGCAGGAACGCGAGCGACGCCAGTTCGTCGTCGGTCAGCGCGGTCTCACCGGTCCCGCGGGCCAGGCCGCCGATCAGGTCGTCGTCGCCGGACGTGCGCTTGTGCGTCACGAGGTCCCGCAGGTAGCCCGAGGTCTCCTCACGGGCCGAGGCCGCGTCACCGTCGGCGAGCCCGGTGACGACATCCGCCCAGTAGCGGAAGTTCTCCTGGTCCACGGCCGGCACGCCGAGCAGTTCCATGATCACGGTGATCGGCAGCGGGGCCGCGAAGTCGGCGATCAGGTCGCAGCGTCCCGAGTCCGCGAAGCCGTCGACGAGCTGGGCCGCAACCTGTTCGACGCGCGGGCGGAGCGCGGCGATGCGGCGGGGCGTGAGCTGGCTCGACACCGCACGGCGCAGACGCGTGTGGTTCGGCTCGTCGCTGTTCATCATGTGTTCGGACAGGTCGCCGAACCACCACGACGCGAAGTGCGGGTGGCCGCGCAGCGGTTCGGCGAGCGCGGAGCCGTGCGAGGACAGCAGCGGGTTGTCCAGTGCGGCGCGCACGTCGGGATAGCGGGTCACGAGCCACATGGGCACGCCGAGGGTCTCGACCCGGTGCACCGGGCCTGCGTCGCGCAGGCTCTTCAGCACCGCGTACGGGTCGTCGGTGAAGCCCGGGCGCAACGCATCCAGATTGACCGCCATATTGGGGGACACGGCTGGAGAAGCGTCTCGGTTCAACCGGATTGGCATTTTGGGCAGAAGTACACAAATCTGCCGTCGATCTCGTCCGATCGGACTCTTGTGCCGCACCGCAAACAGGGTTTGCCGGTCCGTTCGAAAACGTAGTGCTGCACGCGCAGGTCGCCGGTCGTGCTCTGTTCCGGCCGCCACTGGTTCGCCTGCAAGAGCTTGCGCGACAACGCAACCGCACGTGAGGCGTCCACGGCCGACACCGGCGCCGTCGGTAGAACGCGCAACAGGAAACACACTTCCGCGCGGTAGAGATTGCCGACGCCGGCCATGACCCGTTGATCCAACAATGCGAGCCCGATGGGTCGGGAAGGGTCCGCGGTCAACCGCTGAACGGCCTCAGCGGCGTCGAAGTCGTCCGCCAGGAGATCGGGTCCGAGATGTGCGATGAGTCGATCTTCTTCGGCGGTCGGCAGGAACTCCATGTCGTGCAGCGCGAATCCGATGGCCTGCCGGTCGTCCACCTCGAACACCGCGCGGGCCTGGTGCGCGGGCCGCCGCCAGCGCTCACCCGGCCGGTAGAGGTGCCACGAGCCGTCCATGCGGAAGTGGCTGCGCAGGCTGTTGCCGTCGGAGAACCGCGTGAACATGTGCTTGCCGTACGTGCGCACGGCCAGGACGTCCAGCCCGGCCAGTTCCAGGGTGGACAGCCGGGGGTGCCTCAGCTCGCCGCGCAGCAGCGTCTTCCCGGCCAGCGCGTCGTGCATGCGCTTGCCCGCCAGGAAGACGGTGTCCCCCTCAGGCATCCACCGCTTCCTGGATCTCGTCGTCGTCGAAGTCGTGGTGCACGGCCCGGCGCCGGCTCCGCGAGATGCGCTGGATGCGGGCGAGCAACAGGTTGAACGCCAGGGCGACCTCACGCGCGCCCGGCGTGCCCCACTCGTGGATGGGCATGCACGCGCCCTGTGCCTGCTGCACGGCCAGACGGTCCGGCAACGCTACCGGCATCACCAACGGGCCGAAGATGTCCCTCAGCTCGTCGATGCGGAACTGGTGTTCGTGCGAACGCGGCCGCACGCGGTTCACGACGACCCCCAGCGGCTGGAGGTCGGCGTTGTTGCTCTCGCGTTCGTTCTGCACCGCCTCGAACGCCCGCTGCACGCCCGCCACGGCGAACATCGTCGGTTCGGTGACCAGCAGCGCGCGGTCGGCCGCCACCAGCGCCGAGCGGGTCAGCTGGCCCAGCGACGGCGGGCAGTCGAGCAGCACCAGGTGGTACGGGAACTCGTCGTACATGTCCCGCAACGTGCGCAGCGCGTCTTTCAGGCGGTGCAGCCGCGACTCGTTCGGATCGGGGTGGTTGAGCAGCTCGGCGTCCTCGGACCCGGACAGCACGTCGATGCCGTCACCCCACCTGCTCGGGCGGATCGCCTGTTCCAGGTTCTCCTCGGACGGGTCCTGCAGGACGTCGTAGATGCTCGCCTTGGACTCCTCGGGCTCCAGCGTCGACGTGGCGTTGCACTGCGGATCGAGATCGATCACCAGAGTGCGGACACCACGGCGGAGGGCGGCAGAGGCCAGGCCGAGCACCACCGTCGTCTTGCCGACGCCTCCCTTGAGGCTGAGCACGGACACCGTATGCACAGACCTACTCTAGGGTCTCCTACTCTGTTGGACATGCGACCGGACGCCGTACAGAGGGTGCTCGACGCCGAATTGGCCGCCGCACGCGAGCGCAGGGGTGGGGAACAGCCCCGCGTGCTCGACGTCGGGGGTGGCAGCGGCGTGTGGGCCGTGCCGCTCGCCGCGGCGGGATGCCTGGTCACGGTCGTGGAGCCGTCGCCGAACGCCCTGGCCACGCTGAACACCCGTGCGCGCGAGGCCGGCGTGACCATCGCCGCTGTTCAGGGCGACACGGACGCGTTGGGGGTTCCCCCCGGTGAGGCCGACCTGGTGCTGGCGCACGGGCTGCTGGAGGTCGTCGACGACGCCCCGGCCGCGCTCGCCTCGCTGGCCGCCGCGGTCGCTCCCGGCGGTGCGGTGTCGGTGCTGGTCGCGAACCGTTTCGCGGCGATCCTGCACCGCGCGATCGCCGGTCGCATCGTGGACGCGCGGCGGTTGCTGGACGACGACGCGGGGCAGCTCGCGGGCACGCGCGACCCGTTGCAGCGCCGGTTCGACGTCGCCGGGCTCGAGAAGCTCGTGCTCGACGCGGGTCTGAGTGTCGAGATCCTGCAAGGTCACGGTGTAGTTTCAGACCTCGTGCCCGGTGTGGTGCTGGACACGAATCCGGGTGCCGCCGACGCACTCGCCGAGCTGGAGCTGGCCGCCGCGACCAGGTCCCCGCTCCGGGACGTCGCCGCCCGGCTGCACGTGCTCGCCCGCCGGACCGCCTGACTCGCTGTGCATTCGGGACATTTATGACCCTGATGAGTGGTCCCAAACGACGCGGCGGCGAAAGATAATGGCTCCGCTGCCGACGTAGGGAACCACGAGATGGAAAGTTCCGACCTGCTGGCCTCATTGGTCAACGAGGCCGTCGCGGGTGACCGGCAAGCCGTCGAACGGCTGCTGGCCTCCGTGCGTCCGCTCGTGGCGCGGTACTGCCGTGCGCGCGTGGGTCGCAACGAAAGGGCGTACGCGTCGGCCGACGACGTGGCGCAGGAGGTCTGCCTGGCGGTGCTGACGGCACTGCCCACCTACCGCGAGCAGGGAAGACCTTTCCTGGCGTTCGTCTACGGCATCGCCGCCCACAAGGTTGCCGACGCGCACCGGGTCTCGGCGCGCAACCGGTCCGAACCCGTCGCCGAGGTCCCGGACGGGCCCTCGCTCGCGGTCGACCCCGAGGAGAGCGCGCTGCTCGGCTCGCTGTCGGCGCGACTGGGCCAGCTGCTGCGCCTGCTGCCGGACAAGCAGCGCGAGATCCTGCTGCTGCGCGTGGTCGTCGGTCTGACGGCCGAGGAGACGGCCGAGGCGATCGGCTCGACGCCGGGGGCCGTGCGGGTGGCCCAGCACCGTGCGCTGGCCAAGCTGCGCACGTCCGTGGGGGTCGAGGAGTTGATTTGACCGGAGCCTTCTACGACGACCTGGCCGCGACGTACGACCTGATGTTCGCGGACTGGGACGCGTCGATGGCCCGGCAGGCGTCGCAGCTCGCGGAGTTCATTCCGGCGGGCGCGCGCGTTCTCGACTGTGCGTGCGGCATCGGTACGCAGGCGATCGGTCTGGCCGTGCGCGGCTATGAGGTCGTGGGCGCTGATCTGAGCCCCAGGGCGGCTTCTCGGGCCGTCGTGGAGGCCTCGGCGCGTGGGGTCGCGGTGCCAGCGTTCGCCGCGGACATGCGTGCGCTGCCGTTCGCGAACGGCTCCTTCGACGTCGTGCTCGCGGCGGACAACGCGTTGCCCCATTTGCTGACGGCTGACGACGTGCTGGCGGCGCTGCGCGAAATGCGTCGGGTGCTGAGGCCCGGAGGGCGTCTCGTCCTCTCCACGCGCGACTACGACGCGATCCGCGCCGAGCGTCCGTTGTCCACTCCTCCGTCCGTGGGACCGGGGCGCGTCGTGTGGTTCCAGCTGTGGCACTGGGACGGCGATCAGTACGAACTGGAGATGTTCCGGCTGCACGAGAACGAGTCGTGGAACGTTGTGGTGAGCAAGGCACGGTATTGGGCAATTACTCGTCACGAAATCACCGCATTGGCGGAACGAGCGGGTTTCGGTTACGTGGAGTGGTTGCTCGACGCCTATTACCAACCGCTGTTCGTTGGTACGAACGGGTGACGTTTGAAGTTTCTCCCTACTTTCCGCATAAGGAGTGACGCGTCGCACGTCTCCTCCACGGGACGTCGACGAGGGGACACTTCGGATGGAGAGTTCAGCGTTATCCGCAGAACTGGTCAAGCGGGCCGTGCAGGGTGAGCACAGGGCCGTTGACCAGCTACTTCGCTACCTGCGTCCGCTGGTGGTGAAGTACTGTCGCGCTCGAGTGGGACGTTCCGCGACAACTGCGGACGACGTCGCGCAGGAGGTCTGCCTGGCCGTGCTGACGGCTCTCCCGAACTACCGGGAGCAGGGCCGGCCGTTCCTCGCGTTCGTCTACGGCATCGCCGCGCACAAGGTCGCCGACGCGCACCGGGCGCTGGCTCGTAACCGTGCGGAGCCGGTCTCCGACGTGCCCGACCAAGCGGTGCGGGGCGACGGACCGGAGGAATTCGTCATCCAGGACGAGCTGAACGGCACCCTCGGGCGGCTGTTGCACATCCTCCCGGACAAGCAGCGCGAGATCCTCGTGCTGCGCGTCGTGGTCGGTCTGTCCGCCGAGGAGACCGCGGACGCGGTGGGCTCGACGCCGGGTGCGGTGCGCGTCGCACAGCACCGAGCGCTCGGTCGTCTTCGCAAGGAAATCGCATCGTTGGCTGTCCCGATCGGGTGACATTCGTTTGCATTTGTGACGAGTCGTAGTGGATGCGTGGGGTGGACGCACCCAAACGACATACCTAGAGGGCAGGAAGACGCCGACATAGGGACCAGGGGGCATGGGAAGTTCGGACTCAGCGCTTGCCGCCGACCGGCTGCGCATCGACGGGGTGCTGGTGCAGCACTTCCGCGAGACCGGGCTGTCCGGGCCGCGCTGGGACCAGTTCCACCGTCAGCTTCTCGGGCGCGGCCTCACGATCGTTACGAAACTCGTGCGGTCCGGAGCCATGTTCTCCCGCTGCGGGCAGCAGGGCCGGTACCTGCAGAAGCAGGACATCCCGCCGCAGGAGGCCGAGGAGCTGGCGAGCGACGCGGTGTACGACGGGTTCGTCTACTTCCGCGACCGGGGTCTGCTCGGGCGCGAGTGGTCGATCGAGCACGGACTCCCGTTGGAGGAGTACTTCGTCAACGCGTGCGTGCTCGCGTTCCCGAACGTGTACCGCCGCTGGCAGACGCGCGCGCACGGCTGGCAGGACGTGCGGCTCGTGGACACGGTGGCCTCCCTCGAACACGTGGTGACCGAAGCGACCCCCGAGGACGCGGTCATCGAGCAGGCGGCGGCCAACGCCGCGTTCGCCACGTTGAGCGAGGACGGCAAGCGGTTGCTCTTCCTCCATGACCAGGGCTACTCGCACGCGGAGATCGGTGAGTTGATGCGACTCACCCCGCGCGCGGTCGAAGGACGGATCCGGCGGGCACGTCTCGCGGTGCGCCGGCGTCCAGAAGAGGAACGGTGATCTGCGTGGAGTTCTCACCCGGCCTGCACCGCAAGGTGCCCGCGGAAGCCGTGCACGGCTCGTCCGTCGGCGGGCCGGTTTCCGCGTCGAAGGGGAGCATCGACGCGTTGGTGGAACGGACCTCCGTCAGTGCCGAGGAACCGGTCGACCCGCCGGCGCCCACCTACTACTCGAGCCGCCCGCAGTCGGCTGACGAGCACGTGGCGCGCGCTGTGGCCGGTGACCGCGTTGCCATCGAACGGCTGTTGGGCACCATCAGGCCGTTGATCGTGAGGTACTGCCGTGCGCGCGTTGGATCGTTCGCGTCGGCGGACGACGTGGCGCAGGACGTGTGCCTGGCGGTGCTGACCTCGTTGCCGTCGTACCGTGACCAGGGGCGCCCGTTCCTGGCGTTCGTCTACGGGATCGCGGCGCATAAGGTGGCGGACTCGTTCCGCAGCTTCTCGCGCAACCGCGCCGAGGCAGTGCCCGAGCTGCCCGAGTCGATGGACACCGCGGCCGGTCCTGAGCAGCGTGCGATGCAAGGGGAGCTCTCGAACCAGATGCAGACGCTTCTGCGCGTGTTGCCCGAGAAGCAGCGTGAGATCGTCGTGCTGCGTGTGATGGTGGGGTTGTCCGCGGAGGAGACGGCCGAGGCGGTCGGATCGACGCCTGGTGCCGTGCGTGTCGCACAGCACCGTGCGCTCTCGCGGTTGCGCAAGGAGCTCAGTGCCGCCAGCGAGTGACGTTGGCGATGCCCTGCGGGCTCGCGTCCTTGTACCGCTCCATCTCGCCGCGCCGCACGTCGGCGATGGTGCCCGCGAGTTCCTGGCCGAATGCCTCGGTGAGCACGGCGTCCTTCTCGAACTCGTCGACGGCCTCCTTCAACGAGGTGGGCAGCCGCTGGACGTCGCCGAGCAGCGCCGGGTCGACGTTGAGGCCCTCGGGTAGCGCCGCCCCGGTCGCGATGCCGTCCAGGCCGGCCGCGATCACGCCCGCGACGACGAGGTACGGGTTCGCCGTGAGGTCGAAGCACTTGATCTCGAGGTTGTCCCTGATCAGGCGCAGCGCCGTTTCGCGGTTCTCCTCGCCCCACGCGACGAATGGCGCGGCCCACGTGTTCGGCACGAGCCTGAGGTAGCTCGCGAGAGAGGGCGCGCCGATCGCGCACAACGCGCGCAGGTGGGTGAGGACTCCGGCGCTGAACTGCTTCGCCTCGTCCTGGAAGCCGTCGAAGAGGTTCGTGCCGTCGCGCCAGAGGCTCAGGTGCAGGTGACCGCCGTTGCCGACGCCGCCGTTGATGACCTTGGGCGAGAACGACGGGCGCAGGCCGTGCCGGAGCGTCACGGCGCGGATGGTCTCCTTGACGAGCACGGCGGTGTCCGCGGCGTTGACGGGGTCTTCCGGGGCTGTGGAGATCTCGAACTGGCCGGCGGCGTACTCGGGGTGGAACTGGAGGACCTCGACGTCCTGCTGGTCCAGGGCGGTGACGAGGTCGACGCAGTAGTCGGACAGCTCGGCCTGACGGGCCTGGCCGTACGCGGAGCCGCTGGTCGCGGGGACCCAGTCGTCGGTGCCCTGCTTGCCGACACACCACTCGATCTCGAAGCCGGCCTTCGCGGTGAGGCCCGCGTCGGCGAGCCTGCTGACTGCCTTGCGGGCCTGCAGCCGCTGGTCCATCGGGTAGGCGACGCCGCTCTGGTAGTGGCGGTCGGCGGGCGCCCAGGCCCAGCCGGGCTGGCCCGCGAGCACGGTGAGGCGGTCGAGGTCGGGGTGCAGGCGCAGGTCGCCGACCGGCCCACCGGCGAACCGGCCCTGGATGATCCAGTCGTCGAACAGGAAGACGTCGAACACCGGGGACGCGCCCACGCCGTGCGCCGCCGCGTGCGCGAGCCTGCGCAGGGGCACGGACTTGGTGCGGGTGATACCGCTGTTGTCGACCCAGGTGAGTGCCACGATGCGCACGTCCCGCGCGTTGAGCCCGTCGAAGAATTCGGTCGCCCGCTCGAACCGCTGGTCCCGCTCCGCTGAGTCCACGATCCTAAGGTTATGGGCATCTTGCCGTTCGTCGCCGAACTCGGGTTGGTAGATCACCACTGCCACGGGGTGCTGCGGGAGGACAGCACGCGCCCGGAGTTCGAGTCGCTGCTGCTGGAGGCCGACGCGGTCGCCCCGCTGGGCGGGTCGTTCTTCGACTCGGCGGTGGGGTTCGCGGTGCGGCGGTGGTGCGCGCCGTTGCTCGACCTGCCCCGGCACGCCCCGGCCGAGGAGTACCTCGAACGGCGGAACTCGCTGCACATCGCCGAGGTGTCGCGGACGTTCCTGATGGCGTCGGGGATCCACACGTTCCTGGTGGACGGAGGGTTCCAGGCGGAGCGGCTGCTGTCCGGTGCCGAGCTCGCGTCGCTCGGCGGGGGAGTGGCGCACGAGATCGTGCGGCTGGAGACGCTGGCCGAGTCGTTGCGGGACGAGTCGCCTTCCTCGTTCGTGTCCGAGGTCCGGTCGGCGCTCGCCTCGACGTCCGCGGTGGGCGCGAAGTCCGTGGCGGCGTACCGGATCGGGCTGGACCTGCCGGGTGCGCGGCCCGCCGACGCGGACGTGGAGCGCGCGGTGGCGGCGTGGTCGTCCGGGCGGCTGGAGGACCCGGTGGTGATCGCCTGGCTGGCATGGGAGGCGTTGGCCGCGGGGCTGCCGCTGCAGTTCCACGTCGGGTACGGCGACTCGGACCTCGATCTGCACCGGTGCGATCCGACGTTGCTGACGCCGTTCCTCCGCGCGACCGCCGGGCTCGGTGTCCCGGTGCTGCTGTTGCACAACTACCCGTTCCACCGGCAGGCCGGGTACCTCGCGCAGGTGTTCCCGCACGTGTTCTGCGACCTCGGGCTGGCGACGCACGGGCTCGGCCATCAGGCGTCGCGCGTGTTCGCCGAGGCGCTGGAGATCGTGCCGTACGGGAAGTTCCTGTTCTCGACCGACGCTTTCGCCCTGCCCGAGCTGTACTACCTCGGCGCGTTGCTGTTCCGGCAGGCGCTGTCGGACTTCCTGGCCGATGCGCTGCGCCGTGACGCCCTCGTCGAGGAGGACGCGCATCGGATCGCTCGGCTCATCGCGTCGGAGAACGCCGCACGGGTGTACGAACTGTAGGATTCGTGTCGAACTCACGTTCGAGAGGGGTGTTCATGGGTCGCAGTGCGAACCTGCCACGCGGCCTGGTCGACCGGTTCCGTGCGCGCGATGGCGTCTGGCCTGACGACACGGGCTGCCGGATGCTGCACGTCGACATGGACGCCTTCTACGCGTCCGTGGAGATCCGCGAACGCCCGGAGCTCGAGTCCGTGCCCGTCGTCGTCGGCGGCATCGGTGGGCGGGGTGTCGTGTGTTCCGCGAACTACCTCGCGCGTGAGTACGGAGTGCGTTCCGCGATGCCCACGGCACATGCGCGCCGTTTGGCTCCTCACGCCGTGTACCTCTCACCGCAGTTCGACCTCTATCAAGAGGTGTCGCGCGGGGTCATGGCGATCTTCCGCGACATCACGCCGTTGGTCGAACCGCTGTCGCTGGACGAGGCCTTCCTGGACGTCGGCGGCGCACTGCGCCGGCTGGGCATGACCCCGGGCGGTGTGGGCGAGCTGATCAGGTCCCGCGTGTTCGCCGACCACGGCGTGACGTGCTCGGTCGGTGTCGCGTCGACGAAGTTCCTCGCCAAGCTCGCCTCCGGCATGTGCAAGCCCGACGGCATGATGGTCGTGCCCGCGGCCTCCTCTCTCGACTTCCTGCACCCGCTGCCGGTCTCCGCGCTGTGGGGCGTGGGCGCGAAAACCGCCGCACGCCTGCAAGAACTGGGCCTCGACACCGTCGCCGACGTGGCCGCCATGCCGCTCCCGCGCCTGCGGCGCAAGGTCGGCGTGGCCCTCGCGGAACACCTCTACGCGCTGGCCGCCGGCGTGGACGACCGCGCGGTGGTCCCGGAGTCGCGCGAGAAGTCGCTCGGCGCCGAGGAGACGTTCGAGGTGGACGTCGTGGACAGGTCGCTGCTCCGCCGCGAACTGCTGCGGCTGTCGGAACGCTCGACAGCCTCGTTGCGCGCCAAGGGACTGCACGGCCGCACGGTGTCGATCAAAGTCCGCTTCGCCGACTTCACCACGATCACCCGCTCCCGCACCCTCCCGGTCGCGACCGACGTGACCCAGGAGGTCTACCGCGTCGCCACCGAACTCCTGGACACCCAGACCCCGCCCGGAGCGATCCGCCTGATCGGCGTCCGGATCGAGGGACTTGACAACGCCGACTCCGCCCAGCAACTGATCTTCGACGCCCCGGAACGAGGCTGGCGAGAAGCCGACCAAGCCGCCGACCAGGCCCGTTCCCGCTTCGGCTCGCTGGCGGTCCGCCCAGCCTCACTGCTCTCCGACAGTCCGGAAAGGACAGCCCAGTTCGAACCGAAGCCCGAGTGATCGCAACCTGTCCACAACCCGCAAGTTGTCCACAGCTTCCGAATCACCGAGCTACCCCACCCGCCCCACCCCCCACCATTGACCCATGCGCCACCCCATCGACCTGGAAGCCCTGGGCACCCTCTTCCTCCACCGGGTAGCACCACTGGCCGCCCTGCTCCACATAGGACTGTCCCCGTCCCTGATCGACCAGCGCTCCCGCCCGGGCGCCCCCTGGCAACGCCTGTTCCCGAGCATCTTCCTGCTGTCGAGAGCAGGCCCGTCCCGAGAACAACTGGTGCAGGCCGCCCTCCTCTACGCGGGCGAAGGCGCCATGCTCACCGCCTTCGACGCCCTGTACCTGCACGGCATGAGGTCGGTCCTCCCGACAGCAGACGCGATCCACGTCCTGGCCCCACGCCACTCGTCAGCCTGCGGCCACGGCACCCTCAGGCTGGAGAGGACGGACCGCCTCCCGAAACCAGCCCTCCGCCGAGGCTTCCACGTGGCCCCGCTGGAACGAGCAGCGGTGGACGCCATCCGCAGAACCCGCTCGATCCCGGACACCAAGGCCATCCTCGACGAGGTAGCCCACTACGTGGGCATCCAAGCCCTGAGAGCAGAGCTGGCCATGGCCCCGCGCAAGGGCACCACCCTGGCCCGCAAACTCCTGGGCGACTCACCAGCCCGCCAACTGGAGCTGGCCGTGATGGACCGCCGCCCACCCGCAGTCCCCCAAGCAAGAATCCCACTACCAGTCAGCTAACCGCCCAACCGCAACGCAACACCCCGCCGTGCCGCAAGCGTCACCAAGGGCGTCCCGACGCCATCGGCACGGCAACACAGCCGCGCCCAACCCAGCGCCGCCGCGCGCCTCTGCTGCCCGACCTCGGCTGGCCCTCTACCCCAGCCGCCCTCTACCCAGCCGACCTGAGCCTCGGCCCACCCGCCCTGCCGCCACTAACCCCGCCTCGCCCCTCGAACCTGCGGCCCTACACCCGCGGCCCTACACCTGCGGCCCCAAGCCGCAGCCCCAGACCCGCAGCCGCTCCGAACCGCAGCCGCCCTGAGCCCCAGCCGGTCCAACCCAGCCGCCACTACCCAACCTTGACCCTCAACCTCGCAGCCCCAAACCCAGCCGCCCGAGCTCAGTCGCCCCAAACTCCAGTCGCTCCGACCCCAGCCGGCCAATCCCAGCCGGCCCAACCCAGTCTCGGGCTCCGACCTCGCCGCCCGACTCCGGCCGCCCGACCCCAGCCGCCCCCAAACCCCTCTGCCACAACCCAAAGCCCCACCCTCACCGAGCCGAAGCCTTGACCCCCTTGCCCTTGGCCACAGCCCTCACCACAGCCCCACGCAAGCTCAAGAACTTCAATCGGGGCTCCGCGAAGTAGTCCCAAGGCCCAGCATCAGCCAACGCCCCCAAAGCCCGGAACTGCCCCAAAGCCTCCTCAAACCGCTGCAACTCAACCAACCCGTAAATCGCATACCCACGATCATCCCGAAGCGCATACGTGTCCGCCCCCTCATCAGCCAGCCGACGAAGCAACGAATCCAACGCCCCCACAACCGAAGGCAACCCCCACACCCCAGGAGAGGTCCCCTCAGCCTCATAAGCAGCCTGCAACGGCAACCCCAGCAACTTGGGCGACTTGAGCGCCGCCGCCGCAGCGAACTCCAACGCCATCTCATCCGACCCATGCCACTTCCGGCACCAGTACTGCAAAGCCTGCAGATGTCCGTTGTGGTGCAACGGATCCCGAGCCATCAACTCGTCCCAGATCTCCCGGAACTCGTCGTGCGACACCTGCAACCCGCGGGCCAGCGTCAGCATCGTGTTCACCGGCGTGGGGTCGTCCGGCACGACAGCGGCGGCGACCTGGGCCGCCTCACGCGCCTCGAACAGGACGCGGTGGAAACCCTCGAACTGCTCCCGCGTGGTCTGGGAGGCGGTGGCGCTGCCGCGGATGTCCCAAGCCAGGGACACCAGCGACATCGCGTGCACCACGATCCAGTGCGGGTCGCCGGGGCGGGCCGCCTGCCACGCCTCCATCCAGTTGTCGTCCTTGGCGGCGAGGTCGGCCAACGCCCAGACGACGCGCTGGCGGCGGTCCCAGTCGCCGTGGGTCGAGGCGACCAGGTCGGCGGCGTTCTCCCAGTTGCCCGCTCGGACGTCGTCCTTCACGGCGGCGAGGGCGAGGTCCTCGATCGGCGACGTAGTGGTGACCTCGGCGTCGGGGACCAGGCCGTAGCGCTCCGGGTGGGTCTTCGGCAGGACGTACGACGCGACCACGTCGGTGGGAAGGTCGTCGATCTCCACGCCCAGCCGCTTCGCCTCGCGCATGAGGCGGATGACGGTGATGAGTTCCTTGGGCTTGAACAGAAGTGAGAGCACCACGGGGTTTCTCCTGAACGCTCAGTGCGCTGGGCGGTAGTCGGGGGCCACACCGGCTGTGGCGAGCGCGGCGCGCAGGCCCTCGGTGCTGCCGTGGTCGGCGACCGCGGCGTCCAGGTGTTCGGCCATGTCGAAGTCGTGAGAGGAGGTGACGAACGTGGTCCGTCCCAGCCAGTCCAGCTCCCAGCGGGCGAGTCCCGCGTCCGAGAACGCCAGCGCCACGAGGGCGGACAGCTCGGGAAGCACTTCGCCGCGGGCCATCTCGCGGTGGGCTCGGGCGCCTGCCTCCCTGTTGCCGGGGACGTGGGAACCGAGGTCGGCGAGGTGTCCCGCGTCCAGGGCGTCGAGGACGGTGGTCAGGGACGGGGCCGTGTTCATCTTCGCCGCGGACGCTTCCAGCAGGCGTTCGGTGCCTCGGACCACACGGGCTCGCGCACCGATGTGGCCGAGGGTCGCCCAGTCGACGCGGTGCTTCGTGGCGGCGTCGGCCACGAGCGTCGTGAGGACGGCGGCGTCGAGCAGCGGCATCGGATCGGTCAGCAGTTCCAGTGCCGGGCGGTCGCCCCAGCCCGACTCGGGTTCCAGGGCCATGGCCTCGATCGCGGCGATGCGGTCGCGCAGCGGCGGGTGCGAGTCGTACGGGCCGCGGTCCGGGTCGTGCGGGTTCTGCCGGATCTCCTCCAGCTCCTCGTGGAGTTCGGACGAGGTGCGCAGGCGGGCGAAGCCGTCGAAGAACGTCGTGGGGAGGTAGCCGAGTTCCCACGCGACGGTCAGGTGGCGATTGGTGAAGAGGTCCCACGCGGCGTCGA
Source organism: Lentzea sp. NPDC003310 (assembly GCF_040610935.1). Classification (NCBI taxonomy): domain Bacteria; kingdom Bacillati; phylum Actinomycetota; class Actinomycetes; order Pseudonocardiales; family Pseudonocardiaceae; genus Lentzea; species Lentzea sp. NPDC003310. The sequence continues at coordinate 63,613 of NZ_JBEXNC010000009.1, forward strand.
TCACCGGCAGTTCGCGCCAGGCCGACGCGGCGGCGGACGAGCCGGCCAGGGTGGCGGCGACGCGGTCGGCGGCGAACTCCTGGCGGCGGCTGATCGCCTGCGAGACGCGGAGGTAGAGCTTGGCGTAACCGCGGAACAGCTTGGCGATCATGCGCTGGAACCACTGCTCGGTGTTCATGTGGGCACCGGCGCGCAGCATCGCGTCACGGCCGGAGACGACGACACCGGCGAGACGCGTGTCCTTGCTGGCGTAGTGCCCGAGTTCGTGGGCGAGCACGGCGATGAGTTGTTTCTCGGTCAAGGAGGTGAGCAAAGGTGCACCGATGAACATCCTGCGCTTGAGGACGCGCAGTCCCAGGAAACGGGTGTCCTCGGCGACCCCGGCGTTCACCGCGGCGAGGATCCGGATCTCGTCCGGCGGGCGGGTGCCGACCTCGGCGGCCAGACGGCGCACGAGGTCCCAGAGGGCGGGCTGCTCCTCGGGCGTGACGAGCGTTCCCGGCACCTCGTCGCGCGTGCGGCGCTCCAGCGAGATCAGGCCCTTGCCCAGGGCGAACACGACCGGCACGACGAACAGGCCCAGCTTTAGCCCCACGAACGGACGCTCGATCAGGGCGTACGTCTCGAGCGCGAGCAGGCCCCCGATCAATCCGAAGGCAAGGACGTAGAAACCGACCAGCAACGCCACCGAGATGGCAGCACGAACAGAGACGCGCATAGGTAGAGCGACCTTCCCCCAGAACCCCCGTGCCGCCCCCAGCTGACGGCAGCACGAAGTGTGCACGAGAACCCGGTCACGACTCAATGCCGAAAGACGGTTGCTCCCGAGAGAACGGACCCGTGTCAACCAGCCGATCGGCCAGTGCGGGTACCGCTGCGGGATGACATCGCCCTGTGCAGCTCCGGCCTCCAGAAGGAGGTGGGGTGACGCTCGGTGTCCCTACGGTCACTGAGGCAACACCTCATCGAGCACTGGAGGTACCCAGTGAGAGCAGGACAGCGAGGTGCCCGCAGGGGGATCACCGCGCTCGCGTTGTCGGCAGGCCTCGTCACCGCGGGAGTGACCACGGGGACGACGGCGGTCGCGCACGCGCAGGAGCGGCAACCGGCGAGCAAGGGTGACCACAGCGTCACGCTGATCACCGGTGACCGGGTGGAGTTGGCGGGCGACCGCGTCGTGCGGTTCGTGCCGGGGCCGGGGCGCGGCAGGATGCCAGTGCGGACGTTCCTGCGGGACGGACATCGGCACGTGGTGCCCGCGGACGCGATCGCCTTGGTGGACAACGGAAAGCTCGACCCGCGGTTGTTCGACGTGACGTCCATGGCCGAGTTCGGCTACAACGACGCGCGGCGCGGCACCGTTCCTGTGATCGTGCGGCCGGCGGCGGGCGCGCGATCCGGTGTGACGGCGCTGGCGGGGCAGGAGTCCGTGGCCGGTCTGGTGACGGGGTCCGTCGAGAAGTCGGGCAGCGCCTGGGAGTCGTTGCGCGGCGGCGCCGTGGAGAAGGTGTGGCTCGACGGCGTCCGGAAGGTGTCGCTCGACCGCAGCACGAAGCAGATCGGCGCGCCGCAGGCGTGGGCGGCCGGTGTGACGGGCAAGGGCGTGAAGGTCGCGGTGCTCGACACGGGTGTCGACGAGAAGCACCCGGACCTGCAGGGCAGGCAGGTCGCCGAGAAGAACTTCACCGACTCGCCGGACAACACCGACGAGGTCGGGCACGGCACGCACGTCGCGTCGACGATCGCCGGCAGGGGCGAGCAGTACCGCGGCGTCGCGCCGGACGCGGAGATCCTCGACGGCAAGGTGTGCCAGCCGGGCGGGTGCCCGGACTCGGCGATCCTCGCCGGCATGCAGTGGGCGGCCGACCAGGGCGCGAGCGTCATCAACATGAGCCTGGGAGGAGGTGACACCCCGGAGATCGACCCCATCGAGGAGGCCCTCAACCGGATCTCCCGGGAGACCGGCGCGCTGTTCGTCGTCGCGGCGGGCAACTCCGGGCGGCCGGAGACGATCGGCTCGCCCGGCAGTGCCGAGTCGGCGCTGACCGTCGGGGCAGTGGACCGCAACGACGGCATCGCCCCGTTCTCCAGCCGCGGTCCGGCCGCGGACGGAGCGGTGAAGCCGGACGTGACCGCGCCCGGTGTCGGCATCGTCGCCGCCGAGGCCGGTACTCAGGGCCACGTCGCGATGGACGGCACGTCGATGGCGACGCCGCACGTCGCGGGTGTCGTCGCACTGCTCAAGCAGCAGCACGCCGACTGGTCCGGCGACCGGCTCAAGGCCACAGTCATGGCGTCGGCCAAGGCGAACCCGTCGCTGACGGCGTTCGACCAGGGCGCCGGACGGGCGGACGTGCCGAGGATGCTGGCGCAGCAGGTGGTCGCGGAGCCCGCGAACATCAACTTCGGGCTGCAGCAGTGGCCGCACGACGACGACCAGAAGGTCGTCCGCGAGGTCACCTACCGCAACCCCGGCACCGAGCCAGTCACGCTCGACCTGACCGCAGAGGTCAAGGGCCCGGAGGGCAAGCCCGCGCCCGCGGGTCTGTTCACCGTGTCACCGGCGAAGGTCACCGTCCCCGCGGGAGGCGAGGCCAAGGCCACGATCACCGCCGACACCAGGGTGGCCGCGCCGGACGGTGCCTACAGCGGCGCGGTCGTGGCGTCGAACGGGCTCCGCACTCTCGTCAGCGTCAACCGCGAGGTCGAGAGCTACGACACCGCCGTGTCGGTGCTCGGCGCCGACGGCAACCCCGCCGAGAACCAGAGCACGGTGTTCGTCAACACGAAGACGGGCAAGAGCTATCCGGGCACCGCGAAGGACGTCCGGCTGCCCAAGGGCGAGTACCTCGTGGACAGTTCGGTCATCAGCACGGACTTCAAGGTCGCGTTCGTGGTGCAGCCGAAGTTCGTGGTGGCCGGCAAGGGATCGATCACGATCGACACGCGCCAGGCGAAACCGGTCGCGCTGAAGACACCGGACGCCGCGGCCAAGGGCATGATCGGCACCGTCGGCTACACCACCCAGGTCGCGGGCGCGCCGTTCGGCCACGGCTGGGCGGTCTTCGACGGTCTCGCAGGCCAGTTCTCCACGGCTCAGCTGGGACCGGACGCGCCGGGCTTCTCGACCACGATCGCCGAGCAGTTCCAAGGCGCGGCCCGCGACGAGAAGACGCCGGTCAGCTACCGCCTCATGTACACCGAGAAGCGCATGCCGACCGGGTACGAGCGCACGGCCAAGGCGAGCGAGCTCGCCGAGATGACCACCGGGTTCCGCCCGGCAGGCGAGGGCCGCAAGCACGGCGTCGCGGTCATGCCGCACCCGGTCGACGGCAGCGGCGGGTTCGCGTGGTTCACGCAGGTGCCGAACGGTGGCCGTGCGGTCGACCTCGTGTCGACGGTGACCGGCAAGTGGAGCTGGATCTACGACCGCGTCGGCCCGGACGACCGCCCCGAGTACTCGACCGAGAACCCGAGCCGCGCCTTCAAGGGCGGGAAGAAGTACTCGCAGACGTTCGGCATCGCCGTCCTCGGCCCGTCGGTCCCGGCAGAGCCGCGCTTCGGCCTCGCGAGGCTCGAGGACCAGATCGCCGTCGTCGTCCCGCTCTTCACCGACGGCAACGGCGGCGCGGGCAGGGTGTCCGGCGGAACGGCGAAGACCTCGTTGTCCCGCAACGGCACCAAGCTCGGCGAGTCGCCCACCCCGACCGCTGTGTTCGACGTGCCCGCCGACGAAGGCACCTACCGCGCCGAAATGGAGCACAGCCGCGACGCGGAGCTGTCGACGAAGGTGAGCGGCGCCTGGACGTTCAAGGCCAAGCACACCAACGAGATCACGCACCTGCCGCTCACGGTCGTCCGCTTCCAGCCGAAGCTCGACGACGAGGACACCGCGCACGGCCGGGTGCAACTCGTCCCGCTGAAGGTCGAGCAGGGCCAGAACACGCCGAAGGTCAAACGCGTCACCGTCGAGGTGTCCTACGACGACGGCGCGACCTGGAAGCAGGCCCAGGCCGTCGGCGACAAGGTGCTGCTGAAGCACCCGAAGGACGCCAAGTTCGCCTCGCTGCGCGCCAAGACCACGGACGCGGCGGGCAACACGGGCGAGACGACGATCATCCGCGCCTACAAGATCGCGAGCTGAGCCGTCCGACCCGCTGGTCGGCTCCGGGTGCGCTCAGGGCCGCTGGTCGGCTCCGGGGCGCGCTCGGGGCCGGTGTTCGGTTCGGGGCGTGGTTTGGCCCGCTGGCCTGCTCGGGGCGTGTCCGGACCGGCCGGTTGGCTCGCGGCGGGCGTGGCGGAGCTGGCCGGTGGGGATTGTAGGTATGACGGACTGGCTGGGTGGGCCCGTGAACGCGGCCGCGCCCGCTGGCCGGCTCAGAGATGCGCCCGCACCCGCTGGTCCGCTCGGGAGGCACGGCCGTGCCAGTTGGTCGGCTCCTGTGCGGCCAGGCCCGCGTCGTCGGCGACCAGGGCAAGGACGTCGCCGCATGCCTCACCCGCGCATCTGATCCGCGCACGCGATCACTGTCAGACCCGCTGAGTAGCATCGGATTCGGGGGCTCCGCACTCCGGCCACACAGGGCCCGGGAACCCCCGAATTCGAGCTTACTCAGCGGGTCTGACACTTCTCCAGCTCAGCGGGTCTGGCACTTCCGCGACTCAGCGAGTCGAACGCTGCTACGACTCAGCGGGTCGAACTCTGCGAAGGCCGTCGGTACTGCGCCGCCGACCCCACCGTCGCCGGGTCCTCGTAGCTCCCGGCCTTCCCCCGGTCGACGTGGAACGTGGTCAGCGTCGTCACCGGCGACGCCGCGTCCCGCCGGTCCCCGATCACCCTCATGTGCGTGGTGAACCGCTGCGGCGTCACCTCGTACACGTCGTACCCGTACCTGTTGCCCTCGAAGTACTTCAGGTGCGGGTTCGCCGCGCCCATCACCGGTCCGTTCGCCGCGTTCCACTCCGGCGAGTACGCGCCCGACGTGACCGAGTGCGCCGTGAACTCCGTGCCGATCACCGGCGAGGTGACGTCGTCGAAGTCCGGGCGGATGTCGTCCACGAAGGCCGAGTGCCAGTCGCCGGTCAGCACGACGAGGTCCTCCATGCCGGACGACGCGACGTGGCCGAGCACCTCGCGGCGTTCGGCGCGGAAGCCGTCCCACTGGTCGGTGAAGTAGTAGCCGCCGCCGGGGCGGGCGAGCTGCGAGAGCATGATCGAGTTGATCCACACCTGCCACGCCTCGCGGGCGCCGGAAATGCCGTCCAGCAGCCATTTCTTCTGCGAGGCGCCCAGGATGGTGCCATCGGCGAGGTTCTGCGCGGAGCGGTACTGGCGCAGGTCCAGCACCGTGAGGTCGACCAGGGAGCCCCACTCTCGGCGGCGGTGGATCTGTGGTTCGAGAGCGCTCCCAGCGCGGATCGGGAGGTGCTCGTACCAGGCCTGGTAGGCGGCGGCGCGGCGCTTCACGAACGGTGCGGCGCCCTCGGAGCCGCTGTAGTCGTTGACCACCTCGTGGTCGTCCCACGTGAGGAAGAACGGGTGCGCGGCGTGGGCGTCGCGCAGCGACGGGTCGCCCTTGTAGAGCGCGTGGCGGCGGCGGTAGTCCGCAAGGGACAGCACTGCGGGACCCTCGTGGTCGCGCACGTGTGCGCCGCCGACCTGGCCGTGTTCGTAGATGTAGTCGCCTAGGTGCACGACGAAGTCCAGGTTCTCGGCGGCGATGCCGCGGTGCGCCGCGTAGAAGCCGTCGTGGAACGCCTGGCAGTTCGCCGTCGCGAAACGCACCTTCGAGACCGGGCCACCGGGGGCCGTGCGCGTGCGGCCGACGCGGGAACGCTTGCCCAGAGCCGAGAACTGGTAGTAGTAGGTGCGGCCGGGACGGAGTCCGTGCACCGGCACGTGCACGCTGTGGCCCAGGAGGGCCGACGCGCCAACGGTTCCGGACGCCACGCGTGCGCGCATCGTGCGGTCGAGCGCGACGGACCACTCGACCTCGACGACCTCGGGCAGCGGCTGCTCGAACGCCAGCGGTTCGGGCGCCAGGCGCGTCCACAGGAGCACGCTGTCCGGCAACGGGTCGCCGGAACCGACGCCCAGCGTGAACGGCGCGGCGTCCCACGAGACGCCCAGGTCGAGGGCGGCCGCGTGCGCCTGCGCGGGGGAGAGGCCCGCCGACAGCGGCCACACGGTGCCCAGGGCTCCGGCGGAGGCCGCGGCGCGCAGGAGATCACGTCGGTTCAGCATCAGCGGCCTCCGACCGTGAACGAGATGTTGTCGGCGTAGCCGTCGTTCGACGTGCCACCACCGGATCGGGTCATCTGCAGCGTCACCACGGCGGTCCGGCTGTCCGGCGGCACGGTGCCGCGCGCCGTCCGCTCCAGCAGGCCCGTGCGGCCGGACCGCTCCTCCGCCGTCACCGGGCCGAGCACCACCAGGCCGCGCGGGGTGCCGCCGGCGTCGAGGAACTCGACGGACAGCCGGGCGCCGTCCTGCTGCGCCGCGTAGCCGCCGAGCCACGCGGACACCACGAACTGAGACGATCGGCGCGGCAACGTCACGCTCTGTCGCAGCGTGCTCAGGGGCGTGTCGCCGCCGCCGAAGAACGACGAACCACGCTGCGCCGGACCGGGATCACCGGGCCCCGGATACCCCTGGCCCGTGTCGTACCGCAGCACGACGGGGGCGCCCGCGACCACGAGCCAGCCGGTCAGGCCCTGCTCGGCGGCGCCGTTGACGATGAGTTCGGTCATGCGACCGATCCGAGCAAGCGCGGCTGTCGCGTGCGGGTCGGCAGGCGGAACGAGGTGTGAACGGAAGGCCACAAGGGGCTGGAAGGAGCCTCACGAAGGCCTCACCACTGCCCCAGGAGGATGATGGTGACAGAACAGACCGTATGAGAAGGCCGACTGGGTAGTCGCCGAGGCGCGCGGATCGTATCCTGGAAGGTGACGTCCCCAGGGTGGGTCGTCCGCCGGGTTCGGCGGAAACCGAGAACACCCGGCGCCCGCGACCGCTGTGCCGGAGGAGGAACGATGCCACTCTCCGAGCACGAGCAGCGACTGCTCGACCAGATCGAGCGCGCGCTCTACGCCGAGGACCCGAAGTTCGCATCCACCGTACGGGGCGCCAAGTTGCGGCGGCCGTCCAAGCGACGCCGCGTACAAGGCATCGTGTTGTTCGTGGTCGGCGTTGCCGCGCTCATCACCGGAGTGATGCTGCCGCAGCTCTCGATCGCCAGCATCCCCGTGGTGAGCGTCTTCGGCTTCCTGCTCATGTTCTTCGGTGCGCTCATCACCCTGACGACGTTGCGTCGCGGTGACCAGGTCGCCGAGGGAGCGCAGGAGGACGGCAAGCCAGCGCGCAGCCGCAGCTCGTTCTCCGAACGGATGGAAGAGCGCTTCCGCCGTCGCTTCGACGAAGAGCAGTAAGCCGACCGAGAAGCAGCAGAGCGAAGGGCCCGCCCCCGGTGAGGGGAGCGGGCCCTTCGCTTTGTCACGGGCGGTGCGTCGAGGGAACCGGGCGCGGGGCAGCTGGGGCGTCGGGTGGCTGGGCGCGGGGCAGCTGGGCGCGGGGCGGGTGTGCCGTGGCAGGCACCTCCTGGGCGCCTGCCACCCGTCACCTACACCCCGACCGGCTCCCGGTCGGGCGTGTCCGCCGTCGGCGTCGGCGTCGGCTTCAGCACCGACTTCGGGAACAGCTTCGCCTTCCACGACAGCGGGGCGTTGCGGCCCAGCGACTGCCGGACCGCGGCCAGCGCACCGGGCAACGCCGGGTCGGCGGCCGGGTTCGGGCTGTACCAGGACCGCTCGATCGCCCCGATCACCGCGCGCAGGCCTTCCTTGCCCGCGTCGTCCAGGTTGTGCTCGCGCGCGAGCCTGCGGGCCGCGATCCGGATCGTCTCCGCGGACGGCACGGGTGCGCCGCGGTCGATCGACTCCGCCATGAGCTCGCTCCACGCCGCGGAGGCCGCACGGGGTCCGAGCCCGGCGACCTCTCGCAACCGGCCGCGCCTGCGCAGCTCGCGGATGGCCGCCGGGGTCGCCGCGAGCAGCACCAGGAGCACGACCACCATCAGGATGTACGACAGCCATGCCACCGCGAGCAGCAGCGCGATCGCCCACAGCACCACCGAGATCGGGCCGCTCCAGCGCCGCAGCGGTGTCAGTGGGCTCCTCTTGGACCGCGGCCCGTCCCTTGACGGCGAGCTCCCGGCCGGTGCCTCGGGAGGCGCGACCTTCGAGAGGTTCGTGTGGCGCAGGATCTGGAACATCGTCGCGACGATCAGGACGGCGAGCAGTGCCCACGGCACCCAGTTCTTCGAGGTGTCCTCCGGCGTCGCGTTGCCGATGTCGGCGGCTCCGTCGGTGCCGTCGGCCGAGGTGGAGGACTGCGCCGACCCGGTCGTGGACGGCGCCGTCGACTCGGTCTGCGTGTTCGCGGTCGGCACGTCCTCCTGGCCCGGCGCGGTCTCGCGCAGGTACGGCGGCACGATCCCGCGGCCGTCGTTGACCGGGGTCGGGTCGAAGGTCGTCCACCCGTAGTTCGGGAAGAAGATCTCGACCCACGCGTGCGCGTCCTCGGTGCTGATCACCCGGTAGGAGTTGTCCGCGGACATCACGCCGGCGGTGAAGCCGATCGCCACCCGCGACGGCAGGCCCACCACGCGCGCCATCACGGCCATCGCGGAGGCGAACTGCTCGCAGTAGCCGACCTTGCCGCGCAGCACGAAGTCCGTCAGCGCGTCCGTGGTGACGTCGCCGCCGGTCTTGAGGTCGTAGGTGAACCCCGAGGTGGGGCCGTTGAAGAACGCCGTCAGCGCGGCGGCCTTGTCGAAGTCGTTGGTGGCGCCCTCGACGATCTTCTTGGCCAGGTCGACGATCGGCTGCTCGACCCCGTCGAACTTGTAGTACTCGCGGTCCACCGCGTTCGCCTGCGTCGGTGCCAGCCGCAGCGCCTGCTTCGTCGGCGGCGTCATCACCGTGTCGATCTCGTACGGCTCCGGCTCGCGCTCCCGCTGGGTGTAGATCACACCCTTCTTCGCGTCGAACTGGTAGTCGTCGTCCGGGGTGTCGATCCGGCGGACCTGGCCGTACGTCGGCAGCCAGAAGCTGCGCCAGTCGCGCGGCTCGATGTTGATCCGGGTGGTCTTGCCCTCGCCGCGGTCACCCGGCTGCGGCGGCAGCTCGCCGCGCGCCGGCTGGCCACCGGGGGGCGTGCCGCGTTCCCAGCCCTTGTTCGGCACGTACTGGGCGAGCGTGGACGCGCGCATGTACGTCGGGTCGTCCATGCCGCGCACGTAGAACACCTCGGCGCTGCGGCCGCGGTTCAGCATGCCGCGCAACGACGTCATCTCGCTCAGCCCGATGCCGCCCTTGCCGCCGCCACCGCCGCCCCCGCCCGGCAGCCTGCCGACCGTGCCGACCAGCGTGAAGCCGGCGCCGACGACCAGCGCGACCACCATCGCGATCGCCGCCACCGAGGTCGCGGACCCGCCGGACCCGCTCGCCGACCCGGACCCGAGCCGGCCGCGCCACGCCTCGTGCCGGTGCTGGCCGTCGACCGCGAGCAGCATCGCGAACGCCGCCGCGCCCAGCACGAACGTCCACCACGGCAGCATCTCGTCGGCCAGCGACGCGGGCACCGCGAACACGCACAGCAGCACCAGTCCGGACGCCGCCGGGGCCGCCGCGGCCACCGCGAGCGTGTCGACCAGCACCGCGACCAGGCCGATCGCGAGCACCACGAGCGCCTGGATCGCCGGGGACGCGTGCACCGGCGGCACCCCGGTCTGGACCTGCGCCACGGACTCCGCGAGCACGTCGCCGAGCTCGCCCAGCGCGTCCGGGCCGGGGATGAACAGGAAGATGCCCGACCGCGTGTGCAACGCCGTGAGCAGGCAGAACAGCACCACGATCTGGGCGACCGCCACCAGCGGCGGGGTCAGCCGGGTCGCCCGCAGGAACGCGCCGGTCAGGGTGATCGCGACGATCACCACGCCGATGCGCACCAGCCACAGGTCACCCTCGATGACCCCGGACAGCGCGGTCGAGGCGCAGAGCACGGCCAGCGCGGCGATCCACGGCGTCGCCGAGGTGAACCACTCCGGCTCGGTGCCCCGTGAAGGAGCGGAACGGGACCCCATCAGCCCACCTCCGAACGGAACGACGGACCCCGGGTCCCTGCCGAGGCGCACAGCTCCTGCCACACCTGCTGCATCGACGCCGACGGCTTCGCGATGGCCACGCCCCAGCCCGCGCCGGTCAGCAACCGCCGGGCGTCCTCGGGTTCCGGAGCGGACGTGTCCGTGCCACCGGACCAGGCGTTCACGTCCATCAGCACGGCCAGGCTGCGAGTCCCGCGCGGCCGGTACCTCACCAGCTCCTCCGCGGAGGCCGGTGAGAGCCCGCCGAGCACCGCGATGACCTCCTGGCCCGCGCCGGGGTCCGTCCCGCCGCTCAGCTCACGGCGGTGCGAACCCTGCAGCGCGGCGAGCGAGTCCAGCACCACGTGGTCGCTGTGCCCGCCGTCGGACGACCCGCCCGCGAGCACCCGCCCGTCCTCGGAGACCAGGCGCACCTGGTGCCCGAAGTGGTGCAGGTGCAGGCAGATCGACGCCGCGAACGAGATGGCCCACTCCAGCGACGCCGTGGGGCCGGTGCCGCGGTGCGCGTGCACCCGGTGGTCGAGCAGCACCGTCGTGCCGCCGCGCCACGGCCGTTCCTCGACGCGGACCATCAGCTCGTCGCGCCGCGCCGTCGACCGCCAGTGGACCTTCCGCAGGTCGTCGCCCTGCCGGTACGGCCGCACGACCGCGTCGTCCTCGCCCTGACCGGCGCGCAGCCGGACCGAGCCGTCGTCACCCGCGCCCATGCCGGACCCGCCAGGCAGCCCGCCGAGTCGCACGACCCGCGGCACCACGACCAGGCGCGACCGGCCCGCGAGCTCGCGGTCGAACTCGGCGAGGCCGAACGGGTCGGTGATCCGCGCCATCAGCGGCCCGACCTGCTGGATGCCGCGCATGACCGGCTTGAGCGGGTAGCGCAGCGAGGTCGGCGTGTTGCGGGGCAGCCGTTCGACGAGGAACCGCGGCCGCGCGCCCAGGGCGTACGGGACGGTGTCCTCCAGCATCAGCCCGCCCGTGGGCAGCCGGCCGGTGCTGCGCAGGTCGAGCTTCACCTCGGACGCGGCCCCCACCGGCACCCGGCTCGGCGCGAGGTAGCGGGCGGCGTGCAACCCCACCCGCGCCCTCGTCGCGAGCCACGCGGCCAGCAGCGGCAGGGCGATCACGAAGGCGGCGACCCGCAGCAGGTCGCGCTCGTTCAGCACGGCGGCGCACACTCCGGCGGCGAACCCCGCGGCCAGCAAGCATCTTCCGCGCGTGGTCAGACCGGAGAGTGCGGTGCGCATCGTTAGCGTGGTGTCCCTGCGTTGTTGTTGTTCATGCTCCGGACGAACGCCGCGCTCGGGTCCATCGCCGCGGTCGGCACCGGCACCCGCTGCAGGAGGGCCCTGATCAGGTCGGCGGGGGACCGGCGGGCGGCCTGCGCCTCCGCGGTCAGCACCAGCCGGTGCGCGAGGACCGGGATCGACACCGCGTGGATGTCGTCCGGCACCACGAAGTCGCGACCGGCCAGCGCGGCCTGCGCGCGAGCCGCCCGGACGAGGTGCAGCGTGGACCGCGGGGACGCGCCCAGCCGCAGCTCCGGCAGCCGGCGCGTGGCCGACACCAGCTCGACCGCGTACCGGCGGACCTCGGGGGACAGGTGCACCCGGCGCACGGCCTCGATCAGCCGCAGGATCTGGTTCGCGTCCGAGACGGGCCGCAGGTCGTCGAGCGGGTTGTGGCCCGCGTGCTCGTCGACCATGGCGAGCTCGGCCTGGGGGTCCGGGTAGCCGACCGACACACGCGCGGTGAACCTGTCGCGCTGCGCCTCGGGCAGGGCGTAGGTGCCCTCCATCTCGATCGGGTTCTGCGTCGCGATCACCATGAACGGCGAGCCCAGCGGGTACGTGTTGCCGTCGACCGTGACCTGGTGCTCCTCCATGCACTCCAGCAGCGCGGACTGCGTCTTGGGGGAGGCGCGGTTGATCTCGTCGCCGACGACGATGTTCGCGAAGATCGGCCCGGGCCGGAACTCGAAGTCGTTCTCCTGCCGGTTGTAGATGGACGAGCCGGTGATGTCGCTCGGCAACAGGTCCGGCGTGAACTGCACGCGGCTCACGGTGCAGTCGATCGAACGGGCAAGCGCTTTCGCCAGCGAGGTCTTGCCGACACCCGGCACGTCCTCGACCAGCAGGTGCCCTTCGGCGAGCAGCGTCACGAGGGCGAGACGGACCACGTCGGGTTTGCCGACGAGCACCCGTTCGACGTTGGCGGCGATCCGCTGGACGGCGCCGTGCAGCTCACCCAGAACCTGATCGACCGGCGCGTGACTGTTCGCGCTTGGGCTTCCCGGCGTCACTAAACCTCCAGCAGCCGTGTCCGGAACACGGACGTGTGAGCGTTTCACGCAGTGTGTCAAACCACGGCTAAGTGCCGTTAGTTACCTGCTGCATCCATCTCCACCAGTTTCCACCTTCCGTTGCCTGAGCCGTGAGCGAACGCTTGCCCGCTCCGCTCGGTAGCCGTCACCTCGCGGTGTGGCGTTGGCCCGGCCGCGGCCGGGTCTTCCCGCGGCAGTACCCGCTGCCCACACCGCGTGGGTCTGACGTGGGTTTCCGTCGGGCTTTTTCCCGTCCCGGCGCAACTCGCCGCGGACGTGCCGTTCGCAGCCTCGCCGACGAGCGAGACGAGGTTGCGGGCGGCGTTGAGATCGCGATCGAGCACGGAGCCGCACTCGTCGCAGTCGTACACCCGGACACGCAGCGGCAGCTTGGCTTTCACCGCGCCGCAGTCCGAACAGGTCTTCGACGACGGGTACCAGCGGTCGGCGATGACCAGCCTCGACCCGCCCCGGGCGGACTTGTAGCCGAGTTGCCGCCGCAGTTCGCGCATGCCGACATCGGCGATGTGCCGGGCCAGGCGGCGGTTGCGCAGCATGCCGGACACGGGGAGGTCTTCCAGCACGATCGTGCCGAACTCGCGGATCAGACCGGTGGTGAGTTCGTGCAGGCCATCGCTGCGGGCGTACGCGGTTCGGGCGTGCAGTCGCGTGATCTTGTCGCGAGTCCGGCGCCATCGGCTCGAGGGCTGCTGCCCGGTGCGCTTGTCGGGGCCGGTGCGCCGAGCGGCCTGCCGCTGCAGCCGGCGCAGTGCGCGAAGTGCGAGGCCGAGGTGCCTCGGGTTCGGCACGACCAAGCCCGTGGACAGCACCGCGAGGGATTTCACGCCGAGATCCACACCGACCGCGTCGCCAGGTCGGCGTGGCGTCGGCTCGGTCCGGATGATCTCCACCGAGAAGGAGCAGAACCAGCGGCCGGACCGGTGGGACACGGTGGCGGACCGGTACCGCGCTCCAAGTGGCGGGCGAGCTTGCGCGTGGACTCGTGGGTGCGCACGGAGTCGATGCGCGGCAACTTGACGTGCCGCCGATCGTGGGTGAGGCCGTACGCGCCCGTGGTGAACCGGCAGGACGAACCAGCTCGCTTCCCCCTGAACCCCGGGAACCGGACCGCGCGGCCGGGCCTCCTGCCCCTGCGGCTGTCGTGCCAGGTCGTCAACGCGGTGGCCAGGTTGGCGAGCCCGGACGAGTAGGCCTCCTTGGAGTTCTCGCCCCACCACGGCGCTGCCTCGCTCTTCGCCTGGTTCCAGACCTTGCGCAGGCTGTAGGCCGACCACGACACCGCTGGGGTGAGCCGATCGTCGGGAACGCCGTAGGTCGCCTCGGCGGCACGCTGGTCCAGATTGGCCTTGATCCGCGCCAGGCCCCAGTTGAACGCGAAGCGTTGCGCACCGCAGTGCGACCGCAAAGCCGAGCGCTGCCTTGCGGTCGGATCGAGTGCGTACCGGTACGCCTGGATCACCGTGACCATTTCGTGATGAAAGTAGCGCACGACACCGACAGTGCTGGTTGGCGGCTCGCGGGAGTGTCCGTCGGCCCTCCTCGGTGCCGGTCAGGCGCCGCGCGCTCGCGGGCTGTGCCGGGCCCGTTCCACCTTCCCCCACCATCTCGCCGCCACACGCTGTTTTCGCCGAATTTTCTAGGCCGTTCGAGTGCTTATTCGGGTCTGAACCCTCACCCGCGAAGGTGGTGACGCACGAACTCCCCCACCGTCCCCCCACGCCACTCCACGCCGTCTACCTGCGCAAACGGGTAACGACATGCTGCGTGGACACCTGTTTCAACGTTGACTGTGGTGAAAAGTGGGGTACTGTGGCGGCCGGTGGGGCAGACGGGGGCTCCACTGCCGGTCTCGTCGCCCGGCAAGGGAGGTGGCTGCCGTGTTCCTCGGCACTCACTACCCGCGCCTGGACGACAAAGGTCGGCTGACACTGCCTGCGAAGTTCCGGGACGAACTGGCGGGAGGTCTCATGGTCACCAAGGGCCAGGACCACTGCCTGTACGTGTTCCCCCGGGCCGAGTTCGAGCAGATGGCGAGGAAGGTCGCCGAGGCGCCGTTCACCAACGACGCCGTACGCGCCTACCAGCGGTATCTGTTCGCGGGCACGGACGAGCAGCGTCCGGACGGTCAGGGCCGGGTCCTGATCGCACCGGAACTGCGCCGGTATGCCGGGCTGACCAAGGAGTGCGTGGTCGTCGGCGCGTTCACCAGGTTGGAGATCTGGGACGCGGCGGCCTGGCAGACCTATCTCGACGAGCACGAGGACGGCTACGCCACGGCTCGCGAGGAGGTCATTCCGGGCGTCTTCTGATGGCGGTCAGCCGAGCAACAGGCCGGATGTTCAACGCGATTCGGGTGCCGTGAGGCCTCGGTCCGCTCGACTATCGGCCCTGGCGCACCTTCCCCGGCGCCAGGTTCGACGGGCGGGCGGGGACCTGACGTCACCCGAAACGCGCATTAAGGGGAGTAGAGGGTCCGATGGATCAGCCGCGGCACGTTCCGGTGCTGCTGGACCGCGTCCTGGAACTCTTCGCTCCGGCGCTCGAAGGCAAGCCCGCCATCGTTGTCGACACGACGCTCGGCATGGGTGGCCACTCCGACGCGCTGTTGAGCGCCCACCCCGAGTTGACGCTCATCGGGCTCGACCGCGACCCGCAGGCCATCGAGATGGCCGGGAAGAGGCTCGCGCGCCACGGTGACCGCGTCCACCTGGTCAACGTCACGTACGACCACATCGACGAGGCCGTGGCGGACCTCGGGTACTCGCACGTCGACGGCGTGCTGATGGACCTCGGGGTGTCGTCGCTGCAGCTCGACGAGGAGGAGCGCGGGTTCGCGTACTCCAAGGACGCCCCGCTCGACATGCGGATGTCCAAGGGCACCGGCATGACGGCGGCGGACGTGCTCAACACGTACTCGCACGGCGACCTCGCGCGCATCCTCTCCACCTACGGTGAGGAGCGGTTCGCGGGCAAGATCGCCTCGGCGGTGCTGCGCGAGCGCGAGAAGGAGCCGTTCACGAACAGCGGCCGGCTCGTCGAGCTGCTCTACGCCGTCGTGCCGGCGGCGTCCCGGCGCACCGGCGGGCACCCGGCCAAGCGCACGTTCCAGGCGTTGCGGATCGAGGTCAACGGCGAGCTGGAGTCGCTGCGGCTCGCGCTGCCCGCGGCCCTGGGCGTGCTGGGCATCGGCGGCCGGATCGTCGTCGAGTCCTACCAGTCCCTCGAGGACCGGATGGTGAAGCAGGCGCTCGCCGAGCTCGCGAAGTCGAAGACCCCGCCCGGCCTGCCGGTCGAGCTGCCCGGCCACGGGCCGGAGGTCAAGCTGCTCACCAAGGGCGCGGAGCTCGCGAACGAGCAGGAGATCGAGGACAACCCGCGGGCGGCGCCGGTGCGCCTGCGCGCGGCGGAGCGGATCGGAGCACCGAGATGACGGCACCCGCACGGGTCGGTGGGCCGTCGCCCCGCGACCCGTCCAAGGACAAGTCCGCCCAGAAGGACAAGGCGCGGCGCCGCACCGCCGGTGCCGAGCGCGCCTACGCCCGGCGGGCCCAGCGCGCCTCGAACCTGCGGGGCGCCTCGGCCGCGCCGCAGCAGAAGCAGGTCTCCAAGGCCCCGTTCGTCGTGCTCGTGATGCTCGTGCTCGGCGCGGGCGTCGCCGGGATCATGTACTTCTCCACCCAGGCGGCCGCCGACACGTATCGGCTGCAGGAGGCACGGGCGGAGGCCGAGCGGCTCACGTTGCAGATGGAGCAGCTGCGCCGCGAGGTGGCGCTGCTCGAGTCGCCGACCGACCTCGCGCGCCGCGCGGGTGAGATGGGCCTCGTCGAGCCGTCGAACCCGGCCCGGCTGCGGCAGAACCCGGACGGCTCGATCGAGGAGTTCGGCAAGCCGAGCCCCGCGACCAAGTCGACGCCGCCGCCCCCGCCGTCCTCCGAGCCGCCCCCGCCGCCCGCCGGTCAGAACCCGCCGGCCGGTCAGCAGCCGCCCGCGGGTCAGACGCCCCCGGCGGGTGGCTGATGCCCGGTCCGCAGACGAGGGGACCGCGCCGTCCGCTGTCGGTGCGCGGTCCCGCCCCGGCCGCACGGCTGGGCGGCAACAGCAGGCTGCGCATCGGCGTCGGCCGCGTGCTGCTGATCGGCGCGCTGGTGGTCGCGGGCGTGAAGCTCGTGCAGGTCCAGGGCCTGCAGGCGCAGGAGCTGTCGCTGCAGGCGCAGAAGCAGCGCACGACGCCCATCGACATCCCCGCCGAGCGCGGTTCGATCCTCGACCGCAACGGCAACCAGCTCGCGTTCTCGATCGAGGTGCGCGCGCTCTACATCCTCCCGCAGCGCGCGCGGAAGACGTGGGACGAGGCCCGCGCGAAGGACCCGAAGAAGTACGCGGTGTCCTACGACGAGCACGCCCGCGAGGTCGCGAAGTTCATGGCGGAGACGCTCGGCCCCGAGGTCAACGGCGAGAAGACCGACGAGGAGACCGTCTACCAGCAGCTGGTGAAGGACATCTCCTACGAGGTCCTGGTCAACGAGGCGGAGCCGGCCAAGGCCGCGAAGATCGTCGCGAAGTACCCCTCGGAGATCGGCTCGGAGTACCGCTCCAAGCGCATCTACCCCAACGGCGAGCTGGCGTCGAACATCATCGGCGCGGCCAACTGGCGCCAGGACGAGAAGCCGCCGACCGTCCAGGGCATCCTCGGCCTGGAGAACGCGCAGGACAACGTGCTGGCCGGTCGCACGGGCCGCCGCGTCGTCGACACCATGTCCGGTGACGACACGCTCGTCATCCCGAACACCGAGCGCGAGCTGGTGAAGCCGCAGCCCGGCAAGAGCCTCGAGCTGACGATCGACATCGACACGCAGTACGCGGTCCAGAAGATCATCAGCGACTACACGAAGAAGTACGGCGCCAAGAACGGCTCGGCCGTCGTGCTGGACAGCCGCACCGGCGAGATCGTCGCGATGGCCAACGACAAGACGTACGACCCGACGGACTTCGGCAAGGCGTCCGAGGACCAGAAGCGCAACACCGCCGTGGCGTACAGCTTCGAGCCCGGCTCGGTGAACAAGATCGTCACCGCCGCCGCGGCCGTCGAGTACGGCCTGTTCAAGCCGGACGACGTGCTGCAGGTGCCGGGGTCGATCAAGGTCGCCGACCGGGTCATCAAGGACGCGTGGAACCACGGCACCGTCCCGATGTCGTTCACCGGCGTGTTCGCCAAGTCCTCCAACGTCGGCACGCTGGAGGCCGCCCAGCAGGTCGGCCAGGAGCGCTACGCCGAGATGCTGCAGAAGTTCGGGCTCGGCCGCCGCACCGGCTCGGGTGTGCCGGCCGAGGAGGCGGGCGTCGTCCCGCCGCTCAACCAGTGGTCCGGTTCGACGTTCGGCAACCTGCCGATCGGCCAGGGCCTCTCGATGACGTTGCTGCAGATGACCGGCATGTACCAGGCCATCGCGAACGACGGTCTGCGCATCCCGCCGCGCCTGGTCCGCGCCGAGATCGGGCAGGAGGGCGCGCGCTCGGAGAAGCAGCGGCCCGACGGCGTGCAGGTGGTGTCGAAGGAGACGGCCAAGACCGTCCGCGACATGTTCCGCTCGGTCACGCAGTCCGACCCGCGCGACCCGAACCAGAACGGCACCGGCAAGCCGGCCGCGGTGCCCGGCTACCAGGTGGCGGGCAAGACCGGCACGGCGCAGCAGATCGACCAGGCCTGCAAGTGCTACTCCCAGTCGCAGTACTGGACCACGTTCGCGGGCATCCTCCCGGCGGACAACCCGCGCTACGTCGTCGGCGTCATGCTCGACGCGCCGTCCGGTGCCCAGTCGGCCGCGCCGGTGTTCCACGACATCGCGACATTCCTGACCCAGCGGTTCCAGGTGCCGATGTCGCCGGAGCAGACGCCGTTCGTGCAGCTGCAGCTGTAGCGGTCGCGCATTGTCGGTGGCGCGTTCCGGAAGCGCAAGGGACCGGAGCGCGCCCAGGCGTGAATTCTTTCTCTTGACAGTGAAAACTTCTTCGTGTTGAGACGCATTTCTTCACGTTTAATTCTCCGAAACCGGAGAGTTGAACGAGGTGATGTGCGTCGTGCGTTCCATCGGATATTCGATCTTGGCACTGCTGCTGGGGCTGCCGACCGTTCCCCCTGTTCAGGTCCCGGAGGGCGAAGCGCCCGTGAAGTCGTACTGGCTGCACATGAACAGCACGCCCACGTCCCGCGAAATGATCGAAATCGAGGCGGACCGGCGTTCGTACGTCGTGCTGAACGCCTGGGAAGGTGATCTCGCGAGGAAGTTGAAGAAGGCGAATCCGGAGATCCAGACCTTCGTCTACAAAGATCTCTCCTCGACGCGCGACTACGCTTGTTCCGGCGGTGTGGACGACGCCGACCTCCCCACCGGCGTCGGCTACTGCGAGGCCGACCCGTCGTGGTTCCTGCGCGACGCCGCGGGCAACCGGTTCTCCTACGACGGCTACGCGGGCCACTGGCAGATGGACGTCGGCAACCCGGCCTACCAGGAGGCCTGGGCCGACAACGTGGTCGCGTCCTCGGCGAAGGTCTTCGACGGCGTCTTCATGGACAACGCCCTGTTCGCCTGCGACACCTACCACCCCGGTACCTGCCCGGCGGCGTACCCGACCGACGAGGCGATGCGCGCGGCCTACCTCTCGATGCTCGCCGGCACGCGGCAGAGGTTCGTGGACGCGGGCCTGAAGACCGTCGCGAACCTGTCCAACGCCCGCCTGCACGACGGCGCCTGGGACAGCTACGTTGAGCACCTCGACGGCGGCTTCGACGAGTGGTGGCTGACCTTCGGCGACGACGACCTGCTCTCGGAGTACGAGCAGGGCTGGAGCAGGCAGGTCGCGCAGATCACCGCCAACGAGGCCAAGGGCAAGATCACCTGGGTCCAGCCGCACCACAGCGGCGCCGAGCAGCCGTTCCGCTACGCCTTCGCCTCGTACCTGCTCGCGGTGGGGGAGCACGCGGCGATCTCGGAGATCGAGGAGACCGACGGCTACGACGACCCGTCGCGGTGGCGGGCCGAGTACGACTGGGACCTCGGCGACCCGCTCGGGCCCCACCACGAGATCGCGACGAACGTGCACCAGCGCGACTTCGAGTGCGGCACGGTGGTCGTCAACGCCAACAAGACCGGCACCGGACCGGTGACCGTGCGGCTCGACTCCCTCCACACCAACGAGACGGGCGCCCCGGTCAGCTACGTGGTGCTCCCGGGCACCAGCGGAACCGTGCTGCGCAAGGACTGCTAGAGCCTGCGCGACTGCTCCCCGGTGATCCCCCAGATCAGGTGCTCGACCGGGTCCGGGGCCGCCATCCGCATGTCGACCGTGGACCACACGCGCAGGAAGCCCGGCAGGTCGACGTCGCCGTCCACGCCGTCGAGGATCACCGGGATCACCCGCCGCCGGGTGTCGCGCACCGACCAGTCGTTGATCAGCTGCATCTCGGCGTCGTGCCACGGCCCGAACCCGGACGGCCCGATCAGCACGGCCGCCGACCGGCTCTTCTCGATGCCCTTCGCCATCTCGATCTGCCACCGCGAGCCCGGCTGGATGTCGTGGATGTCGATCCACGGCAGGATCCCGCGCGCCTCCAGCTCCGCGACGACCTCCAGGACGAGCGGCTTGTCCTTGACGTTGTGGCACAGGAAGACGTCGTAGTCCTCGGCCTCCCGCTTGCCCTTGAGGGTCGTCGCGGCCACGTCGAGGTCGCGGCGGGTGTTCGCGTGGGAGTTCATCTCGGCCACGACCGGCCGCACGTCCGGCTGCTCCTCGTCGAGCAGCGACACGAACTCGTCGCAGAGCTGGCAGCGCACGTTCGTGAGGCCGGCGCTCAACCGCTTGCGCACCACGACGTCGTCCACGGGCTGGTCGCACGGCTTGCACCGGCGGATCCGGCGCAGCACCACGTTGCCGGCCCGCTGCTCCAGGTGCTCGACGACGTACGCCTCGAACTGCCGCCGCACGATCGGCGTCACCTGCTCGTCGTGGAACAGCACGAGCTCGGCCTTGCCCTCCTCGACCTCGCGGACCGCGATGCCGCACGTGCCGCCCGCCTTGGCCAGGTAGGACGCGGAGTTGTGGTACATCGGGCCGCGCTGGAAGAACCGCGAGTGCGACAGCCGCACGGCGAGCGTCGAGTAGATCGACGCCAGGTCGCCGTCGAAGGTGAACACCACGTCCTGGCCGGGCACCTGCGGGGCGTCCGGCCGTTCCCTGGTGAACTGCGACGGGAAGATGAGGTCGACCTCCTTGTCGGTGACCTCCTTCAACGCGATCTCGCGGCGCAGCAGCTCCTCGACCACGGTGATCAGCAGGACGCGCTCCTGCTGCTCGTTCGTCAGCCGTTCCGACTCGGGCATCCGGAACGTGCCCTCCAGCGCGTCCTTCTCCGGCACGAACCCGAGGCCGTCCGGCTCGTCCTTCGCCGCCTGCACCAGCGACGACACGTAGGCGTCCAGCAGCTCGGGCCGCAGCAGGACGTAGCCGCCGAACTGCATGCGCCGGATCACGCCGACGCCCTCCAGCCGCCCGAGGCACGCCGCGAACTTCCCGGCTAGCTCGTCGACCGGCGAGGGGTCGCGGTGCAGCCGCCGGAAGCTGAGCAGCAGGTCGTCCGCGGTCGACAGGATCCGGCCCTGCTGCTTCTCCTCCAGCACGAAGTCCTTGATCGACTGGAACAGCGCGGTGGAACTGACCACGGGCACCGCTTCCCAGTCGATCGCGTCCCGGGCGGTGCGGATCAGCTCCTCGACGCCCCAGCCCTCCTTCGCGCTGGTCTCCACGAACCCGTCGAACCCGTACTTCTGCACGGCTTGTTCGATCCGTGCGGTGCTCACGGCCGTGCCGCCGCGGTCGGTCCGTGCGGCGACGAGGAACGCTTTCAGGCGCACGGCCGCCGGTCCGTCGAGCCGCCGCGCCTGGGCGAGGGCCCGGCTCCAGTACTGGACCCCGGCGAACGGGTCGGTCTCGCTGCGGGCGTCGAACACGACCAGCGCCACCGCGACCTCGTTGAGGTGCAGCTGGTGCACCATCCGGTAGCCGGGCTGCCCGGCCAGGTCCCAGAGCAGCGTCTCCCGCGTCTGGACGTCCCCGGACGGCAGCGTCTCGATGGACCGCTCGAACGTCCACACGTTGCGCCCGTGCGTCGAGTCGGTCGGCACGAACTGCTGCCCGTTCATCACGAGTCCGAGGCCCGACTTGCCCACGCCGGTGTCGCCGACCAGCACGATCTTCGCGTTGGCGTAGCGGCGGGACGTCGGGGCGGCGCTCACCGAGCCGAGCACGCCGTAGTCGAGCCGCACGACGTCGACGCCGTTGCCGTCCTTGATCGCGAGCAGCGGCTCGGTGGGGTGGAAGGCGAGCCCGCCGCGGCCGCTGATGTTCTCCCTCGGCAGCACCGCCACGCACTGCCAGTCGGCGGCCCTCCAGAGCCGGACGGTGTTGTCCGTCGACATCGACGCGACGAAGCCGCCGTCGGGCGAGAACCGGACGCAGGTGACCAGGTCCGCGTGCCCTTCGAGGGTCGTGGGAGCGGCGAGCCGGCCGAACGCCGTGATGGTGATGTCGTGCTTGCCGGGCGAGGTGAACGCGACCAGGGCCTGCGCGCCGCGCAGGACGAAGATGTCCCGGGCGTGCAGGTCGTGCTGGAACGTCCGCACCTCGTTGTCGGCCGTGCGGATCATCGAGATGTGCCCGTGGCCCGCCACCCAGATGTGGTGGCCGTCCGGGGACCAGCGCGGCCGCAGCAGGTGCTGGGGCCCGGAGGGCGCGAACCTGAACGCGCCCGACGGCCTGCCGGTGGTGCTGTCGACGAGCGTCATCTCGCTGATCTCGCCCACCGCCAGCACGTCGCCGTCCGGGGACCACGAGAGCCGGGTGCCGATCCCGGCCGAGCACACCGGGCGGCCGGGTTCGCCGTCGAACGCGGTGACCACCACGTGGTGCCCGCCGACGTGCGGCGAGCGCTGCACGACCGCGGCGACCGGCCGGGACGGGTGCCAGGCGATGTCGGCCACGCCGAGGACCCGGCCGACCTCCTCCGGTGGCGCGTCCTCGCCGACGCGCCAGCACACGGCGAGATCGCCGCCGTGGCCGACGGCCAGCAGCGCGCCGTCGGACGACCAGGTCACCCGGCCGGTGTGGCGGTCGTCCGCCGAGAGGCCGCGCTGCAGGAACTCGACCCCGGGCGCCTGCGGGTCCGGGTCGAGCCGTGCGCGCGCGACGGTGTCGGGAGGGGTGCGCCGGACGAACCCGCCGTCCTCGACGGCCACCAGGGACAGCACGGACCGGCGGCTGGCCTGGTCGAGCCGGTCGGCCCACCGGTCGAGCAGCGCGTGCGCCTGCCCGGTCGCGACGGGCCGCCGGTCCTCCGCCTCCTGGACGGACAGCCGCAGCAGCACCAGGTTCGCGGAGTAGAGCGCGTGCGACCGGATCATGTTCAGGTGGGACGGCTGGTAGGCCGAGTAGCGGCTCGTGTGGCCGCGGTTGCGGGACAGCAGCGCGTCGAGCACCTCGACCAGCCTGACCTGCGTGGCGGCCGGGGCGTCGTGGGCCAGCTGCGCGACGAACGTCAGCGTGGCCGGGCGCAGGGCCAGCGGGGCGTGCGAGAGCAGCGCGAACAGCAGGGCGTCGTCGGACTCCGCGCTCGGCAGGAGGTCGAGGACGAGCATCGCGATCCGGAACTCCGCGACGGTCGCCGGCCGCTGCTCCAGGTCGCCGATCACCGACTCGGCCGAGCCGGGGTCCGTCTCGCCGAGCGCGGCGAGGTCCGCGCGGAGCTCCTCCGCGGAGATCGGCCGCCAGCCGCGGTTCAGCATCCCCATCGCGGCGACGCTCGCCACCGCGAGGCCGGGGGACGGGGTGTCGGGCTGGAACAGGTCCGTCGCGCTGACCGTGCCGCGGGGGTGCACCGCGGCGGGGTTCGTCAGCCGCAGCGCGAGCAGCGTCAGCTGCAGCGGGTTGCGCGCCACCTCGGGGTGGGCGAGCACGGTGTCGAGCGCGAGGGGCCGCCGGGTCTGCGCCGTCGCGTCGTTCCAGCGCGCCACCCACCGGCGGATCTGGGCGGTGTCGAGGTCGGTGAGCTGCACGACCGGCATGCGGTCCGGGATGTGCAGCTGGTCGAGCGACGACGTCCGGGACGTGACCACCAGCGCCACCGGATGCCCGAGCGCGGCCTCGGTCTTCTGGAACCGGGCGAGCTCGCTCAGCAGGTCACCGCGCCGGTCCGCCATCTCGTCGAGGCCGTCCAGCACGAGGATGCGGGTGCACTGGCGGCCGGACCAGGCCAGGTCG
Source organism: Lentzea sp. NPDC003310 (assembly GCF_040610935.1). NCBI lineage: Bacteria > Bacillati > Actinomycetota > Actinomycetes > Pseudonocardiales > Pseudonocardiaceae > Lentzea > Lentzea sp. NPDC003310. The sequence goes on from NZ_JBEXNC010000009.1 coordinate 87,427, forward strand.
TTCCAGGTGAACTGGTGGTCGGTCTGCTGCGCCAGCACCTGGTTGACCTGGTCGAGCAGGGCCGCGTGCTGGGCCCCGCGCAGCTGCACGCGCACGACGGCGTAGTGCGCGGCGGGCATGTGCGCGGCCAGCACCTTGGTCAGCATCGACTTGCCCGAGCCGGGCCCGCCGATCACCAGCAGCGGTAACCGGAACGCCAGCGGGCTCGTGAGGTGGGTCGCGAGCAGCGCCTCCACGTCGTCGCTGCGCCGCGGCTGCGACGCCCACCAGCTCTCGTCCGACAGCCGCGCCACCGGGCCCGCCTTGGCGAGCCGGTAGTTCGCGGGCACGTAGAGCAGGTGCGCCGGCGGGAGACCGGGTTCGGCGGGCGGGTCGTCGTCGAGCGCCGCCCGGTTGGCCCGGTGCAGCACCTCCAGCGCGCGGCTCGGGGGAGCGATGGTGCTCTGCCCGGTGCTCGTGAACCCGCTCGTGTCGGCGAGGCCGGTCCACAGCGCGAACTCGCGGACGTCCTTCGCGTGCGCGCGCACCGCCTTCTCGTACCGGATCGACACGCTGCGCGCGAAGCTGAGGTCGAGCAACGCCTCGCTGCCGCAGCGGGGGTTCGTCCGGTGCAACGCCCGGTGGACGCGTTCACCGCGGTTGGCGGCCCACGTCGCGATGGAGGCGATCGTGTTGGCGAAGTCCTGCACGGCCGAGGGCGCGGGCACGTCGTCGGAGTAGAGGTACGAGACGAACGAGTGGTCCTCCTGGTGCCACTCCCGCGGCGTCGGCAGCTGGAGGTCGCCGGTCAGCACCTCGCGCACCGAGTCGAAGAACGCCGTCGCCGCCAGCGCCGTGTGCACCGCGAAGACGGGCTCCAGCCGGTCGAACCCGTGGTGCGGGGGCAGGTCGGCGACGGCGCGGGCGATCCTGGCCTGCACGAGGTGCGGCACCCTCGTGCCGCCGAGCCAGCCGTACAGGCCGTGCATCGAGATGTGGATCGAGGTGCCCGACAGCACCCGTCCCAGCGGCGCGTCGACCGAGTTCAGCCAGGTGCCGTCCTCTTCGGACAGGGTGAGCAGGGCGCCCCGGAGCGTCGTCGCGTCAACTGGAGGCATCGCCACATGCTAGAGATCTCGTGCGTGGCCGAACGAGGCTTCGGCTAGAGCTTCACCCGGTCGTCCTGAATCGGCTCCGGCCTGGCCACGAGAACTGGACACGAGGCGTGGTAGAGCGCCGCTCTGGTGACGAGCCCGACCCCGTCGTGCTGTCCGCCGCGACCCAGCACCACGAGGTCGGAGTCCAGTTCGGCCAGTGCCTCGTGCGGGTGCCGCGACTCGACGAGGACCTCGGGGGTCAGTTCGGGCGCGGTCGTGCGCAGGAACAGCACGGCCCGGCGCACCGCCGCCTCGTCACGCGGCACGGACGCGCCGTGCTGCGCGGGGAGGTGCAGGTGCAGTAGCCGCAGGCGCGCGCGGCGGGTGCGGCACAGTTCGACCGCGCGCCGCAGCACGACCGGGTCCTCGCACCCGCCGACGGCCGCGGTGATCCAGCCGTGCTCGCCGCGGATCGCCCGGGGACGACCGCGCACCACCACGACTCCGCACCGCGCGCGGCGCAGCACCGGCAGGACGAGGGAGCCCAGCCCCAGGCCGCGGTGCTGTTCACCTTTGCACCCCAAGACCAAGGTCGCGCTGGAGTCCGACGCCCCGACCAGCGCGGCCACCGGGTCGTCGCCGCTCGGGCGGAAGTGGGCGGTGAGCATCGGGAGCCGTTCCAGGACCTTCTGGACCGTCGTGTCGCCGGGGTCCGCGAGGTAGACCTGGAGGTCCGTCCGGAGCGACCACGCGTGCCGCGCCGCCCATTCGAACGCGTGGTAAGCGAATTCGGACGTGTCCACACCGACCGTCACGGAACGACTGAAATCCGGTGCCCAGAAGGAGAATCTCCTGGGCTCCACCGCCGAGCTGGTTCTCATCTGCCGCCTCCTGCCGTTCTCCACCTCACCGCAGGCGCACGAGTGGTCACAGGGCACTAAGTCACGAAGCGGGCAGGAACTTGTTCGGCCGGACGGGCTCGCTCACTCCGACCAGCGCGGCGGGCCACCCGAACGGCGCAGATCGGACGATCATCACCCGAACGCCAACGCGCCGCTCGGCCACTCCGTGCACGCCGGTAGCCTCTTGCCCGTGCCTGCCAAGCTCGAGGGCAAGGTCGCGACCGCCCCGCCCCGCCCCAACGCCATCCGCCCTGCTTCCGTGGCTGCTCTCGCCGCGGTCGCCGACGTGCACCTGACCAGGCCAGCGCATGCCGACGTCCAGGTGACGGGGGTTACTCTGCGTGCTCAGCACGTGGTCGCCGGAGACCTCTACGCCGCGCTGCCCGGCGCGCACGTCCACGGTGCCGACTTCGCCGCGACGGCGATCGAGAACGGTGCCGTCGCCGTGCTCACGGACGAGGCGGGCGCCGCGCGCGACTCGCTGAAGGACGTGCCGGTGCTGATCCACCCACGCCCCCGCGAGGTCGTCGGCCTGCTCGCCGCGCACGTCTACGGGCAGCCGTCGACGAAGATCAGGTTGTGGGGGGTCACCGGCACGTCCGGCAAGACCACCACCACGTATATGATCGAGTCGGTGCTGCGCGCCGCCGGCCGCGACACCGGCCTGATCGGCACCGTCGGCACCCGCATCGGCACCGAGCAGCTCGGCAGCTCGCACACCACGCCCGAGGCGCCGGACCTGCAGGCGCTGTTCGCGGTGATGGCCGAGCGCGGTGTCACCGACGTGGCGATGGAGGTGTCGAGCCACGCGCTGCACATGGGCCGCGTCGCCGCCACCGAGTTCGAGATCGGCGCGTTCACGAACCTCAGCCAGGACCACCTCGACTTCCACGCCGACATGGAGGAGTACTTCCAGGTCAAGGCGCAGCTGTTCGACGGCCGCGCGCGCCGGGAGGTCGTCTGCGTCGACGGCGACTGGGGTCCGCGCCTGGTCAAGGACGGCACCGTCACGGTCGCGACCACCAGGGACGCCGACTGGACCGCCACCGACGTCGAGGTCAGCGCGACCGGGGAGCAGACGTTCACCGCGCACGGTCCCGGCGGCGACATCCGGATCCACCTGCCGCTCGCGGGCAGCTTCAACATCGCGAACGCCCTGCTCGCCATCGCCTGCCTGCACCTCGAGGGCATCAGCGCCGAGGCGATCGCCGAGGGCCTGAAGAACGTCCAGGTGCCCGGCCGCATGCAGCGCGTCGACGAGGGCCAGGACTTCACCGCGGTCGTCGACTACTCGCACAAGCCCGCCGCCGTCGCCCTCGCGCTCGACGCCGTGCGCGCCAAGACCGACGGCCGCGTGATCATCGTGCTCGGCTGCGGAGGTGACCGCGACCGCGCCAAGCGCCCGCTGATGGGCGAGGCCGCCGCGGAACGCGCCGAGGTGTTGATCATCACCGATGACAACCCGAGGAGCGAAGACGCGTCCTCCATTCGGGCCGCCATGCTCGAAGGGGCGCTCGCCACCGCGAACCGGGGCGAGGTCCTGGAGATCGGCGACCGGAGGCTCGCGATCCAGAAGGCCGTCGAGCTCGCACTTCCGGGTGACGTCGTCGTCGTGGCGGGCAAGGGACACGAGACGGGACAGGAGATCGCCGGCGTGGTCCACCCGTTCTCGGACGTCGAGACGCTGACCGCCGCGATCAGAGAGGCTCACCGTTGATCGCACTCACGCTCGCCGAGATCGCGGAGATCGTCGGCGGACGCCTGCACGCCACCGACGGCAGTCCGGTGGTCACCGGCACCATCGAGTTCGACAGCCGCAAGGTCACCGGGGGCGGCCTGTACCTGGCACTGCCCGGGGAACGGGTCGACGGCCACGACTTCGCCGCGCAGGCCGTGGCGGCGGGCGCGGCCGGGGTGCTGGCGGGCCGCGAGGTCGACGCGCCCGCGGTGATCGCGCCGCCGGTGGAGACCAAGCACGCCAACGCGTACGTGCTCGCGGGCGACAAGACCGGCGAGGGCGCGGCGGTGCTCGCGGCGCTCGCCAAGCTCGCCCGCCACGTCACGGACCGGCTGAAGGACCTGACGGTCGTCGGCATCACCGGCTCCGCGGGCAAGACGTCCACCAAGGACCTCATCGCCCAGGTGCTGAGCCCGGTCGGCGAGACCATCGCGCCGCCCGGCTCGTTCAACAACGAGCTCGGCCACCCGTGGACCGCGCTGCGGGCCACCGAGGACACGAAGTTCCTCGTGCTGGAACTGTCCGCGCGCGGCATCGGCCACATCGCGAACCTGTGCGAGATCGCGCCGCCGCGCTTCGGCGCCGTGCTCAACGTCGGCACCGCCCACCTGAGCGAGTTCGGTTCCCGCGAGGGCATCGCGCAGGGCAAGGGCGAGCTGGTCGAGTCGCTGCCCGAGGACGGGGTCGCGATCCTCAACGCGGACGACCCGCTGGTCGCGGGCATGGCGAGCCGCACGAAGGCGAAGGTCGTGCTCGTCGGCGAGAGCACGAAGGCCGACGTCCGCGCCGAGAACATCGTGCTGGACGAGCAGGCAAGGGCGAGCTTCACGCTGAAGACGGCCCAGGGCGACGCGGAGGTCAAGCTCGGCCTCAACGGCACGCACCAGGTCGGCAACGCGCTGGTCGCCGCCGCCATCGCCCTCGAACTCGGCGCCACGCCGGCCGAGGTGGCCCAGCGGCTCGGCGCCGCCGAACGCGTGTCCGCGCACCGCATGGACATCACCGAGCGCGCGGACGGCGTGACGGTCATCGACGACGCGTACAACGCGAACCCCGACTCGGTGCGGGCGGCCCTGAAGGCGCTCGCGTCGATCGCGCGGTCCACGACGCCCGCCCGCCGCAGCTGGGCCGTCCTCGGCCCGATGGCGGAACTGGGCGACGACGCGGTGCGCGAGCACGACGAGATCGGCCGTCTGGTGGTGCGCCTCGACATCAGCAAGCTGGTCGTCGTCGGTGAGGCGGCCCGCCCGATGCACCAGGGCGCGCACCTGGAAGGATCTTGGGGAGACGAATCCGTCTCGGTACCGGACGCAGATGCGGCGATCGCGTTGCTCCTGGGGGAAGTCCGGCCCGGTGACGTAGTGCTGGTCAAGGCATCCAACGCCTATCGCCTGTGGCGCATCGCCGAGGCCCTGCTGGAGGCAGGAACCAAGTGAAGAGCATCCTGATCGCGGCAGCGATCGCCCTCGCGGTGTCGATCCTGCTGACGCCCTACCTGATCAAGATCTTCTCCCGTCAGGGGTTCGGTCAGGAGATCCGCGAGGACGGTCCGCAGCACCACAAGACCAAGCGCGGCACGCCGACCATGGGTGGTCTCGCCATCCTGGTCGCGATGTGGGCGGGCTACCTCGGCACGCACCTCGTGAACTCGATGTCGGCCTCGGCGTCCGGGCAGACCCCGACGGCGTCGGGTCTGCTCGTGCTCATGCTGACGACGTCGCTCGGCCTCGTCGGCTTCCTCGACGACTTCATCAAGATCCGCAAGGCCCGCAACCTGGGTCTGAACAAGACGGCGAAGCTGGTCGGCCAGTTCATCGCGACCATCACGTTCGCGATCCTCGTGCTGCAGTTCCCGAACAAGGACGGCCTGACGCCCGCGTCGGTCAACCTGTCGTTCGTCCGCGACATCACCGTGGTCTCGTTCGGCACCATCGGGTTCATCGTCTTCTGCTACGGCATGGTGGCCGCGTGGTCCAACGCCGTGAACCTGACCGACGGCCTCGACGGCCTCGCGGGTGGTTCGTCGGCGATGGTGTTCGGCACGTACGTGGTGATCTCGTTCTGGCAGTTCCGCTACAACTGCTCGAGCTACGCGGTGGCGGGCTGCTACGACGTCCGCGACCCGCTGGACCTGGCCGTGATCGCCGCGGCCGCGATGGCCGGCTGCATCGGCTTCCTCTGGTGGAACGCCGCTCCGGCCAAGATCTTCATGGGTGACACGGGTTCGCTCGCGCTCGGCGGTCTCGTCGCCGGTCTCGCGATCGCGACCCGCACCGAGCTGCTGATGATCGTCATCGGTGGTCTGTTCGTGGTCGAGGCCCTGTCGGTGGCGTTGCAGGTCGCGGTCTTCCGCACCTCTCGACGGCGCCTGTTCCGCATGGCCCCGTTCCACCACCACTTCGAGCTCGCGGGCTGGGCGGAAACCACGGTCATCATCCGGTTCTGGTTGATGGCCGGCATCTGCTGCATGTTCGGACTTGGCGTGTTCTACAGCGAGTGGCTGACGGGCGGTTTCTAGTCTCATGACCAAGCTGGCTGGTTCGAAGGTGCTGGTCGCCGGTGCTGGAGTGACCGGCCGGTCCGCCGCGGAGGCGTTGCTCGCGGCGGGCGCCGAGGTCGTGGTGACGGACTCGTCGCCGGAACGGCTCGCGGCGCTCGAGACCCTGCTCGAAGGCGTGGACCTGGTGCCCGGCCTGGTGGAACCGCCGGCCGGCACCTCGCTGGTCGTCACGAGCCCCGGCTGGCAGCCGTCGAGCCCGCTGCTCGCGGCCGCCGCCTCGGCGGGCATCGAGGTCATCGGCGAGGTCGAGCTGGCCTGGCGGATGGGCACGGAACTCGCCGACCCGCCGGTGTGGCTCGCCGTGACCGGCACGAACGGCAAGACCACGACGGTCGGCATGCTGGAGTCGATCCTGCACGCCGCCGGTGCGGACGCGGTGGCCTGCGGCAACGTGGGCCTGCCGGTCGTCGACGCGCTGCTGGCCGGGCGCCGGGTGCTCGCGGTGGAGCTGTCGAGCTTCCAGCTGCACTGGGCGCCGTCGGTGCGCCCGCAGGCGGGGGCGCTGCTCAACCTCGCCGAGGACCACCTCGACTGGCACGGCGGCATGGACGCCTACGCCCAGGCCAAGGCCGGCGTGCTGACCGGTGACGTGGCGATCGGCTGGCTGGAGGACGACCGGGTGGTCGACCTGCTGGAGGCCTCGCCGGCCCGCGACCGCGTCGGGTTCACGCTGGAGGAGCCCGAGCCTGGTCAGCTCGGCGTGCGCGACGGCTGGCTGGTCGACCGCGCGTTCGCCGACGACGAGCCGCTGGTCGAGGTCGCGAAGATCCGCCCGGCCGGTCCGCCCGGGATCGTGGACGCCCTGGCCGCGACGGCGCTGGCCCGTGCCTACGGCGTGCCGTCCGAGGCCGTGCGAGAGGGCCTGGAGGCGTTCGAACCGGCCGCGCACCGGGCCGTGCTCGTCACGGTCGACGGCGCCGACGTCAAGTACGTCAACGACTCGAAGGCGACGAACCCGCACGCGGCGGTGGCGTCGTTGCGCGCGTTCGACAGCGTCGTGTGGATCGCGGGCGGGCTGCTGAAGGGCGCGTCGGTCGAGGACATGGTGCGGACGGAGGCCCACCGCCTGCGTGGTGCCGTGCTGATCGGTGCGGATCGTGCGGTGATCGCGGAGGCGTTGGCGAAGCACGCGCCGGACGTGCCGGTGGTGTCGCTCGACCTCGCGGCCGACGAAGATCCGATGCTCGCGGTGGTGCGTGCCGCGCAGGAGCTCGCGCAGTCCGGTGACACGGTCCTGCTCGCCCCGGCGGCGGCGTCGATGGACATGTTCACCGACTACGCGCACCGCGGACAGGCGTTCACGGACGCTGTGAAGCGCCTAACGGGTGGTCGGTAGGGTTCTATGAGGGCGACACGCCCCCAGGAATCCCCGTTCGAGCGCTTGACACAGGAGACGATGATCTGGTGACCGTCGTCGCCGACAAGCCGAGAAGCAAGCGGAAGGTTCGTCCCGCGGGCCGCGTCGCCTCGTTGCGCAGCGGCATGACCTCGTGGCTGAGCCGCCCGCTCGCCGACTTCCACCTGCTGCTCGCGATCTTCGGCATGCTCACCGTGCTCGGCCTGGTGATGGTGCTGTCGGCGTCGGCGCCGGGACAGGTCGCGTCGGGCGTGTCCGCGTACAGCGTGTTCCAGAAGCAGCTGATCTACGTGTGCATCGGCGCCGTGCTGTTCTGGGTGATGCTGCGGTTCCCGTTGCGCAAGCTCCGGCACTTCTCGACGGCCGCGATGGGCATCGGCGTGCTGTTGCTGGCACTGGTGCTGACGCCGCTCGGTGACGTCCGCGGTGGTGCGCGGTCCTGGTTCACACTTGGACCCGTCTCGTTCCAGCCGATCGAGGCCGTGAAGCTCGCGCTGGCGTTGTGGGGCGCGCACGTCCTGGTCACCAAGCGCGCGTTGCTCTCGCAGTACCGGCACCTGCTGGTGCCCGTCGTGCCGGTGGCCATGCTGGTGTTCGCGCTGGTCATGTTGCAGCCGGACCTCGGCGGCACGATCACGCTCGGCGTGGTGCTGATCAGCCTGCTCTGGTTCGTGGGCGCGCCGATGCGGCTGTTCGGCGTGATCGCCGCCGGCGCGGTCGCGGGCGCCACCGTGCTCGCGATCGGTGCCGCGTACCGGCTCAAGCGCGTGACGTCGTTCCTCAACCCCGACGCCGACCCGGACGGTGCGGGGCACCAGGCCCGGCAGGCGATGTTCGCGCTCGCCGACGGCGGTCTGTTCGGCAAGGGGCTCGCGCGCGGCAGCTCGCAGTGGCGGTACCTGCCCAACGTCGAGTCGGACTTCATCTTCGCCGTGATCGGCGAGGAGCTCGGCTTCGTCGGGTGCGCGCTCGTGCTCGCGCTCTTCGGCGGGCTCGCCTGGGTCGGCCTGCGGGTGGCGGCGCGCAACACCGACCCGTGGATCCGGATCGTGGCCGCGACGCTGACAGTGTGGCTGGTCGCGCAGGCCGCGATCAACATCGGCTACGTCGTGCAGCTGCTGCCGGTCACCGGTCTCACGCTGCCGATGATCTCCTCCGGCGGTACCTCGATCGTGATCACCATGATCGTGTTCGGCATCCTCGCGAACTGCGCGCGGCACGAGCCCGACGCCGTCGCGGCACTGCGCTCGCTCGGCCCCGGCCGGGTCGGTGGCCTGCTCAAACTGCCCGCGCCCGAGGCGTACCGGCCGCCCGCGAAGCGCAAGCCCGTGCGGCCGTCCACGCCGCCGCGCGCACCAGGTCGTTCCCGCACGCAGCAACTTCCGGTCATGGACGAACGTCGTATGGCAGGAAGGTCCGCTCCGCCCTCGGAGTACCGTCGCCGCGACTCGCGGCGCACACAGGGCCGTTCTGAGCAAGGCAGGTCGACCCGCGGTCGCGGGCGACCCAACTGATTGATCCCTCGGAGGAAGTCTTGACCGGGCACCCTGCCCCCAGTGGTCCGTGCGTCGTGGTCGCGGGCGGTGGCACCGCCGGACACATCGAGCCGGCACTGGCGCTGGCCGACGCGGTCATGCGGCTGCGGCCGGACGCGCGTGTCGTCGCGCTCGGCACCGAGCGCGGCCTGGAGAACAAGATCGTGCCGGCCCGCGGCTACCCGCTGGAGCTGATCCCGCCGGTGCCGATGCCGCGCAAGCCCACCCTGGACCTGCTGAAGCTGCCGCTGAACGTGCGCGGCGCCGTGAAGCAGACCCGCGAGGTGCTGGAGCGCGTCGGCGCGGACGTCGTCGTCGGCTTCGGCGGCTACGTGGCGCTGCCCGCGTACCTGGCCGCGCGCGGCCGCGTGCCGATCGTGGTGCACGAGGCGAACGCGAAGGCCGGTCTGGCGAACAAGGTCGGCGCGAAGTTCGCCGAGCACGTCGCCGCGGCGGTGCCGGACTCCGGTCTCACCGACGCGCAGATCATCGGCATCCCGCTGCGCCAGTCCATCACGTCGCTGAACCGCGCCGCGCTGCGCGACGAGGCCCGCCGCTTCTTCGGCCTCGACCCGCACGCGCCGGTGCTGCTGGTGTTCGGCGGCTCGCAGGGCGCTCGTTCGATCAACGAGGCCGTGGCGCCCGTGGCCGCCGAGTTCGCCCGTGCTGGCGTGGGGGTGCTGCACGCGTACGGCCCGAAGAACTCCGTTGCGGTGCAGCAGGTTCCGGGCCGCCCGCCGTACGTGCCGGTGCCGTACCTGGAGCGCATGGACCTCGCGTACGCCGCCGCGGACGCCGTGCTGTGCCGCTCGGGCGCGATGACCGTCGCCGAGGTGTCGGCCGTCGGCCTGCCCGCGGTGTTCGTGCCGCTGCCCATCGGCAACGGCGAGCAGGCGCTCAACGCCGGTCCGGTCGTGTCCGCGGGCGGTGGCCTGCTGGTGCCGGACGAGGAGCTCACGCCGCAGAAGGTCGCGTCGCTGGTGGTGCCGCTGATGGCGGACCGCAACCGGCTCGCGGAGATGTCCCGCGCGACGCTCGGCACCGGCCGGCGCGAGGCGGACGAGGTCCTGGCCCGCACCGTTCTGGATGTGATCAAGAAATGAGCCTCGAACGCGTTCACCTCGTCGGCATCGGCGGTGCCGGCATGAGCGGCATCGCCCGCATCCTGCTGGCGCGCGGCGTGCAGGTGTCCGGTTCGGACGCCAAGGACTCGCGGACCGTGCTGGCCCTGCGTGCCCAGGGCGCGCGGATCGCCGTCGGGCACGACGCCGCGAACCTGGACCAGCTCGTGGGCGGTCCGACCGAGGTCGTGGTGTCGACCGCGATCAAGGACACGAACCCGGAGTACGCGGCGGCCCGCGAGCGCGGCATCACGGTGCTGCGCCGTGCCGAGGCCCTCGCGGCGTTGATGGAAGACCACCGCGTCGTGTGTGTGGCCGGGACGCACGGCAAGACGTCGACCACGTCGATGCTCACCGTGGCGTTGCAGCACTGCCGCGTGGACCCGTCGTTCGCCATCGGCGGTGACCTGAACGAGTCCGGCGCCAACGCCCACCAGGGCACCGGCGGCGTGTTCGTGGCGGAGGCGGACGAGTCGGACGGCTCGTTCCTGTTCTTCTCGCCGTCCGTCGCCGTCGTGACGAACGTCGAGGCGGACCACCTCGACCACCACGGCACCGTCGAGGCCTACACGGCCGTGTTCGACTCGTTCCTCGACCGGATCGTGCCGGACGGCGTGCTGGTGTCCTGTGTGGACGATCCCGGTGCCGCCCGCCTGATCGCCGAGGCCCGTGCGCGCGGCATCCGCGTGCGCGAGTACGGGCGGTCGGCCGCGGACGCGAAGCTGGTCGACTACAAGCCGTTCGAGTCCGGTGGCCTCGCGTCGGTCGAGATCGACGGCGTGGCAGTCGAGGTCCGGGTCGCGGTGCCGGGCGAGCACATGGCGTTGAACGCGATCGCCGCACTGCTGGCCGGCCTGGAGCTCGGCGCCGACCAGGCCGGGTTGCTGGAGGGCCTCGCGGCCTTCGGCGGCGTGCGTCGCCGGTTCGAGTTCAAGGGCCGTGGTGGTGGGGTGTCGGTCTACGACGACTACGCACACCACCCGACCGAGGTCGACGCACAGCTGCGCGCGGCCCGTCCGGTCGCGGGCGCGGGCCGTCTCGTCGTGGTGTTCCAGCCGCACCTGTACTCGCGCACCCGCACGTTCGCCGCGGAGTTCGCCGCCGCGCTGTCGCTGGCGGACGAGGTCGTCGTGCTGGACGTCTACGGCGCGCGCGAGGAACCGGAACCGGGCGTGACCGGCGGTCTGATCGCCGAGCAGGTCACCGCCTCCGTGCACTACGAGCCGTCGTTCGACCGCGTGCCGTCGCTCGTGGCGTCGCTGGTCCGCGAGGGCGACCTGGTGGTCACCATGGGCGCGGGCGACGTGACGATGCTCGGCCCCGAGATCGTCAGCGCGCTGTCGTGAGCGCACCGGTTCGCGGCAGGTCCACGCGAGTTCGCCCCGCGAACCGGAGACCGAAGAGCGCCGAGTACCGGGCGCGGCGCAGGGTGATCCTGCGCCGCCGCCTGGTGGCGCTGCTGACCGTGCTGTCCGTGGTCGGCGTCGTCTACTGCGTCTTCTTCACCCCGTTGCTCGGCGTGCACCAGGTCGACGTCCGCGGCAACGCGGCGCTGACCGAGGACGAGGTCCGCGCCGTGGCCGCGATCGAGACCGGCTCACCGCTGGTGCGCCTCGACCTCCAGGAGATCCACGACCGCGTGGCGGGCATCCCGCGCGTGGCCGCGGTGGAGGTCGAACGCCAGCTCCCGGGCACCGTCCGGCTGCTGATCACCGAACGCACACCGGTCGGTTCCGTGAAGCTGCCCGACGGCTACCACCTGGTCGACGCGACGGGCAAGGACTACGCGATCCTCCCGGCCGCCGCGCCGGGCGTCCCCGAACTGGGCCTGACGCTGCCGTCGTCCTCGGACCCGGCCACCCGCGCCGTCGTCGGCGTGGTGAACGACCTGCCGGAGCAGTTGCGGCCGGACGTGCTGGCGGTGGCGGCCACGACCGGTGCCGACGTGAAGCTCACGCTGTCCGGCAACCGCGTCGTGAAGTGGGGCAGCGCCGAGGACACGAAGCGCAAGGCGGCCGTGCTGCTCGTGCTGTTGTCACGGAAGGGCACGACGTACGACGTGTCGTCGCCGGACCTCGCCACGGTGTCGTAGCCCGTCACCGCCGAGGGGCCGGCGGCCGGGACGGCGCCGGGAACCTGCGAGGACGTCGGGCACGGGGAATCGGCTTGGAGCACAAGGGAATCGCCTCCGGGGTCCGCTAGCCGTTCGACCTCAGTCGCGCCATCGCGACCCGTACGACGAGGCTGCCGAGCCTGCTCGTGACGAGTTCCAGGACGATCGCTTCGACGACGAGCGAACGCACGGACGCGGGTGCGGGTGCCAAGACATGCCTCCTGGTTGATGAACGACTACCGTCCTCATCGGGCTACCACTCGCCGTATTAGCCACATCGATCGTTGTCACCCGAAGGAAGTACTCAATTCCAGGTCGACGCGGGGTGGCGGGCGCCTGTTCTGTCGGAGGGTCCGCAGCGCTGCGGCCGGTAGGCGGGTCTACGCCGTGAGAACGGGTGACGGCCTGGTAGGTGGGTCGGCGCTGTAGTAGCTCGCAGGCGGGTTTCTCGCCCCTGTGAGCGGCCGTCACCGACGGAAACTCGTCGATAGGGCGGGCGAGACGATCTCTGATTCGAGGTCCGACTAGGCTTGGGGGGCGTCGTCCTCAGGACCGTACGCGCTACTTGACGGCACGACCGGGGAGTAGTAGCGCACAGTGTTGGGACCCTACGGCGTGGCTGCTGGACCGACGCACCGCCGGTGCTTACCGTCCAGCAGGAACATACGGGGTTGACATAACTCTGGATCTCGAGAAGAGGTCGAGGGTTCAATCCGGGTGCATCACACCCAGCACCACAGCGCGGACCACGATCAGGAAGGCGGATCCGATGACGCCCCCGCACAACTACCTCGCGGTGATCAAGGTCGTCGGCATCGGTGGTGGCGGTGTCAACGCCGTCAACCGCATGATCGAGGTCGGGCTGAAGGGCGTCGAGTTCATCGCGGTGAACACCGACGCACAGGCCTTGCTGATGTCTGATGCCGACGTCAAGCTCGACATCGGCCGTGAGCTCACGCGCGGCCTCGGCGCCGGCGCGAACCCCGAGGTCGGGCACAAGGCCGCCGAAGACCACCGCGAGGAGATCGAGGAGGTCCTCAAGGGGGCCGACATGGTCTTCGTCACCGCGGGTGAGGGCGGCGGCACGGGCACCGGCGGCGCGCCGGTCGTGGCCTCGATCGCCCGCAAGCTCGGCGCACTGACCATCGGTGTCGTGACGCGCCCGTTCTCCTTCGAGGGCAAGCGCCGCGCCAAGCAGGCCGAGGACGGCATCCAGGCGCTGCGCAACGAGTGCGACACGCTCATCGTCATCCCGAACGACCGGCTGCTGCAGCTCGGCGACATCGGCGTGAGCCTGATGGACGCCTTCCGCTCCGCGGACGAGGTGCTCCTGTCCGGTGTCCAGGGCATCACCGACCTCATCACCACCCCGGGTCTGATCAACCTGGACTTCGCCGACGTCAAGTCGGTCATGTCCGGCGCGGGCTCGGCGTTGATGGGCATCGGCTCGGCCCGAGGGGAGGGCAGGGCGGTCCAAGCCGCCCAGAAGGCCATCAACTCGCCGCTGCTCGAGGCCTCGATGGAGGGCGCGCACGGCGTGCTGCTCTCGATCGCCGGCGGCTCCGACCTGGGCCTGTTCGAGATCAACGAGTCCGCGTCGCTGGTCCAGGAGGCCGCGCACCCGGACGCGAACATCATCTTCGGTACGGTCATCGACGACTCCCTCGGCGACGAGGTGAGGGTCACGGTGATCGCGGCCGGGTTCGACGGCGGCGGACCGACCCACAAGAAGCTGGAGCCGACGGCGCTGTCCTCGCCGCCTCGGACGGCGACCGGGCCGATCGCTTCCGCCTCGGCCACGCCGACGCACGCTCCGGTGGCTGCCACGCCGCCTCCGGTTCAGCCCGTGGTGCAGGCTCCGGTGCAGCCCCCTGTTCAGCCGGTGCAGCCCGTTCAGCCTGTTCAGCCTGTTCAGCCTGAGGTTCGGCAGGCGCCGCCCGCCTCGTTGCCGTCTCAGCCTTCGCCGGTGCAGGGGAACGGGTACGTGCCGTCTGTGCCTCGGTCGTTGTCGCCCAACGGGTCGTTGCCTTCTCGGCCGGTGCCGGTCACGGACGACCCGGATGACGAGGTGGACGTGCCGCCGTTCATGCGGCGGTGACGTTTTCGGTCTTGTTTTAGCGTTTGTGATCTTGTCGGACCCCCTGAGTAGCGTTTGGGCTCAGGGGGTCTTCGTTTTGGGGGGACGCCTGCGTCAGCTTGCGTTCCCCTGTTGCGTGCGGCGGGTTCCTGTTGCTTGCTTCCCCTGGGGCTCTGCCCCAGACCCCGGCAATCTGATCAGGGGGTCCGCGCTGTGGGCGGGTTGATGGCACGCCTGTTGCGTAGAGCGGCTGCCCGTTGCTTTGTTTGGGCGGCTCGGCGGTGGGGTCCCATCACGAGCCGAGCCAAGAGCGGGCCACATGCCTGGAGGGGTGTCAACTCGACGAAAAGCGTGTCGAGTTGACACCCCTCTTCACGTGCAGCAAGTGCTATGGCGCGACTCGTGATGGGACCCCACCGCCCTTAGGTCTTGGGAAGGACTGCTCGCCTTCGGCTTCGCTGTGGGGCGGGGTGGTGGTCTGCTTGTGGTGCCGTTCGTCGTTGTTTCCTTGCCGTTGGTCGTCCTCTGGGTCTTCTGAGGGCTGTGTTCGGGCTTGTCGTGAGAAAATTGAGCTGCTCTAGCTGATCAGGTCGTGACGCATCGAGATCGCTGTTAACCCGTTGGGGGGAACGGGCCCGCGCGATGGGACGGTGTGGATTGCTGGCGGTAGGCTTCTGCGGCGTTGCTCGCCGAGCAGGTCAGGTGGAACGGATTGCCGAGCCAAGACGACGCGAGACCGTCACGTCCGGTGGGACGTGACGAGTTGGCGCGCGGCTGGGCTGCGAAGGTCAGTCGGACCGCGTACATACCGTTCTCTGCCGCGAAGCTGATCGAGGAGCTGCACGAGCTGCTCAACGTGGTCGCCGAGGCCCTGGTCGAGGATCCTGCCGTTGCCTCCGTGGTGGGGACTCGGCTCGTCGAGATCCACTGCGTTGGTGCCGAGAGCTTGCCCGCGTCGCTGGAGGTGCTCGCCGAGTTCGTCGTGCAGGAAGGGGCGGATGCTCGGCGGGCCGCGTTGGTGATCGGGGCCGTGTCTGCTGCTTATACCGCGGCCATTCAGTCTTTCGTGTTGGAACAGCAGGAGAGTGTCAGTCAGGCCCTGTTACGGGCCAACCGGGCTGTTCAGCTGGATCTGCAGGCCAGTGAGGAGCGGTTCGAGGACATCTTCGAGCACTCGTCCACCGGGATCGCGATCGTCGGGCTCGACGGGGCGTTGACGCGGGCCAACGAGGCCCTGTGCACCATCCTGCGGCGGGAGGACGTTGCCGGGATGACGCTCGTCGACCTGATCGCTCCTGCCGACCTGCCGCTCGTCAACGACGCGCTGGCCGGGTTGCGGTACGGGCGGATGCGGCGGGTGGAGGAGCGGCCTCGGCTCATCGATCGGGACGGGGAGCACTTCCGGGTGTTGCTCGCGGCGACGATGCAGCGGGACGCCGAGGACGAGCCGGTGCACTACGTGGTGATGATCGACGACGACAGCCAGCTCACGTTGCTCGGTGGGCGGTTGCAGTACCAGTCGTTGCACGACGCGTTGACCGGGCTGCCCAACCGGCAGTACCTGACCACTCGGTTGGAATCGTTGCTGCACAGCGACATCGAGCACGGTGTGACGCTGTACCACCTCGACCTCGACGCCTTCGCGGTGATCACGGACGGGCTCGGGCGCGAGATCGGGGACAAGGTGCTCAAGCTCGTCGCCGAGCGGCTCAGCGCGGTGTTCTCCAGCGAGAAGGCGATGGTGGCGCGGCTCGAGGGCGACGAGTTCGCCGTGCTGGTCGAGAACGGGCCCGAGACGCCCGACGTCGACTCGACCATCCGGATGATCGAGCACGAGCTGGCCGAGCCCGTCTACTTCGGTGATCACGGGGTGGCGGTGTCGGCGACGATCGGGGTGTTGCCGCGGCTGCACTCCGGTGATCATCCCGCCGAGGTGTTGCGCGCCTCGGACATGACGTTGCGGCGGGCCAAGCGGGTCGGGCGGCGGCAGTGGGGGCTGCACGACGCCACGCAGGACAAGCGGGAGCAGGAGGAGTTCGCGCTCGCCGCCGTGATGCCCGGTGCGTGGGAGAGCGGCGAGATCGAGGTCGTGTTCAACCCCGTCATGCTGCTCGACGGGTCGGCGCGGGTGTGTGTCGAGGCCGAGCTCAACTGGCGGCACCGGGACGCCGGGCTGATCACGCACGAGAAGTGCGCGTCGATGGCCGAGCACACCGGGCTGATGTTGCCGCTCGGCGAGTGGATGTTGCGGACGGCCGCCGAGACCGCCTGTCAGCACGACGAGATGCTCGCCGTCTGCTTGACCGAGAGCATGGCCAACAACCCCGACCTCGTTCGCGACGTGCGGCGCGTGCTCGCGGACACCGGGTTGCAGGCCGGGCGGTTGCTGCTCGGGTTCCCCGTGCACGTGCTCGCGTCCGAGGACAGCGAGGCCGCCGACAACCTGGAACTGTTGTCGGACATGGGGATCCACATCGGTGCGCGCGACTTTCGTGGGTCCACCGAGGAGATCGAGCTCGTGCGTTCGCTCGGGGTGCGGGCCGTGCGGATGAAGGGGCGCTGCCGCAAGCCGGACGAGCTGGTGTCGCACGTGCTCAGCGACCTGATCGGGTTCGTGCACGAGGCCGGTGGCATCGTCGTGGTCGACCCGGTCGAGGACGCCGAGCAGCGCGACTGGTGGGGTGGACTCGGGGCCGACGCGGGCGTCGGGCCGGTGTTCTGCGTCGAGCCGACTACGGAGTGGCCCGACGCGGGCTGAGGTGCACGAGGATCAGCGCGAAGCCGGCGATGGTCACCATGCGCAGGGCCGCGCCGATGCCGTTCCAGTCCTTCGACTGCCACATCGCGAACCACTCACCGCCGATGGTGATGAAGCCGCCGAGGAACAGCGCCACGACCATCAGCAGGCCCGCGGACGCGAACTTGCGCGCGCTGTCCTCCTTGTCGCGCAGGTACGCGATGGTGCCGGCGGTCAGCAGGACCGCGGAGATCGCCTCCCACACGATGATCGCGACGTAGACGAGGGTGACGATCGCGGGACTGGTGATCGCCCGCCACTTCAGCCCCTCGCCGAAGGTGGTGTCCATGGCCAGGACGTGCTGCACGAACGCCTCGTTCGTGCCGTAGTCCGTGACGTTGCCGAGCACCACGAGAATCATGTTGAGGGCGATGAACCCGACGGTCACCGCGACGACCGCGCGCAAGCTGCCGACCCGAGCAAGAAGACGCATGGGCGGACAGTAACCGAAACGGTGCGGCCCGTGAGGCAGTTGCGCGGTGAGGATCAGCACGGATCCCGGAAGTCCATCTGAGACAGACGTTCCTGCCACAGCTCCGGGGTCAGCACGCCGCGGGTGGCCGTGCAGATGCGGCTGATCTCGTGCTCGACGTCGAGGTCCCACAGCCGCACGATGCCGTCCGCGTTGCCGGTGGCGAGCAGGCTGCCGTGCGGGGCGAACTGGGCCAGCGGTTCGGCCGCCCAGTCGCCCGCGATCTGCCGGCCGAGGTAGGTCGGGTTGGCCGGGTCCTCGACGTTCCACAGCCGGAACGTGCGGTCCGCGCTGCTGCTCACCAGCGTCCTGCCGTCCGCGCTGATCGAGATCGCGCTGATCGTGCCGGTGTGCCCGGAGAGCTCGCTGACGAGGCGCGGGTGCTCCCGGTCGCGCACGTCGTAGAACCTGATCACCTTGTGCTGGCCCGAGGTGATCAGCGTGCCGCCGTCCGCCGTGAAGATCGCCTGGTTCACGACCTGGGGGTCCTTGATCGGCTCGCCCAGCTGCCGCGGCCGCCCCGGGTCGCTCACGTCCCACAGCCGCACGGTCTTGTCGCTGCTCGCCGTGGCGACCGTGCGGCCGTCGGGGCTGAACTCGGCGTCGTTGACGTACGCGTCGTGGCCCGTCATCGGGGGACCGAGCGGCACGGGTTTGGCCGGGTCGCGGACGTCCCACAGCCGCACCGACTCGTCGGTGTTGCTGGTGAGCAGCACCTCGCCGTCCGGGCGGAACAGCGCCCACGCCGCGAACCTGTTCTCCAGCACGAGAGGTGCGCCGAGCAGCTTCGGGTGCTCCGGGTCGGCCACGTCCCACAGCCGCACCGTCTTGTCGCCGGCCGCGGTGGCGAGCACCTTGCCGTCCGGGCGGAACCGCGGCCTGCTCACCGTCCGCTCGTGGCCGGTCAGCGGTTGCCCGATCTGCTTGGGGTGCTGCGGGTTCGAGACGTCCCAGAGCCGCGCGGTCTTGTCGCCGGAGCCCGTCGCGACGATCTTGCCGTCCGGGCTGAACGACGGCGTCGTCACGAGTGAGGAGTGGCCGAGCAGCATCGCGTTGGGCAGCGACCACAGGTTGACGGCGTTCTCCAGCGACCCGGTCGCGAGCGCGTCGCCGTCCGGGCTGAAGCCGATCGCGAACACGCCCGCGCCGCGGGCCTGGAGCGGGCGGCCGAGCGGGGTCGGCGCGGCGGGGTTGCTGAGGCTCCACAACCGCGCGGTGGCGTCGGAAGCGCCGGAGGCGAGCGTCCGGCCGTCGGGGCTGAACTTCACCGACCACACCGGCCCGGTGTGCCCGACGAGCGGCTGGCCGACCGGGTCCTGCGAGGCCGGGTCCCACAGCCGCACCATCTTGTCGTCGGAGCCGCTCGCGAGCAGTGTGCCGTCGGGGTTGAACGCCACGGTGTGGATGCCGAGGGTGTGGCCGGTCATCGGCTTGCCGATCCGCGTGCGCGAGGCGACGTCCCACAACCGGATCGTCTGGTCGTCGCCCGTGGTGGCGAGGGTCCTGCCGTCCGGGCTGAACGCGAGCGAGCGCACCGCGGCGGTGTGGTCGCGCAGCGGTTCGCCGGACGGCTCGGGGTTCGCCGGGTCGCGCACGTCCCACAGCCGGGCCGAGCGGTCCTCGTTCGCCGCGGCGAGCAGCGTGCCGTCCGGGCTGAACTCCAGCAGGTACGACGGGCCGTTGCCGGTCTGGATCGTGTGCAGGTTCCTGGGCTTCGCCGGGTCCGTCACGTCCCAGAGCCGGATGGTCGCGTCCTGGCCGGTGGTCGCGAGGACCTTGCCGTCGGGGGAGAACACCGCCGAGCTCAGCCAGTTCGTGTGGTCGGCGATGACGGCGACCTGCTTGGGGCGGCTGCGGTCGCGCACGTCCCAGAGCCGCGCGGTGCGGTCGTAGCTCGCGGTGGCGAGCAGCGCGCCGTCCGGGCTGAACGTCGTCAGGTAGACCGCGCCGGTGTGGCCGACGAGCGGCACGGCCAGCGGGACCTGCTGGGTGGCGAGCAGCTTCGCGACCACGCCCTGGTCGTCGGGGCGCATGCGGTGCGCGACCATCAGGAACTGCGCGGACAGCGACGGGTCGCTACCGGTCAGCCGGTCGGCCTCCGCGACGACCTGCCGGAACTGGGCGTCGTTGCGCTGGTTCACCGCGATCACCGCCGCGCCCGCCGCGATCAGCGCGAACACCGCCACCAGCGCGACCGCGGACCGGCGCAGCCAGACGCTCTTGCGGTGCTGGCGCTCGGACGTGCGCACGAACTCCTTCGCGATCGTGGTGACGTCCTGCTGCTGCCGCACGCCCTCCAGCCGTGCGCCGCGGTAGAGCAGCGACGAGTCATGGTCGTGCGTGGACCACGCCGCCGCGTCCTCCTCCAGCCGCTGCCGCGTGAGGTTGCCCGCGCGGTCCTCGTCGATCCAGCTGCGCAGCCGGGGCCAGGCCTGCAGCAGCGCCTCGTGCGTGATCTCCACCGAGCCGGAGTCCGTGGTGATCAGGCGGGCGTGCGTGAGGACCTCGAGCGCGCGTTCGGTGGCGGGCAGGTTGCCGCTCGCCTCCAGCAGGCTGTGGCGGCTGGAGCGGCGGCGGGTGTCCTGCGTGTCGTCACCCACCCTGACCAGGCGCAACAGCAGTTGGCGGGCGGCCGCCCTGGCCGGTTCGTCGAGGTCGGACCAGGCCCGTTCGGCGGTGGCGGCGACCGCGCCCTGGATGCCCCCGGCGGCGCGGTAGCCGGCGATCGTGAGGCGGCCCGCCTGCCGGCGCTGCCACGTGACCAGCAGCGCGTGGCTGAGCAGGGGGAGCGCGCCCGCGTCGTACGCGTCCTTGCCGCGGCGGTTGTGGGTGCCCAGGTCGCGCAGCATGAGGTCGACCAGCCCGGGTTCGAGCTGCAGGCCCGCGGCCTTGGCCGGGTTCGTCACGGCGTCGCGGACCTCGGCCGCGGACATCGCGCTCAGCACCATCTGCCTGGTCTGCAGGGCCTCGGCGAGCTCGGGGAAGTCGAGGCAGCGGGCGTAGAAGTCGGCCCGCACGCCGAGCACGACCGCCGTCTTGCGCGATGCCGCGTGCAGGGCCTGGACGAAGACCCGCAGCCGGTCCTCGTCGCCGCCGAGGGTGAACGCCTCCTCGAACTGGTCGACGATCACGACCCGCTCGCCGACCGCGAACTGCACCTCCCGCGCGAAGTCGGCCAGCACGTCCTGCCCGGCCGCCGACTCCAGCACGTGGATCAGCTCCGGCACCTGGAGGGCGAGCTCCTTCAGCGGATCGGTGCCGGGGGAAATGACGACGGCGTCTTTGCCGAGCCGCGGCAGGACACCGGCTTTCATCACGCTGGACTTCCCGGCTCCGGACGCGCCGACGAGCATTGTGATGCCGTTGTCGTCGAGCCGGTCGAGAAGTGCGTTGGTCGCCCTTTCCCGGCCGAAGAACCAATTCGCGTCCTGCGGTCCGAAAGCGCTCAGACCCATGTACGGGCAAACGGAGTCGTCTTCTTGAGGAGGCGTGTCCGGTTCCGTGACAGGACTCGCGAGCGCCTCTTCCCAGAGGGCGCGCCACGCGTCCAGGTCGTACAGGCCGTCGATCGCCTGCTGGGGCCTGCGCTTGCGGGCCTCGCCGACCAGCACGTCGAGGACCGCGCTCAAGCCGCTGAACCGCGCGGGCACGTTGCGCCCGCGCCGCCAGTCGCTGACCCGCTGCGCCGGAACGCGCAGGGGCCTGCCCTGTTCGTCCGTCCGGCGGGCACGGGCGACCGACTCCGTGACCCGCTTCAGGGGCGGGTCGCCTGCCTCCGCGTAGAGCAGCGCGAAGCGCTCCGCGAAGACACCACGGGGTCCCAAGCGGCCTCCTCCTCGTCCGGACCGGAAAACGAGGACCGCCCGTCTGAGCTGCGGCGCACGCACCGGACAGGCAGTCAGGAACCCACCATAACGAGGTGGTCTGACAACCTCGACTCCACGTCCTTCACGAGATGGGGAGACCGTCGAAGTGCTGGTGGCTGACTGGGGTAGAACGTCCACGGCTGAGGAGCACCGCTGGGGGTCTCCTCAGCCGTGGCCGAGTGAGTGGCAGGGGGCCGCCTGCTAGGTCAGGCGGCGTGCCAGAGGGCGTCCGCCTCGGGTTGCCTGGGCTGGACGCGGTTCGGATCGGGCGGGTAGGTCTCGGTCGGCAGCGTCACGTAGGTGATGGCGTCCGGCTTCAACGCGGTGAGCTTGCCCGCGAGATCGGCCAGTTCCGGAATGGAGCCGATTTCCGAGTCCGTGACGATGGACTTGGTGAGGACGTCGGCGAGTTCGAGGGTTTTCGCGGGACTGGCGAGCCAGTTCTCGTTCGCCAGTTTCTCGCTCAACGCACGCATGAAGAGCTGCTGGTTCTTGATGCGGTTCAGGTCGCTGCCGTCTCCGATGCTGTACCGGGTGCGCACGAATGCGAGCGCCTGGGTTCCGTTCAGCTTCGCCGGACCGGCCGGCACCTGCAGTCCGCTTTTCTCGTCGTCGATCGCCTCGGGCATCGTGACGTCGATTCCGCCGAGCCGGTCGATCAGGTCGCGGAAGCCGTTGAAGTCGATCTGCACGAAGTGGTCGATCCGGATCCCGCTCATCTGCTCGACCGTCGCCACCGTGCACGCGGCGCCGCCCGTGGAGAAGGCGCTGTTGAACATGGCGAGCGCGGACGGCGGGTTGGTCCCGCACTGCGGCCTCGGCACCATCGTGTCGCGCGGGATGCTGATGACGCGGGCCTGGTCGCCCTTCGCGTTCAGCTGCACGACCATCGCGGTGTCGGACCGGTCGTCGTCCTTGCCGAGGAGCAGGATGTTGAGGGGGCGGCCCGGCGTCGACGGAGGCCTGGGGTGGGTGATCTCCCTCGCGAGATCGACGGTCTTGAGATTGCTCTCCAGCCGCCAGTAGGAACCCCCGACCACGACGCCCGCCGCGATGACCACGGCGGCCCCCGAGACCACGAGCCATCGTTTCAAGTGGACGTTCATGTCTCCTACGGTCCCCGGCGTTTGTCCAGGTCCCGTCGGTGGTTCGTCATGGTTGTGTCACAGCGCGCCTCAACCGGTCGTGGAAGGTGGCGTGGTCGGCCGTGACGGCGTACCGGGCCGTGGCGCGTTCGGTGGCGATGTCGCGGCCGAACGGGCTGTCCGGGGCCAGGAAGCGCTGGTCGGCGACGATCTTGCCGCGGGTGTAGCGCCCGGTGAGCTCGATCGCGAACCGGTCCTCGGCGTACGTCGCGAGGCCGGGGTCGACCAGGACCGCGGCGGCCAGCGGGTCGTGCGGGACGAAGCCCTTCTTGCCGAGGAAGCTGCCGTAGAAGTCGGCGTAGAAGCCGAGGATCCGGCGCGGGTAGCAGTCCTCGGGCAGCGCGTCGAGCCACTCCTGCGGCGCGTGGCTCTCCATGGTGACGTCGAGGCCGACGATCGTGAGGTCGTCGAAGCCGGCCGCGAGGACCAGGTCGGCCGCCTCCGGGTCGTGCCAGAAGTTGGCCTCGGCGTGGGAGGTGATGTTGCCGGGGACATTGAGCGCGCCGCCCATGACGACGACCTTGCCGAGCAGCTGCGGCAGGCGCGGCTCGATCTGCAGGGCGAGGGCGACGTTGGTGAGCGGCCCGATGGCGAGGAGGTCGAGCTCACCGGGGTGCTGCCGGGCCAGGTCCGCCAGCTGCTCGGCGGCGCTCTGCCCGGTGGGGGAGCCGGCGGGCTCGTCGCCCGCGTGGCCGCCGAGCCCGTCCCGGCCGTGCACGTCCTCGGCGGTCCGCAGCGGCTGGGCCAGCGGCTTGGCGGCGCCCATGGCCACCGGGACGTCCAGGTCCAGGCGCTCGACGAGCCGCAGCGCGTTGGCGGTGGCCTGCTCGACCGGCACGTTGCCGTGGACCGTGCCGATGGCGACTATTTCGGTTTCCGGCTGTGCCCGCAGGTAGTACAAAGCGAGGGCGTCATCGATGCCGGGGTCCGCGTCGACGATGATCCGCATGCGTTCGATCATGCCATTGGGGGATGCCGTGAGAGTTCGACCCGCCGTCGTCGAGGACGCGCCCGCCGTCGGCGCGGTGCACGTGCAGGCCTGGAAGGACGCCTACCGGGGCCTGGTCCCGGACTCCGTGCTCGACGGCCGTTCGGTCGAGTCCTGCACGGCGATGTGGGAGCGCTCCATCCCGCGCGGCGGGGTGTGGGTCGGCCTGGCGGACGGCGAGGTGGTGGGGTTCGTCGCCGTGGGGCCGTCGCGCGAGCCCGACGCGGCGTTCGAGCTTTACGCGATCTACGTGCTGGCCTCGGCGTACGACACCGGCCTCGGCTACGAGATGGCCAGGGCGGCGCTGGCAGGCGAGCACGACGTGGTGCTGTGGGTGTTCGAGGAGAACCCGCGGGCCCGGAGGTTCTACGAGCGGCTCGGGTTCCGCGTCGACGGCCTCGAGAAGACCGAGACCATCGACGGCGTGGAGTTGAAGGAGATCCGCTACCGGCTCAGCGGCGCCGCAGGGTGAGCACGGCGTACTCGTCGAGCACCTGACCGTTGGCGCACAACAAGTCTTCTGCCGGTAAGCCCTACCATCACCACAGAAGAGGGGAGCCGCCATGGCGTTCAGAGCAGCCTTCCGCCGCAACCTGGAAGAGCACGAGACCTCGATAGCCCGCGAGGTCTTCGGCGAAGCCCTGGACGTGAGCGCCCTCCGACTGGCCGAAGGCGGCATCCTGGGCAGCTTCGGCGTGGCCCGCACTCTCCCGCGTCTCGTCACGTTCCCCAAGGGCGTCCTGACCACACCACAACACCAGGCCCGCTTCGAACGTTGGCTGGTCCACGAACTGACGCACGCCTACCAGTACCAGCACGGCCGCAGCATCCTCAGCCTCCTGCCGACCGCCATCGCGGGCTTCTTCAAGAAGAGCCTCTACGACTACGGCGGCGCCGAGGGCCTGCGCGGCCGGTCGTTCGGCGACTTCAACACCGAGCAGCAGGCGAACATCATCGCCGACTACTACTACCTGAGCCGGTACGAGCCTGGGCGCGATCTCTCGGCCTACGAGCCGTACATCGCGCACGTCCGTTCGGGAGCCTGATGCGCCAGGGGCTGGAAAAGATCAAGCTCCGACCGCGTTGCCGCTG
This sequence comes from Lentzea sp. NPDC003310, assembly GCF_040610935.1. NCBI lineage: Bacteria > Bacillati > Actinomycetota > Actinomycetes > Pseudonocardiales > Pseudonocardiaceae > Lentzea > Lentzea sp. NPDC003310. The sequence goes on from NZ_JBEXNC010000009.1 coordinate 112,266, forward strand.
GTCAGAGCTTGATTTCACCCGGCGAAAGGTGGTGCCCCAGGCAGGATTCGAACCTGCGACACACGGTTTAGGAAACCGATGCTCTATCCCCTGAGCTACTAGGGCTGGCGACAGCAGTCTACCGGGACCCCGCCACCGAGTTGACCAGCGCCCCCGCCTAGAGGTGCACGAACCCCGCTCACGCACCGTGAGGAGCGGCGCCAAGGCCCTGCGGCCGTTGGAGGGAAGTGAGGCAGGCCACCTTCTGCCGGGCACAAACGTCAGGTAGGGAGGGTGCGTGAGCAGACCTTGGCCCGACTTCCGTCCTGGCCCGCTCGGTTCCCTCAAGGCCTGGTGGCGTCGGAGGGTGCCGCGGCGCGTCGAGGAGATCACCTTCGTGCCGCCGGCCAGCAGTCATCAGCAGGAGTTCGAGACGCCGTTGGCCAGTGCGGTCTACGGGCTGGACTTCCAACTCCGGCTGACTGTGGTGTGGCGGTTGGACCTCGCCACGGGGTTGCGGCACAACTCGCCCAAGAGTGCTGCCATCCACCACGTGTTGCAGCGGGCCAAGGAGATCAGCGGCAAGGCGATGTTGGTGCACCACGCGGCCTTGCAGGTGCAGTTGGGGGACGAGCTCGCCACCGAGCAGCAGGTGCCCGGGACGCACGTGTGGGCTCGGGCCGAGCAGGTCAAGGTCAGCGTGCACGACGGTGACCTGGAGATGGCTCAGAAGCACATCGAGCTGCTCAGGAACTCCACGTTCAAGTTGGCCGAGCGGGACGTGGAACGGGCCGAGATGCGGTACCTGCGGGACGAGGTGTTGACGGACGTCGGCACGGCGACGATCTGGTGGTTGCAGCGCAACGGGTACCAGGTCGAGGAGGCGGTCAAGCTGGCCGATCACCTGGCCGAGCTGGTGAAGATCGCGCAGCGGGAGCCCACGATGCACTGGGCCGAGTCGTTGGTCCACAGCGTGGAGCGGGCGATGCCCGAGCTCGAGGACTCGCACCGGCGGGATCTGCGGTTGCACCTCGTGAAGGCCCTGAGCGTGTACGGCGGGGAGCGGGTCGCGGCCGAGTTCGCGGACCGGGTCGGGTTGCCTGCGGGCGAACAGCACCGGAACGGGCACGTCTAGGCTGGCGAGGTGTTGACCCAACTTCGCAGTGCCGCGGTTGTCGCCGGGTTGAGGGCCCTCGCGCGGCTCACGCCCTACGCCGAGGCGGAGCTGATCGGGCTCCGCAAGGTCGTCAGGCCTGGAGATGTCTGCGTGGACGTCGGGGCCGCTCTTGGGCTCTACACGGTGACACTTTCGAGACTGGTCGGTCCACAAGGGACTGTGCACAGCGTCGAGCCGCTGGTGTTCGCGCACCCTGCCCTGTCGTACGTGTTGCGGCCGCGGGAAGGCGCCAACATCAAGCGGCACTCGGTGGCTCTCGGTGCCGAGAAGCAGGGGCGTGAGGTCATGTCCGTGCCGGTGCGGCACGGGAGTCCGGTGACCGGGCGGTCGTTCCTCACGGTGGGGGCCAACGGACTCGGGTCCAACGAGGAGTTCGAGCAGCACCTGGACGTCCTGGTCAAGACGGACACGCTGGACCACTTCGTCGAGGAGCAGGGGATCACGAAGCTCGACTTCGTCAAGGCGGACGTCGAGGGGGCCGAGCTCAAGGTCCTCGAAGGGGCCGAGGAGACCATCGAGCGGTTGAAGCCCGCGTTCCTGCTCGAGATCGAGGAACGGCACGTCGAGCGGTTCGGGTACCAGGCGAAGGACGTCGCTGACTTCCTGACCGACCGCGGGTACCGGATGAGCACGTGGCACGGCGGGGAGTGGAGGCCGACGCGGCAGATCGGCGACGAGATCAGGAACTACCTGTTCCGCGCTTAGGTGATTGCGGCCCGGCACTCGTTTGGGTAGATAGGAGTCGTGCGAGGGTTTCGGGCGCTGGTGCCCGCGGTCGTGTGGAACGAGTTGCGCAGCACCGGTATCAGGCGTGACTTCAAGGCCAACGAGACGTTGCTGGTCGAGGGAGCGCCGGACACGTCGCTGCTGGTGTTGCAACGGGGCCGGGTTCGCGTGCTGAACTCGACGTTGCTGGTGGCCGTGCGCGGTTCGGGTGACGTGCTCGGCGAGATGTCCGCGCAGGACGGCGGCACGCGGTCGGCCACGGTGGTCGCGATGGAGCCCTGCGTCGCGTTCAGCATTTCCCGTGGCGCGTTCAAGCGGGTGCTCGAGAGGCACAAGGTCGGCGATCAGCTCGGCCAGTACGTCGTCGCCAAGTTGCGGGAGACCGTGGCCAGGGTTTCTTCTCGTGGCACGGAGACGCGAGTGCGTGACGTGATCGAGCGGATCGCTCAGCTCGCTGACGCCGACCACCCGGAACCTCAGGTCATCCCGCTGTCGCAGTCGAAGCTCGCTGAGTCTCTCGGGCTGTCGCGCAACGCCGTTGTGAAGGCGTTGACGCAACTGTGCGAGCAGGACTTCTTGGTCTCGACGAGCCCCATTCGACTTGCTGAGTGACCTGGGTCACTTCCTAGGTGGTATCTGCTGCGCAGCACGGTCGGAGGCCCGCTGACACCGTCAACGGCATGACTGAGCCAGCCGAAGATCTACCTCCCTACCGCGCGGTGCTCGTGGTGGACATGGAGAACTACAGCGGTCATACCGCCGTGCAGCAGCGCGAGTTCACCGAGATCATTCCTGATCTGCTCCAGCGAGCCTTCGAACGCGCGGGGCGTGGTGATGTGTGGGACGAGCGGCGTTTCCCCGACAGCACCGGTGACGGCTACGCGGTGGGGTTCCGGCCGGAGACGTTGCCGCTGCTGACCGGGCCGTTCCTCGACGCCCTGCAGTACGAACTCGCTTACTACGACCGAATTCTGCGGTCCCGCGATCGGAAGTCCAGGCTGCGCCTGCGAGCCGCCATCACCGTGGGGCCGTTGTACGAGTCGGACTCTCCTCGCCTCGGTGACGGGTGCGGTGACAGCCGCGTGGCTGCGCACAGGCTGGTTGACGCCGCTGAGGTGCGCCGGCTGCTCGAGCTCTCGGACCCGGACATCACGTTCCTCGCCGCGATCATCTCGGACCGGGTGTACGACGACGTCGTTCTAGGCGGTCATGCGACCAACCCGTCGAGCGACTACGTGCAGACCTCGGTCTCCGTGAAGCAGTTCCGCGGCGACGCGCACCTCCACGTTCCCAAGCCGTCCGGCGAACTGTTGTCCCGAGGCTTCAGCCAGGAGCAGGACGGCCCGGACGTGGAAGAGGAGCAGCCACGGGCTGGAGCGCAGGGCGTCCAGAACAACGTCTCGGGTGAGGTTTCGGGTGGTGTTGTGCAGGCCGGGAGCATCGGTCATCTGAAGCAGGACCACCGCGATCAGTCGAACCGGATCAGCGTGCGCGGCAACAGCAACAAGGTTGCCGGGCGCGACATCAGGGGTGGCCGTCCGTGATCCCGACGATCGAGGTCGACGGACGCAACAACACGATCGCTGGGCGCGATCTCATCACCATCAGTGTCGGCGACGGCCTGATGCGGCAGGTGTTCGGAGACCAGATCCTGCCGACGACCGTGAGCTGGCAGCGCGACCGGTTCGTCGAGCCGGACGGCTTCCACGCTGCCGTGCAACAGTTGCGTCTCGGGAAGTTCCTACCGCTCACCGCGAGCAGTGGCGTGCGAACCGCAGCCTTGTGCCTGCTGCACGATGTTCACAACGAGGCGCGAACCATCGAGCACATCGAGGTCGAACCGGGCACCGAGCTCAGGCCACGTCGCGTAGCCGAGGACGCGCTGGTGCTGATCGACCTGCGCACCGCGGAGGACACACGTCCCGTCGAGGCTCAACTCAGTGGCTTCATCGGGGAGCAGGTACCGGACGGCCACGTCGTCGTGCTGTTGTCCGGTAACGAGAGCGAAGAGTTCCAAAGCAGATACCGTCACGTGTACCAGCACCTGTCGTCGCCTGAGCCGAGCGCGGTTCTCCGTGCCCACCTGCACCATGACTTGCCGCGCGAGCAGCTCGACGCGCTGCTCGCGGATGCCGACTGGCTCGATCTGGCGCAGGGTGCGCATCCTGCAGATGTGGCGCATTTCGCCGACCTGGTCATCCGGGCTTGGAACGACGCGCCGCAAGGGGATCCGGTCAAGGTCGCGTTCGAGGAGTTCCACAAGTACGCGCGAACCCTGTCGAAGGAGTTCGACGCCGCGAAGGCTCGTGAGCGCAGTGCTCTCCTCGCGTTGGCACTGGTGAACAACGGTAGGCACGAGTCGATCTACCGCGCCGAACAGATCCTGCTCGACCTCACGAATCATCAGGACGAGGAACCGACTCAGGTCCTCGCGAGCGAGGGGTTCGTCAGCAGGCTGTCGAAGCTGGCGAACGCGGAAAGCACGCCGGAGCGCATCCGGCTGACCCGGCGCGACTACGACACGTCGGTGTTGAACCACGTCTGGCGCGGGTTTCCGCAACTGCGCGGGCACATCAGCGAGTGGATCACCAAGGTTCCGTTCGACGACCAGGCGCACCTCGAACCGCAATCCCGGCGGGAGATCGCGGCGAGGCTTCTTGCACTCTGCGTCGACACCAGGGATGCGAAGCCGTTGTTGACCGCCGTGGCAGCGTGGGCACACCACAACGTTCTGCTCGCTGCGGGCCTGCTCGACGAGGGCGCGGTGGACGAGAACACCACGGTGGAGGTGCGCCGTCGCATGTACTGGTGGGCGAAGAACCCCGATCTGCCGGCACCGCTCGCCCGCGCGGTCATCGAGGCTTGCGCCGCAAGGTTCGGCGCACTGCACACGCAACTCGCACTGACCAGGCTCGGACACCTGACCGGTCATCACAGAGCGGACGTGGTGAGGCAGGTCGAGGCGGCATTGCTCGTGCTGGCCAAAGACCAAGGCAAGGAAGAGGTCGTCCTCGCCCGGATGACCGCCTGGCTGTGGACCAGCACCGGCGAGCAATGGGCGGCTGCGGCGATCGTCGTACGTGAGATGACTTTGCCCGGCAACGGTTTCCAGTTGCCCGAGCAGGCGGCGGTCCTCGCCTGGAGAGCGATTCTCGGCAGCTCCAACCACGCGGGTGTCGTTCGCGGCTTGAGCGACTGGTTCTCCGCTGCGTCCGCCATCGATCCCGAGGCGCGCGCGGCAGCGTTCAACGTGGTGCTGGACGCGGCGAGCAACGACATCAGCGCGCTCAACCTGCTGAGCATGTCGGTGGACAGGTGGAAACGCGATCGACAGGAAGGACGCGGGGAAGTGCACGACGAACTGCGAAGCCGCATCGACGCCCAGCACCCGGTGGTGCGGCGATGAACTGGTGGCAGAGCCTGCAGCGCGGTCCTCAGTTGCCGCCCGCGCCGCGTATTTACCAGCGAGAACAGTGGTCGGGAGTCCTTCAGGGCGCAGAGCCCGACATCGAATGGCGTGCGGAGTGGACGATCGTCTGGTGGACGGAGGGCAATGCGGGCACGCACCCTGCGCCTGCCTCGATCGCGGCCGTGGCGATCCGTGATCGTGCGGCGCCGCTCGTACGTGCGGAAGGCGTGAGCAGCGAAATGATGCAGCACGTGCTCGCCGCCGAACTCGGGCACCCGAGACCCGTCACGCCCAACAACCCGATGTGGGTCGGAACGGAGAACGTGCACGTCGAGCTCACCGAGCACAGTGCGGCGCTCCTGCAGCAGCGGCGAGAGCGCATCGCTGAACTCGCGGAAATCGCTCACTTGCGCGAGAACGTTCTCGCCGACCTGCCGCACGCCGTGCTGTGGTGGCTCAGGCGCACCGGGTACAACGTGGAAGACGCGCTGCTCAAGGAGGACGTCTTCAAGCAGTTGATCAGGATCATCCACGCCGAGCAGGCGGCGGAACCGTGGACGCGGAGATTGACGGACGCGCTCAGCGAGGCCATGCCTGGCCTCGAACCGCAGAACCGCTGGGACGTGCTCGATCAGATCCAGCGACTGATGAAGGGGTACGGCCACGACGGTGCCGCTGACGAGCTGGCACGACTGCAGGGCCTGACATAAGTAGAGGACGCCGACCCCTGGGGGTGGATCGGCGTCCTCATCTCGAAGGCCTACAAGCTGTAGACCTCAAGCTCGTACAGGGAGTATCCGTACTGCCCAGCCCGTTGGGTACCGGTCATCCGGAGGTATCTCGCGTCCTGTGGGGTGAACGCTACGACATCATCGCCTCCATCGCCAGCACTTGTGGAGAAAACGTTCCGCCAGTTCGTGCCGTCATTGGAAATCTCGATGCGGTAGCCCCTGCCGAACGCCGACTCCCACCGCAACACCGCGCGACCGATCCGTTGCACTGCGCCGAGATCGACCTGGATCCATTGGTTGTCGTTCCAGTCGCTGGCCCAGCGGGAGGTCGGGTTTCCGTCCACCGCGTTCGACGGTGGGAGGGTGTTCCAGCCCTTCTCGTGCGACGACGCGGTGGCGGTGCGGCCGGCCGCGAGGTTGCCGATGTTCTGGCCCCGGCGGGACGGGAACTGCACGACCTGCTGGTACGTCGGGCGGTTCTGCCAGTGGATCTTGTCGTGGGTGATGCCGCCCATGGCGCGGTGGATGATCGTGTCCGCGCACCACTGGTCACCTGCCGCGCAGTCGGCGTCGCCGGGGTAGACGGTGGTCGCGGGCTTGGCCGCGGCTGCCGCCAGGGAGTTCACCAAAGCCGTGCGACAGCCCGTCAGGGTGCCGCCGCCGCAGTACGACTGCGGGAACGCGCCCTGGACCGGGTCGCCGAGGACCTTGCGCAGGTCCTTGTCCACGTAGCCCCACCAGCCGTACTGGAACGACGAACCCTTGTGCGGGGCGGCGCCGTGCGTGTCGGACGGGGACTCGTCGATCTGCTGTGCCGCCACCAGGGCGTTGTAGAGCCCGTCGCCCAGTGACGGTTTGAACTGCGCCTCGACGAGCAGGGGCCACCAGGCATCCAAGATTCGGATGGCTTCGGCGTGTCCGTAGGTCTTGCTGCCCTTCGCGGTCTCCTTGCGCAACGAACCGGAGCGCTGCCAGTCCTTCAGCTTCTGCACGGCCGGGGCCAGTGCGGCGTCGACCGGAGCGGACTCCACGACCCTGAGCAACTCGGGCAACACTTGCTCAGCCCTCAGGTCCGCCACGGCCGCCTCCGCCATCACGCGGGTCAGCGCGGCCCGGGTGACCTTCTGGCCGGACGCGATGAGCGCACGCACGCGGACATCCAGCAGGTCGCCGCGGTGCACGGCGCTGTGGCCGAACCCGCCGAACGTGAAGTCCTTGGCCTGCTTGTTGTTCCAGGAGATGTAGTAGTCCTGGTTGATCGAGTTCGGGTGGCCGGCGAACGGCATGTACGACGCGGTGTTCTCGTCGCCGTTCCAGCCGACCCACTCGTACTCGGCCCGGCCCCAGGTCGGCAGGTTCGGGTCCACTGTGGACCGGCGCACCGGGTTCAGGCCCGAGTTGAAGTACGCGGTGTCGCGGGAGTCCACGTAGAACCAGTTGAACGCGTACCCGATCTTGTTGGCCGCGCGCTGGAAGTCTGCCGCCGAACGGATCGCGGACGGGTCGTTGAGCTCCTGGAAGCCGATGATCGAGTCGACCTCGTGCATGTACGTCGAGCGCAGCGTCGTGTACGCCACGACCTTGCCGCCGACGGTCGCGCGGCTCGTCACCAGGCCGTACTTCGTCCGGTACATCACCAACGTGTACGAGCCGGCGGGTGTGCCGTCCGCGACCGTGGGCTTCCAGGCGTTCTTGCGCTCCAGCCGTTCCATCGGCAGGCACGCGCCGTGGAACAGGTACGAAGACGAAGCCGCGGTCGCAGGCGAACCGTCCGGATTGCACAGTTCGACGGCGTAGGTGTCGACGATGTCCTGACCGGACGACGTGGCGCTCCACGAGTAGTCGACGCCCCGGCCGAGCTGCACGTACATCGAGACGCCGGCGAACGAGACGCCGCGCGAGCGGATGCCCGGGCCGTTGAGCTCCTGCAGCAGGAGCAGCTGCGGTGCGAAGTACCCGGTCTGCGGTCCCCACACGGCGATCGGGTTGCCGGAGTCGGTGTGGGCGCCCGAGACCGCGAGCGCGTTCGACATGCCGTGCTTCTTGTTCAACAGGTCGGGAGGCAGCACGCCGTCCTCGAACATCCCGCGCGCCTTGGCCAGGTCACCGGTTGCGGGAACGGCGACGGACGCGCCCGTCCCGCCCACCTCGTCGTAGACCATCCGCTCCGGCGCGACCACGCCGCCGTCCGGCAGTGCCACGCCGACGGGGGAAGCGGGCGAGGCGGAGTACGGGAACGACTGTCCGTCGTGGAGGGTCAGCACGGCCTCGGGGTCGTTCTGCGCCCGGAACGCCTGCCACACCTGCTCGCCGACCGCGGCGCCGTACCGGTTCTGCGCGGCCAGCTTCACGAGCGCCGACTGCACCTCGCCGCCGCCACCGGCACCGAACAGGCCGCCGACGACCGCGGCGATCGCCACCATGTCGGTCGCCTTGAACGGCTGGATGTCGTTCCAGTTCGTGATCGCGTCGGCGTGCCCGGTCAGCACGTACTCGCCGGGGAAGTTCCGCGCTGCCACGGACTGGGTGATGTACGCGTTGATGCCGGAGATGTAGTCGTTGACGTCGGCCAGCGCCTGCCGCCCGCGCTCGCCGCCGCCGGCCGCCGCGGAGTCGATCTGCTTCTGCAGGTCCGCCTCGGTGTACGGGATCTGGTTGTAGAAGCTCTGCTCCAGCACCCGGTTCGACGGCGCGCCGCCCGCGAACCCGGTCAGCTGGCCGCGGCCGAGGTGGCGGAACAGGTCCATCAGCCACAGGCGGTCCTGCGCGGCCGCGAAACCTGCACCGAACATCGTCCCGGACCGCGTGGTGCCGGTGATGTGCGGCATGCCGATCTTCTTGTCCCGCACGATCGTCACGTCGGCGCGCGGCTTCACCGTGCTCTCGACCTGGTCGGCCGGCACGCCGAACGACGCGTCGTTGAAGAAGTCCGTCAACTGGGAGTTCGTCAGGCCGGAGTACCCCGACACCAGTGCGTCGTACTTGCCGAGCTGGTCGGCCGAGTGCGCGGGCCTGGTGCCGAACGCCTTGTGGCCGAGGATCTCGGCCAGCGTCGCGTTGCCGTTGGTGCCGGGCGGCACGATGTCGCCGCACTGACCGAGGCAGTGGTCGTCGGCGGCGAACGCGGCCGCGCGCGGGGGTTCCTCGGCCTGGGCGGCCGGGACGATCAGAAGGGAGGCGGTGACGGCGGCGGTCGCCAGCAGGGACGTCACCGGATTGGCTCTCCGCATCGCGCGAAGCTCCTCTCCGTGCAGGGCAGGGCTGTTGTGACGTACGTTACTTTCCGGTAGGGCTATTGCGAAAGACCTTCGCGTTTCCCGCGCGACAAGAACGTTCTCTGTATCGATACCGAAAGCGATCGGGAATCCATATGGGCAGAAACGAGGCCATCTGAGACATCTGAATCGGATTACCCCGCGCGTATCCGTGTTTTGACACCGGATTCCACTCAGTGAGATTTCCATGTTTCGTCACTCAGCGTTCCGATGAACCCTCTTAACGCCTGGTGGCACGCCTACGCAGCGAAGTCGTCGGCCAATTCCGGTAACTGTGAACGCGGCCGGTGATCTCGAAAATCTGTAACCACATGATGAGATAACTGAGAATTAACGTGACCTTCGGCTGGTGTACGCGAAGATCACGAACATGAGGGAGCACGGAACGCCAATGCGGGAGGCGTCGTGATCAAGGTTCTGCTGGCCGACGACGAGGACCTCGTCCGTTCCGGCCTTCGCATGATCCTGAACAGCGTCGGAGACATCGAAGTTGTTGCTGAGGCCGATGACGGACACCTGGTAGCCGACCTGGCGCGCCAGCACCGTCCGCACGTCGTCCTGCTCGACATCCGGATGCGCACCTCGGACGGACTCGTGGCGCTGCGGCGGCTGCGGACCCTTCCGGACCCACCGAGGGTCTGCATCCTGACCACGTTCGACGTCGATGAATACGTTTCGGAAGCACTGCGTCTCGGCGCGGCCGGCTTCCTCCTCAAGGACACCGAACCGGAACAGCTCGTCAAAGCCGTGCGCGATCTCGCGCGCGGAGGCGCGGTTCTCGACCCCGGCGTTGCGGCGAGGGTTCTCGCGGCGGTGGCCGACGGCGAACGAATGGCGGAGCCGGCACGCAGGCTCCTCCAGAGCCTGTCCGAACGCGAGCGCGAGGTGCTCGTGCTGATCGGCCAGGGCATGTCCAACGCGGAGATCGGCGGCACCCTGCACCTGTCGGAGGCGACGGTGAAGGGGTACGTCTCGTCCGTGCTCGGCAAGATCGGCGCGGTCAACCGCGTGCAGGCCGCGCTGGTGGCCTACCGCGGCGGCCTGATCGCCTAGCGGAGCGCGGGCCGGGAGCTCAGTTCCCGGACACGCTCTCCGGCACCTCGTCGACCGAGGGCTCGACCTCGACCCTGTTGCGGCCGTGGCGCTTGGCGCGGTAGAGCGCCATGTCCGCGGCCGCGAACAGCTGGTCCAGCTTGGCGGGTCCCGCCGCGACACCGATGCTGACCGTCGGACGGCGGACCGCGCCGAGCACCATCGCCCAGTCGTGCCCGTCGACGGCCGCGCGGATCCGCTCGGCCACGTTCGGGCCGACGTCCATGTTCGGCCCGGTGTCGCCCAGCAGCACCACGAACTCGTCACCGGCCCAGCGCGCCACCAGGTCGTCCGCCCGGCACTCGCGCCGCAGCAACGCCGCGATCTCGCGCAGTGCCGCGTCACCCGTCGCGTGCCCGGCGTCGTCGTTGACGCTCTTGAACCAGTCCACGTCGACCAGCACCAGCCACGGCACCCGGCCGCGCGCCGCCGTCGACTCGAGCAACGCCGCCGCCGCGCGCTCCAGTCCGAGGCGGTTCGCGAGGCCCGTCAACGGATCGCGCGCCGCGGCCTCCTGCGCCGCCACCGCGAGCCGTTGCGCCTGAACGGCCACCCGGCGCTGTTCCAACGCCTGCCCGAGGCCCTCCTGCAACGTCTCCGTGGCCGTGCGGGACGCCTGCATGGACCGCCGCAACGCCTCGGCCTCACCGAAAGCGTCGCCCAGCGCGTGGCAGATGTCCGCGAGCTCCGTGGAGAACCGCAGCAGCAACGACGTGTCGTTGATGCGTTCGGCGTTCGACACCGCGCGTGACGCCCGTGTGCGCGCCTCGTCGAGATCACCCTGTTCGCGACGCACGACCGCGAGAACCCAGTTGCCGACCGAGATCCCCCACAGGTCGTTGGCGTCCAACGCGAGCCGCAGGGTCTCCTCGGCCGTCTCCTCGGCCTTCTCCAGTTGCCCGACGCCCGCCAGGGAACGCCCCAGCGCGCCCATCAACGCCCGCCGGTGCACCTCGTCCTTGACGATGCCCAGGCCCTCGTCGAGGTACGCCAGCGCTTCCTCGAAGATCGCCGGTGCCGCAGCCGGAGGGCCGGAGCAGGCGCGGAAGTTCAGCGAGCCGCCCAGGCGTTGCAGGCAGTGCGCCAACGTGTCGGTGTTGCCCGCGCGGCGGGCGACCTGGACGGACAGCCGCAGCATGTCCAGAGCGGCCCGGCGGTTGCCGATGCCCTCCATCAGGTAGCCGAGCGAGCCCATCGTCTGCGCCACGGCCGGGCTGTCCGAACGGTCGGCGTCGAGATCGGTCCACCCCTCGGCGGCCAATTCCAGCGCGAGCGGAATACGGCCGAGTCTCCAGGCCATCACCGCCCGGTTGACCAGCACCGCCGACCGGACCCAGCGGTCGGCGCCGGGGGACACCTTGGTGACCACCTCGTCGAAAAGACTGTTCGCTTCCGGCAGGCGGCCAGCATTGAGCAACGCGCGGACCTCTCGGTCCAACCGCGGAATCTGGCCCGCTACCAGCGGATCGCGCTGCTCCACTCGTTCATCGACTCCGTTCCGACTCGCCGAGCGGCCCGCACAGGCTACCGGGTCGGTCGCGCCCCGTACCGATCGTGGTGCAGGACGTCGTCGAGGGGTAGCCGGTTGCGCCAACCGTGACGTTCCAGGTCGGGCGTTTCGGGCAGTGATCGAACCGGACCGACGCACAACCACGCAACCGGACGGACCCTCGTGGGGATGTCCAGCAGACGGCGCAGCACATCTTCTCGGTAGAAGCTCACCCAGCCAACACCGAGTCCCTCTTCGGTCGCGGCGAGCCACAGGTTCTGGATCGCGAGGCACACCGAGTACAGCCCGGCGTCCGCGATCGCGTGCCGGCCGAGCACCGCGGGCGACCCCCGGTCCGGGTCGTAGGTGACGACGATGCCGAGGGTGGACTCGAGGACGCCCTCGACCTTGATGCGGGAGAACGTCTCCGCTCGTTCGGAGTCCAGCTGAGCTGCGAAGACGCTGCGTTCGGCCTGGACGTGGTCGCGGAACGCGCGCCGCGTCGACTCGTCGCGCACCAGCACGAAGTCCCACGGCTGGGACAGTCCGACACTGGGTGCGGCGTGCGCGGCGGTGAGCACTCGGCGCAGCACGTCGTCCGGGATCGCCTCGCCGGAGAACTCGGCTCGGGTGTCCCTGCGGCGGTGGACCACGTCGTACAGGTTCATTCGACCGATCGTGCCTCACTCGAAAGCACCAACTTCACGCTGGAGAGGTGGCGCTGATCTCACCTGAGGCGATACACCGATCGGATGCGAAGAATGAGAGGTGGTTACGGCTCGGCTCTCGGATTCGGCGCGGGAGTCGGCGTGACCACGTTCACCGGTGCCTGGCCGCTGCTCGCCCTGATCCTGCTCGCCGCCGTCGTGGTGGCCGTCTCGCTGCGCACCACGATCGTCGGTGCCGGCCTGGCCGCGCTGCAGTGCTGGGGCCTCTACGCGACCTTCTTGGTGGGTGTTCGTGGCGATCTGACGGTCGACGAACACACGACCTGGGTGCTCGCGTTGCTGGTGCAGCTCGCCGCGCTGGCCCTCCTGGCCAGCGCGGCGGTGCGGGTCATCGCGTTTGTGACGGGTACGGCAACAGGGCCATCTCCCGCGCGTTCTTGATGGCCGTGGCGACCTGGCGCTGCTGTTGCGGCGTCAGGCCGGTCACGCGCCGGGACCGGATCTTGCCCCGGTCCGACAGGAACTTGCGCAGCAGCGTCGCGTCCTTCCAGTCCACGACGGTGATGCCCTCCTTCGCGAGGAGGTTCTGCCTGCGCTTCAAAGGCCGCTTCTCGCGCATCACCAGCTCGCCTTCGAGACGCCGGGCAGCTCACCGCGGTGGGCCATCTCCCTCAGCCGGACGCGGGACAGCCCGAACTTCCGGTTGAAGGCGCGCGGCCGTCCGTCCACGGTGTCGCGGTTGCGCAGCCGGGTCGGCGACGCGTCGCGCGGCAGCTTCTGCAGGCCCCGCAACGCTTCCGCGCGCGTCTCGGGGTGCCGCAGCTTCTCCTTGAGCTCGGCCCGCCGCTGCGCGTACCGGGCCACTACCTCGCGCCGGCGCTGATCGGCGGCGATCTTCGACTTCTTCGCCATCAGCGCTCTTCCTTGAACTCGACGTGCTTGCGCGCCACCGGGTCGTACTTGCGCAGCACCAGGCGGTCCGGGTCGTTGCGGCGGTTCTTGCGGGTCACGTAGGTGTACCCGGTGCCGGCGGTCGACCTCATCTTGATGATCGGCCGGACGTCCGTGCTCTTGGCCATCAGACCTTCACCCCCTGCGAGCGCAGCCGGGCGACGGCCGCCTCGATGCCCATCTTGTCGACCGTCTTGATGCCCTTGGCGGACAGCGTGAGCGTCACGAACCTGTTCAGCGACGGCACGAAGTACCGCTTGCGCTGGACGTTCGGGTTCCACCGGCGCCGCGTCTTGCGCTGGGAGTGCGAGACGCGGTTGCCGAAGCCCGGCTCGCGGCCGGTCAGCTGGCAACGCATGTGAGGCCTTCCTGTTTGAAACGACTTTCGTTTTCATCTACGGTACCTCACATGGAAACCGTTGTCGTTATGGTGGCGGGGCTGGTCGACCACGACGTGGCCGTGCGGGTGTGGCGGGACCGGCCCGGATCGGTGCTCGTGCGGCACGTCGCCGCGGAGACGTGCGTGCGGCGCTGGGTCGACGGCGTCGCGACCGACGTCGACCTGCTGCACGGCTGCGTGTCCTGCACGGTCCGCGAGGACCTGCGCTCGGTGCTCGCGGACCTCGCGGGCCACACCGTCGTGCTGCACCTCGACCCGCTGCTGGAACCGGACGCGGTGCGCCGCAAGCTCGGCATCGACGTCGAGTGCGTGATCACCGTGCTCGACGCGGCGACCTGGCTGGACGACGCGCTCGGCGACGCCTCGATGGTCAGCGACCAGCGGACCGTGGCGCAGGTCGTCGTCGCGCAGGCCGAGGCGGCGGACGTGCTGGTGCTGCAGGGGGACGCGGACGAACGAACGCTCGCCGTGCTCGACCGGCTGGCGCCCGGCGCACACCGCTGCACGCCCGAGACCGTGGTGGTGCGGCGGTCGAGCAGGCCGCGGCTGGTGCCGCTGACGCCCGAGTGCGGTGTCTCGACGGCGGTGTTCACCTCGGACCGGCCGTTCCACCCGGCCCGCCTCGACCAGGCGCTCGACTCGTTGCTGGACGGGACGGTCGTGCGCTCGCGCGGCCGGCTGTGGGTCGCGGACGAGCCGGACGTCGCGCTGCACCTGGAATCCGCGGGCTGCGGCATGCACGTCGGGCAGGGCGGGCCGCGCGGCGGGAAGACCACTCAGATCGTGGCGATCACCCTGGGGGAGCCGGACGTCATCACGGCGGCCTTCGAGGGCGCGCTGCTGACCGACGACGAACTGTCCTTCGTGGACTCGATCCGAAAGTTGGATGTATGAAGCCCGGTATCCACCCCGACTACCACCCGGTCGTCTTCCAGGACGCGTCCACCGGCAAGACGTTCCTGACCCGGTCCACCGCGACGTCGGCGAAGACGATCGAGTGGGAGGACGGCAACACCTACCCGCTGCTGGTCGTCGACATCACCGCCGACTCGCACCCGTTCTGGACGGGCACGCAGCGGGTCGTGGACACCGCCGGCCGGGTCGAGAAGTTCAACCGCCGCTACGGAAAGCGAGAGCGCTGATGGCCGTCCCCAAGCGCAAGACGTCGAGGTCCAACACGCGCCACCGCCGGTCGCAGTGGAAGGCCACCGCGCCGGACCTGGTGACCGTGCGGACGTTGGACGGCAAGGAACTCCTCGTGCCCCGGCGGCTCGTCGCGGCGTACAAGCGGGGCCTGCTCTAGACCGGGCGCTGGACCGTCCCGTCCGGTGAGTCGCGCCACTGGTCGAAGGGACGGTCCAGCCTCCACCCCGTGCCGTCGTGGTCGAGCACCCGGTGCTCACACGTGTCCGGATTGGACAGTGACTCGAACAGGTCGATGCTCCAGTCGAAGAACCTGCGGCACAGCAACCTGATCGTCAGCCCGTGCGACACGACCAGCACCGTCTTCGGGTGCTCCTCGTCCTTGTGCATCCGCACGGTCAGGCCGTCGAGGAACGCCGCCACGCGGTCGTCCACGTCGGCGCCGGACTCCCCGTTGGGCAGCCGGAAGAAGAAGTGCCCGAACGCGTGCCGCTGGTGCTTGAGCACCTCCTGCTGCACCGGGTCCTGGAGGTTGCCCCAGTCCTGCTCGCGCACCCGCGGCTCGGTGACGACCCGTTCGGCGTCGAGGCCCAGCAGGTGGAACGTCCGCCTGGTGCGCTGGTACGGCGAGACGTAGGCCGCGACCGGGCCGTCGCCGACCAGGCCCCTGATCGTCGGGCCGGCCGCGCGGGCCTCGTCCTCACCGGTCTCGGTGAGCGGCAGGGCGTGGTCGGGGATGCGGCAGTAGGCGAGCTCGTCGACGTTGCCGAGGCTCTGTCCGTGGCGCAGCAGGATGATCCGCACCTCACCATCGTGCCCCAGTCCCCGGGGTGCTCCGGGCGTTACAGTGCTCGGCGAGTCGAGGAGGATGGCGTCACATGATCAAGTACGTCGCTCTGTACCGGAAGCCCGCCGACCCCGAGGGCTTCGACCAGCAGTACTTCGAGTCGCACCTGCCGATCGTGAACTCGGTTCCCGGCCTGGTCCGCGCGGAGGTCGCCAAGGTGCAGCGGGTGTTCCTGGCCGGGTTCCTGGGGGAGACCGAGCCGCACATGGTGGCGGAGATGTACTTCGAGTCGGAGGAGTCGTTCCGGGCCGCCCTCCAGTCGCCCGAGTGGGCCACCTCCGGCGCGAACCTCGCCGAGATCGGTGGGATGGAGCTCGTCGCGATGTTCAGCGCCGAGGTCGTCGCGTGAAGGCCGTCGTCATCGGCGGCGGCACGATGGGCGCGGGCATCGCGCACGTGCTCCTCGCGAGCGGCCACGACGTCACGTTGTCGGAGGCCGACGCCGACCGCGCCGAGCAGGGCAGGGACGCGATCAGGCGGTCGCTCGCCAAGGCGCAGGAGAAGGGCAAGCTCGCCGACGCCGACGCGGTGTTCGCCCGGCTGAGCACCGGTGACCTGCCCGAGGACGCCGAACTGGTCGTCGAGGCGGTGCCGGAGAACGTGCCGCTGAAGCAGAAGGTGCTCGGCTTCGCCGCCGAGAGGTGCCCGAACGCGGTGCTCGCGTCGAACACGTCCTCGCTGTCCATCGCCGAGATCGCCGCGGGGCTGCCCGGCGAACGGGTGCTGGGCATGCACTTCTTCAACCCCGTGCCGGTGCAGCAGCTCGTCGAGCTCGTGCACCACGAGGGCGTCGACCCCGCGAACGTGGCCAAGGCGCGCGCCTGGTCCGAGCAGATGGGCAAGACCGTCATCGAGGTGCGCGACTCGCCGGGCTTCGCGACCTCACGCCTGGGCGTCGCCGTGGGCATGGAGGCGATCCGGATGGTCGAGGAGGGCGTCGCCTCCGCCGCGGACATCGACACCGGCATGAAGCTCGGGTACCGCTGGCCGATGGGGCCGCTGGAGCTCACCGACCTGGTCGGGCTCGACGTCCGGCTGGCCATCGCCGAGCACCTCGCGGGCGAGCTGGGGCCGCGGTTCGAGCCGCCCCGGCTGCTGCGGGACAAGGTCGCGCGCGGCGAGCTCGGGAAGAAGTCGGGCCAGGGCTTCTTCACCTGGTAGACAGGCGTTCGTGCGCATCCGTGAGTTCACCGAGGACGACCGCGACGACGTGTTCCGGCTCCGCAAGGTCGCGTTCAACGGATCACCGCCGGACGGGCCGTTGCTCAAGGCCGGATCGCACGGGCTCCTCGCCGAGATCGACGGCCGGGTCGCGGGTGTGCTGACCATCGGCTCGTTCGCCCAGTTCTACGGCGGCGCCGCGGTTCCCATGGGCGGGATCGGCGGTGTCGCCGTGGACGGGTCCTACCGGGGTCGCGGGATCGCCAACGCGTTGCTCGACGCGTCTCTGCACACCATGCGGGAGCACGGGCAGCCGATCTCGGCGCTCTACCCGACCGTGCCGACGCTGTACCGGCGGCGAGGCTGGGAGAAGGCCGGCGTCTTCGAGTGGGTCGAGCTGCCGATGGACCGGCTGCTGTCGGTGCCCAGGCCGTCCGAGCGGATCGACTCGCGGCCGGTGGAGAAGAGCGACCTGCCCGCGCTGCACGAGTGCTACCTGGAGGTGGCGCGCACGGTCGACGGCATGGCCGACCGCCGCCCGCCCCGGATCGAGCTCGACAAGGTGCTCGAGCTCGACGTCGTGACCGTGCTGCCCGGCCCTCATGGCCTGCGTGGCTACCTCACCGCCACCCGCGAGCCCGGCGAGGGCCTGGGGCGTCTCAAGGTCCAGGACCTCATCGGTGTCGACGTCGACGCCCAGCTCACCCTGCTGGCGTCGCTGGCGTCGTGGGCGGGCCTGCTCGACGCGGTAGACCTGCGGATCACCGATCCGACGACGGTGAACTTGCTGGGCGGCACGCCGTTGCGCTACTCCGTCCGGACCTCGACGTGGATGCAGCGCGTCGTCGACCTGCCCGCCGCCGTGTCCGCGCGGGGGTGGCCGAGGCTCGCCGACGCCGTGGTGGACCTGGAGGTCGTCGACGAGCACGCGCCGTGGCACGCGGGTCTCCAGCGGATCGTCGTGGAGGACGGCGCGGTACGTGTCGAACCCGGCGGCACCGGTGCCGTGCGGATGCACGCGCGGGCGTTGGGGCCGTGGTTCTCCGGCGCGCACAGCACGCACGTGCTGCGGCGCGGTGGTGTGCTGGAGGGCGACCCGGCCGACGCCGTGCTGCTCGACCAGCTCGTCGCCTCTCCGGGCACGCCCCGGCTGGCCGACTTCTTCTGACGAACGGCGTTCCATAACAGGGTTCCCACGTCCACTTCGGTCACAATGGCCGGGTGGCGGGGCACGAGGACGAGGTCAGGCACGCCTACGGCGACAACATGGGCTGGCGCCTGACCGGCTATGCCAAGAGGCTCAGCGGGCCACCGGTGAGCGTGCGGGAGATCTCGCGGACCGAGTTCCTGACGATCAGACCGTTCTTCGACGCCGAGGACAACCCGTGGCTCGTCGACCTGAACGAGGTCGTCCCCGCGATCCGGCCGTGCGTCGAACACGTCCTCGGGCCGCTGAACCCCGACGAGGACTACTACATCACCGGCCACCCGCTGGACTGGGACAAGGACCCGGTCCACGTCGCGCGGGACCTGCTCGACACCCGGTACCCGCTCGCGCGGGCGGCGTTCCTCGGCGGCAGCGTGGCGGCGGGGACGTACACGGCGAACTCCGACCTGGACATGGTCGTGATCGTCAACGACCTGCCCGGCGCGTTCCGCGAGACGCTGCGGCACCGCGGCTGGCCGGTCGAGCTGTTCTGCCACACGGTCGAGTCGTTCCAGGACTTCGTCGCCCGGGACACCGAGGGCAGGCGGCCGCCGTTGCTGCACATGTGCGCCGAGGGGTTCCTCATGCTCGACGCCGACGGCACAGGGCAACGCATGCGCACCGAGGCGCGCGCTCTGCTCGAGGCCGGCCCTCCACTCGCAACCGTCACCGAGCTCGAAGACCGCCGTTATGGCACCACCGACCTGCTTGAAGACCTGATCGGCACACGGGACGAGGACGAGCGTCTGTTCGTTGCGGCCCGATTGCTGACCTGCGCCGGAGAACTCGCACTGGTCGTGCGCAACCGTTGGCTCGGACACGGCAAGTGGCTCGTGCGGCGCCTACGGGACGCGGGGGAGCACGAGATCGTGGACTCCTACCGCGAGATGGTGCGAGGCGACGGCTCGGAGCGGTTCGTCGCCGCCGTGGAGACCGTGCTGGAGTCGGCCGGAGGGCGGCTGGACGCCGGTTACCGCAGGACAGCGCAGTCTCGCTAACCTCCGTCCGTGCTGCTCGTCGTCCTGGAGTTGATCGGTATCGCGGTCTTCGCCGCCTCCGGGGCGGTGGCCGCGGTCCGCGCGCGCCTCGACGTGTTCGGCGTGATCATCCTGGCGCTCACCACGGCCCTGGGCGGCGGCATCATCCGCGACGTGCTGCTCGGCGTGCACCCGCCGACGAGCCTGCGGAACTGGCCGTACCTGCTGGTCGCGGGCGGTACGGGCCTGATCGTCTTCTGGTTCCACCCGCAGGTCGCGAAGCTGCGCCGGTCCGTGCTGCTGCTCGACGCCGTGGGGCTGGGCCTGTTCGTCACGTCCGGCACGTCCACGGCGTTGGCCCTCGGCGCCACCCCGTACGCCGCGTGCCTCATCGGCATGACGACAGGTATCGGCGGTGGGGCACTCCGCGATCTTCTTCTCCGTGAGATCCCTCTGGTCCTGAGGAGAGAGATCTACGCCGTGGCCGCACTGTGCGGTGCGGTCGTCGTGGCGGTGAGTGAAGGGGTCGGTTTCCCGAAAGGCCTGGTCGCGCTGACCGGTGCGGCGTTGATCATCACCATCCGGCTGATCGCGCTCTGGCGGAAGTGGAACGCACCGGTCGCAAGGGGCCTCGAAGGCTAGGGCCTGTATCGGAGCCCAGGTCCGCGATAGCCGGGCCTGAGGCGGCCTCTGACGGCACGGCCGGACGACCCAAGTACAACACCGGTACGCGGCCCGTCCGGCCGCACCGCCAGGAACCACCTCAGGCGCGACTCTCATCGACCCCGGACTCCGACACAGGCCCTAACGCCGAACTCACACCTGCAGTTAGGGCCCTTCTCAGGCACTTCTCAGATCCCTCGGCAAGACTGCCCTCATGCGCATCCTCGTTGTCGATGACGATCGAGCGGTCCGGGAGTCACTCCGCCGCTCGCTCCAGTTCAACGGCTACCAGGTCGAGACTGCCGGAGACGGCATGCAGGCCCTGGAGTCGGTGACCGCCGCCAGGCCGGACGCGATGGTGCTCGACGTGATGATGCCCCGCCTCGACGGCCTCGAGGTGTGCCGCAGGCTGCGCAGCACCGGTGACGACCTGCCCATCCTCGTGCTGACCGCGCGCGACGCCGTGAGCGACCGGGTGTCCGGGCTGGACGCCGGCGCCGACGACTACCTGCCCAAGCCGTTCGCGCTGGAGGAGCTGCTGGCTCGCCTGCGCGCGTTGCTGCGCAGGGCCGCCCACGACGACGACGTCGCCCAGCAGTCCGCCGCCACGCTGAAGTTCGCCGACCTGGAGCTGGACCCGTCGACCCGCGACGTCCGCCGCGGCGAGCGGTCGATCAGCCTCACCCGCACCGAGTTCGCGCTGCTCGAGCTCCTGCTGGCGCACCCGCGCCAGGTGCTCACCCGCAGCCGCATCCTGGAGGACGTGTGGGGATACGACTTCCCGACCTCGGGCAACGCTCTCGAGGTCTACGTGGGGTACCTGCGCCGCAAGACGGAGCTGGAGGGCGAGCCGAGGCTGATCCACACGGTGCGCGGGGTGGGCTACGTCCTGCGGGAGACGCCTCCGTGATCGTCGAACCCCAGGGGCGCCTGCAACGGGCGTCGCTGCGGGCTCGGGTCACCTGGCTCGCGGCGTTCTGCGTCGCCGGAGCGGTCGCGTTGGTGTCTCTCGGCGCGTACATGGTGGTGCGCAAGAGCACCTACGACGCGTTGGACGACGGTCTGCGCCAGCGCGCCGCCACGGTGGCGAACGGCAAGAAGGTCACCGACCCGAACGAGGTCACCAACTACCCGGCCGCGTTCCTCGCGGCCGGCGACGTGAAGATGGGCGTGCTGCTGTCGGACTCGGGCAAGCTCAGCTACCCGAGGGACTCCGACCCGCCGCCGACCGTCCAGGAGGCCTGGGACGTCGCGGACGGCGACCGGCCCGAGTTCATCTGGACCGACCACAAGACCGAGACGCGCGTCATCGCGGTCCCGTACCAGCCCGGCCAGGCGATCATCATCGCCCAGTCGATGGTGCCGCAGCGGACCACATTGGCGAAGCTCAGCGTCGTGCTGCTGCTGATCGGCGGCGCCGGCGTGCTGCTCGCGGCCATCGCGGGCACGGCCGTGGCCCGCACGAGCCTGAGGCCGGTCCAGCGGCTCACCGAGGCGACCGAACGCGTCGCGAACACGGGCGACCTGACCCCGATCCCGGTGTCGGGCGACGACGAGCTGGCCCGCCTCACCCACAGCTTCAACGCGATGCTCGGCGCCGTGGCCGAGTCGCAGGAACGCCAACGCCGCCTGGTCGCCGACGCGGGCCACGAGCTGCGCACCCCGTTGACGTCCATGCGCACCAACCTGGAGCTGCTGCTCGCCTCGGAACGCCCGGACTCCCCGACCCTGTCGCAGGAGGACAAGACGGAGATCCAGGCCGACGTGCGCGGCCAGCTCGACGAGCTCACGACGCTCATCGGTGACCTGGTCGAACTGGCCCGCGAGGACGCCCCGCAGGTCATCCACGAGCCGGTGGACCTCGTCGAGGTGGTGGAACGGTCCCTGGACCGCGCGCGCCGCCGCGCCTCGAACGCCGTGACGTTCGACGTGCAGCTGCAACCGTGGACACTTCTGGGTGATTCGAGCGCCCTGGAGCGCGCCGTGCTGAACCTCCTCGACAACGCGGTGAAGTTCAGCCCGTCCGGCTCGGCGGTGCGGCTGAACCTCCGCCAGGTCGGCGACGGCAGCGCCGTGGTGGAGGTGGCGGACGCGGGCCCCGGCATCGCGGACGCCGATCTACCTCACGTTTTCGAGCGTTTCTACCGTTCGACCGAGGCGAGGACCCTGCCGGGTTCGGGCCTCGGGCTCGCCATCGTCAAACAGGTGGCGCAACGGCACGGTGGCACGGCCACGGCGGGCAGAGCCCCCGAGGGCGGCGCCCTGTTCACGTTGCGCCTACCCGGACGTCCGTAAGGTGGGGCGTGTGAGTCATCGCGTGAACGACGATTCTTCGTCGACCTGGGAGACGACGCCTCCCTCAGGAGACGGCCCCGCCGAACCCACGACGCGCTTCTCGACGTCCGGTTCGCGGTCTTCGTCCCGCTCGTCGTCCTACGACGAGGACTCGGCGCCGAGATTCTCCAAGAAGAGGACGAAGAAGAAGCAGCCGTTCTGGAAGGAACTGCTGGTCATCTTCAGTGTCGCGCTGCTGCTGACCGTCGTCATCCAGACGTTCGTCGCGCGCGTCTTCGTCATCCCGTCCGCCTCCATGGAGACGACCCTCCACGGCTGCACGGGCTGCGTGAACGACAAGGTGCTGGTCGAGAAGATCACGTACCTCTTCAACGACCCCCGCCCGGGCGACGTGATCGTCTTCCGCGGCCCGCCGAACTGGACCGGCGGCAAGGAGCCCCCGAACTTCGTGGTCGGCACCCTCCAGGACCTGGGTTCGATGGTGAACCTCTCCGAGCCGAGCGGCACGGACTTCATCAAGCGCGTCATCGCCGTGGGCGGCCAGACCGTCGAGTGCTGCGACGAGCAGGGCCGCGTCATGGTCGACGGCAAGCCGCTGGACGAGCCGTACCTGAACTTCGGCGGCGGCCCCCGCCAGCAGGACTCGTTCGAGAAGGTCACCGTCCCCGCGGGCAAGCTGTGGGTGATGGGCGACAACCGCAACAACTCGTCGGACTCGCGCAAGCACGGCGACCCGACCCCGGCGGACGGCGCGATCCCGGTCGAGAACGTGGTGGGCAAGGCGCGCGTGATCGTGATCCCGGTGGGCAGGTGGGGGACGATCTCGGACTACAACCCGCAGACGGGCGGGAAGTAGCCGCAGCAGGTTCCGGGAGGGGCGAGAGCCGTGGGCTCTCGCCCCTTTTCGCGTTCGTGGGGCCTAGGCCGGGGGCTGGGGCAGGCGGGCGCTGGGGTGGCAAGGCAAGCGGGGCGACGGCGAAGCCGAGCCACCTTCCGCTCCAACGCAATGGCGAAGCCGAGGCGTAGGAACCTCTGCCGCCCTCGTCAGCGGTAACGGTGACGTGCCCTCTCAACGCAACCACGCACGATTGGCGATTGGGGCTTGACTTTGGGTGCGAGACGCTACCCTCGCACGGATCGGCCGGGCTCTTTTCAGCCCGGCTTTTGAAAGGCCGACCAGCGTCTCGCAAGGGCCCCGAAGTCAAGCCCCAATCGCTATCGTCGCGCAGCGGCGATGAAATGACCCGGCTCGTGACGGCCTGCGCAACCACGACGCAAACGCGATCATGAGCCAGTCAGGCAGGGGTCATCCCTTGGTAGACCCCAACGTCAACCCACCCACGAACTGCCGCTGCAACACGAAGAACACAACGAGGGTAGGCAGCGCGACCAGCAACGACCCAGCCGCCACCAGGTTGTTGTCCGTGAAGAACGTCCCCTTCAGATTCTGCAAAGCAGACGTCACCGGCATCTTGTCCCCATCCTGGATCAACACCAACGCCCAAAGGAAGTCGTTGTAAATCCAAGTGAACTCGAGCGTGGCCAAAGCAGCCAACACCGGCCGGCACAACGGCAACGTCAACTGCCAGTACTGCCGAAAAACAGAAGCCCCATCCACCCGAGCAGCCTCAGTCAACTCGTACGGAATCGTCTTCATGTAGTTGGACAGCACAAAAGTGCAGAACCCCATCTGAAACGCGATGTGGATCAGGATCACCCCGAGCTGCGAGTCGATCAACGACCCGCTCTCGGAGATCCACTCCGGCACGACGATCAACCGGTACAACCGCCACAACGGCGTCACGATCACCTGCTGCGGCAACAGGTTGCCGGCCGTGAACAGCATCAGCAACGCGATGTTGAACTTGAAGCTGAACCGCGACACCCCGAACGCGACCATCGAGCTCAGCACCAGCGTCAGGATCAACGCCGGCACCGTGATCAGGAACGTGTTCCAGTAGAAGTGCGGCAGGTCCCCGATCTCCCACGCCTTCGCGAAGTTCTCGAACGTCAACGACTTCGCCACGGAGAAGTACCCGTTGACCGACGTGTCGTCGTACGTCCGCAACGACGCGTAGACCGCCCACAGCAAGGGTGCCAACGTCATCAGGCACGTCAGCACCAGGAACACGTGCAACGCGATTCGAGCAGGTGTCACGGACCGCCGACGAGCGGCGACGGGGCGTTCCAAGGTGGCCGTCATGCCCGGTTCTCCTTGCTGAACACCTGGTACAGGTACGTGATGATGAAGCCGAGCGAGATCGTCAGCAGCACCACGGCGACCGCGGAGCCGCGGCCGATGCGCGAGGCCTCGCCGATGATGTTGTCGGTCACCAGCACCGACAGCAGTTCCAACCCGTTGCGGCCCTTGTTGATGACGTACACGATGTCGAACGCGCGCAGCGCCTCGATCACGGTCACCACGAGCACGACGATGTTGACCGGCTTCATCACCGGGAACGTCACGCGGAAGAACGTCTGCGAGGCCGAGGCCCCGTCCAGCGCCGCCGCTTCCTTCAGGGCCGGGTCGACGGACTTCAGGCCCGCCAAGTACAGCAGCATGATGTACCCGGTGTGCCGCCACGCGGCCGCGACCAGCACCGCGTAGAGGTTGATGTCCGAGTCGCCGATGAAGTCGATCGGGTCGTCGCCGAGGCCCAGCAACGAGTTCAGCAGGCCGCCGTCCGGCGTGTAGATCAGCTGCCAGATGAACCCGACCAACGCGAGCGACAGCACCATCGGCAGGTACAGCGCGCTCTGGTAGACGCGGCTGAACCGCAGTTCGCGGTCGAGCAGCACGGCCAGCAGGAGGCCGACCGTCGTCGGCACGACCAGCAGGAACACCAGCCAGATCAGGTTGTGCTGCACCGCCGGCCAGAAGCGCGGGTACTCGGTGAAGATCTCGACGTAGTTCCCGACACCGATCCACTCGATGTCCTCGAAGCCGCCGATGCCGTTCCACCTGCTGAACGACAACGCGACCGAGCCCAGCGTCGGGATCCACACGAACAGCAGGTGCACGATCGTGGGGATGCCGAGCATGAGCGCCAGCACCAGTTTGTCCGCGCCGGCGAGGGCCGTGGCACGCTTTCCACGCCGACGAGGCGGCGGCCCGGAAGGGGCCACCGCCTTCGGCTTCTCCTGCAGTGCGGTCACTTGAAGATGTTCTTCGCCTGGTCGGCCATGCCCTTGAGCACGGAGTCGACGGAGTTCGGGTCCTTGATGAACGCGATGAGGCCGTTGGTGGCCGCCTCGCTCGCGAAGCCCGGGTCGGTGTCGCGGTCGAGGAACTGCGTGATGTGCTTGGCGTTCTTGATGGTGTCCGCCACCTTCTTCTGCAGCGGGCTGTACGAGCTCTGGTCGGCCTTCTGGTTGGTCGCGACCGCGGTCGGGTCGGCCTTCAGATAGGCGAGCTGCGGCTCGGCCGAGGACAGGTACTCAAGCAGCTTCATGCCACCGTCCGAATTGGACGGCTTCTTCGCCATCATGTAGCCGTCGATCGGCGCCTCGACCGTGTCGGTGCCGTGCTCCGGGTTGATCTCCGGGAACGGGAAGAAGTCGAGGTCCGCCTTGTCGGCGTCCGGGAACTGCTGGCCGACGAACGCGCCGAGCAGGTACATGCCGGACTTCTTCTGCTGCAACGTCTGCGCGGCTTCCTGCCACTCGCGGCCCAGCGCGTTCTCCTGGTGGAACGGCAGCAGCCGCTTCCAGGTGTCGAACACGTCCTTGACCCGCTTGTCCTGCCAGTCCTCCTTGCCGGCCAGCAGGTCGACGTGGAACTGGTAGCCGTTGGTGCGGAAGTTGAGCTGGTCGAACGTGCCCATGCCGGGCCAGCCCTGCTTCTGCGCGAAGGCGATCGGGATCAGGCCGTCGGACTTCATCTTCGTCGCGAGCGCCACCAGCTCGTCGAGCGTCTTCGGCACCTCGTAGCCGCGCTCCTGCCAGACGCTCTTGCGGTAGAACATGCCCCACGCGTACTGCGTGAACGGCACGAAGTACTGCTTGCCGTCCGTACCCGTGGAAGCCTGCTTGAGGGCGTCGGAGTAGTTGCCGCCGACCTTGCTCCAGAGTTCGCTGAGGTCGCCGGTGAGGCCCTGGTCGGCGAAGAACCGCATGCGGTAGCCGGCGAACCACGCGAGCACGTCGTCCGGCTTGCCCTGCAGGTAGTTGTTGATCTGCTCCTGGTACTGCTCGTGCTGCTTCGTGTTGATCGTGACGGACAGGCCGCCCGACTGGCTCTCGAACGCCTTGATCGCGCCGGTGATCGCGTCCTTCGGCACCTGGTCGGACAGGTTGTTGCCGAAGGTGACGACCTTCGAGTCGCCGCCGGAGCCCGAACCGCCACCACAGGCCGAGAGAAGTCCGCTGGTCGCGGCGACGCCGGCCCCGGCCAGCATGACCCGCAACATCGTTCGCCGACCGAGCTGCGGTAACGGAGTGGAACCAGGCGTGTGCAGAACCATCATCGCTCCTACGGGTGACACTCGCTCGTGCGAACCGAACAGGACTCAAACAAAGTTGCGCACAATGTGGTCCCAGGCACACATCCTGTCAAGTCCCGTTACGGAGCTGTTAAACCAGTGCACAGCGCGGTAGTGGATGTTTCCCGGTACTTTTCCCGGTTCGCGTCCGAACAGACCCGAACGCGAACTTGTGTTTGCTTGTGTTGACGTTGGGGGTTGTTGTCGGCCACGCTTGCGCCCGTGACGACATGGCCAACGGACCTGCCAGGGCTCGGCTGGGGGGCTGACTACAACCCCGAGCAGTGGCCAGAACACGTCTGGGCCGAGGACGTCGAGCTCATGCGGCGGGCCGGCGTCACCATGGTCAGCCTGGGCATCTTCAGCTGGGCGAAGATCGAGGTCAGCAAGGGCGAGTACCGGTTCGACTGGCTCGACCGCGTGATGGACCTGCTGCACGAAGGCGGCATCCGCGTCGACCTCGCCACGGCCACCGCGGCCCCTCCGCCGTGGCTCACCACCGAGTACCCCGAGATGCTGCCCGTGCGCGCCGACGGCGTGCGGCTCTCGCACGGCTCACGGCAGGCGTACTGCCCGTCGTCGCCCATCTACCGCGACCGCGCCACGGCGCTCGCCGCCGAGATGGCCTCGCACTACCGCGACCACCCCGCGCTCGCCGCGTGGCACGTCGGCAACGAGTACGCGTGCCACGTGAAGCGCTGCTACTGCGACACGTGCGCGGCCTCGTTCCGCGAGTGGCTCGCCGCCCGGTACACGCTCGACCAGCTCAACGACGCGTGGTCGACGGCGTTCTGGAGCCAGGGCTACACCGACTTCGCGCAGGTCCTGCCGCCGCGGGTGACGCCGACGTTCCAGAACCCGGCGCACGTGCTCGACTACGACCGGTTCTCCGACGACGCGATCCTCGAGCTCTACAAGGCCGAGCGCGACGTGCTGCGCATGATCACGCCCGACGTGCCGATCACCACGAACTTCATGGTCAACTGGACCTTCGCGGACCTCGACTACTGGAAGTGGGCCCGCGAGGTCGACTTCGTCTCGAACGACCACTACACCGAGTCGCAGTCGCCGGACCGGCACGTCGAGCTCGCCATGTCCGCCGACCTCGTGCGCGGTCTCGCGGGCGGCAAGCCGTGGCTGCTCATGGAGAACTCGACGTCCGCGGTGAACTGGCAGCGGCGCAACATCGCCAAGCTGCCGGGCGAGCAGCGGCGGCACTCGTTCCAGAACATCGCGCGCGGCGCCGACGGCACGCTGTTCTTCCAGTGGCGGCAGTCGCGCGGCGGCAGCGAGCGCTACCACTCGGCGATGGTGCCGCACGCCGGCACGGAGACGAAGGTCTACCGCGAGGTCTGCGAGGTCGGCGCCGAGTACGCGAAGCTGGCGGACGTCGTGGGCTCCACTGTGGACGCCTCCGTCGCGGTGCTGTTCGACTTCCAGTCCGGCTGGGCGCTGCGGCAGGACGCCCACCCGACCAACGACTTCGACTACTGGCAGCACGTCCTGGGGTACTACAAGGCCCTGTGGCAGGCCGGTGTCACGGTCGACTTCGTCGCGCCGGGCACGAACCTCTCGAAGTACTCGCTGGTCGTCGTGCCGGCGTTCTACGCGGTGTCCGACGCGCACGCCGCCGTCGTCGCGGATTACGTCGCGGGCGGCGGGCACGTAGTCGTCTCGTACCTGTCCGGCGTCGCCGACCAGTACACGCGAGTGCGACTCGGCGGTTACCCCGGCGCGTTCCGCGACGTGCTCGGCCTCTGGTCGGAGGAGTTCCACCCGCTCCGGGAGAACGAGACGGTCTCGCTGAGCGACGGCTCGACCGCCTCGTTGTGGACGGAGCACCTGCACGCGCGCACCGCTGACGTCGTTGTCACCTATGCCGATGGGCCGTTGCCCGGGGTCGCGGCGGTGACGCGCAACGCGTTCGGCAACGGTGTCGCGTGGTACGTGGCGTGCGACCTCGACGGCGACGGTCTGAGCCGAACGGTGGAAAACGCGCTTTCCGGTGCGGGCGTCGCGGTGTCGCCTTCGCCGATCGAGCTTGTGCGGCGCAGGGGAGACGTATCGTTTCTCTTCGCCGTGAACCACACCGGCACCGACGCGGAGATCGAGGCGTCCGGTGTCGACGTGTTGTCCGGCGAGCAGGTCTCCGGACGCCTCACCGTGCGAGCCGGGGACGTAGTCGTCCTCAGGGAAGAGGTGTGAGGTGCTGGCACGTCAGCGGCAAGCCGTAATCATCGAAGAGGTCCGTCGCACGGGAGCGGTGCGCGTCAGCGACCTCGTCGTGCGGCTCGGCGTCTCGGACATGACCGTGCGCCGCGATCTCGACGTGCTCGCCGCGCGCGGCCTGGTGGAGAAGGTCTACGGCGGCGCGACGTCCGTCGTCGGGCGCTCGACCGACGAGCCGGGCTTCGAGGCCAAGTCCGTCCGGCAGCTGCCGGAGAAGGAGGCGATCGCGGCGGCCGCCGCGGGCCTCGTGCGTCCCGGCACCGCCATCGGGCTGTCCGCCGGCACCACGACGTGGACGCTCGCGCGGTTCCTCGACGACATCCCGGACCTGACCGTCGTGACGAACTCCATCCGCGTCGCCGACGTGCTGCAGCAGAGCGGCCGCACGGACCGCACGGTCGTGCTGACCGGTGGCGTGCGCACGCCGTCCGACGCCCTGGTGGGTCCGGTGGCCGTGCAGGCGCTGCGGTCGCTGCACCTCGACGTGGTGTTCCTGGGCGTGCACGGCATGGCCGAGCGCTCCGGGTTCACGACCCCGAACCTCAACGAGAGCGAGACGGACCGCGCGCTCGTCGACGCCGCCGGTCGCGTCGTCGTGGTCGCGGACCACGAGAAGTGGGGCACGGTCGGCATTTCCACGATCGCGGACCTCGACGAGGCGCACGTCCTGGTGACGGACGAGGGTTTGCCCGACGACGCGCGGGCCATCCTCTCCGAGCAGGTCGGCGAGTTGGTGTTGGCTCATGTACCGGGAAGTGGCGAGGAGTTGGCGTGAGGCGTACCGCGGGAAAACTGGCGGACGGCCGGGAGATCATCTACTTCGACGACAGCGCTGAGGCGCCACCGAGAGTCGCGGTGGACAGCCGGGACCTCCCGGAGACCCAGCCGATGTCCGAAGTCCGGCTGGACCCGTTGACCCGCGAGTGGGTCGCCATGGCGGCCCACCGCCAGACACGCACCTACAAGCCGCCGGCCGACCTCTGCCCGTTGTGCCCGTCGACGCCCGGCAGGCCCACGGAGATCCCCGAGTCCGACTACGACGTCGTCGTGTTCGAGAACAGGTTCCCGTCGCTGGCGCAGAACGTGTCGGACGTGCCGTCCACTGTGGACGCGGAGGAGCTGTTCGTGCGCGCGCCGGGACGTGGGCGCTGCGAGGTCGTGTGCTTCACCTCGGACCACAACAAGTCGTTCGGCGAGCTCTCCGAGGCCCGCGTGCGCACCGTCGTGGACGCGTGGGCGGACCGCGTCGCCTTCTTGTCAACGTTGCCAGGGGTCGAACAGGTCTTCCCGTTCGAGAACCGCGGCGAAGAGATCGGCGTGACGCTTTCGCACCCGCACGGCCAGATCTACGCCTACCCGTTCGTGACGCCGCGCACCGAGCGCATGCTGAACGCCGCCCTGGCCTACCACGCGGAACACGGGCGGCCGTTGTTCGGCGACGTGCTGGAGGCGGAGCTCCGCGCGGGCGCGCGGGTGATCGAGGAGTCCCCGCACTGGGTCGCGTTCGTGCCCGCCGCCGCCCGCTGGCCCGTCGAGGTCGTGCTGGCGCCGCGCCGCCAGGTGCCCGACATCGCCGCTCTGTCCTCTGTGGAGCGTGACGACTTCGCGTCGCTCTACCTCAAGGTGCTGCACCGGCTGGACGCGCTCTACGACCGGCCGCTGCCCTACATCGCCGCGTGGCACCAGGCGCCGGTCAACCAGGGCCGTGAGGAGATGTGGCTGCACCTGCAGGTCTTCTCCGTGCTCCGGACGAAGGACAAGCTCAAGTACCTCGCGGGCTCGGAGTCCGGCGAGGCTGTCTGGATCAACGACGTGACGCCCGAGCAGATCGCGGAGCGGCTCCGCGGAACACACAACTAGCTCCCAGGCTGGTTTAAGGGTTCTCTCAGGACGGGCAGACAGACTCATGTCCATGACCGAGAGCAACCAGCCAGCGCCGAAGCCGGAAGACGAGAACTCCGCGCCGACGAGCGCCGGTCAGACAGACTCCGGGGCGCGGGAGCAGGGCCCGTCGCAGCCGGAACCCGGCCAGCCGGATCCTTTGCAGGGGGGATCCGGCCAGGCTGGGGCATCTCACGCTCCTCACGGCCTGGGCGACGTGCCCGCCTCCTTCACTTCGGCCCAGCCGCAGGTGCCCTCACCTGACGCGGGCCAGACGCAGCTCGGCGGGCCCGGACCCGGCCAGCAGCTTCCTCCCTCAGGGTCCGGCCAACCTCACCCGCTCGGCCTCGGCGCCACGACCGCGCAGTTCGGCGCGGACCAGCCCGCCGGGCCGCACACCGGTCAGTTCGGGGAGCAGCACCACGCCCCGTTCGGAGCTCCGCAGACCGGTCCGCAGACGGGTCAGTACTACCTCCCGCCCGGCTACCAGCCCCAGCCCGGCCCGCCGCGCCCCAGGGGCCGCGGGAAGGTCGTGGCGGGTGTCGCCGCCCTCGTGCTGATCGTGGGCGGCCTCTCCGGTGGCCTCGGCGGCTACCTGGGCTACAACTTCGCGAACGAGTCGTCGTCCGTCAGCTCGCTCGACTCGCCCCGTCCGGCCTCGCAGACCTCCAACGCCCCGGCGGGCTCGGTCGAGGACGTGGCGAACAAGCTGCTGCCGTCCGTCGTCCAGATCCAGGTCACGACGCGGTCCGGTGCCGGCGAGGGCTCCGGGTTCATCATCTCCGGCAACGGCCAGATCGTGACGAACAACCACGTCATCGAAGGTGCGGCGGCCGGTGGAGACATCAAGGTCGTCTTCCAGGACGGCCGGACGGCGTCCGCCAAGATCCTCGGCCGCGACCCGAGCTCCGACATCGCCGTCATCCAGGCCGACGGCGTCTCCGGCCTGCCGGTCGTGCAGCTCGGCAACTCCGGTGACATGAAGACCGGCCAGGCCGTCGTCGCGATCGGGTCGCCGTTCGAGCTGTCCGGCACCGTCACCTCGGGCATCGTCAGTTCGGTGAACCGCCCGGTCTCGGCCGGTGGTGACCGGGGCTCCAACTCGCAGGCCACCGTGCTGAACGCGATCCAGACCGACGCTGCGATCAACCCCGGCAACTCGGGCGGACCGCTCGTCAACATGCAGGGCCAGGTCATCGGCATCAACTCGGCGATCTACAGCCCGAGCCAGGGACAGGGCCAGGCCGGTTCCGTCGGCATCGGCTTCGCGATCCCGATGGACCAGGCGCGCCGCACGATCGACGAGATCGTGAAAACCGGCAAGCCCAAGCAGACGGTGCTCGGCGTGAAGGTCGAGTCGACCGAGCAGGGCGCGCGCATCTCCGAGATCACGTCCGGCGGGGCCGCGGAGAAGGCCGGGCTCAAGGCCGGCGACGTGATCACCAAGTTCGCTGACCGCCGGATCGACGAGTCGGACACGCTGGTGGCCGCGGTGCGCTCCAAGGCACCCGGCGACAAGGTCACGATCACGCTGTCCGACAACAGGACGGTCGAAGCCACCCTCGACGGCGTCGAGGTGGGATAGGTCGGGGGACGACCGGTTCACGGCATCCGCCGCCCGCCGTGAACCGGTCGTGACGACCCCGGAGAGGCCTCTGCCTGTGCGCACCTGCCCCGCACACAGGTAGGGGCCTCTTCTTACGTCCGTGTGACGGTTGAGGCCATCAGCGCGTTCGTGGCTTAGCGTGGTGACGTGGTGGAACGGGTCCTGGTCGTCGACGACGACACGACGGTGCGCGACGTGGTGCGCCGCTACCTCGAACACGCCGGGTACGAGGTCGAGCTCGCCGGTGACGGGGAGCAGGCGTTGCGGCTGATGGCGGCGAACGAACCGGACATCGTGGTGCTGGACCTGATGCTGCCGGGCATCGACGGCCTCGAGGTGTGCCGGCGGGTCCGGGAACGCGGCAGCACGCCCGTCGTGATGCTGACGGCGCTGGGCGAGGAGGAGGACCGCATCGCCGGGCTGCAGATCGGCGCGGACGACTACGTGACGAAGCCCTTCAGCCCGCGCGAGCTCGCGTTGCGCGTCTCGTCGGTGCTGCGGCGCTCGCACCGGGCGTTCGAGCCGCGCGTGGTGCGCGACGGCGGGTTGGTGCTGGACGTGGCCGCGCACACCGCGACGCTGGACGGGCGGCCGTTGCAGCTCACCACCCGCGAGTTCGACCTGCTGGCGTTCTTCATCGGCAACGCCGGCAAGGCCTTCGGGCGGGCGGAGCTGCTGGAACGCGTCTGGGGCTGGCAGTTCGGCGACCAGTCCACCGTGACCGTCCACGTGCGACGGTTGCGCGAGAAGATCGAGGAAGACCCCGCGAAGCCCCGCCGGCTGAGCACCGTGTGGGGCGTTGGCTACCGGTACGACCCGTGTTCGACCGACTGAGCCGCGTCTCGCTCACCACGGTGATGACCGTCATGGTCATCGTGCCGGTGGTGGCGACCATCGCCGGCGTCCTCGTGTTCAGCGGCTTCATGTTCACGCCGATGCTCGGGGCCGCCCTGACGGTCTGCCTGCTGGTCGGCCTGGTCACCGTGCCGTTCTCGATCATGCTGGGCCGGGCGATCGCCCGCCGCACGATGTGGGAGCGCGAGGCCGAGGCGGCGCGGCGGCAGCTGGTGGCGTGGATCTCGCACGACCTGCGGACACCGCTGGCCGGCATCCGCGCGATGACCGAGGCGCTGGAGGACGGCGTCGTTTCCGAACCGGGCGAGGTCGCCGTCTACGCGAAGCAGATCGCGCAGGAGGCCGACCACCTCTCGAAGCTCGTCGACGACCTGTTCCAGCTCTCCCGCATCACCGCGGGCGCGCTGAACCTGCCGATGCACGACGTGGCACTGGCCGATGTGGTCAGTGACGTGGTCGCCGCCTCCCGCCCGGTGGCCGGGCGCAAGGGCGTGGACCTGCGCGCCGACGCCCGCGCGTGGCCGGTCGTGCGCGGGTCCGATCCGGAACTGATGCGTGTCGTGCGCAACCTTGTGTCGAACGCCATCCGCCACACCCCGGAAGGCGGTTCGATCGCCGTCCAGGTCGATGTGGACGGACCCGAAGCCGTCGTGCGGGTGGACGACGCGTGCGGCGGCATCCCCGACGACGTGCTGCCACAGGTCTTCGACGTGGGCTTCCGCGGCTCCACCGCCCGCAACCCGTCCGGCGCCGGGCTGGGCCTTTCCATCGCGCGTGGGCTCGCCGAGGCCCACCACGGCCGGATCGGCGTGCAGAACCACGGTCCTGGCTGCCGCTTCGAAGTCAGACTCCCGCTACGGTGATCGGTATGGAACGCAGCGCGCAGCGCCTTGGCCGCGCTTTGGTCGTGATCGTGGACGACCGGGTGGCGCACGGCGAGCAGGACGACAACTCCGGGCCTCTCGTCACCGAACTCCTCGAGGAAGTCGGCTTCATCGTCGACGGCACCGTCGCGGTCGAGGGAGAGGTGGTCGACATCCGGGCCGCCCTCAACACGGCCGTCATCGGCGGCGTCGACCTGGTGGTCACCGTGGGCGGCACCGGCGTGTCCCCGCGCGACGTCACCCCCGACGCCACGCAGGGCGTGCTCGACCGCCCGCTGCACGGCATCGCCGAGGCGCTCCGTGCGTCCGGTTTGGCCGCCGGCGCGGTGGACGCGGGCATCTCACGTGGCCTCGCCGGGGTGTCGGGCAGCACGCTGGTGGTCAACCTGGCCGGGTCGCGGTCCGCGGTCCGCGACGGGATGGCGACGTTGTCGGCACTGGTGCCCTATGTGATCGAGCAGTTGAGCGGTCTTGACGAAGAGTGATCCGGGCCCGGCTTCGGGCCCTTCTTCGCCTGAGCCGGCCGGCGAGGACGCGGTGGCGCGTCGTCGCCGGTTGGCTGAGGTGTTCGGGGACGTGCTGCCGGAGACCTCTTCGGATGAGCGCGGCTCTGGTTCTGGTGGTGAGGACCGTGAGGCCTGGTACCGGGAGAATCGGCCGCCGCATCACGGTGGTTGATGCCTGACGCCCGTTGGTGTGCGCGGGTGCGGTTGCGTGCGGGTCGGCTTGCGTGGGCGGGCGCCTGTTCCAGCGGGGGCCTTGCGTTGGGTTGGTTCCCGTCACCTTGCGAGGGTGGTCCATCAGGTCGGGACGATGTAGTGGGTTGCGCTCGGGGCTTGACTTCGGGGCCCTTGCGAGGTGCTGGTCGGCCTTTTAAAGCCGGGCTGAAAAGCGCCCGGCCGATCCGCGAGGGGTAGCACCTCGCACCCAAAGTCAAGCCCCGATCGCCAACGACTGGGTTCTACCGCCTCGCAGCGCGTCGAGGTTCATACGGCTCGCTTCGCATCGCCACGCCAGGCTGCGTGCGTGGTGGCCTTCGTCGTCGGCTGTCCGGCTGGCACCGCGCGCCGGGCTTGCGTCGTGGTTGCCATGCGAGGGCGGGCGCCTGTTTTGCTTGGGTTGTCTGCTTGCGTGGGCGCGTTGTGGCGGCCGGTTCCCGTTTCGAGCGCGGCTGGGCTGGTCCCGTTCCAGCGCGGCTGATCCCAGTCCAGTCCGGAGAGCGTCTCGTTGGCGGGCGGGTTCCAGCGTGTCGGACTTTGTCTTGGTGCTCAGCCCTGCCTGCTTGCCGGACGAAGCGCGCTGGCATTTGTGCTTGGCGCGCTTCGTCTCGGTGGGGACTTTAGGGGGACCTGCGGGTCAGATCGCCGGGCCCCTGCGGTCCGTGACCGGCTGCTGGGCCGGGGTGGTCTGCTGCTGCGCCGCGAGGAGGTCGCGGATCTCGATCAGCAGCTCGACGTTCGTCGGCTCGGCCGGGCCCGGCTCCTCGCCGCGCTTGCGGCGCTCCTGGATCTTCTTGATCGGCAGGACCAGGACGAAGTAGACGACAGCGGCCACGATCACGAAGTTGATCGCGGCGTTGATGACGTTGCTGAAGTCGAGGTACGTGTCCTCCTTGCCGGAGCGGATGTAGAAGCCGAGGCCCTTCGTCTCGGTACTGCCGAGCGAGGCGATGAGCGGCTTGATGAGGCTCGTGGTGAACGCGGTGACGATCGCGGTGAACGCCGTGCCGATGACCACGGCCACGGCCAGGTCGACGACGTTTCCGCGCATCAGAAAGTCTTTGAATCCCTTCAGCATCAGCGGAGAGTAACGGCTAACGCATGATCCAGTGACATCGCGGCCACACGAGTTGCATTAAGTCTCGGCAACGTGAGGACGACCAGCTGGCCTCTCGTCTCGCGGACGGCCGCGTTCTCGACGAGCACCTCGCCCGCCGACGTCACCACGTCGACGTGGTTGCCTGGGCGCACCACGTCGGCCAAGGCCTGGTCAGCCACCCGGACGGCCACCGAGGCGTGGTCTTCGGGGGTGCTCGCCAGGTCGAGGTCGGTCAGCGGAACGCCCGCGCGGGTCGGGGACGTCAGGGGTCTGCCGACCAGATCGGCCGAGTTCGGGAAGCTCCCCTGCACGGGTGAGGCCAGCGAGACCAGCCGGAGGTCCTCGGCGGACAGCGGCACGCCCGCCGGCAGGTCGCGCGAGGCGACTACCGCGGGGTGGCCCACGTCGGGCCAGAAGAACGTCGACAACCCCAGCAAGGCGAGGCCCAGGGCCAGGAAGCGGCGCCACACCGGGGACGGGCGGCGGCGGGCCAGCGCGCGGAGGCGGTCGGGGAAGGTCGGGGAAAGCGTCATGCCTCCGACCGTAGGACGGCCGGAGGCATGTCAGGTGGGGCTCGGTCGCAAGCTGTGGACAACTCGCGATCTTCAGGAGGCCGCGGCCGCCGGAGCGCTCGTCGACGACTTCGAGTCCGAAGAGGACTTCGTGTCCGAGGACTTCTTCTCCGTCGACGTCGACGTGGACGTCGTCGAGGAAGTCGTGCTCTTGGACGAACCCGAGCGGCTGTCCGTGCGGTAGAAACCGCTGCCCTTGAACACGACGCCGACGGCGCCGAAGAGCTTGCGCAGCTTGCCCGAGCACTCCGGGCACTCGGTGAGGGAGGCGTCGCTGAACGACTGCACCGCCTCGAACCGGTGCTCACACGCGGTGCAGGCGTACTGGTACGTAGGCACTGGGTTTGCTCCTAGCTCTGGCACTCGACCGTTGTGAGTGCCAACACGATTTTCGCTCAGGACCTTCCCGGAGCGCAAACACCCCAGGCCAAAGTCACAGCCACCGCAGCCCCACCGAGGGCGTCAGCACGCCGTTCATCCGCACGTCGTGAGGCTCGCCTGGCACCTCCGCGAGCACCTCGCTGTCCCGCACCACGCCGACCAGCGGCGCCTTGACCAGCGGCAACGACCGGTCGTAGTGCCCCTGCCCCTTCCCGATCCGCACGCCGGTCACCGACACGGCCAGCGCGGGCACGAGCACCAGCGAGGCTCCAGCGATCGCCGAGGCACCGAGCCGCTCGCCGACCGGTTCCAGCAGCTTGAAGCCGGCGGGCGCCAGCGAGGTGGGGCCGGAGTACTCGGCCCAGTCGAGCGGCGAGTCGCCCGTCACGATCGGCAGCAGCACCCGGCAGCGCAGGCCATCGAGCCACGACACGTCCCCAGGCTCCGACCCGACCGGGATGAACGCGCACACCGTCTGATCAGCGGGAACGTCCAGCGCGGCGACGTGCGCGGCCAGCGCGGCGGATTCGAGAGCGCGAACTTCGGCGGGCAGAGCTCGCCGCGAGGCCAGCAACGTTGAACGCAACGTGGCCTTCCGGTCACGAAGATCGGAGGTCATGGTGGGTATCCCTAGGTATGTCGTTAGCATCGCAGCCCATGAGCAGCGCCTTCCACACCGCTATCGTGCCCGCGGCCGGTCTGGGCACCCGTTTCCTCCCCACGACCAAAGCCGTGCCGAAGGAACTGCTGCCCCTGGTCGACACCCCCGCCATCGAGTACGTGGCGCGGGAGGCAGCCGAGGCTGGCGCGAAGAAGCTGGTCATCGTGACGTCGCCGACCAAGGCTTCGGTGGCGAACTACTTCGACGAGAACCCCGAGCTCGAGCAGTCGCTGACCGACAAGGGCAAGACCGACCTCGTCGAGAAGATCCAGCGCGCGCCCCAGCTGATCAAGGCTGAGACCGCGATCCAGGACCAGGCGCTCGGCCTCGGCCACGCCGTGGGCTGCGCCGAGGGCAACCTGACCGGTGAGGACGAGGCCGTCGCGGTGCTGCTGCCCGACGACATCATCCTGCCGACCGGCGCGCTCAAGAAGATGGCCGAGGTCCGCCAGGAGAAGGGCGGCAGCGTCCTGCTGGCGTTCGACATCCCGCGCGAGCAGATCTCCGCGTACGGCGTGTTCGACGTCCGCGACACCGGCAGCGACGACGTCAAGCAGGTCGTCGGCATGGTCGAGAAGCCCAAGCCGGAGGACGCGCCGTCGACGTTCGCGGCGGCCGGGCGGTACCTCCTCGACCGGGCGATCTTCGACGCGCTCAAGCGCATCACGCCTGGTGCGGGCGGCGAGCTGCAGCTCACCGACGCCATCGCGCTGCTGATCAACGAGGGTCACCCCGTGCACGTCGTCGTCCACCGGGGCGGGCGACACGACCTCGGCAATCCCGCCGGATTCCTGCGGGCTGCGGTTGACTTCGCACTCAACACCCCGGAGTACGGACCCGATCTGCGCGAGTGGTTGCGGGAACGCCTCGACAACTCCTGAGCGCGAGGACCAATCACATGAGGTCAGTGGACGAGCAGCTCGCACGGGTGATCGCGGCCGCCGTGCGGCCCGCACCCGTGCGCGTCGCGATCTCCGAGTCGCAGGGCCTGCTCTGCGCGGAGGAGGTCGTCGCGGAACGCGCGTTGCCCGGCTTCGACCAGGCGGCGGTGGACGGGTACGCGGTGCGCAGCGTCGACGTGTCCGGTGCGAACGCGAGCCCCGTGCAGCTGCCGGTCGTCGGTGAGATCCCGGCCGGCTCCCGGCAGCCGCGCCGGCTGCAGCCGGGCCAGGCGGTCCGGATCGCGACCGGCGCGCCGCTGCCCACGCTGGCCGACGCGGTCGTGCCGCTCGGGTACACCGACGGCCACCAGGCCAAGGTGACGGTCAACCGCAGCGTGCCGTCCGCCGGGTTCGTCCGCCGCACCGGCGAGGACGTGCAGACCGGTGACGTGGCCGTGCGCCGCGGTGCGTCCATCGGTGCTGCTCAGGTGGGTCTGCTGGCCGCAGTCGGACGCAACAAGGTGCTCGTGCACCCGCGTCCGCGCGTGTCCGTCATCTCGCTCGGCGAGGAACTCGTCGACGTCGACCGCACGCCCGGCCAGGGCCAGGTCTACGACGTGAACTCGTACGCGCTGTCGGCCGCCGCGCGCGACGCCGGTGCCGAGGTCAGCCGGGTCGGGATCATGTCGCCCGACCCGCGCCGGCTGCGCGAGGTGATCGAGGGCAGGCTGCTGCTGTCCGAGATCGTCGTCATCGCCGGGGGCGTGGGTGGCTCGTCCGGTGACGAGGTCAAGGCGGCGATCGGCGAGCTCGGCGACATGGACGTCACGCGCGTCGCCATGCACCCCGGCTCCGCGCAGGGCTTCGGGCGGCTCGGCCCGGACGCCGTGCCGACGTTCCTGCTGCCCGCGAACCCGATGAGCGCGCTCGTGGTGTTCGAGGTGCTGGTCAGGCCCCTGATCAGGGCCGCGCTGGGCAAGAAGAACCCGTACCGCCGCGCGGTCAGCGCGCGGCTGCTGTCGCCGCTGCAGTCGACCAAGGGCCGCCGGGGCTTCCTGCGCGGTCAGCTGCTGCGCGACGCGGACAACGGCGAGTACCTGGTGCAGCCGCTCGGCACGTCCGGGTCGCACCTGCTCGCGTCGTTGGCGGAGGCCAACTGCCTGATCATGGTCGACGAGGACGTCACCGAGGTCTCCGTCGGCGAAGAGGTGCTGGTCAGCTTCCTAGCGCAGCGTGGATGAGCGCTTTCGCCGATCTGGGCAGACACCCCGGCTGGCCGGTCCGGCTGGGGCCTCTCCAGGTGCGCGCGGGCGTCGTGGAACTGCGAGGACCGCGGCTCTTCGACGGGTCGAAGTGGTCGCGTCTCCGCATCCGTGACCGCGCCTACCTGGAGCAGTGGGAGCCCACGGCGCAGGAGGGCTGGGACGAGCGCAACGCGACGATGTCCTGGCCCGCCCAGTGGTCGTCGCTGCGCGGAATGGCGCGGCGCGGCACCACCCTGCCATTCATGATCCTGGTGGACGGCGAGGTCGCCGGTCAGATCACCATCGGCAACATCGTGCGCGGCTCGCTGCTGTCCGCGTGGATCGGCTACTGGGTAGCCGCTGATCGGGCGGGAGGCGGCGTCGCAACGGCCGCCGTGGCGTTGCTCACGGATCACGCTTTCCGCGAGGCTGGTCTGCACCGGCTCGAAGCGACCGTGCGTCCCGAGAACGGGCCCTCGATCCGTGTGCTCACGAAGTCCGGCTTCCGCGAGGAAGGCCTCTTCAAGCGTTATCTGGATGTTGCCGGACAGTGGCGTGACCACCTCTGCTTCGCCCTGACGACCGAAGAGGTCCCGGATGGCCTAGTGCGCCGTTTGGTAGCACGCGGAGAGGCCCGTTTTCCCTGACGTCCGCGTCCGTTCGTCTTAATCACTTCACCCAAAAGTGGGTGATACACCACACTTTGGTACGCACTGGGGTCGGCGTGCCTCCGACACAGGTGTGACTGTTGTGACTAACGTGGTTGGCAGCACCACGCGTGGGCCGGGGGAGGTGAACGGGGAATGCCGAGTTCGCTGATCATCGTTGCGCTGGTCGTCGCCTGGCTGGTCGTCCTCGTCCCCATGTTGGCCCGCAAGCGCCAGGAGAGTGCGCGCAGCGTGGGGGAGGAGTACGACGCCATGCCCGACGCCGAGTACGACGACATCCACGACATCGACGACGACTACTTCGACGAGGAGGAGTACGTCGAGCGCCCGTTCCGGCGCGGCCGCGGTGGCTACGACCCGGAGACCGCCGCGCTGGTCGCGCAGGCGAAGTACGCGTTCCGCCGCAGAGTGGTGGCACTGCTGTTCGTCGCCGCGGTGGCGACGGGCGTCGTGGCCGGGGTCTTCTACGCCAAGCTCTGGTACGGCCACGCCGCGATCGACCTGCTGCTCGTCGGGTACCTGACGTACCTGCGCCGGCAGGTGCGGATCGAGGAGGAGATCCGCGCACGCCGGCTCGCCCGCCTGCAGCAGGTGCGTCGCCGCCGTGCGACGGGCCCGCAGCAGCAGCAGGACCTGGCCGCCCCCGTGGTGGCCGAGCTCCCGCAGCAGGTCTCGGAGGAGCAGGAGACCACGCAGGTCGAGGTCGTCGAGGAGAGGCCGGCGCTGCCGCCGCTCCCGCGCTTCGAGCACCACGTCCGTCCGGGCACGATCCCGGTCGACTCCGACGACGAGGACCCGGTCTTCGTCGAACTGGACGGACTCGAGTCGCTGCGGTACCGAGGTGCCGTCGGGGCTTAGGAGGGGGTGGTGAAAACACCCCCTCCGCCCCTGCTATAGTTCTCCTCGTAAGGAAGCAAGGGGCTGTAGCACAGTTGGTAGCGCGTCTCGTTCGCATCGAGAAGGTCAGGGGTTCGATTCCCCTCAGCTCCACAGAATGAAAAGGTCGTCCACTTTCGAGTGGGCGGCCTTTTTGTTTGCCGGTACCCCGAACGCAGCAAGTTGGTGTTCGCGCTCTCGCCGCCACTGCGGCGCGGGCCTAGTGTGCGGTGCATGAACGGTCCCGAGCACTACGCGGCAGCCGAGCAGTTC
Source organism: Lentzea sp. NPDC003310 (assembly GCF_040610935.1). NCBI lineage: Bacteria > Bacillati > Actinomycetota > Actinomycetes > Pseudonocardiales > Pseudonocardiaceae > Lentzea > Lentzea sp. NPDC003310. The sequence continues at coordinate 153,766 of NZ_JBEXNC010000009.1, forward strand.
CTGGCCGCGGCCACCGCCGACGACGTCGAGCCCGGTGGGGCGGTCCAGACCTCGAACCTCGCGGTCGCGCAGGTGCACGCCACGCTCGCGCTGGCGGCCGCCACCGCCATGGCGGGCGCCAACATCACCGCGCGGGGCTCGGTGCTGGCGGCACTGCCGTCCGCTGATCTGACGGCGTGGCGCGACGTGGCCGGCGTGACGTCGGAAACGTCCGGCTGAACGCCACGGCGCAGGAGTGTCCACATAGGACAGATCCGCCGCCGCGCAGCCGTCCGTCGTAATGCGGGCGGCCCTATCGCCTATATAACCGCCGTAAGCTCCTTCGGCTCCCGAAAGGCAGTTCCCATGAGCGACGCGCCGCAGGACAAGGTCACGGTCCTGTCCGCCGAAGCCCTCTCCCAGCTGAAGGCGTTCCCGCTGCACGGCGACGAACGGCTGCAGAACAGGCTGCTGTGGAAGTCGCCCGACGGCGGCACCATCGTCGGCCTGCTGCAGATGGCACCGGGCGCGCGCGACGTCGGCCACAACCACCCGTCGGCGACGCAGCACACGTGGGTCGTCGACGGCACCGTGAGCATCGGCGGCGTGGAGGCGACGGCGGGTTCGTACGCGTTCGTGCCGCCCGGCGTGAACCACGAGACGGTGGCGGGCGACGAGCCCGTGACGATGTTCTACATCTACCAGCCCACCGCGGAACACGACCACGATCACGACCACTGACGTTGCGCGGCAAGGGTTTCGAGCGCGCTCACCCATCTATGGGGTGAAGTTGGGTGAACAACGCGGCGTCCGCAAATAACTTTCTCTCATGAGATCTGTGGTCGCCGCGTTATTACTCGTGGCCGTCACCTCCAGCGGTGCAGCGGCGTCGACCGAAGCCCCCACCGCCCGGTGCACGGCCGCCCGTCCTGTCGTCTCCAGCACGGAGACAGCTGTAGAAGCACGCGTTCTCACCGGCTGCACGGCCGGTGAGCTCGTCGTCTTCCGGGCCGCCCTGACCTTCCGCGCCCACGGCACGTCCTGCACCGCGGTCTCCGAGGAGATGGAAGCGGACCCGGCCACCGAGCCGCAGTGGATCCGCACCCGCCTCGAACTGGCCTGCGCCCCCGGTGAGAAGGGCCGTCTCGGTTCGGCCGCCACCGTCGAGATGCACGACCGGTCCGGCTCCCGCGTCGCCACCCACGGGTTCGGCGACTCCTACACCGACGGCGACCCGGCCGCGCGGCACCTGTGGACCGTCGAGTTCGTCGCCGGCCTCGGTGACCTGCCGGTGGCCCCCGACCCGGCCGTGCAGACCTCCGGCGCGTCGGCGGGCGGCGGGAGCGTCCGGACCTTCACCGACCACCAGGTGCAGACCGGCTGACGTCGATTTCCCACCCGTTCGCCCGGTGCCCGTTCGATAACGAATCGTGCAGAACGGGCGACTTCTGTCAACGGAGCCGTCCATCGCAACGTGTAAGAGCCAACAGGCTCAACGCGCGGTGGACGGAGGTGCAACGCGGTGATCAAGGAAAGGGTTGCTGTGGCGTCGACCGCAAACCAATCACGCACCGTACGCTGACAGGTCGCCTAGGCTGGGGGTGATCTCGGAAGGGGTGGTGTGAGTCGTGGGGCTCGCTGAGTCCTTGCTCACGTGGCTGCACGGCTTCGTGGGTGCGAGTGTCTGCCCCGGTGACTGGGTGTGGACCACCACGGCGCTCGGTGCGGTGCTCGGGTTGTTCCCGACGATCGGGGCGCTGCTGTCCATCGCGGTGCGCCGAGTGGTCGGCAACTCCTACGGACCCGTGACCGGCGCCATCTTCACCGTGCTCGGCGTCGCCAGCTGCCTGGTGCTGCCGTGGCTCATCATGCGCGGAACCGTGCAGGGGCTGTCCGGACGGGCCATCATCGGGTCCGACTCCCTGGACGAGGCGACCTGCTTCGGCACGTTCTCGCAGGGCACCTACCTGATCCAGGCACCGTCGGTGCTGGGCGTGATCAAGCAGCCGACCGAGCAGCCGCTGTTCCTGGCCGTCGCGGGCATCACCGTGGCGCTCGCGCTGCTGTGCCTGCTGTTCGTGATGCTGCAGTCGGGGTCGGCGTTCCGGCTCGGGCCGAACTGGCCGCGCCGGGTCTTCTGGCCCATGTTCCTGGTACTGCTGGTGACGACGTCGGCGTTCCCCGTGACGCTCGTCGGCCACGTACTCCTCGGGTTTCTACCGATTGCGATAATCGGCTCAATCGTCGTGCGGATTTTCGGGTTGACTACCGCCATGCTGAACCGCCCCGGCCGCGACCGGTCCCAGGACCGGAACTCGCAGAACTCGCCGCCACCGCAGCCGGTGGCGCGCACGCCGCAACCCCAGAACAACCAGCTCCCGTCGGGGCAGCCCAAGCAGAAGGCGCCGACGAAGCCGATCGACGCCTCCGCCCACCGGCCGCCGCCCCAGAACCCGGGGCAGAACCCGCCGCCGTACCAGCCGGCGCAGGTGCCGAAGTACCAGCCGGCGCCGATGAACCGGCCGATGCGCCCGGTGACTCAGCCGCAGCCACAGCCTGCGAACCAGCCGCCGCCGCGCCAGTACCCGCCGACCCGCGTCGCCGAGGTGCTGCCGCAGCCCGGTCCTCCGCAGCCGTCGAACCCGGCGGTGCTCGCGGACACGCCGGGCCCGCTGCCGTTCGGTCCGGGGGCGGCCAACGCCGAGGCGCCCGCGCCCGTGCAGAAGTCGGGCAAGGTCTGGAACCCCGGCAACGGCCGGTTCCGCCGCGTCCGGCAGCTCGGCGCCGGTGGCTTCGGCACGGTCTGGCTGGCCGTCGACGAGCAGCTCGACCGCACGGTCGCGGTGAAGCTCGCGCACGCCCCGGACAACGAGACCGAGGCGCGCATGCTCCGCGAGGCGCGTGCACTGGCCGCCGTCCGGCACCCGAACTGCGTGCGCGTGTTCGACATCGTCCAGGACCCGGACGGCCTCGCCCTGGTCATGGAGTACATCGAGGGCGCGTCGCTGTCCGAGACCGTGCTGAAGAACGGCCTGATCGACGACAAGCTCGCCGCCCGCCTGTGGCTGAACATGGCCGACGCGCTCGCGGCGGCGCACGACCGCGGCGTCCTGCACCGCGACGTGAAGCCGTCCAACGTGATCGTCGACGGCCAGGGCACCGCGCACCTGATCGACTTCGGCATCGCCCGCTCCAAGGGCGACAGCACCCTCACCGCCACCGGCATGATGGTCGGCACGCCCGACTTCCTCGCGCCGGAGACGGCCAGGGGCGAGACGGCGTCGCCGGCGTCAGACTCGTGGCAGCTGGCCGCGACCGTGTCGTACGCGCTGACGGGCCACCCGCCGCGCGGCTCGCGCGAGAACCCGATCTCCTCGCTGATGGCCGCGGCCCAGGGCGAGCCGATCACCAAGCTGCCGCAGAACAGCGCGCACGCCCGGCTGCTGCTCGCGGCGATGGACCCGGAGCCCGGACGCCGGCCGTCGCTCGCGCAGGTGCGGGGGCAGTTGTCGCAGTTCCTCGACCAGCAGGGCATGAGCAAGGAGGGGCCGGTGACGAAGATGATCACGAAGCCGGGACCGCCTCCGACGAGGCACATGCCGATGTAGGCGAACCGGGTGAACCCTCGTGCGGGGGCTAACGGTCATAACGGGCAGAACGACGACAGCGTTGCCTCCTGACCGCAAAGCCGCTGTGCGAGGGGAAACCAAGACCGCCGAAGAGAGCTGGCATGCCGCACGACTGATCCCGACGTCGGGCATCAACGGTGCTGAAGAGCAAGAACGACGGGCGACATCGGCCCTGCTGGCTGTCATGTCGGCGGTGCGCGAGTTCGGCCGGGCGTTGACCCAGCCGCTGGGAGCGCCCGCCGCTGCGGTGCAGACCTTCATCGAGGTCCCGTTCGAGCTGGACGGCCGCAAGCTGATCCCGGACGGCCTGGTCCGCGTGACGCGCGGCCAGAAGTCGTGGACCGCGCTGGTCGAGGTGAAGACCGGGTCCAACGAGCTGCAGACCGAACAGCTGGAGAACTACCTCGACATCGCTGCCCGGTTCGGGTTCGACGCGGTCGTCACGATCTCCAACGAGATCTCGCCGCTGCCCGGCCAGCACCCGACCACAGTGGACCGCAAGAAGCTCAAGAAGGTCGCGTTGCACCACTGGTCGTGGAGCGAGGTGCTCTGCGAGGCCGTGATGCAGAAGGAGCACCGCGGCGTCGCCGACCCCGACCAGGCGTGGGTCCTCGGCGAGCTGATCAGGTACCTCGAACACCCCCGCTCGGGCGCGATGGCGTTCGAGGACATGGGGTCGTCGTGGGTGCCGCTGCGCGACGCGGTCGAGTCCCGGACGCTGCGGGCCACCGACAGGACGGCGCCCGACGTCGTGCTCCGCTTCGAGGCCCTGCTCCGGTTCGCCGGCCTGCAGCTCGGACGACGTCTCGGCACCGATGTCACGCCGGCCCTGTCCCGCAAGGAGCTCGCGGAGCCGCAGGCCCGGCTCTCCCGGCAGCTCACACAGCTGGTGGCGGACGGCAGGCTCTCCGGCGGCATCCGCATCCCCGACACGGTCGGCACGCTGCACGTCATCGCCGAGCTGCGCGCGGGCAGGGTGATCTGCGGGATCGACGTCGACGGCCCCAAGGAGGGACGCCCGACGACGCGGATCAACTGGTTGCTGCGGCAGCTGAAGAACGCGCCCGACTCGGTGCGGCTGGAGGCGTTCGTCGCGCACGGCAGGGGAGCCGGTGCGTCGGAACTGCTGGGCGTCGTGCGCGCGAACCCGGCCGTGCTGATCGCGGACCCGCAGAAGGAGATCCGCGGGTTCCGCGTGGAGATGTCGGCCTCGATGGGGTCGAAGCGCGGTACCGGGCGCAACTCGTTCATCGACTCGGTGCTGAGCGCGGTCTCCACCTTCTACGAGGAGATCGTGCAGAACCTCAAGCCGTGGTCCGCGACGCCGCCGAAGATCCGTTCGGACGCGACGTTCGTGCCTCCCGCGGACGTGCCGGTCGCGCTCGTGTCGACCGCGCCGTCGTCCCAGGACGGGCCCGAGCTCCAGGTTCCGGCGCCGGCCGCGGCACCGGTTCCGCAGGACGTGCCGGTCGACGCTTAGGCGAACCGGGTGAACGTTGGACCGGTCCGTAACGGTGATTCACCGTTCAACGACCTAAGCCGTGGTTCACCCGGAAGGCCTCGGCATCTCACGGGATGCCACGCGAAGAGTGGTGAGGCGGTTTCCGCCGATCGCCTCACCACTCACCTTCGGTCGAACGGCCGCAACCTCTTGCGCAGCAGCAGGAAAGCGCATCCCGCACCGAGGACCACCAGCCCCACGAGCCACACCGGCAAGGGCTTTCCCGGCGGCTCGGACGGCACCACGGCCGCGGCCGGTGCCACGACGGGCTTCGCCACCGGCGGTGCGATCTCCTGCCACGGCGAGGGATCCACCTGTCCCTGCGCCAGTTGCGGGTCCACGGGCTTGAGCAGCAACGTGCCCGGCACGGTCAGCGTGCCCAGCGGGTGCTCCTGGAACATCCCCTGCACCCCGAACACCTCGTACGTGCCGGCGGGCAGGGCGAAGGCCACGGCGTAGTGCGCGGGTTCGCGCAGCGCCACACCGGTGAAGTCCCGCACGTCCGCACCGTTGCGGAAGCGCAGGCCGGTCTTGCCCAGGTCGCCGGCGTACGGGTGGGTGCCGTGCTGCAGCACCCAGTAGCCGACGGTGTGGGTGACGGACGGCTGGATCGACGGCACGGGGTCGACGTACGTGACCGCCCAGCCGCCCGCGTGAGCAGCAGGTGCGCTCACGAGCAGGAAAGCGCACAACAACGCGAGAATCCTCATGGCGCGAATACACCGGGAACCAAGTCGGGGTTCCCGGTGTAGAGAGGGCATCACGGACGAAGCGGTGGCACGGGCGATCGCAGGTGACCAGGCGGCCTACGGCGAGCTGGTCGCCCGGTACACCGCACTCGCGCACCGGACGGCGTACCTGCTTGGGGCCGGTGCGGACGCCGGGGACGTGGTGCAGGAGGCGTTCGTGAAGGCGTACCGGAAGCTCCACACGTTCCGGGAGGACGCCGACTTCAAGCCGTGGTTGCTGAAGATCGTCGCGAACGAGACCAAGAACCTGCACCGCGGCAAGAAGCGCCGGAACCTGATGGAGCTCCGTCTCGCCGCCATCACCGAGACCGTCGACCACGACGACCCCGGCACGCTCGTGGACGATTCCCGGGCCAGGCTCCTCGAGGCCGTGCGGAGCCTCCCGGACGCCGACCGGCAGGTCGTCACGTGCCGGTACCTGCTGGACCTGAGCGAGGCCGAGACCGCGCAGACCCTCGACCTGGCCAAGGGGACCGTGAAGTCGCGGCTGTCCCGCGCGCTCGCGAAACTGCGCCCGATGCTCGAGGAGGTGGCCCGTGATCGATGACCAGGCGGAAGCGCTGCGAGACCTCGGCCGCCGCATCCACGTGCCGGAGCCGCCGGACGTCACGCAGCAGGTCCTGACGAGAATCTCCAAACCCAGGAGGAGGAACCGCTGGCTCCAGGCGCTCCTGGCGGCCCTCACGGCGTTCGCGATCGCCTTCGCGGTCTCGCCGGCCGTCCGGGCGGGCGTGCAGCACCTGCTGGAGTTCGCCGGTGTCGAGTTCCGCACCGAGGCGCCGCGCAGCGTCGCGCCGCCGTTGCCCAGCCAGGACGTCTCGCTCGCCGAGGCCAGGAGGCAGCTGCCGTTCGAGATCCACCTGCCGCTGCTGCTCGGCACGCCGGACAAGGTCACCGTCCACGAAGGACGGTTCGTGACGCTGCACTACGGCGACCTGCGACTGGACCAGTTCGACGGCACGATCGACTCGACCATCGGCAAGCTGGTCCACCAGGACGGCGTCGAGCAGGTCGACGGCAAGATCTGGATCCCGTACCCGCACGAGTTCTTCTACATCGACCGCGCCGGCCAGTGGCACACCGAGGAGCCCCAAAAAGCCGGGCAGACCCTGCTGTGGCAAAAAGATCAGGTCACCTTCCGGCTGGAAGGTGACCTGACCAAGGAGGAAGCGCTGGAGATCAGCGCCAGCTAGGCAGCCACAGCTGCTGCTGCCACATCTCCGGTGTGATCGGGTTGCCGTTGAGGATCGGCCACAGCCACACGAAGTTCGCCACCACGATGCCGACGTACAGTGCCACGACGAGCATGCCGGTGCCCCGCCGCTCGGAACCGGCGGTGGAACGACCGAGGACCTCGCCCAGCGCCAGCACGATCAGCAGCACCAGGAACGGCGCCATCGGCGTGACGTAGAAGAAGTACATCTGCCGGTCGAGGTTCAGGAACCACGGCAGCAGGCCCGCGGCGTAGCCGACCAGGACGCCGGCGTAGCGCCAGTCCATCCTGCCGATGGTGCGGTAGATCGCCCAGCCGATCACCGGGAACGCGAGCCACCACATCGCGGGCGTGCCGATCAGCATGATCGCGCCGAGGCACGACGCCGCGCCGCAGCCCGTGACGGTGTTGTCGTAGTAGTAGAGCATCGGCCGCAGGCCCATCGGCCACGTCCACGGCTTCGACTCCCACGGGTGCCGGTTGGTCTCCGAGGTGACCAGCTCGACGTGGAACTTGTAGACGTTCTTCGCGTTGTACCAGAGCGACTGCAGCACGTCCGGGATCCAGGTGACGTCCTGGACCTTGGTGCCGACCACGTGCCGGTCGACGCCGGTCTCGCTCGCCATCCACGGGAACCACGTCGCGACGTAGACCAGCACGGGGATCGCGACCAGACCGCCGAGCGACGGCAGCACGTCCCGCACGAGCGCGCCCAGCCACGGCTCCTCGACGCCCGCGGCCCGGCGGGCCAGCGCGCTCCAGATCACCGTCAGCAGGCCGAACGCGGCGATGTACCAGATGCCCGACCACTTGATGCCGCACGCCGCACCGAGCATCACGCCCGCACCGACGCGCCACCAGCGGAAGCCGATCGACGGGCCGAACGCCGAGTTGTTGACGAAGCCCTCGCGCACGGCCACGGCCAACCGCGCGCGCATCTGTTCGCGGTCGACCACCAGACAGCCGAACGCGGCCACCACGAACAGCGCGATGAAGATGTCGAGCATGCCCATCCGCGACTGGACGTGCGAGACGCCGTCCGCGATGAGCAGCACACCGGCCAGGGCACCGAGCAGGTCGGACCGGGTCAGGCGGCGGGCGATCCGGACGATCAGCAGGATCGTGATCGCGCCCGCCAGCGCCGAGGCGAACCGCCAGCCGATGCCGTCGTAGCCGAAGAGCTCCTGGCCGATCGCCATCAGCTGCTTCGCGAGCGGCGGGTGGACGATCAGCTCGTAGCCCGGGTTGTCCTCGTAGCCGCCGTTGCGCAGCACCTGCGCCGTCTGCGGCACGTAATGCTTCTCGTCGAAGATCGGCGTGCCCTTGTCCGTCGGGTACCCGACGTTCCAGAAGCGCACGACGGCACCGATCAGCGTCACGACGATCGTCATGAGCCAGCCGCGCATCCGGTCACCGGACGGAGGCGGGTCGAGCACCGCCGCGCGGTCCGTCGGTGGTGGCTCCTCGACGACGGCGGGAGCCTCTCCTGGCTGCACGAGGACTGTCACGCCGCCGATCGTAGGGTGAAGCCTGTGAGTCCTGTATCCGGTTCAGGCCGTCTCGTCCTGGCAGCCACCCCTCTCGGGGACATCCGCGACGCCTCCGCACGCCTGATCGAGGCCCTGGAGACCGCCGACGTCATCGCCGCCGAGGACACCAGGAGAACGCACAGCCTCGCGGCCGCGTTGCAGGTCAAGCCGTCCGGGCGGGTGCTGAGCTTCTACGACCAGAACGAGGTCGGGCGCGTGCCGCAGCTGCTCGAGGCGCTGCACAGCGGCGAGACCGTGCTGCTCGTGACGGACGCGGGCATGCCGTCCGTCTCGGACCCCGGATACCGGCTCGTCGCCGCGTGTGTCGAGCAGGACATCACCGTCACGTGCCTGCCGGGGCCGTCCGCGGTGACGACGGCGCTGGCCCTGTCCGGCCTGCCGAGCGACCGGTTCGCGTTCGACGGCTTCCCGCCGCGCAAGTCCGGTGAGCGCCGGCGCTGGTTCGCCCCTTTGGCCACCGAGCAGCGCACCGTCGTCTTCTTCGAGGCGCCTCACCGGCTCGCGGACACGCTCGCCGACGCCGTCGAGGTGCTCGGACCGGACCGCCGCGCCGCCGTGTGCCGCGAGCTCACGAAGAAGTACGAGGAGGTCGTGCGCGGCACGCTGGGCGAGCTCGCCGAGTGGGCCGTGGAGGGCGCACGCGGCGAGATCACCGTGGTCCTCGGTCCCGCTCCCGTCGCGGACACGCCGGACCTCGACACGCTCGTCGCCGAGGTGAAGCAGCGCGTGGCGGACGGGGAGCGGATGAAGTCGGCCGCCGCCGAGGTCGCGGAGGCGGCCGGGATCAGCAAGAAGACGCTCTACGACGCGGCGATCAAGTCAAGCTGACTCCTTGTTGAACGTGCGCACGCCGTAGAAAACTCCGACCAGCACCAGCACGGCGACCGAGATCAGCCCGTACGTCACCGTGCCGGGGTTGAAGATCGACCGCTCGGCGTCGACCACGTGCGCCAGCGGGTTGAGCCGCGACAGCCAGTAGAGCCACTGCGGCCCGTTCGACATGGGCAGCAGCACGCCGGAGAGCAGCATCAACGGCACGATCGACGCGGACAGCACGGACGCGAAGACGTACTCCAGCTTCACCTTCAGTGCGATCGCGTACGACACCGAGCCGATCGCGACGCCGAGCAGCGCCACCAGCCCGAGCCCGAGCAGCATCTGGCCGGCGGTCGCCCGGAAGCCGAACAGCATCGCGGCGAGCATGATCAGCAGGCTCTGCACGACCAGCAGCACCACGTCCTTGCCGACGCGGCCGACCAGCAGGGCGATCCGGCTGACCGGGGTGACGCGCAGCCGTTCCATCACGCCCGTGCGGACCTCGGGCAGCAGCGAGAAGCCCGCGTAGGCCGTGCCGAACAACGCCATCTGCACCAGCAGACCGGGCACGAACCACTGCCAGCCCGTGTCGCCCAGCAACGGCCCGAAGAGGCCGAGGTAGAGCAACGGCTGCGCGATGCCGAACACCACCGCGACGGGGTTGCGCAGCACGGGCAGCATCACCCGGGAGAAGACGAGCCAGGTGTCACGCAGCATTGCTGTCCTCCCGCAGGGAACGGCCGGTCATCGTCAGGAACACGTCGTCGAGCGTCGGCCGGTGCACCTGGACGGAGTGCAGCTCGACGCCGATGTTGTCGAGGTCGCGCAGCAGGCCGGGGAGCGCGCGGTCGCCGTTCGGGATCCGGAAGCTCACCTTCTCGCCCTCGACGACCGCGTCCTCGAACTTCGAGGCGACGAGGGCGGCCTGGGGCGTGCCCAGCTCGACCAGGTCGCCGGAGACGCGGTGCTTCAGCTCGTCCGGGGTGCCCTCGCCGACGATCGAGCCGTGGTCGATGACGAGCAGCCGGTCGCTCAGGTAGTCGGCCTCGTCGAGGTAGTGGGTGGTCAGGAAGACCGTGGTGCCGTCGGCCTTGAGCTGCCGGATGTGGTCCCACAGGTTGCGGCGGCTCTGCGGGTCGAGCGCCGTGGACGGCTCGTCGAGGAACAGCAGCCGCGGGTCGTGCAGCATGCCCATCGCGATGTCGAGCCGGCGCTGCTGGCCGCCCGACAACGTCACGACGCCACGCTTCTCCAGGCCGAGGAGGTCGAACCGTTCGAGCAGGCCCGCGACCTTCGTGCGGGCGTCGTGCTTGGACAGGCCGTAGAACCGGGCCTGGAACTCCAGTTCGTCGGCGACGCGCTGGTCCTGCCCTGAGCCGGGCTTCTGGCCGACGTACCCGATGTTGCGGCGCACCCCGGCCGGGTCGGTGAGCAGGTCGTGCCCGGCGATCACCGCCTCACCCGCCGTGGGCTGCAGCAACGTCGTGAGCATGCGCAACGTCGTGGACTTGCCGGCGCCGTTCGGGCCGAGGAACCCGACCAGCTCGCCCTCGGCGACGTCGATGTCGACGCCGCGCACCGCGTCCACAGGTCCGGTCTTGGTGTCGAACCGGCGCGCGAGGCCGCGTGCCTTGATCATGGTGGAACCCCCTCTAGTCAACTTTGACTAGAGGCTAGCGAGGACTATTCAAGTTTGACTAGTCCTTCAGCTCGTACGCACCGGCCTCTAGGCGTTCGATCAGCTCCTGAGTCCAGCGCACCTGGCCTTCGAGGTGGACGAGCCACAGTCGAAACAGCTCGCTGACGTGCGCGGGCTTGCCCATCTCCGGCATCGACCCGATGCCGTGCCGGGTCGGGGTGAGCTGGCCTTCGAGGCCCGCGAGCCGGTTCTTCAGCAGCACGACGGCCTGCTTGCGCGGGACGAGGTTGAGCATCGCGACGCCCGCGGACACCTCGTCGTTGCCGGCGGCCGGGTTCGCGAGCGCGTGCGCGAGGAGGTCGTTCAGCTCGTGCTCTCCCGCAGGCGTGATCCGGTAGCTCGTGCGGGCCGGTCCCTCGCCGGACTCGACGCCGACCGGCTCCAGCAGTCCGTCCTTGGCCAGCGACTTCAGCGCGTGGTAGATCGAACCGGGCTGCACGTTCGCCCAGGACTCCGCCGACCACGACTTGAGCTCGCGGCGCACCACGTAGCCGTGGGCCTCGCCGACGAGCTTGACCACGCCGAGCACCAGCATTCTGGTCGCGGACAAACCGACCTCCCATGCAGTGAAAAGCGGCTGGCACCGCCTCCGTAGGCTATGCACATGAGTGCCTCCGTACTGACCGCGGTGGCCTGGCCTTATGCCAACGGCCCCAGGCACATCGGTCACGTCTCCGGTTTCGGTGTCCCGTCCGACGTCTTCTCCCGCTACATGCGAATGTCCGGACACCGGGTGCTCATGGTCAGCGGCACGGACGAGCACGGCACGCCCATCCAGGTGCAGGCCGAGAAGGAGGGCCTGACGGCCCGCGAGCTCGCCGACAAGTACAACCGCGTCATCGCCTCCGACCTGCAGGGCCTCGGCCTGTCCTACGACCTCTTCACCCGCACCACCACCGGCAACCACTACCAGGTGGTGCAGGACCTGTTCTCCGCGCTGTGGAAGAACGGCTACGTCATCCCCAAGGTCGAGATGGGCGCCATCAGCCCGTCGACCGGCCGCACGCTGCCCGACCGCTTCATCGAGGGCACCTGCCCGATCTGCGGGTACGACGGCGCGCGCGGCGACCAGTGCGACAACTGCGGCAACCAGCTCGACCCGATCGACCTGAAGAACCCGCGCTCGCGGATCAACGGCGAGACGCCGAAGTTCGTCGAGACCGAGCACCTGTTCCTCGACCTGCCGTCATTCATCGAGTCGCTGGGCTCGTGGATGGGCACGCGGTCCGAGTGGCGTCCGAACGTGCTCAAGTTCTCGCAGAACCTGATCAAGGACCTGCGGCCGCGCGCCATCACCCGCGACCTCGACTGGGGTGTGCCGATCCCGCTCGACGGGTGGAGCGACCAGCCGATGAAGCGGTTCTACGTGTGGTTCGACGCGGTCATCGGGTACTTGAGCGCGTCGGTCGAGTGGGCGCGTCGTTCGGGTGACCCGGACGCCTGGAAGGAGTTCTGGACGGGTGACGCCCAGGGCTACTACTTCATGGGCAAGGACAACATCGTCTTCCACTCGCTGATCTGGCCGTCGCTGCTGCTCGGGCAGAACGGCGCGGGCGACAAGGGCGGCGAGCCCGGCCGGTTCGGCACGCTGAACCTGCCGACCGAGGTCGTGTCGTCGGAGTACCTGACGATGAGCGGCTCGAAGTTCTCCACCTCGCGCGGCACCGTGATCTACGTCGGCGACTTCCTGAAGGAGTTCGGGCCGGACGCGCTGCGGTACTTCATCTCCGTCGCGGGTCCCGAGAACCAGGACACCGACTTCACCTGGGAGGAGTTCGTCCGCCGGACGAACTTCGAGCTGGCGAACGAGTGGGGCAACCTGGTCAACCGCTCGATCTCGATGGCGCACAAGAACGTGGGCGCGATCCCGAAGGCGACCTCGCTGACGGACGCGGACCACGAGCTGCTGCGCCAGTCCAAGGCCGCGTTCGACACGGTCGGCGCGCACCTGCGCCGGTCGCGGTTCAAGCAGGCCACCGGCGAGGCGATGCGCGTCATCTCCGCGGCGAACAAGTACCTGTCGGACCAGGAGCCGTGGAAGCTCAAGGACGACCCGGACCGCCGCGACTCGGTGCTGCACACGGCGTTGCAGGTCGTGCAGGACGCGAACACGCTCATGACGCCGTTCCTGCCGCACTCGGCGCAGAAGGTGCACGAGGCGTTGGGCGGCACGGGCGTGTGGGCCGCACAGCCGCAGATGAACGAGGTCACCGACCTCGACGTGCCGGAGCGCTCGTACCCGGTGCTGACCGGTGACTACGCGGGCGAGCAGGCGAAGTGGGAGTCGACGCCGCTCGAGGTCGGCCGCCCGCTGCAGAAGCCGTCGCCGTTGTTCGGCAAGCTCGACGCGAAGCTGGGCGAGACCGGGCCCGAGTGGGCTCCGATCGTCACCGACTAGTGGCGGACAAGCGCGAACGACCGCCGGTGCCGGAAGCTCTTCCGGCACCGGTGATCGACGCCCACACCCACCTCGACGCGTGCGGCGCCTCCTCCCGCGAGGAGGTGGCCGTGCTGCTCGACCGGGCCAACGCCGCCGGCGTCTCGCACGTGATCACCGTGGCGGACGACCTGGCCGCCGCCCAGTGGGCCGCCGAGGCGTCCACTTGGGACCCGAGGGTCTACGCGGCGGTGGCCGTGCACCCGACGCGCACCTCCACCTTCGGCGAGGTCGAGAAGGCCGAACTGGAGCGCCTGGCCGTGCTGCCGCGGGTCGTCGCGATCGGCGAGACGGGTCTCGACTACTACTGGGACTACTCGCCGCCGGCCGCCCAGCACGAGGCTTTCCGTTGGCACATCGACCTTTCCAAGCGCGTAGGGAAGCCGTTGATGATCCACGACCGTGACGCCCACGAGGACATCCTCAAGGTTCTCGACGCCGAGGGCGCACCGTCCACAGTGGTGTTCCACTGCTTCTCCGGCGATGCGGACTTCGCCCGCCGGTGCGTGGACGCGGGGTACGTGCTGTCGTTCGCGGGCCCGGTGACGTTCAAGAACGCCCGCGCGCTGCGGGAGGCGGCCCAACTGGTGCCGCAAGATCAGCTGCTGGTCGAGACGGACGCCCCGTTCCTGACGCCCCATCCGTTCCGCGGGCGGCCGAATGAACCATATTGTGTGAATTACACAGTTCGCGATCTCGCTACGCTCCGTGGCGAAGATCTTTCTGAACTCTGTGCCGCCGTCACCCGTACTGCTCAACGAGTATTCGGGCTGGACCACTGAAATGGCACTTAGAGCGAACGGAGCAAGCGGTTCCTACCTCCATGGGGTGACTGAGGTCACAACATTGGCGGGGGTGTTTGCGCAACGTCGGCTACCCCGTTACTGTCCCGTGACCGTGCCACCTGAGCCGACCTTGTCGGTTCGGAGCACGCCCGCAGTCGGGGCGGGACCGAAGCCAGAAGCGCGAAGAAGCGAGACCACGTAGGAGGAGTTGCCGGGAACCTTCGAGCTCCAACTCGAATGATCTTGTCAACGCCAACTGTGCGGTGGCCTCACAGCTTCCGCAATGGAGGTATCGACCCTGATGTCCGGTAGCGACAGAACTGCCGCTTCGTACGACTTCAACGACGACACCGACTGGTTCACGCCGGTCGGCAGCACCGCCGTCGGAGTCGTCGACCCCCACCCGAGCTTCCCGCCCGGTGCGCTGACCATCACGCCCGCGGACGTGCTCGAGGTGCTCGGCCCGGACGCCGACGACCTCCTCGCCTCGGCCAACGTCGACGTCGACGAGTTGATCCGTCTCATCAACGCCGAGACGACGATCATGCCGCCCCTCGTCCTCCCCACGGAGGAAGAGGAGAAGCAGGACCCGCAGCTCCTCGTCAAGACCGTCACCAACTGGAAGCGCCGCTTCCTCAAGGGCACGGTCGCCGCGGTGCTCGTCTCGATCTCCGGTGGCGGCGTGACCGCCATGGCGATGGACAAGTCGCTGACCGTCGAGGTCGACGGTGCACTGCAGACCGTCCACTCCTACGAGGGCACGGTCGGCGAGGTCCTGGCGGAGGAAGGGATCGTCGTCGGTGAGCACGACGCCCTGTCCCCGTCGCTGAACGCCCCGATCTCCGACGGCGGCAAGATCAGCCTCGACCGCGGCCGCCTGCTCAAGATGAGCGTCGACGGCCAGGCCCGCGAGGACTGGGTCCGCTCCGTCACCGTCGAGGAAGCCGCCAAGCAGCTCGGCGTGAACCTCGAAGGCGCGTGGATGTCCGCGCAGGGCAACCACGACATCCCGCTCGAGGGCATGAACCTCGAGGTCAAGACCAGCAAGACCATCAAGCTGTTCGACGGCGCGAACCCGGTCCGCGAGATCAAGACCACCGCCCTCACCGTCGACGAGCTCCTGAAGGCCGAGAACCTCTCCCTCGGCCCGGAGGACGCCATCGCGTCCGGCGCCGACGTGAAGCTCGCCACCGGCGCCGAGGTCTACATCTCCCGCACCGGCGTCACGGTCATCAACGTGAACGAGCCGGTCGCCCCGCCGGTCGAGAAGACCAACGACCCGAACATGAACGCGGGCGAGCAGAAGGTCACCGACCCCGGCGTCGCCGGCGAGCAGATCTCCCAGTACCGCGTGACCGTGAAGAACGGCAAGGAGATCAGCCGCGAGAAGCTGAGCAGCAAGGTCACCAAGGAACCGAAGCCGAAGAAGATCACCGTCGGCACCAAGCCCCTCCCCGACGGCGAGGTGTGGGACCGCCTGGCCAAGTGCGAGGCGGGCGGCAACTGGGCGATCAACACCGGCAACGGCTACTACGGCGGCCTGCAGTTCAACAAGAGCACCTGGGACGCCTACGGCGGCGGCGCCTTCGCGGCGTTCCCGCACCAGGCCACCCGCGAGCAGCAGATCGCGATCGCGACGAAGCTGCGCGACGGCCGCGGCGGCACGTACGCGGCGTGGCCGGGCTGCCGCGCGAAGCTCGGCCTGCCGTAAACCGCTCTCCCCGTCCCCTGACAAGGCCGTCCGTGGTTCGCCACGGGCGGCCTTCGTCGTGTCTGGGGGAGGGGGTCGGAAGATGGGGAGTTGGGGCGGGTAGCGGGGGCGGGACGGCCGGGGGTTGGAGAGCGACTGGGCGGTGGAGTGCGATAAGGGCGGGCGGTAAGCCGGAGCGGCAGTGCTGGGTGTCGGGGCGCGGCAGGGGCAACGGCGAAGCCGAGCCACCCTTAGGCCGCAAGCAATGGCGAAGCCGAGGCGTGTGAGCACTGAGCCTCAGTGCAAGCGGTGGTGACGCAACCACGACGGCGATTGGGGCTTGACTTTGGGTGCGAGGCCTTAAACTTGACCACTCGGCCGGGCTTCACAATCCCGGCTTTAAAAGGCCGAGGAAGGCCTCGCAAGGGCCCCGAAGTCAAGCCCCAATCGCGATCGTCGCGAAGCGGCGATGCCCGGCACCGGCTCGGTACAGGACGCAAGGGTGACCACGACGCAAGGCGACGGGACGCGCGCCCACAACACAAGGCCTGAGAGAATGCCCCGGTGAGCCTGCTGGGACCTGCCGAAGTCCGCCGTCTAGCCGCCGAGCTGGACATCCGCCCAACCAAAAAGCTGGGCCAGAACTTCGTCCACGACCCCAACACGGTCCGCAAGATCGTCGCCACCGCAGACCTCACCGAGGACGACGTAGTCCTGGAGGTAGGCCCAGGCCTGGGCAGCCTGACCCTCGCCCTCCTCCCGAACGCCAGCCAGGTCGTCGCAGTCGAGATCGACCCACCCCTGGCCCACAGGCTCCCGCAGACCGTCCAGGAGATGGACCCGGAGAACGCCGGCAAACTCCACGTCGTCCTCAAGGACGCCATGAAAGTCACCCAAGAAGACCTGCCGGCGCAACCCACCGCGATCGTCGCCAACCTCCCGTACAACGTCGCGGTCCCGGTGGTCCTGCACCTCCTGGCCGAACTACCGAGCCTCCGAAAGGGCCTTGTCATGGTCCAGGCCGAGGTCGCGGACCGCATGGCCGCGAAGCCCGGCAGCAAGATCTACGGCGTGCCCAGCGTGAAGCTCGCCTGGTACGCCGAGGCGAAGAAGGCCGGCGCCATCGGCAAGAACGTCTTCTGGCCGGCGCCGAACGTCGACTCGGGCCTGGTTCACTTCCAGCGCCACGAAAAGCCGCTGTCCACAGTGGATCGCAAGAAGCTTTTCAAGATCGTTGACGCTGCCTTCGCGCAGCGGCGCAAGACGCTGAGGGCTGCCCTCAAGGGGCACACCGCGAACGTGGACGAACTGCTCGAAAAGGCCGGCGTCGACCCGCAACTCCGGGGTGAGCAGCTCACCGTGATCGACTTCATCCGGATTGCGGAGGTCTAGGCCGGGGATCCATCGGCCATCAGTGTGATCTGTCGAACGAATCCGGTTTTGGCTTGCGCAACCGAACGTCCGTCCGGTTGACTGCTACTTGCCATCCGGAGCGACTGAGAGACCTGGCTCTACGACGTCGCAGCAACCACCCGCTGGATGCGGGCAGGTGCTAACGCCAGGACCGATGGAGGAGCACCATGGGTACCGTGCGAATGCTGACGCGCCGTCGAGTTGTCGACCAGTGCCGTCGCACCGCTTCTGCATGTCGTCGCCACCTCGTCTAAGGCGCCTTCTCAAAGTCCTTTGACGCGCACTCGAACGAAGAGTGGCGCACCCCCTGAGCAGCACACCTCGACCGCGCACGCCCGGAACACGACCGGACGGTGTGCCGTCGCGCGCAGCCGTGGAGCAGAAGTGATCACTGTCGAAAACCTCACCAAGTCCTTCCAGGGTGTCTCCGCCCTCAACGGCGTGACCCTCGACGTCGAGGCCGGGTCCGTGCTCGGCGTCGTCGGCCCCAGCGGCGCCGGCAAGTCGACGCTCGCCCGCTGCGTCGCGCTGCTGGAGCGTCCCGACTCCGGGGCGATCCGCGTCGACGGCACCGACATCACCAGCCTCGACGGCTCGGCGCTCAGGGCCGCTCGCCGGCAGATCGGCGTTGTGCCGCAAGGGGATTCGTTGCTCCGCCAGCGCACCGCGGCCGGCAACATCGCGCTGCCGCTCGAGAGCGCCGGTGTGCCCGGACCGCAGCGCCGCACGCGTGTGGGTGAGCTGCTCGACCTCGTCGGGCTGACCGACAAGGCCGCCGCGTACCCCGACCAGCTGTCCGGCGGGCAGCGCCAGCGCATCGCCGTGGCGCGCGCCCTCGCCGCGAACCCGTCCGTGCTCCTCGCCGACGAGCCCACGTCCGCCCTGGACCCGGAGACCACCGGTTCCGTGCTGACCGTGCTCGACCGTGCGCGCGCTGAGCTCGGTGTCACCGTTCTCGTCGTCACGCACGACATGGGCGTGGTCCGGAAGATCTGCGACGACGTCGCGGTGCTGGAGCAGGGTCGCGTCGTGGAGCACGGCAAGGTCCTCGACCTGGTCAACAACCCGGCCAGCCGCACGAGCAGCGCCCTGCTGCCCGCCGTCGACCTGAACCCGATCAACGAGAGCAGCTACGACCGCGTCGCGGACGTCGTGCTCGTCGGGTTCGCCGCGGTCGGCGCGCTGCTGCCCGAGGCCGCGCACCGGTTCGGGGTCGAGCTCAACATCGTCGGCGGTGGCCTGACGCGTCTCGGGGAGACCCCGGTCGCGCGCTTCCGCCTGGGGCTGAACGGCGAACGTTCTGACTCCGCTCTCGAGTGGATCGGCGAGGCCGGCGGCGCTGTGCAGAGGTCCCTGAAGGGGCCACAGGGAGTAGCTGCGTGAGGTCTGCAACACCCTGGTCCGACGTCGTCGCGTACCTCGTCGAGGCCACCGGAGAAACGCTGTACATGGTCGGCGTCTCCACGGTCATCGCAACACTGCTCGGAGTTCCCGTCGGGGTCTGGCTGCAGCTCACCGCCAAGGGTGGGCTGCGGCCGAACGCCGCGGTGCACAGGATCCTCAGCTTCGTCACCGACCTGGGCCGCTCGATGCCGTTCATCGTGCTGCTCGTGGCGCTCACGTCGGTCACCCGGCTCCTCGTCGGAGGCTCCATCGGCAGCACGGCGGTCATCGTGCCGCTGGCCGTGGGAGCGATCCCGTTCGTCGGCAGGCTCGTGCAGAACATCCTGTCCGAGGTGCACGTGACCGTGGTGGAAGCCGCGATCACGACCGGAGCGAGCACCCTCAGGATCGTCAGGTCCGTGCTCATCCGCGAGTCGCTGCCCGCCCTGATCAACGCCATCGGCGTCACCGTGATCGCCCTCATCGGGTACTCGGCGATGGCCGGCGTGATCGGCGGCGGAGGCCTCGGTGACCTGGCCATCCGCGAGGGCTACCAGCGCTTCAACGACCGGATCCTGTGGAGCACCGTGGCGTGGCTCGCCGTGCTCACCACCGTGATCCAGCTCGGTTTCACCCGTGCCGCCCGTGCGTCCGACCGGCGGCGGCACGCCTCAGTCTGACCCATAGCAATTTCTCAAAAGGAACGTCATGCGTATTCGTGCTGCCCTGATCGCAGTCGCTTTGACCGGTATCACCGCTTTGTCCGCCTGCTCGGCCGGCGGCTCCAGCGCCTCCGACACGCTCAAGGTCGGCGTCTCCCCGGTCCCGCACGCCCAGATCCTCAAGTACGTGGCCGACAACCTCGCCGCGCAGAAGGGTCTCAAGATCGAGGTCGTCGAGTTCACCGACTACGTGCAGCCGAACACGGCGCTGGTCGACGGGTCGCTCGACGCCAACTACTTCCAGACCGTCCCGTACCTGGCGACGTTCACCAAGGAGTCCGGCGCGAAGGTCGAGTGGGTCGGACCGGTCCACGTCGAGCCGCTCGGCCTGTACTCGAAGAAGGCCAAGAAGATCGACGAGCTGCCCAGCGGTGCCAAGATCGCCGTGGCCAACGACGCCACGAACGAGGCGCGCGGCCTGAAGCTGCTGGAGGCGAACGGCCTCATCAAGCTCAAGCAGGTCGACCAGCCGACCGTCCGCGACATCGCGGAGAACCCCAAGAACCTGCAGTTCGTGCCCCTGGAGGCCGCGCAGCTGCCGCGGTCGCTGGAGGACACCGACGCCTCGGTCATCAACGGCAACTACGCCATCGACGCGGGCCTCAAGCCGGCCACCGACTCGCTCGCGCTGGAGAAGGCCGAGGGCAACCCCAACGCCAACGGCCTGGTGACGCGCACCGAGCTCAAGGACGACAAGCGCGTGAAGGACCTGGCGGAGCTCCTCGCGTCGCAGCAGGTCAAGGACTACATCAAGCAGACCTACAACGGTTCGGTCATCCCGGTCTGAGCGCGACTGCGACCGGGGGAGGAGTCCGGGGACCGAGAACGCCCGTACGCTGACATGGTGCTCGCAGTCGTTCCTCCCCCGGTCACAGTTCGCGTCCCGGCCAAGGTCAACCTGCACCTGGCCGTGGGTGACGTGCGCCCGGACGGTTACCACGACCTGGTGACGATCTTCCAGGCGCTGTCGCTGGTCGACGAGGTCACGGTCGCGGTCGCCGACGAGCCAGGCGTCGAGGTCCACGGCGAGGGCGCCGACCAGGTGCCCACCGGAGCCTCGAACCTCGCCTGGCGCGCCGTCCAGCTGCTCGCCGCGCACGTCGGCAAGGACGCGGACGACCCCAAGGTCCGCGTCGTCATCCGCAAGGCCATCCCGGTCGCGGGCGGCATGGCGGGCGGCAGCGCGGACGCGGCGGCGACGCTGGTCGGCCTGTCGTCGTTGTGGCGTCTCGACATCAGCCGCGACGAACTGGCCGAACTGGCCGGCAAGCTCGGCGCGGACGTCCCGTTCGCCCTCTACGGCGCCACCGCCCTCGGCACCGGCCGCGGCGAGCGGATCGTGCCCGTGCTGGGGCGCCACCAGTTCCACTGGGTGCTCGCGTTCGACCGCCGCGGACTGTCCACTCCGGACGTCTTCGACGAGCTGGACCGCTTGCGCGCCGAGGGAGATCCACCCCGCGTGGGCGAGGTCGAGGCCGTGCTGGAGGGCCTGTCCTCCGGCGACCCGCGCCAGCTCGCGCTGCTGCTGGGCAACGACCTCCAGGCCGCGGCCGTGTCCCTGCGCCCGAACCTGCGCCGCACGCTGCGCGCGGGGGTCGACGCGGGCGCGCTGGCCGGCATCGTGTCCGGGTCCGGCCCCACCACGGCGTTCCTGTGCGAGGACGGCGACACGGCCGTGAAGGTGGCCGCCGAGCTCGCGGGCGCCGGTGTGTGCCGGACCGTGCGGGTGGCGCACGGCCCCGTGCCCGGTGCGCGCGTGATCACGACGGAAGAACCCAAGCCCACTCCACCCGAGGTGCACGCGTAGCTGTCGGGGGACGTGGCCTGCCTGGGTAGCCTGCACCGGGCAGTTTCTTACTAGTCGTGAGGTTTTGATGGCCAACCTGGTCAACCTGGAGTCCGTGTCGAAGTCGTTCGGCGTCCGGCCGCTGCTCGACGGCGTGTCGCTCGGCGTCAACGAGGGCGACCGCATCGGTGTCGTCGGCCTGAACGGCGGCGGCAAGACGACGCTGCTCGAGGTGCTGGCCGGGGTGGAGCCCGCCGACGAGGGCCGCGTGTCGCGGTCGCGCGACCTGCGGATGGCCGTCGTGACGCAGCGGACCGAGCTGCCGGAGGGGTCGACCGTGCGCAACGCGGTGATCGACCCGCTCGGGTTCGACGCCGAGCACGAGTGGGCGGCCGACGCCCGCGTCCGGTCCATTTTGGACGGACTGGGCATCACCGCGCTGGGCCTCGACTCCGTGGTCTCGCGGATGTCCGGTGGCGAGCGGCGCCGGGTCGTGCTCGCGGCCGCGTTGATCCAGGACCTCGAGCTCCTCGTGCTGGACGAGCCGACCAACCACCTCGACGTCGAGGGTGTGCGGTGGCTCGCGGAGCACCTGCTGGCGCGCAAGTGCGCGCTCGTCGTCGTCACCCACGACCGGTGGTTCCTCGACACCGTCTGCAACCGCACGTGGGAAGTGGTGCACGGCAAGGTCGAGCAGTACGAGGGCGGCTACGCCGACTGGATCTTCGCCCGCGCCGAGCGGCAGCGGCTCGCGGACGCGGCGGAGGAGAAGCGGCAGAACCTGGCCCGCAAGGAGCTGGCGTGGCTGCGTCGCGGCGCACCCGCCCGCACCTCGAAGCCGCGCTACCGGATCGAGGCCGCCGAGGCCCTGATCGCGGACGTGCCGCCGGTGCGCGACAGCGTCGAGCTGGTGGCGTTCGCGAAGAAGCGGCTGGGCCGCACGGTCATCGAGATCGAGGACGCCACGCTGTCCATTCCGGACCGGGTGCTGGTGCGCGACCTGACGTGGCGCATCGGTCCCGGCGAGCGGATCGGCCTGGTCGGCGTCAACGGCTCGGGCAAGACGACGCTGCTGAAGCTGCTCGCCGGCGAGCGCGAAACCGAGACGGGCAAGCGCATCCAGGGCTCGACGGTCAAGATCGCGCACCTCTCGCAGGAGCTGCTCGACCTGAACGGGTCGATGCGCGTGCTGGAAGCGATCGAGGAGGTCGCGCGCCGCGTCGTGCTCGGCAAGTACGAGATGTCGGCGTCGCAGCTCGGCGAGCGGTTCGGCTTCTCGTCGCAGAAGCAGTGGACGCCGGTCTCGGACCTGTCCGGTGGCGAGCGGCGGCGGCTGCAGCTGTGCCGGTTGCTGATGGCCGAGCCGAACGTCCTGCTGCTCGACGAGCCGACGAACGACCTCGACATCGACACGTTGCAGCAGCTCGAAGACCTGCTCGACTCGTGGGCCGGCACGCTCGTCGTGATCTCGCACGACCGCTACCTGGTCGAGCGCGTGTGCGACAAGGTCGTCGCGCTGTTCGGCGACGGCGGCCTGACCGAGCTGCCCGGCGGCATCGAGGAGTACCTGAAGCGCCGCGACTCGCTGCGCGCCAGGGAGTCCGCGCCGTCCGCGCCCGCCGCCGACAAGGCGCCCTCCAACGCCGCCGACCAGCGCGCCGCCCGCAAGGAGCTGGCCCGGCTGGAGCGGCGCCTGGAGGTGCTGCACAAGAAGGAGGCCGAGCTGCACGCCGCGCTGGCCGAGGCCGCGACCGAACCCGACCGCCTGCTCAAGCTCGACGCCGAGCTGCGCGCCGTGCTGGCGGAGGAGTCCGAAGTGGAGACGGCCTGGATGGTCGCGGCCGAGGTGGTGGAGGGCTAGCCAGGCCCTCCTAGCGGCCCTTGCGCCGCAGCTCGTCCGCGAGCTGCGGCAACAGCTCGTCGATGAACGACGTGTCGTAGCCCTGGCCGGAGAGCAGCGCGTAGCTGAAGCGGGCCTTCATGACCTCGTCCGCCGTCGCGCCGAGCATGCCGTCGAGCGCGACGCCGATCTCCTCCAGCATCCGGTCGACCTGCGCGGTGCGGTAGCCGCGCTGCCCGGCCGCCGCCTGCGGGATCCGCAGCTGGCGCAGGTCCTTCCACGACTTCACCGGCGGCATGCTGCTGCGCAACGGGCCGGAGAGCTGCTGCTCGAGCTGGCCGAGGAACGAGTCCACCTCGGTCTCGTCGTACCCGCGCCGGCCGATCAGCGGGCGGGAGAACCGCACGTCGCGGACGTCCTTCGCGGTCAGGTTGTCCTGGCCGAGCAGGGTGGCCTCGACGCGGTCGAGGAACGCGTCCACCTGGGACTCCTGGTAGCCGCGGCGGCCGCGGGGAGGGCGGTGGAACGCGACGTTGCGGATGTCCGCCGCCGTGAGCTTCGGGGCGTCGATGGCCTGCTGCGACGCGGCCTGCTGGGCGGGCCGGCGCGGCGGCTGAGGGGCCTGCTGCGACTGCCGGGGACGCTGCTGGGGTGGCGGCACCTGCTGCGGCGGCTGACGGCGCGGATCGGGCTGCGGGCGGCGTTCCTGCGGCCGTTGCTGCTGCTGCGGGAGCTGCGTGGTCGGCGGGCCGGGGTCGCGCGGGGGAGGTGCGGTCTCGAACATCAGGACGACGAGGTCGAGGAACGTGTCGACGTCCTCCTCGTCGTAGCCGAACGTGCCGGGCGCGGTCTCGCCGAACACGGCGTCCTGCACCTGCTGCGCGGTCAGGTTGTCCCTGCCCCGCAGGGTCTGCTCGATGCGGTCGAGGAAGGCGTCGATCTGGCCCTCGTGGTAACCGCGGGTCCCCGGTCTGGGCTTGTGGAAGCGCACGGCGGCGACGTCGTCGGGCGATAACCGCACCGCCGGTCTCATGGCCTGCGAGGTGGCGTGGGCGCCCTGGGCCGGTGCGGAGGCCTGCACTCGTTGCGGAGTGGACCGCAGCGTGTCCGCCACGAGCTCCATGAAGACGTTGACCTCGTTCACGTCGTAGCCCGGGTCTCGGGTCGCCGTGCTGAACTTGACGCCCAGCACGTCCTCGCGCGTGAGGATGTCCTTGCTCTTCATGGTGTTCTCGACCCGGTCGAGAAACGCGTCCACCTCAGCCGCGTCGTACCCGCGCTGACCCGCCGGGGGCCGGTGGAACGCGACCACGGCCACGTCCTGCGCGGAGAGCAGAGGAGCCGGATGCGCGGGTAGACGATGCTGCGCTCCGGGACCGCCCCGATCCACCAATGACCTCCTCCTGCGTACCTGTACTGGGGAGTATCGCGTTTCGCGTGGCATAACGTTTCGCCCTGATGGACCAAACGGCGCCACTACGATCGCGAACATGAGTCAGTTCGTGGATGTGATGCTGGCGACGGCCGCAAACGGCCGGGACAGGGGCATGACGACGGGTGAACCCGCCGCGCCCGTCCGCCGGACCTGGGCCGAGGTGCACGAACGCGCCCGGCGGATGGCCGGTGCGCTCGACGTGGCGCCGGGCACCGCGATCGCCGTGCTCGCTGCCGAACCAGCCGTGATCGCCCCAGCCGTGCAGGCCGCATGGCTGTGTGGTGGCAGCGTCACGATGTTGCATCAACCCACACCACGCACCGACCTGGCCGAGTGGGCCGAGGACACGCTGCGGGTGCTCGCCATGATCGATTCGCACCTGGTCCTGCTCGGCAGCCCGTTCGACGCCCTGGCTGCCGTTCTGGACCAGCACGGAGTGCCTTACAAACTGCTCTCCGAACTCGATGCGGAACCGATCGCTGCTCCTGTTCCCACCGACGAGGATGCCACGGCACTGCTGCAGTTGACGAGTGGATCGACGGCCGATCCGAAGGCGGTGCGCATCACGCACCGCAACCTGATGGCGAACGCCGAGGGCATGCGCGTCGCGGCGGCCCTCGATCCCACCTCGGATGTCATGGTGTCGTGGCTGCCGTTGTTCCACGACATGGGGATGGTCGGCTTCCTGACCGTGCCGATGCTGTTCGGACTGGAACTGGTGAAGGTCACCCCGGTCGACTTCCTGTCCCGCCCGACGCTGTGGGCGGACCTCATCACCCGGTACCGCGGCACGATCACGGCCGCGCCGAACTTCGCCTACGCCATCGTGGCGCGCCGGCTCGCGTCGTCGTCCGACTCGTTCGACCTGTCCTCGATGCGCCTGGCCCTGAACGGCGCCGAGCCGATCGACCCCGCCGCCGTGGAGGCGTTCGTCTCCGCCGGTGCGCGCTTCGGGCTGCGTCCCGAGTCGATCCTCGCGGCGTACGGCATGGCGGAGACCACTCTGGGTGTCGCATTCGCGCCGTTGTTCACCGGGCTGTCGGTGGACGTGGTCGACGCGGACGCGTTGGAGGCGAAGCACCGCGCCGTGCCCACGGAGGGTGGGCGTGCGTTCCCGTTGCTCGGGCCTCCGTTGCCGGGGCTGGAACTGCGGGTGGTGTCGGACTCCGGTGACGTGCTCGGGGTGCGGGACGTCGGCGAGCTGCAGATCCGCGGCGAGGCCGTGACTCCCGGCTACCTCACCGTGAACGGCCCACTGGCCACTCAGGACGCAGAGGGGTGGCTGTCCACCGGGGACCTCGGCTACCTGGTGGAGGATGGCCAGGTCGTCGTCTGCGGGCGCCGCAAGGACGTCATCATCATGGGCGGGCGCAACATCTACCCGACCGACGTGGAACGTGCCGCGTGCTCCGTGGAGGGCGTGCGGGCCGGCAACGCCGTCGCGGTGCGGTTGGACGCGGGCACGAAGCGCGAGCGGTTCGCCGTGGTGCTCGAGTCGAAGCTGGCCGGGAACGCCGACGCCGAGAAGGAGCTCGTGAAGCAGGTGACCGCGCGGGTCGTGGACGCCGTGGGGCTGCGGCCGTTCGCGGTGGTGGTCCAGGCGCCGGGCACGTTGC
Source organism: Lentzea sp. NPDC003310 (assembly GCF_040610935.1). NCBI lineage: Bacteria > Bacillati > Actinomycetota > Actinomycetes > Pseudonocardiales > Pseudonocardiaceae > Lentzea > Lentzea sp. NPDC003310. The sequence continues at coordinate 180,009 of NZ_JBEXNC010000009.1, forward strand.
CGAAGACGCCCTCCGGCAAGCTGAGGCGGTCCGCGGCGGCTGCCCTGGTCTAGTGGTAGGTGTTCTGCGCGGCTTCGAGGCCCTTGGTGACGAGGGCCTCGGCCGCGTCGGCCGCCCGGTCGATCTCCAGAGCGAGTTGCTTGCGCTCGACCGTGGAGAAGTCCTTCAGGACGTAGTCGGCCGGGTCCTGCCGGCCCGACGGGCGGTCCACGCCGAAGCGCAGCCGGTGGTAGTCCTTGGTGCCCAGGGACTTCGTGATCGAGCGGAGTCCGTTGTGGCCGTTGTCGCCGCCGCCGAGCTTCATCCGCAGCTGCGCGAACGGCAGGTCCAGCTCGTCGTGGACCACGAGGATCGTGGTGGGCTTGAAGAACTTCACTGCGCTCGCGACAGGGCCGCCGGAGAGGTTCATGAAGCTGCGCGGCTTGGCCAGCACGACCCGGTGGCCGGACAGGCGGCCCTCGACGACCTCGGCACCGGACTTGTGTGCCTTGAACTTGCCGCTCATGCGCGCGGCCAGCTCGTCGAGCACCAGGAAACCGATGTTGTGGCGGTTGCCCTCGTACTTGGGGCCTGGGTTGCCCAGCCCGACGATGAGGGCGAGGTCAGCGTCCACGGAACCGCAACTCCTGCTCGAGCTCGTCCAGCAACTGGTCGACGGCCTGCACCTGGTACCCCTTGCCCAGCAGGCCGGACGTGGTGCTGAACCGGGTGTTGCGGACCTCGGTGGAGGTCATCGCGCCCCGGCCGTCCAGGTTGGCCGCGGCACGGGAGAGGAAGGCGTCGACTTCGGCGCGATCGTAGCCGGTGCCCGCCTTCGGGATCTTGCGCGCGTGCAGGTCCTCGCTGCTGTTCAGACCCGTGGGCGGCACGATGCCGTTGCGGACCTGGTACTCCAGCAGGTGCAGCACGCCGTCGACGCTCAGCGGGTCGTAGCCGTTCGGGACCGTGGCGAACCGGACGGTGCGCACGTGGTCCGGGTTCAGCCGCAGCCGGCCCGCCAGGGCGTCGGCGATGATGTGCAGGAACTCGTTGACCTGGTCCGGGTCGTACCCCTGTCGCTTGCGGCGGAAGGTCTTGGACCGGACGTCGACGGGCCGCAGGTACGGCAACGGCGCGCCGCCCCCCTTGTGAGGAGGTGACGCGCCGTCGTTTCGGCCCGACGTGATGGGGCTCAGCTTTCCTCGGTGGCCTCGGCCGGCGCCTCGGCGGAGTCGTCACCCTCGAGCTGCGCCGCGGACGGCGCCTCGTTCACGGCGACGATCAGGGCCTCGGCGTCGGTGGCCAGGGTGACACCCTGCGGGAGCTCCAGGTCGCCGGCGTGGATCTGGGTGCCGGCCTCCTTGCCCTCGATCGACAGCTCGACCTGCTCGGGGATGTGCAGCGCCTCGGCCTCGACCGTGATGGTCGTGGCGTCCTGCGTGACGAGCGTGCCGGAGGCGGCCTCACCGGTCACGACGACGGGGATGTCGACGGTGACCTTCTCGCCGCGCTTCACGAGCAGCAGGTCGACGTGCTCGATGTAGTTCTTGATCGGGTGCGTCGTGACGGTCTTGGTGAGCGCAAGCTCAGCCGCACCGTCCAGCGCGAGGGTGAGAACGGCGTTCTGGCCGTGCTCACGGACGACTCGGGCGAACTCCAGCGCCGGCAGGGCCAGGTGCTTGGGGTCGGAGCCGTGGCCGTAGAGCACCGCGGGGATCTTGCCGGCGCGACGGGTACGGCGGGCGGCGCCCTTGCCGAATTCGGTGCGCTGCTCAGCGGCGAGACGGACCTCGGACACGGTGGGGTACTCCTTACAAGTCTGGCCTTGTACGTCGGGGCGGTGCACAAGTTTTCAGCGGTTGAGGCTTGGTGGTGGCCTGCGGCGGCGAGCAGCGCGGACTCAATTGCGGACAATTGGGGGTCAACACGCGCGGCATCAAGCCACCGCGTCGATCACGCCGAGCTGGGGAGCTCGCCCTCGCCGAGGCAACCCGACCAGTGTAGGTGAGTGCGGTGCGGGGAGGCCAATCGGGGGTACCTCGGGCTGGGTTGGGGGGTGCCGGGTCTGGCCGGGTGCCGTGGAATGGCGCTGTGGGACGCGTCTGGTCTGACGCGTCTGGACGCGGTGGCATCGTGTGGGTTCGGCGGGGTGCCGGGAACAGGCGGGCTCCGCGCGTGGGACGTGCTGACACCGTGTGGGGTTCGCTGAAGGCGGGAAACGGGCGTGTCTCGCGCGTCCGGACGTGCTGGTGTCGTGCGTGCCACCCGACCGCGGTGCGGGAAGCGAAAAGGCCTCCCGCCGTCCGTCACCGGACTGCGGGAGGCCCCTCTGCGAGCGAACGGTCAGGCGTTGCCGTCGAACAGCGACGTGACGGAGCCGTCCTCGAAGACCTCCTGGATCACGCGGGCCAGCAGCGGCGCGATCGAGAGGACCGTCATGTTCGGGAACCGCTTCTCCGCCGGGATTGGCAGCGTGTCGGTGAACACGACCTCGCGGGCTCCCGAGTCCTGCAGGCGCTGGGTCGCGGGGCCCGAGAGGATGCCGTGCGTCGCGGCGATGACCACGTCGGAGGCGCCTTCGTTGAGCAGCTGCTTCACCGCTCCGGCGATGGTGCCGCCGGTGTCGACCATGTCGTCGATCACGATGCAGAGGCGGCCCTCGACCTTGCCGACGACGCGGTTCGAGACGACCTCGTTCGGGCGGAGCGGGTCGCGGGTCTTGTGGATGAACGCGATCGGGGCGCCGCCCAGGGTGTCCGCCCACTTCTCGGCCAGCTTGGTGCGGCCCGAGTCGGGGGAGACGACGGTGATCTCGTGGCCCGCGTACTTGCCGCGGATGTGGTCGGCCAGGAGGGGCATGGCCCAGAGGTGGTCGACCGGGCCGTCGAAGAAGCCCTGGATCTGGGCCGTGTGCAGGTCGACGGAGACCAGGCGGTCGGCGCCCGCGGTCTTGAACAGGTCGGCGACCAGGCGCGCGGAGATCGGTTCGCGGCCGCGGTGCTTCTTGTCCTGGCGGCTGTACGGGTAGAACGGCATGATCACGGTGATGCGCTTGGCGCTGGCGCGCTTCAGGGCGTCGACCATGATCAGCTGTTCCATCAGCCACTGGTTGATGGGGGCGGTGTGCGACTGGATGACGAACGCGTCGCAGCCGCGGACGGACTCCTCGAACCGGACGAAGATCTCGCCGTTGGCGAAGTCGTAGGCCGACTGCGGGGTCACCGTGACGTTGAGGTGCTTCGCGACCTCTTCCGTCAGCTCCGGGTAGGCACGCCCGCCGAAGAGCATCAGGTTCTTCTTCGGTGTGCCGGGCATCTGCGGGTTCACGGTCAGCGACCCTCCTCTGTCTTCTCGTCGGCATTCTGCTTCGCCAGGGCCTCGGCCGCTGCCTGAGCGGCGGCCGTGCCTTCACGACGGCTGATGACCCAGCCCTCGAGGTTGCGCTGAGGGCCTCCGGACACGGCGAGCGCGCCCGGTGGGACGTTGCGGCGCAGGACGGTGCCCGCGCCGGTGTAGGCGCCGTCGCCCACGGTCACCGGCGCTACGAACATGTTGTCCGAGCCGGTGCGGCAGTGGGATCCGACGATCGTGCGGTGCTTGTTCACGCCGTCGTAGTTGACGGTCACCGATGCCGCACCGATGTTGCTGTGATCGCCGATCGTGGCGTCGCCGATGTACGAGAGGTGGGGGACCTTCGAACCCTCGCCGATGGTCGAGTTCTTCGTCTCGACGAAGGTGCCGATCTTGCCCTTCACGCCCAGGGAGGTGCCGGGGCGGAGGTAGGCGAACGGGCCGACGGAGGCGTTGTCGCCGATCACCGAGTCGCTGCCGTGGGTGCGCACGACCGATGCGCCCGCACCGACCGTGACGCCCGAGAGCGTCGTGTCCGGGCCGACGGTGGCACGCGCGCCGACGACCGTGCCCGCGCGGAGCTGCACGTTCGGTTCGATCAGCGCGTCCTGGCCGACGGTGACGTCCGCGTCCACCCACACCGAGGCGGGGTCGACGACGGTCACGCCGCCGCGCATGAGGCCCTCGACGATGCGGCGGTTCATCTCGGCGCCGACGGCCGCGAGCTGCACGCGGTCGTTGATGCCCTCGACCAGCCAGCGGTCGGACGCGATGAGCGCACCGACGCGCTTGCCGTCGCCGCGGGCGATGCCCAGGACGTCGGTCAGGTAGAGCTCGCCCTGCGCGTTGTCGGTGGACAACCGCGAGAGGCCGTCGCGCAGCACCGCGGCGTCGAACGCGTAGACGCCCGAGTTGATCTCGGTGATCAGCTGCTCGGTCGCGTCGGCGTCCTTCTGCTCCACGATCCGCAGCACGCTGCCGTCGGTGTCGCGGACGATCCGGCCGTACCCGGTGGGGTTCTCCACCACGGCCGTGAGGACGGTGACGGCGTTGCCCGCGCCCGAGTGCTCGGCGAGCAGGGCGGACAACGTCTGGGTGTCGAGCAGCGGCACGTCGCCGTAGCTCACGATCACCGTGCCGCCCAGGTCGTCGGGCAGTTCGGCGAGGCCGCAGCCGACCGCGTGCCCGGTGCCCTTCTGCTCCGCCTGCACCGCGACGGTGACCTTGCGGCCCAGTGCGCCGGCCAGGGTCTCCAGATGCTCGGTGACGGCTTCGCGGCCGTGACCGACGACGACGGCCAGGTGGTCGGGGTCGGTGCCGGCCGCCGCGCGCACCGCGTGTTCGACGAGCGTGCGTCCGGCGATCCGGTGCAGCACCTTGGGCGTGGACGACCGCATGCGGGTGCCTTCCCCGGCGGCGAGCACGACCGTGCTGACAGGGCCCTCGAGCATCAATGCTCTCCCTAACAGGCTGGGTGGTTCGAAGTCCGCGGACCAGCCTAGGCCTCCGCGGACGGCTCTCCCGCCACAGCCGCTACCTGGCAGCCACCCTGGCGCTTCGCCACGTACATCGCGGAGTCCGCCCTCGACAGGGCCTGGTTCGCGGATTCGCGGGGGCGCAGCGAGATCACGCCGACCGACAGCGTCACGCCCCGGGAGAGGTCGATTGGCAAGCCTGCCACCGCATCCACGGCCCGGCCGAGTGCGGCTTCGGCGGCGTGCAGAGGGGCTCCCGGCAGCAGCACGACGAACTCGTCACCGCCGTAGCGGGCCACCATGTCGTCGCCCCGCAGGGCCTGCCGGAGTGTGCTGGCAATCACCCGAAGAACATCATCACCCTCGGCATGTGAATGCCGGTCGTTCACGCCCTTGAACCCGTCGAGGTCGACCAGTGCGATCGAGAACGGCTCGACCTGGCCTGCGATGAGCTCGCCCATCTTGTCGTCGAGCGCGCGGCGGTTCGGCAGGCCGGTCAACGGGTCCTGCAACGCCTGCTGCGCGATCTGGCCGTGCGCGCGCGTCAGCCTCTCGTGCTCGCGGCGCGTCTGCAGCGTGGCGACGCGGGACTCGCGCATCTGCCACAGCTCCAGCTCCAGGGCCGCGTTGTAGGACTGCAGCGCCGACGTCGTGTGCGGCCCGCACAGGTGCGCGTACTCGCGCTCCAGCGACAGCACCAGCGACGGTTCGGACGTGTCGTGCTCCATCTGCGTGCGCGTGTCGTCGAGGACCTTCAGCGCGTCGTCCAGCCGGCCGGCCTCGACCAGGCACCGGGCCAGCGCGATCGCGACGATGATCAGTTCCCGCGCGTACATCGACAGGCCGCGCAACGACCACAGCCGGTCGAGGTGGTCCTCGCTCGGGTTCGTCAGCGCGTGCGCGGCGCCGAGGATCGGCACCTGCTCGGCGGCGGCGAGGTCACGCCTGCCGGGGTGCAGCGACTGGCGGAACGGCACCTCGGCGGCCTCGGCGAGTCCGGAGGCGACGCGGAACTGCTCGGCCGCGGCGTCGTGCAGGTTCACCCGTTCGAGGCGCATGCCCCAGCCGATCCGCAGCCGTGCGCGGTTGACCAGGTGCACGTAGATCTGGTGGGGCTGGCCGCTCTCGCGCAACGCGTTGTTCGCGCCCGCCAGCACGTCGTCCGCCATCTCGTAGACGCCGAGCTGGGTCAGCACCAGCGCGATGTCCTGGAACGTGTTGGCCAGCAGCTGGTCCCAGACGCGCTTGTCGAAGACCGGGTCCACGTCCGGTTCCTCGTCGAGCATCATGGCGAGCGCCGACGCGATCTCGGTGAGCGCCTTGTCCTCGGCGTTGCCCAGCAGGAACCGGCGTCCGCGCAACGCCCGCGCGTCCGCCTCCAGCACGATCAGGCCGTGGCGGCGGCAGTGGGCCAGCATCTCGTCGAGCTGCGGGTCGGACATGTCGACGAGGCCGGGGGTGACCAACCGGACCACGGCCGCGGCCCGCAGCAGCTGCCCGACGATGCGGGGCTCGCCCCGGCCCTGGGCCTCGGCGAGGATGTGGTCGATCTCGGCGGCCGCGTCGAGCTGCGCGGCGAGGTGGCTGCTCTGGGCCACGGCGACCAGCTCGGAGGCACGCCCCACCAGCCACGCGTCGGACATCTCGTGATGGCGGTGGCCTGCGTTGCCCTGCTCGTCGACCGTTTCCTCGGGCAGCTTCGCACCTCCCAAAGACACCCGGACCCTGCGCGTTCAAGGCCCCCTGCTCCGCCACCAGGATTCGAACCTGGACCATCGGAACCAAAATCCGAGGTGCTGCCTTTACACCATGGCGGAATGGGCGAACTCGCGCCCGCCCAGGGGCACATGTTGTCACGAGTGGTCCTCTTCTTGTCCAACCACCACTCGCTCGGCTCAGTTCAAGATCACGGCTTGGCGCCGACTGACCTGGTCAAGAAGTCGCCCAGGGCCGTTCGATACGTGTCCGTCGCCACATTCCACCCCGACGTGTGGTCCGCGCCGGGGATCTCCACGTACTGCAGCGGCCAGCCGAGACCGCCCGCCGCCGTCGCGAGGTCGCGGGAGGACTGGGCCGGCACGGTGCCGTCCGCCGAGCCGTGGATGACGAGCGTCGGGGGCCTGAGCGCGGGCGGGTTGCGGACGAGGTCGAACCGGTCGAAGTCGATGTCCGCGCGCCAGCCGGACACGACCTCGGCCACCGGCGTGAGCCACGTCGGCACGCCCCGGTTCTGCGCCTGCAGGTCCAGCGTCTGCGTCCAGTTCGTGACGGGGGAGTCGAGCACGACGCCGGACACGGCCGCCGCGAGACCGGAGCGGGCCAGCGTCTGGCCGACGATCGCGCCGCCCATCGACCAGCCGTAGAGCACGACCTTCTTCGCGCCCTGCCCCTGCGCGTACCTGATGGCGGCCTCGACCTCGTGCCACTCGGTGTCGCCGAGGTGGTAGAGGCCGTCGGGCGACTTGAGCGCGTCGGCGTCGTTGCGGTAGGTGATCAGCAGGACGGGCAGCCCGGCGCCGTGGAGCTGGGGCACCACCCGCAGCGCCTCCTGGCGGGACGCGCCCCGCCCGTGCACCGTGATGACCCAGGTGTCGGGGTTCGACGCGGGCACGAACCAGGCCGGCATGTCGCCGAGCTCGCCGGGGATCGCGACGTCGCTGTAGACCAGGCCGAGTGCGGTCTTGGGGGTGCCCTCGTAGACGTTGGTCTCGATGCGCACCTTGGTGCCCTCGGGCGGTGCGGTGCCATCGAGCAGTGGACGCTCCACGCGGCCGTCCTTGTTCGACGCGATGTCGCCGACCTTCGCGGTGCCGCCGGGCCAGACGACGCCGAACGTGCCGCGCAGCGTCGTCAGCTTCGACTCGGCGAGCACGAGGTTCTTGTCGTCGACGCCGAGCGCGGTCTCGGGGTAGCGCCGCGGCACCTCGGCGGGTTCGAGCAGCTCACCGCTGTAGTACCAGCCGACGCCGCCCAGAGCCGCTGTGACCAGCACGAGCACGACGAGCAGCGAGGTCACGGTGATCCGGATGATCTTGCGTCTGGCCATCCACCGATGATGCCGCGCCCAGGTCTCGATTCCACGCGACACAGCGCTTCGAGTCGGAGAAAGTGAGGTTTGTAGGCTGACTCGGTGGCCAGGGTCAGGATGACGGGCAAGGAGCGCCGGGAACAGCTCCTGGACGTCTCCCGCGCCCTGTTCGCCGAGAAGGGCTTCGACGCCACCTCGATCGAGGAGATCGCGCACCGCGCCAGCGTGTCGAAGCCCGTCGTCTACGAGCACTTCGGCGGCAAGGAAGGCATCTACGCCGTCGTCGTGGACCGCGAGATGCAGCGCCTGATGGACCAGATCACCACCGCTCTGGACGACGACTCGCACCCGCGTGAGCTGCTCGAACAGGCTGCCTGCGCGCTGCTCGACTACATCGAGGGCTCGACGGACGGGTTCCGCGTCCTGGTGCGCGACTCCCCGGTGGCCTCGACCTCCGGCACGTTCTCGTCGCTGCTGAACGACATCGCGTCGCAGGTCGAGCACGTCCTCGGGCTGCACTTCGCCAAGCGGGGCCACGACCGCAAGCTCGCGCCGCTGTACGCGCAGGCGCTGGTCGGCATGGTCGCGCTGACCGGTCAGTGGTGGCTGGAGGCGCGCAAGCCGAAGAAGGACGAGGTGGCGGCGCACCTCGTGAACCTGGCGTGGAACGGGTTGTCGGCGATGGAGCACAAGCCGAAGCTGCGCATCCGTTCGCAGTAGTGCGCGTGCACGGCTGACGGACGCTTCGCTTGTGCACTTGGCCGAAGGCGTGCGCGGAGTGAAACGGTCCAGGTGCGCGGCAGCGATGACTCCCTACGAGAGCCCGGGGCCCGGGCCGTCCGTCGAGGGGTCGGACGGCCCGGGCTCACGCGGTTCCGGAGAGCCTCAGCAGCTTGTCGTCGGTGCCGTTCGACGTCGTCAGGTACAGCGACCCGTCCGGCGCGGTGCGGGCGGCGCGCAGGCGGCCGTAGGTGTCGTTCAGCTCGTTGGGGACGCTCACGTTCTGCACCTTCCCCTCGGCGTCGAGGGTGAAGAGCATCAGCTTCGAGCCCTTCAACGCCGTGATCGCGAGCTTGCCGTTCCAGAAAGCCGCCTGGCAGATCGCCTCGGTCGGCGAGCCCGACGACCACACCGCCGGCACCGCGTCCGGGAACCGCTGCAGGTCGGTCATCGGCACGCTCTCGTCGTAGCCGCCCTTGGTGCCGCCCTCGGACGGGTCCCAGCCGTAGTTGGCGCCCTTGCGCAGCAGGTTGACCTCGTCGTCGACGCTCGGGCCGTGCTCGCTCGAGAACGCCTGGTCGCTGTCGGGCCGGAACACCACTCCCTGCACGTTGCGGTGGCCGTAGGTGTAGACGCGGCGCTCGTTGGCGTTCGCGGAGGTGATGAACGGGTTGCCGGCCGCGCCCTCGCCGGTCTCGGCGTCGATGCGCAGCACCTTGCCGCCGAGGCTGGTGCGGTCCTGCGGGTTGCGGGCCTGGGCGATGTCGCCGGTCGCGACGTACATCGAGCCGTCGGGCGCGAGCGTCGGGCGGCAGCCGGAGTGGCGGCCGCTGGAGTTCGACGGCATGCCCGTGAGCAGGTCCTTCACCTTCGACGCCTTGGTGCCGTCGAGGCGGAACGTCACCAGCCGCACGTCGCGCGAGGTGTTGTAGCAGACCGTGAAGCGCTGGTTGTCCGGGTGGATCACGAGGCCCATCAGGCCACCCTCGCCGCGGGCCTGCACGTCGCCGAGGTCGACGTCGAGCGGCGTGACCTGGCCGTTCCGGACGAGCTTGATCGTGCCGGGGCGTTCGGTGACCAGCATCGCGCCGCCGGGCAGGAACCCGATGTCCCACGCGTGCTGGAAGCCGCCCGCGACCTCCTCGACCTTCAGGCCCTGGGGCGCGGGAGCCTTCGACGGAGCGTTGCCGCCCGGCTCCGGCGACGAACAGGCCGCGACGACCAGCACCAACCCTGCAGCAACGAGTGCGCGCATGTCCCAACTATGCGTTTTGTGCCGTGGAGGTTCCGTAAGGCCGTTCAACGGGCAGCAACGCGCGCGCTCCGTCCAGATCATGCGCACGGACCTTGGCGTGCACCTCGTGCGCGAGAGCGGTCACGTCGGTGATGCCGATCGTCCACTCGTTGACGTACATGTCCACGGCCTCGCGGGTCAGCCCGATCTGGATGGAGCGGTGCTCCAACGCCTCGTGGTTCAGGCCGCGCTCGGGATCCCACTGCACGCGCACGGCGGGCTTGCCCGGGATTCGGCTCGACACGGCGTTCGCCACCGCCCAGTCGAAACCCGCACGGGTGATGCGGACGGCGAGGACCCGTTCCTGGCCCTCCTTCTGCGCGTACCCGCAGCGGTACATCATCCAGAGGAACGACGGCTTGATCCACGTCATCCGCTCCATCTTGAACGGCGGCACGAACCGTTGCGCCGCCACGGCGGGATCGGCGATCGCGGGTGAGTAGGCCTGGTAGACCACGATGGACCGATCGTCGAAGTCGGCCCTGATCTCTTTCGTCGACACGCGTCCAGGATCAGGCGCCGGTCAACCGAATTGGTCACCACGCCCCGTCGCACGAGCGCCGCTCGAGCCACCCGATGAGGGGTCGCGAAACGAGCTAAGGTGGGTGGTGAGACCCCTCGTCCCAGGCAGGGGTCTGTCCGGCGTCGCGACTTCGTCCGCCGTTCCGCACTCGACCGGGGTTTCTCACATGCCGCTGCTCGGCCTGCTCGATGGTGTCCTGCCCGACAAGGCCCTCCGCACGTTGATCGACTCGGCCGGCGTGCCCGAGCTGGCGCTCGACGGCCCGCTGGCCGCGCGTCCGCTCGTCACCGCCGCGCTGTCGACGGTCCGGCCCGTGCTGGCCGTCACCGCCACCGGTCGCGAGGCCGAGGAGCTGACCAACGTCCTGCGCGACCTGATCGGCCCGGACAAGGTCGCGTTCTTCCCGAGCTGGGAGACGCTGCCGCACGAGCGCCTGAGCCCCCGCGCGGACACGGTCGGCGCGCGCCTGCAGGTGCTGCGCCGCCTCCGGCACCCCGAGGGCAACCCGGTCAAGGTCCTCGTCACCACAGTCCGCAGCCTCATCCAGCCGATGGCGCCCGGTCTGGGCGACCTCAAGCCCGTGCACCTCAAGGTCGGCGAGGAGCAGGACTTCGTCGAGCTGGTCACCCGCCTCGCCGAGAACGCCTACAGCCGCGTCGACATGGTCGAGAAGCGCGGCGAGTACGCGACGCGCGGCGGCATCCTCGACATCTTCCCGCCCACGGCCGAGCACCCGTACCGCGTCGAGTTCTGGGGCGACGAGGTCAGCGAGATCCGGCCGTTCTCCGTGCAGGACCAGCGGTCGCTGCCCGAGGAGGTCGCCGAGTTCGTCGCGCCGCCGTGCCGCGAGCTGCTGCTGACCGAGGACGTGAAGCAGCGCGCGGCCGCGCTGGCCGAGGAGCACCAGTCCGACGCGCACCTGGCCGAGATGCTGGAGAAGATCTCCGGCGGCATCGCGGTCGAGGGCATGGAGGCGCTCATCCCCGCGCTCTGCCCCGGTGAGCTGCAGCTGCTCACCGAGGTCGTGGAGCCCGGCACGCACGTCCTGCTGAACGACCCCGAGAAGATCAGGGCCCGCGCGGCCGACCTCGTCCGCACCGGGCAGGAGTTCCTCGAGGCGTCGTGGATGGCGGCGGCCGGTGGCGGCAAGGCGCCGATCGACCTGGGCCGCAGCGCGTACCAGGGCATCGGCGAGATCTCCGAGCAGGCCAGGGCGAACGACCGTCCCTGGTGGACGCTCAGCCAGCTGACGACCGACGCGAGCGACGTCGTGCACCTCGACGTCAAGCCGGTCGAGGCCTACTCCGGCGACGTCGAGAGGGCGTTCGCCGACCTCAAGGCGCACACGGCGACCGGCGGCTCGGCCGTGCTGGTCGTGCCCGGCGCGGGCACCGCGCACCGGGCCGAGGAACGGCTCAAGGAGGCCGAGGTCCCCGCGGTCTGCGTCGAATCCCTCGACGAGGCACCGAAAGCGGGCATGGTCACGGTCGTGCGCGGCGCGCTGGAGGACGGCTTCGTGCTGCCCGACCTCGCGCTCGTGGTGCTCACCGAGACCGACCTGACCGGCGGCCGCGGCGGCACGTCCACGAAGGACATGCGCAAGATGCCGTCCAAGCGGCGCAACGCGGTCGACCCGCTCGCGCTCAAGGCCGGCGACTTCGTGGTGCACGAGCAGCACGGCATCGGCAAGTACGTGGAGATGGTCCAGCGCACGGTCGCCGGCGCCACCCGCGAGTACCTGGTGCTGGAGTACGCGTCGTCCAAGCGCGGCCAGCCCGGCGACCGGCTGTTCGTGCCGACCGACCAGCTCGACGAGGTCAGCCGGTACGTCGGCGGCGAACTGCCCACGCTCAACAAGCTCGGCGGCAGCGACTGGAAGAACACGAAGTCCAAGGCGCGCAAGGCGGTCAAGCAGATCGCGGCCGAGCTCGTGCAGCTCTACGCGGCCCGGCAGAGCGCGCCCGGCCACGCGTTCGCGAGCGACACGCCCTGGCAGCGCGAGCTGGAGGACGCGTTCGCGTTCACCGAGACGCAGGACCAGATGGCCGCGATCGACGAGGTCAAGGCCGACATGGAGCGCGGCGTCCCGATGGACCGCGTCATCTGCGGTGACGTCGGCTACGGCAAGACCGAGATCGCGGTCCGCGCGGCGTTCAAGGCCGTGCAGGACGGCAAGCAGGTCGCCGTGCTGGTGCCGACGACGCTGCTGGCGCAGCAGCACCTCAACACGTTCGCCGAGCGCATGCGCCAGTTCCCGGTGAACGTCAAGGGCCTGTCCCGCTTCACCGACCCGCAGGAGTCCGAGCAGACCGTCGCCGGTCTCGCGGACGGCACGGTCGACATCGTGATCGGCACGCACCGGTTGCTGCAGAAGTCCGTGCGGTACAAGGACCTCGGCCTCGTGATCGTCGACGAGGAGCAGCGGTTCGGCGTGGAGCACAAGGAGCACATCAAGGCGCTGCGCACGCACGTCGACGTGCTCACGATGTCCGCGACGCCGATCCCGCGCACGCTGGAGATGTCGCTCGCGGGCATCCGCGAGATGTCCACGATCCTGACCCCGCCGGAGGAACGGCACCCGATCCTCACCTACGTCGGCGCGTACGACGACAAGCAGGTCGGTGCCGCGATCCGCCGCGAGCTGCTGCGCGACGGCCAGGTCTTCTTCGTGCACAACAGGGTCTCGTCGATCGAGAAGGCCGCGCGCCGCATCCGCGAGCTGGTCCCGGAGGCGCGGGTCGTGACCGCGCACGGCCAGATGAACGAGGACAGGCTCGAGAAGATCATCCAGGGCTTCTGGGAACGCGAGTTCGACGTCCTCGTCTGCACCACGATCGTCGAAACCGGTCTCGACATCTCCAACGCCAACACGCTGATCGTCGAACGCGGCGACCTGCTCGGCCTCGCCCAGCTGCACCAGCTGCGCGGCCGCGTCGGCCGTGGCCGCGAGCGCGGGTACGCGTACTTCCTGTACCCGTCCGAGACGCCGCTGACCGAGACCGCGCACGACCGGCTCGCGACGATCGCGCAGAACACCGAGCTCGGCGCCGGCATGGCCGTCGCGATGAAGGACCTGGAGATCCGCGGCGCCGGCAACATCCTCGGCGCCGAGCAGTCCGGCCACATCGCGGGCGTCGGCTTCGACCTCTACGTGCGGCTGGTCGGCGAGGCCGTCGAGGCGTTCCGCAAGCACGCCGGCGCGGAGGGCACCGAGGAGGAGGAGCTCGCCGAGGTGCGGGTGGACCTCCCGGTCGACGCGCACATCCCGCACGAGTACGTGCCGGGCGAGCGGCTGCGGCTGGAGGCCTACCGCAAGATCGCGGCCGCCTCCGACGAGGCCGCGCTGACGTCCGTCTGGGAAGAGCTCAAGGACCGCTACGGCACGCCGCCGGAGCCGGTCGAGCGCCTGCTCGGCGTCGCCCGCCTGCGCCACGCGTGCCGCCGCCACGGGGTCACCGAGGTGATCGCGATGGGCCAGAACCTGCGGTTCGCCAAGCTGGAGCTGAAGGACTCGCAGCTGGTCAGGTTGCGCCGGCTCTTCCCGAAGGCGGTCTACAAGCAGGCGATGGGCACGGTCACCGTGCCTAGGCCGACGGAGGGAGCAGCGGGCGGCCGGATGGGTGCACCGCAGCTGCGTGACCAGGAGCTGCTGGACTGGTGCGCTGCGTTCCTCGACTCACTCGCGGGGACTCCCGTGACCGGAGTCACCACGGCGTGAGAGGGTAGATCCTCGTGAGCACTGTTCTGAAGCGTTTCTCGCTGGTCGGTGTGGCTGTGGCGCTCCTCGCCACCGGGTGTGGCACCGGACCTGCCAAGGCCGGTTCGGCCGCGATCGTCGGTGACCAGACGATCAGCCTGGAGACCGTCCAGGACCGCACCGTGAAGGTGCTCAAGAAGGAGCCCGCCGCCCAGCAGATGCAGGACCAGGGCAAGCTCGACCAGGTCTCGAAGCTAGTGGTGGCGGACGAGATCACCCACCAGATCGCGGCCGCCGCGGCCCAGCGCGAGAACATCACGGTCGACGAGACCAAGGTGTACGACGCGATCAAGGAGAAGGGTGGCCCCGAGGCGGCCGCCAAGCAGAGCGAGCAGGACGAGACCACGATCTACCGCCGTCAGCGCGACGTGCTGGTGATGGGGGAGCTCGCCCGCCGCAACCTCTCCACGCTGCAGGTCGTCATCGACTTCTTCCAGGTCCAGGACCCGAAGGAGGCCAGGGAGAAGGCGGCCGAGGTCGCGGCCGACGCCTCCAAGATGTCGCGGTTCATCCAGGAGGCCCCGCGCACCACGGGTGGCCAGCAGGCCTCGGCGACGAACCAGAAGGTCCGCGTGACCGAGAACCCGTCGCTGGTGCACACGATGCTGTGGGGCGTGCAGCCCGGCACCGTCGTCGCCTTCCCGGCCGACGAGCAGCAGTCCAGCTGGATGGTCGCGCTGGTCAAGGAGCGCAACACCGTCTCGCCGGTCCCCGGTGAGGAGGACCTGATCGAGCGCATCGACCCGCAGCTGCTCGCGGCGTTCGGCCTGCGGATCGCCCAGTACCTGACCGCGGACACGACCATCGAGGTCAACCCCCGCTACGGCGTGTGGGACCCGACCAACGCGCAGGTCGTCGGCAACCCCGGCGAGCGCGCCGGTTTCGTCGCCAAGACCGCGACCAAGAACAAGTCTTGATCACCGTCGTCGTCCTCAGCGAGCGGCTCGGAGCCGTGCTGCCCGCTGCCGCCCTGCCCGCGTTGCGCGCCGCGAAGGCCGTCTACGCGGGCGAGGGCGTGCCCCTGGAGTTCTGGGGCGAGCTCGGCGTCGACGGACCCGTGCCGGCCGTCCCGGAGGCCGGCGCGGTGGTGATCACGACCGATGCGTCCGCCTACCCGGACGCGTCCGTGATCACGACGCCGGAACCGCTGGGGGCCGGGCTGCTCGACGCGGCCGCGGTCATGCACCGGCTGCGTTCGCCGGGCGGTTGTCCGTGGGACGCCGAGCAGACGCACGACTCGTTGCGCCAGTACCTCGTCGAGGAGACCTTCGAGCTGCTGGAGGCGATCGAGGACGGCGACCGCGCGGCGATGCGCGAGGAGCTCGGCGACGTGCTGCTGCAGGTGCTGTTCCACGCCCGCGTCGCGGCCGAGGACGCCGCCGACCCGTTCGACATCGACGCCGTGGCGGGAGAACTGGTCGCGAAGCTCGTCGGCCGGCACCCGCACGTCTTCGAGGGCGGCGACCCCGCCGTGCACGACGCGACCTCGCAGCAGCACCGCTGGGAGGAGCTCAAGCAGGTCGAGAAGCAGCGCGAGTCCAGTGTGGACGGTGTCGCGCTGGGGCAACCCGCCGTGGCGCTGGCCGCGAAGCTGGTGCAGCGCACCAAACGCGCCGGCTTCCCCGTCGACCTGCTGCCGGAGGGCGACGACACGGGTACGACGCTGTTCGCCGTGACCGCGCTGGCCAAGCTCGCCGGGGAGGACCCGGAGACCGAGTTGCGCCAGACGTCCCGCCGGTTCGCCGCGAACGTGCGGGACGCCGAGGCCAAGGCGAAGGCCGAAGGTCTTGATTCGCTTGCGGCTGAAGACTGGCGGCGTTTTTTCCCCTCCTGAAACGGTGGGCGTGGGCTAACGTCGATCTCGTGACTTACCTGCGGTACCCGCACCTGCGCGGTGACTTGGTGACGTTCGTGGCCGAGGACGACGTGTGGCTCGCGCCCGTCGACGGAGGAAGGGCCTGGCGCGCGTCCGCCGACCAGGTGCCCGCCCGGACACCCCGGTTCTCGCCCGACGGCACGCACCTGGCCTGGGGCAGCTTCCTCGACGGAGCGCCGGAAGTGCGCGTGGCGCCTGTGGACGGTGGCCCCGCACGCCGGCTGACGCACTGGGGAGTGGCCAGGACGGCCGTGTCCGGCTGGACACCGGACGGACGGGTGCTCGCCGTCTCGACGACGGGACAGATGTCGCGCCACCGCAAGCAGGCGCACGCCGTCCCGCTTGACGGCGGACCGTCCGAGGTGCTGCCGTACGGCTGGGTCAACGACGTGTCGTTCGGCCCGGACGGCCAGGTCGTCGCGTCTTCCAGCTACATGCAGGACCCCGCCTGGTGGAAGCGGTACCGCGGTGGCACCGCCGGGAAGCTCTGGGTGGACACCGAGGGCTCCGGCGACTTCGTCCGCGTGCTCTCCGACCTGCAGTCGTCGCTGTCGAACCCGATGTGGGTCGACGGCCGGATCGCCTTCCTGTCCGACCACGAGGGCGTCGGCAGCGTGTACTCGGTGCTGCCGGACGGCACGGACCTGCGCCGCCACACCGAGGGCGAGTTCTACGCCCGCAACGCCTCCACCGACGGCTCGCGCGTGATCTTCCACCAGGCCGGCGAGCTGTGGCTGCTCGACGGCCTCGACGACCTGCGCAAGCTCGACATCAAGCTCGGCGGTCCGCGCACCGGCGTGCAGCCCCACCGGGTCAAGGCCTCCGGCAACGTCGAGTCGTTCAGCGTCGACCACACCGGTCGCGCGTCGGCGGTCGAGGTCCGCGGCTCCGTGCACTGGGTGACGCACCGCGACGGCCCCGTCCGCGTGCTGGCCGACCGCTCCGACGTGCGGGCCCGGCTGCCGAAGGTGCTCGGCGAGACCGGGCACGTGGTCTGGGTGACCGACGTCGAGGGCGAGGAGGCGCTGGAGATCGCGCCCGTCGGCGGCGTCGAACCGGGCAACACGGCCCGCCGGGTGGCCTCGGGCCGGCTCGGCCGCGTCATGTCGCTGGCCGCCGCGCCGGACGGCTCGCGCGTCGGCGTCGCCACGCACGACGGCCGGTTGTTGCTGGTCGACGTGGCCTCCGGGGAGGTGCGCGAGGTCGTCCGCGGGGCGAACGCGCACGTCACGCACCTCGCGTTCTCGCCGGACTCGGCGTGGCTCGCGTGGTCGCACCCCGGCCCGAACCCGTTGCGGCACATCAAGATGGTGAACGCGGTCGACCTGTCCGTCGTCGACGTGACGCCGCTGCGGTTCGCCGACTTCGCGCCGACGTTCACCGAGGACGGCAAGTACCTCGCGTTCCTGTCGATCCGGACGTTCGACCCGGTCTACGACGCGCACGTGTTCGACCTGTCGTTCCCGACCGGCTGCCGTCCGCACGTCGTGCCGCTGGCCGCCACCACGCCGTCGCCGTTCGCGCCGATGCACGGCGGGCGCCCGGTCGGCGACGAGGACAAGGACTCCGAGGACGACGACGAGAAGAAGCCGGCGACGAAGGTCGACCTCGAAGGCCTCGCCGACCGCGTGGTCCCGGTGCCGGTCGCCGCGGCCGACTACATCGCGTTGAAGGCAGCCCGGGGTGGCCTGCTGTGGCTGCGGCGGCCGTTGCTCGGCGTGCTGGGCGACAACCTGGCGACGCCCGACGCCCGCCCGCCGCGCACGGTGCTGGAGCGCTACGACTTCACCAAGCAGAAGACCGAGTGCCTCGCGGACAGCGCGGAAGCGTTTGCGGTGTCCGGCGACGGCAAGCGGATGGTCGTCGAGGACCGCGGTGACCTGCGGGTCGTGCCGACCGACAGCAAGGCCGACGAGGACTCGGCCGACTACGTGGAGATCGACCTCGCGCGTGTGCGGGTCGTCGTCGACCCGGCGCTCGAGTGGGCGCAGATGTACGCCGAGAACGGCCGCCTCATGCGCGACCACTTCTGGCGCACCGACATGGGTGGCGTCGACTGGCAGGGCGAGCTCGACCGCTACCGCCCGCTGGTCGCCGAGGTCGGCAGCCACGACGACCTGGTCGACCTGCTGTGGGAGGTCCAGGGCGAACTGGGCACCTCGCACGCGTACGTCTGGGGCTCGGGCCCGCACGTCCCGTCGTCCCGCCGCCAGGGCCTGCTCGGCGCCGACCTCGCACGGGTCGACGGCGCGTGGGTCGTGGAGCGCGTGATCCCGGGCGAGACGTCGGACCCGCACGCCCGTTCGCCACTGTGCGCGCCGGGAGTGGCCGTGCGCGCGGGAGACGTCCTCGTCGCCGTGGACGGCCGACCGGTCGAACTGGCCGGCCCCGGCCCGTTGCTCGTCGGCACCGCGGGCAAGCCCGTCGAACTGACCGTGCGCCCCGGTGGTGGTGGCGAACTGCGTCGGGTCGTGGTGGTCCCTCTGGCCGATGAGGAGCCACTGCGCTACCACGACTGGGTCGCGAACCGCCGCGCGTACACACACGAGAAGTCAGGTGGCCGTGTGGGCTACCTGCACGTGCCGGACATGATGGGCGCCGGCTGGGCGCAGCTGCACCGCGACCTGCGCCTGGAGCTGACCCGCGAGGCCCTGGTGCTCGACGTCCGCGAGAACGGCGGCGGCCACACCTCGCAGCTGGTCATCGAGAAGCTGGGCCGCAAGGTCATCGGCTGGTCCGTGGCCCGCGGCTACACGGCCTCCGAGTCGTACCCGCAGGACGCCCCGCGCGGCCCGGTCGTGGCGGTCGCCGACGAGTTCGCCGGTTCCGACGGCGACATCGTCAACGTGGCCATCAAGGAGCTCGGCATCGGCCCCGTGGTGGGCGTGCGGACGTGGGGCGGCGTCATCGGCATCGACATGATGTTCTCGCTGGTCGACGGCACCATGGTCACCCAACCGAGGTACGCGTCGTACTTCGCCGGCCACGGCTGGGCGGTGGAGAACTACGGCGTCGACCCGGACATCGAGGTCGTCATGACGCCTGCGGACCGCGTTTCCGGCCGCGACCCGCAGCTGGAGAAGGCCGTTTCGCTGGCACTGGAAACCCTTTCGTCTTCGCCAGCCGCTCACGCTCCGGAGTTGCCGCCGCTGTCGTGAACACCCCATCGTGTGACTAAAGAACTGTGACGGACTGTTCCATGTGGACGATCAACCAGGTGGAACAGTCCTCACCGTTCGGGGGTGTGCTGGAGATGAGTCACCGTGAAGAGCCGCGCAGTGGACGCGGGTGCTTCGGGGCCGTGGTCGTGGTGCCGTTTCTGGCGCTGGGCGGCATGTTCGCGTTGATCGCCTTCACGGGGTCACCGTCCGAGGCGCCGTTGGCCGCGCCGCCTTCCGCCCGTCCCACGTCGTCGTGGTGGACGGAGCCGTTCGAGACGGCGGTGTCGTTGTCGACCGTCACCGAGACGGTGGTGGTCCAGGGGGCGGCTCGGGAGGCTGTTGCTCGGACCGCTACTTCCACTCGGGTGGTGGGGACCACCGTCACCGAGACCGTTCGGTCTTCCGCTGCGGCGAAACCCGGTGTGGTGGAACGGAACGAGCCTCCTGTCGAGGAGGAGCCGGTCCCGTCCGAGTCGCCCGTGGTGACCGCGTCCTCGGCCGTCGTGTCCACTGTGGAGACCGCGCCACCGCCGCCGGTGTCCGTGGCGCCCGAGCCTTCCGTCGAGGCTCCACCCTCGTCCAGGCCTCGGGCCGAGGACCCTGTCGTCACCACTCCCGTCGTCACGCCGCCGGTGACCACGCCCGAGCCGCCGTGCGACCGGTCGTTGCCTCCTGGCGACGAGGAAACCGTTGTGGAGCCTGAGGTCTCCGTCGAGGTGACTTCCCCTGCCGCGGACCTGTCCACGGCCTCGGCGGGGGTCTGAGAGAGGGTGCCGGGGCCGTGCTTCCGCCTGGCCCCGGCCCCATTCTCAGGTCTACTGCGGGATGCTCGCCCGCGCGTACGCGTCCGCTCCGCTGAACACGTTCTGCCCGTACTCCACCGAGTTGTTGTAGGTCAGCACCGCCGCCCACCACCCCTGCCCGGTGCCGAGGTCGCGTGCCCCGCCCCCGCACAGGTAGCGCGCCGCCGTCAGGGCCGCGTCGTCGATGTTCTGCGGATCTGCCGGGAGGCCGTCGCCTGCCGCTCGCTTCGCCCAGCGGTTCCAGGTGCCCGGGATGAACTGCATCGGGCCCACCGCCCGGTCCCACGTCGTGTCGCCGTCCAGGCGGCCGCCGTCGGTGTCTCGGATCGCCTTCACTCCCGGGCCGCCGTCCAGCGGGATGCCGATGATCGGGCGGGACGGCAGGCCGTTCTCCTGGAGGCGGGCGCCGTTGATGTTGCCGTGGTGCGACTCGATCCTGCCGATGCCCGCGAGGGTGGCCC
Organism: Lentzea sp. NPDC003310; assembly: GCF_040610935.1. Taxonomy (NCBI): domain Bacteria; kingdom Bacillati; phylum Actinomycetota; class Actinomycetes; order Pseudonocardiales; family Pseudonocardiaceae; genus Lentzea; species Lentzea sp. NPDC003310. The sequence goes on from NZ_JBEXNC010000009.1 coordinate 200,437, forward strand.
AGCTGATGCGGCAGGCCGGGGCCTCGCGTTGCATCGTCAGGTCCGCTTGCGCGTAGGCGTTCAGGGCTCGGGCCGGGATGTCGGTCTTCGAGGCGACCCTCGTGGCCCAGTCGGACAGCGGGTTCGCCGTCTCGGCGGTGCCGGGGGAGGCGGCGTTGCCCGGAGGGGCTGCTCCTGGTTCCACGTCCTGGATCGGGACCAGGAACGGTGGCGGGCCCAGGGGAGCGGCGTCGCGGCGGTTCAGGGCGCCCAGGCCCCAGGCGCCCGCGGCGACCACGACTATCAACAGCAGCACCAGGACGATGCGGCCGAAGACGTTGCCGTTGCGGTTGCGGCGGGCGGGTTCCTGGAGAGTCGGCGGCGGGACCACGGCACCCAGGCTACGTGCTCCGCTCGGTCCGTGACGGAGTGAAGAGTGATGAAACCGGCACTGGTGGCCGCTGGACATTCAGGTGAGGCTTACCTTAAATGAGGCCGACCTAATTTCTGGAGGCCTCGGGATGTTGTTCGCCAATGGGCTCATCGGGCTGCGGGAAGGGCTCGAGGCCGCGCTCGTCGTCAGCATCCTGATCGCATTCCTGGTGAAGACCGATCGGCGGTACGCGCTCAAGTGGGTTTGGGTGGGTGTCGCGACCGCGGTGGCGCTGTCCGTGGCGGCGGGTGCGATCATCACGTTCAGTGCTGCCGGCATGACGTTTGAGCAGCAGGAAGCGTTCGGCGGGACGATGTCGATCATCGCGGTCGCGTTCGTCACGGGAATGATCTTCTGGATGCGCAAGGCGGCCAAGACCATTGCCGCCGAGCTGCGCGGCAAAATGGATGAAGCACTCAAAATCGGACCTTTCGCCATTGTCGTCGTGTCCCTTTTGTCTGTTGGGCGGGAAGGGCTCGAGACGGCGGTTTTCTTCTATTCCAGCGTGCAGGCGGCCGGTGGTGGAACCGCGGAGCCGTTGATCGGGTTCCTGGCGGGCATCGGGGTTGCTGTGGTGATCGCCGCACTTCTCTACCAGGGCGCGATCCGGTTCGACCTCGGCAAGTTCTTCACCGTCACGGGTGTGCTGCTCGTGTTCGTGGCGGCCGGGGTGCTCAGCTACGGCATCCACGACCTGCAGGAGGCCGCGATCCTGCCGGGGCTGAACACGCTCGCGTTCGACATCAGCGACACCCTGCCGGAGGACTCCTGGTACGGGGCGCTGCTCAAGGGCTTCTTCAACTACTCGCAGCGGACGTCCGTGCTGCAGGCCGTCGCGTGGGTCGCCTACGTGGGGGTCGTCCTGTCCCTGTTCCTCATCCGGCCGCGCCGTCGCGCCGCCGTGGCCAACTGATCAACTGGAGCAACCGTGCGCAAGGCAGCAGTCATCCTGGGTTCTCTCGCGGTGCTGGCGGCGTGCAGCAGCAACGGCGGCACGACCGCGGCGAGCGGGAACATCGCGGTCGAGGCGAGCGACGACGCCTGCAAGGTCGCGAAGACCGACGCGAGCACCGGCAACGTCACGTTCGAGGTGACCAACAAGGGCACCAAGGTGACCGAGTTCTACCTCTATGCCGAAGGCGACCGCATCCTCGGCGAGGTCGAGAACATCGGGCCGGGCCTCACCCGCAAGCTGATCGTCGAGGTCACCGAGTCCGGCAAGTTCCAGACCGCGTGCAAGCCCGGCATGAAGGGCGACGGCATCCGCGGCGACTTCACCGTCACCGGGGACAGCAAGAAGTCGACCGACGGCGACGCGCTGCTCGCCGAGGCGACGAAGAGCTACCAGCGCTACGTGAACTCGCAGGCCGACCAGCTGCTGGTGAAGACCGAGGAGTTCGTCAACGCCGTCAAGGCCAAGAAGGTCGACGACGCCAAGGCGCTCTTCCCCGTCTCGCGCACCTACTGGGAGCGCATCGAGCCCGTCGCGGAGAGTTTCGGCGACCTCGACCCCAAGATCGACGGCCGCGAGGACGTGATCGAGGAAGGCATGGCCTTCACCGGCTACCACCGCCTGGAGAAGGACCTCTGGGAGTCCGGGCTGCAGGCCGACTCCGACAAGATCGCGGACCAGCTGCTCGTCGACGTCAAGGAGATCGTCGCCAAGGCGAAGTCCGTCGAACTGACGCCGCTGCAGCTCGCCAACGGTGCCAAGGAGCTGCTCGACGAGGTCGCCACCGGCAAGATCACCGGCGAGGAAGACCGCTACTCGCACACGGACCTCTGGGACTTCCGCGCCAACGTCGACGGCTCGCAGGCCGCCATCGCCGCGCTGCGCCCCGTCGTGGAGCAGAAGGACAAGGCGCTCGTGTCCACTTTGGACGAGAAGTTCAAGGCGCTGGACGAGGCCCTCGAGAAGCAGCGCAAGGGCGACGGCTTCAAGCTCTACACCGACCTCACGCAGGACGAGGTCAAGGCGCTCGCCGAGGCCGTCGACGCGCTGGGCGAGCCGGTCAGCAAGGTCGCGGAAGTGGTGTCGGCCAAGTGAGCGCGGGAGTTCCCCGGCGCAGGCTCCTCGGGTTCGCGGGCGCCGGGGTGGCGCTCGCGGGCGCGGGCGCCGCCGCCGGTGTGCTCGCCACCAAGGCCTCGCCCGAGGTCGAGAACGTCGCGGCGGCCAAGGTGCCGTTCCGCGGCGACATCCAGGCCGGCATCACCACGCCCGCGCAGGACCACATGCACTTCGTCGCGCTCGACGTGAAGACGAAGAGCCGCGCCGAACTGGTCGCCCTGCTCAAGGAGTGGACCGTCGCCGCGGAACGGATGACGGCGGGCCAGGAGGCCGCGGAGAACGGCGCGGTCGGCGGCAACGCCGAGGCGCCGCCCAAGGACACCGGCGAGGCGCTCGACCTGCCGGCGTCCGCGCTGACGATCACGATCGGCTTCGGGCCGTCGCTCTTCGACGACCGCTTCGGGCTCGCTGCGAAGAAGCCCGAGCGGTTGATCGACCTGCCGCGCTTCCCGAAGGACGACCTGGACCCCGCCCGCAGCAACGGCGACATCTGCATCCAGGCCTGCGCGAACGACCCGCAGGTCGCGGTGCACGCCGTCCGCAACCTGGTGCGGATCGGGTTCGGCAAGGTCGCGGTCCGCTGGTCGCAGCTCGGCTTCGGCCGCACCTCGTCGACCACGCGCGACCAGGCCACGCCGCGCAACATGTTCGGGTTCAAGGACGGCACCCGCAACATCAAGGCCGAGGACACCGACCACCTCAGGAACCACGTGTGGGTCGCGGAGGAGGACGGCCCGGACTGGCTCGTCGGCGGCACGTACCTGGTGACGCGCCGCATCCGCATGCACATCGAGATCTGGGACCGCACCTCGCTGGTCGAGCAGGAGCAAATCGTCGGCCGCACCAAGGGCGAGGGCGCGCCGCTCGGGCAGGCGAAGGAGTTCGACGAACCCGACCTGCACGTCAAGGGCGCGGGCGGGGTGCCGTTGATCAACGACATCGCGCACATCCGGCTCGCGTCACCGGAGTCCTTGAACGGCGCCAGGATCCTGCGCCGCGGCTACAACTTCACCGACGGCTCGGACGGCCTCGGCCACCTCGACGCGGGCCTGTTCTTCGTCGCGTTCAACCGGGACAGCCGCACCCAGTTCGTGCCGATGCAGCAGGCGCTGTCCACAAAGGACGACATGATGGAGTACGTCGAGCACACCGGCTCCGGGCACTTCGCCGTGCCGCCGGGGGTGAAGGAGGGCGGGTTCTGGGGCGACACGCTCTTCGGGAGCTAGTTCCCCAGGGCCAGCCGGGCTTTGACCTCGCCGAGCGCTTCCTGGTACTCCGGGGACGGGTGCATCGCCACCGCCATCCGGAGCTGGGCGAGCGCCTCGGGGAGGCGGCCCTGCCGTTGCAACGTCTTGCCCAGCGCGAACCGCGCGTAGTGGTCGCTCGGGTCGAGGTCGAGCACCTTGCGGAACGCCTCTTCGGCCCGGTTGAGCTGCGCTGATCCGAGATAGGCCCGGCCGGCCAGCAGCTGCACGGACGGCGCCTCGCCGGCCTCGTCCAGCACCTGCCTCAGCTCGCGCAGCGCGTCGAGGGGCCTGCGCTGCGCCATCAACGCCTCGGCCTTCCGAAACGCCTCGAAGGTGCCGTCCGTCATTCGATCAACGGTACCCACCCCGGGCGCGTTCTTCGACTGCCGTCCGGGCGACAGGACCTGAACGAGCGACGGCACCACAGAGGACAGAGGCCGAGACGGGAAGCACGGAATGTGCACGAGCGTTGACTCGTTGCATGAGCCTGCGCTTCTCACTGATGGGTCCGGTACGAGCCTGGCGCGACGACGAGGAGATCGACCTGGGGCCGCGTCAGCAGCGGGCGGTCCTCGCGGCGTTGCTGCTGAACAACGGCATCCGCCTGAGCAACGACCAGCTGATCGGCATGGTCTGGGACGACCCGACGCCGAGCGCGGTCGTGGCGCTGCGGACGTACACGTACAAGATCCGCAAAGCGCTCCCCGAGCTCGACCTGAGGTCGAAGGACGGCGGCTACACGGTCCGGGCCGAGCTGGTCGACGACTGCCGCGGCGAGCCCTTGGAGGGCCTCCAAGGGACGTACTTCGAGGGGCAGCGGGTCCGGCTCGCCGAGCACCGGCTCAAGGCGCGCGAGGAGTGGCTCGAACGGGAGCTCGACGTCCTGGAGCTGCAGAAGCACGTCGCGTCCTACCCGCTCCGGGAACGCCCGCGCGCGTTGCTGATGCACGCCCTCTACCGCGAGGGCAGGCAGGCCGAGGCCTTGGAGCTGTTCCACGAGGCGCGCACGCTGATGAATGAGGAGCTCGGCCTCGAACCCGGTCCCGAGCTGCGCGAGGTGCACGCGCGGATCCTGCGCGGCGACCTGCACCTGTCCCGCCGGCCGGAACAGCTGCCGCCGGACCTCGCCGACTTCACCGGCCGCCGGGCCGAGATCGCGCAGGCCCTCGACGCCCTGCCCGGCACGGTCGGGATCACCGGCATGCACGGCAGCGGCAAGACCGTGCTCGCCACCCGGATCGGGCACCTGGTGCGGCGCCGCTTCCCCGACGGCCAGATCGTCGTGCGGTCCGCCGACGTCGCGGGGGAGCTGCTGCGTGCGGTCGGCGTCGAGAACCCCGTCGGCGACAAGGCCGCGCTGTGGCGGGAGAAGGCGCGCGGCAAGCGGTTCCTGGTGGTCGTCGACGACGTGCGGGACGCCGCGCAGCTGCGCGACCTCCACTCGCCGGGCACGGCGATGATCCTCACCAGCGTGCGCCGGCTGAACGAGCTGCCGGGCGTGACGTGGCTGAAGATCGCGGGCCTCACCCCGTCCGAGGCGGCGGAGCTCTTCCGCAAGGTCCTCGACCCCGCCCGGATCGCCGCCGAGCAGGCGGAGGCCGACGAGGTCCTCGACCGCGTCACGCACCTGCCGAACCCGATCCGCGTGCTCGGCGGCAAGCTGAGCGGCCGCCCGACCTGGACGCTCGCCATGCTGCTGCGGCAGATGGAGCGCGAGACCGTGCTGGGCGACGCCATGCCGTCCGACTGCCGGGCCGTGCTCGCGCCGATCATGAAGGCCGACGCGCAGCTGACCGAGGAGCAGCGGCACGTGCTGCGGTGCTTCGCCCGCCGGGAGTCGGACGTGATCAACGTGTGCGAGGCCGCGGAGATGAGCGGCGGCGAGATCGCGCGCATCGAGGTCCTGCTCGAGTCGCTCGCGGACGTGCACCTGATCGAACCGCTGGTGCTCGGCCGGTACCGCCTGCCGAAGTACGTGCAGATGTACTTCGGCACCCGCACACTGCTCACGACCAGCTGATTCATCCGGAATTCACGGCTCGACCACGCGGGGCGGGCACGTTCGTAGACATGTCAACCAAGACTCTCGTGAACCAGAAGGCACTCGTCACCGGAGCCACCTCGGGCATCGGCCGCGCGATCGCGGTCAAGCTCGCGGAGGAGGGCGCCACCGTCTACGTCACCGGCCGCCGCGCCGAGCTCGGCAAGGAGACCGTCGAGCTCATCGAGAAGGCCGGCGGCACCGGTCACTTCATCGTCTCGGACATCGGCAGCGTCGACGACGTCCGCAAGCTCGCGCAGGAGGTCGGCGAGGTCGACGTGCTCGTGAACAACGCGGGCATCTTCCCGTTCTCGCCGACCACCGAGCAGTCGCTCGAGACCTACCAGCAGGTGTTCGACGTGAACGTGCGCGGCACCTACTTCCTCACCGCCGCCCTCGCCCCGGCGATGGTCGCGAAGGGCAGGGGCTCGATCGTCAACGTCTCGTCGATCGCGGCCGTGGTCGGGACCCCGGTGGGCTCCGTCTACAACGCTTCCAAGGCCGCGATGGACGCGCTGACCCGCTCGTGGGCCACCGAGTTCGGAGCGGCCGGCGTGCGCGTGAACTCCGTGGCGCCCGGCCCGGTCGCCACGGACAAGGCGCTGTCGGAGGCCGGTGAGGTGTTCGACTCGATCGCGAAGGACCTGCCGCTGCAGCGCGTCGGCCAGCCCGAGGAGATCGCGGAGGCCGTGCTGTTCCTGGCCTCCGAGAAGTCGAGCTTCATCACCGGCTCGGTGATCACGGCCGACGGCGGCTACGTCGCGAGCTGAGCCAGCACGGTGTGCAGCGACGAGGGCGACTCGACGTGCACGTTGTGGCCCGCGCCGGGGAACGCGACCGGCTCGGGCACCAGCTCCTTCAGGTGGTCCTGAGGGCTCATCGGGTCGTTCTCGCCCGCCGCCAGCACGACCTCGGCCTGCGCGGCCATGATCAGTCCGGGCATGTCCGGCCGGCCCACGCCGAAGGCCCTCATGTCGAGCGACGGCGTCCAGCCACCGTCCACTTCGGACACCCCGCGCCGCAGTGGCACACCGGCCATCTTCGCGGCGCGCTCCTCCGCCTCTTCCCTGGTGGCGAACACCTTCGCGGGCTTCCCGGCGAGCGCAGCCGCCTTCTGCAGCTCCTCGTCGGTCCACTGCACCTTGATCCCGACGCCGACGCACGTGGTCACGTCGACGCCGAACCACCCGCTCGCGAGCGCCAGCCCTACCACGCCGCCCAGCGAGTGCCCGACGACGATGACGGGCTCGCGCGGCACCACCTCCGCCACGGCCGCCGCGAGCGAGCCGAACGAGTAGCGGTCGAGCCGCCCGCTGCGCCCGTGACCGGGCAGGTCGGGCGCGAGCCAGCTGCCGGACCAGCCCTCCACGACGTCGTGCCACACCTCGCCGGTCGCGCCCAGCCCGTGCAGCAGCACCAGCAACGGCCCGTTCCCACCACGTTCGACATGAAGCACGTCAGAATCCGTTCTATGCCCAGGACCGATGCCGACCTCATCGTCGACCCGGACACGTATACCTCGGGAGTCCCGCACGACGCACTAACCCGGTTGCGTGAGGAGAACGTGGTCCGGATCGACGACTTCTGGGCGGTGTTCCGCCACGAGGACGTCAAGACGGTCCTGCGCTCGCCGGGAACGTTCTCGTCGCACCGCGGCGCCACCCAGATCCGCGACCCCGCGCCCGCCGACCTGGCCTACGTCCAGCGCATGATGCTCAACCAGGACCCGCCACAGCACTCCCGCCTGCGGCGCATGCTGACCAAGGCCTTCACGCCGCGGGCCGTGGCCCGGCTGGAGGACGGCATCCGCGCGAACGCCCGCGCGATCGTCGCCGCGCTCTCCGGGGACTTCGCCCACGACGTCGCCGACCTGCCGTTGCTGACCCTGGCCGACGTCTTCGGCGTGCCGCGCCAGGACAGAGCGCTGCTCTACGACTGGAGCAACCGCGTGATCGGCTTCCAGGACACCGAGTACGCGCTGTCGTCCAGCTCCACCGCAGGCATGACCGACATGGCCTTGGAGGCGCTCCAACTCCGGCCCGACGACGGCCGCGACCCGCGCGCCCGCGACGGCATGCCCGACCTCTACGCCTACGCGCACGCGCTGGGTTCGCACAAGCGTCGGCACCCCGGCGACGACGTGATGAGCAACCTCATGCGCGAGGACATCTCGTTGGAGGAGTTCGAGAACCTCTTCTGGCTGTTCTCCGTGGCGGGCAACGAGACCCTGCGCAACGGCATCCCCGGCGGCATGATCGCCCTGCTGGAGCACCCGGACCAGTACGCCCGGCTGCGCGCCGACCGGTCGTTGCTCCCCCTCGCGGTGGAGGAGATGCTGCGCTGGTGGACGCCGGTCATGCACTTCCGCCGCACGTGCGTGGCCGACACCTCGTTGTCCGGGCAGGAGATCAGGGCGGGGGACAAGGTCGTGGTGTGGTTCTCCTCGGCGAACCGGGACGAGCGGGCGTTCACCGCGCCCGACCGGTTCGACGTGGGCAGGCGGGAGGCCGACCACCTGAGCTTCGGGCACGGGCCGCACTTCTGCCTCGGCGCGCAGCTGGCGCGGACGCAGATGAGGGCCGTGTTCGACGCCGTGCTGGACCTGCCGGGCGTGCTGGAGTTCGACGGCGAGGTCAGCCGGTTGCGGTCGAACTTCCAGAACGGCGTCAAGCACCTGCCGGTCCGTCGTGTTTGAGCAGGTGGCGACAGCCGACTGGGCGGCGACCGACCACGTCCCGCTGCTGCTGGTGCGGTTCGAGTGGGAGGAGCTGGCGCAGCGGTACGGGTTCGTCTTCACCGAGGACGTGGACGAACTGGGGCCGGTGAGGTTCGCCGTGCTGGCGACGTCGTTCGGGCAGGTAGGCCTGGTGCGGTACACCGAGTCCAGGTCGATGCGGGGCACGGCGGTCTACGTCGAGGAGGCGGCGGACCACGAACTGGTCCACCGGGCGGTGGTGCGGGAGTTCGGGCTGACCGGGCAGGACATCAGCTGGGCGAGGCGCACCGACGAACTCCTGGTGGCCGTGCGGGAGAACGCGCGGGTGCGGGAGCTGCTCGCCGGCTTCGGCTTCGACGTGCGTGCGACCGACGACGCGGCGATCGACTCCGAGCCCCCGCTGGAGCTGCTCGCCGTGGACTCCGCCGGAGGCCGGTTCCACCTGACTGGCGACGCCGGGTACGAGCGGCAGGTCCTGCACGTGGGGGCGGAGGGGACGGTCGTCTTCGCGAGCGGCCTGCGGGAAGCGCTCCAGCTGGTCATCGGGCGGGCGGACGGCGCCCGTGCCGAAGTCTTGGAGCTCCTCCGACTGGATCTCCCCGCCGAGCCCCTGTCGAGCACGCAGAGCGTCTGGCACGATTCAGACGACAGGCGTGGCGGCCCCACTGTGATCTGACGGTGTCGAGCCCCGGCCGGTCACCTGGCCCAAGTAGGCTCGTCACGACGACGAGACGCAGGAGAAACAGGGAGCGCAAGTGGCGGTCATCGAGCAGGTCGGAGCACGCGAGATCCTGGACTCTCGCGGCAACCCCACCGTCGAGGTCGAGGTGGCGCTGGACGACGGCACGCTGGAGCGTGCGGCCGTTCCGTCGGGTGCCTCGACCGGTGAGCACGAGGCGGTGGAGCTGCGGGACGGCGACGCCAAGCGGTACCTGGGCAAGGGTGTCGAGCGCGCGGTCACCGCGGTGCTCGACGAGATCGGGCCCGAGCTGGTCGGCATCGAGGCCGTCGAGCAGCGCGTCGTGGACCAGAAGCTCGTGGACCTCGACGGCACGCCGGACAAGGGTCGTCTGGGCGCCAACGCGATCCTCGGTGTGAGCCTCGCGGTCGCGAAGGCGGCGGCGACCTCCAGCGGCCTGGAGCTGTTCCGCTACGTCGGCGGCCCGAACGCGCACGTGCTGCCGGTGCCGATGCTGAACATCCTCAACGGTGGTTCGCACGCGGACACCGAGGTGGACATCCAGGAGTTCATGATCGCGCCGATCGGCGCGGAGACCTTCCGCGAGGGCCTGCGCTGGGGCACCGAGGTCTACCACGCGCTGAAGTCCGTGCTGAAGAGCAAGGGCCTCGCGACCGGCCTGGGTGACGAGGGCGGCTTCGCGCCGAGCCTCGCCAGCAACCGCGACGCGCTCGACCTCATCCTCGAGGCCATCGAGAAGGCCGGCTACCGGCCGGGCCGCGACGTCGCGCTCGCGCTCGACGTGGCCGCCACGGAGTTCTTCAACGACGGCGCCTACACGTTCGAGAAGAACAAGCGCTCCGCCGAGCAGATGATCGGCTACTACTCCGAACTCGTCCGCGACTACCCGATGGTCTCCATCGAGGACCCGCTGTCCGAGGACGACTGGGACGGCTGGGTCCAGATGACCGCCGAGCTGGGCGAGAAGGTCCAGATCGTCGGCGACGACCTGTTCGTCACGAACCCGGAGCGCCTGGAGGAGGGCATCTCCCGCCGCGCCGCCAACGCGCTGCTGGTGAAGGTCAACCAGATCGGCACGCTGTCCGAGACGCTCGACGCGGTCTCGCTGGCCACGTCGTACGGCTACAAGTCGATGATGTCCCACCGCTCCGGCGAGACCGAGGACACCACCATCGCCGACCTGGCCGTCGCGACCGGTGCCGGCCAGATCAAGACCGGTGCCCCGGCGCGTGGTGAGCGCACCGCGAAGTACAACCAGCTGCTCCGCATCGAGGAGAGCCTCGGCGACGCGGCGCGCTACGCGGGCGAGCTCGCGTTCCCGCGCTACACGCCGGAGAGCTGAGAGGCTGTAGGGCATGGCCGAGCGCGCGCGTCGTCCCCGCCGCCCCCGCGAAGAGCGGGAGGCGCGGCCCGCACGCGCGCGCAAACCACCCCGTCCGAAGGCGCCGGCACGGCGCGGTGAGGGCACGGGTGGCGCGTTCGGGATGACCGGGACGCGGCGGGCCGCGATGTTCGCGATGGTGCTGTGCGCACTGGCGTTGAGCATCGCGGTCCCGCTGCGGACCTACCTCTCGCAGCGCGACGAGCTCAGGGACGTGGGCGCCGAGCAGCAGAAGCTGCGCGAGACGGTGGCCGCCCTGGAAAAGCGGAAGTCCGAGCTTCAGGACCCGGCGTACGTCGAGATCGAGGCGCGCAAGCGGCTGCACTGGGTGCGGCCCGGCGAGACGCCCTACATCGTGCAACTGCCGGGTGACGAGGGTCGCAACACGGAAACGGAGAGGCCGTCGGGCAAGCAGGCGGCACAAGGGTCTTGGTACGAGGAACTGTGGGAATCGGTGACGCACAAGTAAGTGCTGCTGACCTGGAAACGGTCGCTCAGCAGCTCGGCCGCACGCCGCGCGGGACACGTGCGATCGCCTCCCGGTGCCCCAGCGGGCACCCCAACGTCGTGCAGACGGCCCCGCGGCTGCCGGACGGGACCCCGTTCCCGACGCTGTACTACCTGACCTGCCCCAAGCTGAACTCGCTGGTCAGCACGCTGGAGAGCGGCGGGCTGATGAAGGAGCAGCAGGACCGGCTGGCCACCGAGCCGGAGCTCGCGGCCGCCTACCAGCGCGCGCACGAGTCGTACCTCGCCGAGCGCGACGCCATCGAGTCGCTGGGCACCCAGGTCACCGCGGGCGGCATGCCGGTCCGCGTCAAGTGCCTGCACGTCCACGTCGCCCACGCCCTCGCGAAGGGGCCGGGCGTGAACCCCATGGGCGACGAGGCGCTGGCACTCTTGGGCGAGCAGGGGCTGTGGCCCGCCGGTGACTGCGCGGCCGGTTAACGGTCAACGGAACCGAACACACGCTTCACTCCGTCTTGGGTACACCTAGGCTTCGTAGTGAGGCAGGGTGGAACAGGTCACGACGGGGGCGTTCGCCGTAACTGCAGGACGGCGAGCCGCGATGACGCACGAGAGGTGAGTATTCGTGGCAATGGCCAAACTGCGTGGACCGTCGGCGCTGAGCCCCAGGAAAAAGGGCTTCGCCGTCGCCGCGCTGGCTGCGATGCTCGCCCCCGCGATGATCGTCGGTACCAAGCTCGTCGACTGGGTCAACCTCGCCAAGCACGATGACATCGCTGTCTCGTTAGGACCGGCCGACGTCTTCGGCGCCCTGCACCGCGACCCGTCCGAGCTCGGCGCGTCCGGCCGTCTCCCGCTGTCCGAGGAGCTGAGCGCGGCACTGCTCGCCGACCTCGAGGACGGCTCCCTCGACGACGAGCTCGACGACGACGGCCTCCTCGACGACGGCATCTCCGGCGTCCACGACATCCCCGGCGTGATGGTCGACGCCTACATCCGCGCCGCGGACCGCATGGCCGAGCTCGTCCCCGGCTGCAACCTCGACTGGTCGCTGCTCGCGGGCATCGGCAAGATCGAGTCCGGCCACGCCAACAGCGGTCGCGTGAACGCCGCCGGCGACGCCACCCCGAAGATCCTCGGCCCGGTCCTCAACGGCGCCCCCGGCATCGCGGCGATCCGCGACACCGACGGCGGCCGCCTCGACGGCGACACCGCCTGGGACCGCGCGGTCGGCCCGATGCAGTTCATCCCCACGACGTGGGCGAGCTTCGGCGGCGACCTGAACGACGACGGCATCGTCAACCCGAACAACATCTACGACGCCGCGCTCGGCGCCGGCCGCTACCTCTGCTCCGGCGGCGGCGACCTGAGCAAGCAGGAGGACAAGGCGAAGGCCGTCTTCCGCTACAACAACTCCCAGTCGTACGTGCAGACCGTGCTGCAGTGGGCCAAGACGTACAGCGAGAACGTCGACCCGCTGCCGCTGCTGCCCGACACCGGCAACAACGTGCAGAACCCGACGCCGGGCAACCCGAACACGGGCAACCCGCCGACCAACGGCAACGGCAACACCGGCAACCCGTCGACCAACCCGACGACGACCACGACCACGACCACCTCGCCGTCGTTCCCGAACTGCCCCACCACCACGACGTCCACGACGACGTCGACCACCACGTCCACGACGACGCCGACGACCACGAGGCCGCCGGCCGACCCGTGCCAGACCACGACGACGAACCCGACGACGACCACCACCACGACGACCACGACGACGACCACCACGACCACGACGACGACGCAGCAGCAGTCGACGTCCACGGGGTCGACCGGCTCGACGGGGAACTCGCAGTCGTCCACTCCCAACGGTTCCAGCAGCGCGGCCGAGACCACGACGTCGCAGAGCTTGCTAACGACCACGCCCAGCTAGTCCGGCGTGTCGGGTTGGAACGATTCCAACCCGTACTTCGTTCGGGGCGATTCGGGCAGAAACGTTGGAGTGAAGGGGAGTTCGTCTCCTAGCTTCGTCCGCATGCCGAAGCGCAACTCGAGCGTGGTGGGCCGCGAGTTCGGTCAGGGCGTCCGCGACGCCGTCGAGCAGAGCGGCATGACCCAGCGCGGACTCGCCGAAGTCCTGGACTGGCAGGAGGCCAAGCTCTCCGACGCGGTCAACGGGAAGGGCGGCGTCAGCGAGCTCGACGTCATCCGCCTGCTCTCCTACTGCCGCGTGCCGCACGCCGAACTCGACCGCATGGTCGCCCTGTACCGGGAGTCGCGGGAGAAGGGCTGGCTCCTGTTCCCCGAGGACGGAGTACCGGACCAGCTGCGCAGCCTCGTCGACCAGGAACGCCTCGCCAGCAAGGTGACCGTGTGGACGATGAACGTGCTGCCTGGCCTGCTCCAGATCGCCGGCTACATCCGCGAGGTGGCGGAGAAGTCCTCCCGCAAGCTCCTGCCCGCTGACATCGATGCCTTGATCAGGGCGAAGCTTGAGCGGCAGGCGATCCTCAGGCCTGGCAAGGAGTTCTTCTTCTACGTGCACGAACAGGCGCTGCGACTGCCCGTGGGTGGCCAGTTGCTCATGAGGACGCAGCTCAACCACATCATGGTGATGTTGGTGCGCCAGTACATCACCTTCAGGATCGTGCCGACCGCCATCGGTGCTCATGCCGGGCTGGCGAGCAATTTCACCTTGCTGAACTACGACAGGTTCGAACCGGTCGTCTACCTGGAGAACCTCAACACCGGCCTCTTCCTGGAAGACAAGGCGTCCCTCGACATGTACGCGGACCTGGTGAAGGCGCTGGATCGAGACGCGTTGGACGCGGAACAATCGAGGGGGCTGATCACCAGCATGCTGTCCTGAGGAGGCGGACCGGAATGTCGACCTGGCGCAAGAGCAGCTACAGCGCAAGCGGGAGCGAGTGCGTCGAGGTCGGCCACGGCGTCGGCATCCGCGACAGCAAGGCGCCCGCCACCCACCTCCCCGTCTCCGAACAGGCCTGGTCGGCGTTCCTCCACCTCGTCAAGGCTCCCTGACAGAGGTCAAGGCGAACCCCGGCGGTTCGCCGACCTGGTCCGGCGTGCTGCGTGAGTGGACGTGATGAACGTGGAGGTTGCGGTGCCCCGTGCAGTCGAACCGCTCGGGCTGTTCGGTCCCGGCGGTGACCAGCCGTTCGACCTGTCGCCGGAAACCCTGCGGCCGCTTGTCGGCGCGCTGGACAGCGACCTGCGCAAGAAGGTGGCGAGGTACCTCCGCGGCGGTGCCCTGGTGATCGCGCTGATGGAGTACACCGAAGATGTCCTGGACGGACGGTTCGGAGTCGCCGGCGGTTCCGGCGTGATGACCGATGGCACTTACTACTGGCGGTGTGACGCCGCCGACTACGTCGAGACGTACGGGATCGGCCTGGACCAGTCCGTCCTGGATCACATGGAGCGGGCGCAGTGGTCCGCTCCGCCGGTGTCCCAGGCGGAGGCGCTGGACATCGACGACTACCTCGTCCGCGCGTTGCGAGCGCGCTGACGGATGACCGCAGCGGCGCTGCGAGTTCTGGGCCGGCCAGGCGGAGCCGTCCTCCCGCTTCTCGACGAGCAGCCGGATCGAGTTGCTCACGCAGTCGATGGCCGGCGCTCCCGCATTTCGTTGAGGCCGCATGAGTCCGCGCTTCTCCGAACGCACCCTCGGGCCAGGACGGTCGGCACCGAGCAGTGGCGGGGTTCGCTGGAGGAGGAGGGGTTCGTCTTCCCGGAGACCGCCGTGCGGTTCCTGGCCGAATTCTTCGGCTTGTCCGCGCCCGGCCACGGGGTCACGCGGGCGAGGGAGGCGTTGGAGTTCGGCCCCTTGCTGTGCGTGGGCGAGGCAGGCAGGTTCGGCGAGGTGGGAGCCGCCCACGGGCGGATCGTCGCGCCGATCGGCGAGCTGGACGGCAGGTGGTTCCCAGGCGTGGACGACGGCGGCACGATCTGCTTCGTCGGGTCCGTCCTGAAGGTCTTCGGGGTCGGTGACGCGGGCTGGAGAGCCTCGTCCTCGGACACGTGCCCGTTCGTGTGGGGTAAATGAGGTGGCACCGGGGACGTTCCTTGGCAGGGTGCTGGGGTGCTGAAGACCGACCGCCTCCTGCTCCGCCCCTTCGAACCGACCGACCTCGACGACTTCTACGCCTACCGCTCCCGCCCCGAGGTCTTCCGCTACCTCTACGGCGAGTCCGTGACGCGTGAGGAGTGCGCCGAACTCTTGGACAAGCTGATCGCCGACCACGAGCTCAAGGCCGAGGGCGACCGGCTCGCGCTGGCGGTCCACCTCCCCGACGAGAACCGGGTCATCGGCAGCACCGTCCTGAAGTGGCGGAGCGAGAAGGACCGGCAGGGCGAGATCGGCTACAGCCTCAACCCCGACTTCCACGGCCGCGGCTACGCCACCGAGGCCGCCCGCGCGGTGCTCGAACTGGGCTTCCGCGACCTCGGCCTGCACCGGATCGTCGCCGAGTGCGACCCGCGCAACGAGCCGTCGTGGCGCCTGATGGAACGGCTCGGCATGCGCCGCGAAGCCCACTTCCGCGAGCTGGAGATCTTCAAGGGCGAGTGGGGTGACCTCTTCGTCTACGCGATGCTGGAGGAGGAGTTCGCGCGTGCTCAGGCCTGACTACCCGGTCAAGACCGAACGGCTGCTGCTGAGGCCGTTCGAGAAGACCGACCTCGACGACGTCTTCTCCTACCGGCGGCTGCCCGCGGTGCACCGCTTCCTCTACAGCGAGGCCGGCAGCCGCGAGGACACCGAGGAGAGCCTCGCCCGGTGGACGGCGCAGGACGAGATCGTCGAGGACGGGCAGTCGCTGGCGCTGGCCGTCGTGTTCGAGGGGCGGGTGATCGGCGAGGCCGACCTCAAGCTGCTCAGCGCCGAGCACGGGCAGGGCGAGATCGGCTACATCCTCAGCCCGGCGGTCCAGGGGAGGGGTTTCGCGACCGAGGCCGCGCGCACGCTTCTCGACCTCGGGTTCTTCGACCTCGGGCTGCACCGGATCACCGCCGAGTGCGAGGTGCGCAACGAGGCGTCGTGGCGGGTGATGGAGCGGCTCGGCATGCGGCGCGAGGCGCACTTCCGGCACCGGGAGCTCTTCAAGGGCGAGTGGGCGGACAGTTTCGTGTACGCGATGCTTGCTGAAGAACATCGACAGAACCACTGAGGAGTGAAGGCCCTGATGGGGCTGGATCGGGACGCCTTGAGCCGGAACAATCGAGGGAGCCGATCACCAGCGTCCTGTTCTGAGGAGACGTTTCCGCATGGCGACTTGGCGCAAGAGCAGCTACAGCCCCGAGGCCAGCAGCTGCGTCGAGGTCGGCCACGGCGTCGGCATCCGCGATAGCAAGGCCCCCGCCACCCACCTCCCCGTCTCCGAACAGGCGTGGTCGGCGTTCCTGCACCTCGTGAAGGCCTGACACGTGCCCCATCCCTACGACGGCTACCGCCTGTCCCCGTCGATGTTGCCGGAGCCCATCCAGGTGCTCGGCTGGTGGCGCTGGAGGTGGACCTTCACAGCGGCGGAGGGCGAACTGGACCGGACCCCGCCACCGCCGCCCGTAGGTGACGTTGAACCGTTCCCCGCAGTCGTCACCACGTCCTGGTTCGACGGCCAACTCGTGGTCGACTGCTTCTCGCGCGACGAGGTCATCCCGGGCGACGCCCTCACCTACGTCTCGATCATCGCGGCGTGGCTCCAGCACAAGCACGACGGCGAGGTCGTCGCCAACGGTCGTCCCCGCGACACGATCTTCCTCATGAGCCGTCTGGACGACCGCACGATCGCCGACCTCACGGCCGCCGGATACTGACCTGATGATGCTCTTCGCCGCGTGCACGGTCAGGTTCGCGCACGGGCTGGTCGTCGTGGCCTCGCCCGGCAGCGTCGACGTGCACGAGGACTGGGACGCGGCGACGGACGTCGTCCACGGCGGACCGGATTCCCTGTACGTGGCCGTCCGCCAGGCGGCGAGCGGTCCTGCCACGGTGCGGTGGGTGCAGGGACCACACCGGCCGGAGGGGAAAGTCCTCGTCCACTCGGGGGAGCTGACCCTGCTCAGCGCGTCGATCGAGATCACCGACCCGAATGACTCGGTGCGGATCACCGTGCCCGTGCCGAACGTCGAGAACCGCGTCGAGGTCTACAGCGACGGTACGGACGAGCCCGACGAGGTCGTCATCGTGCTGACCGGCGCCGAGTCCTGGTGAGAGGCGCGACCCCGACTCGCACCGCTGTGGGTGAGAATGCCGCGGTGCTGACGACCGAGGAGATCGAACTCGTCCGGCGGGGGTGTGACGAGCTCGACGACACCGCCCGGTCCGCGTTCGCGGTCGACGCGGCGCTGAAAGCACTGGGACGCGACCTCGTCGAGCTGGAGGAGAGCGACGCGGGCCTGGCCGTGTCCGCGGCGCTGACCGCGTGGCGCACCCCGTCCGCTGACGAGGCGGTGGTCTCGGAGACGCGACTGGCCGAGCTGTACCAGCAACAGCTGCGCGATCTCGAAGAGCTGCGGGCGGCCGACCCCGCTGATCCCGCGGACACGTACCGGAAGGTCCTGCACCGCTCCGAGCGCGAGGGAATGCCGTACCTCAACGGCATGGAAGCACTTCTTGCCCCGGAGGGCAGGTAGGTGGAGGGACTTCGCATCAGCATCCGCGCGGCCGAGGAAAGCTCGTTGACGGTGATGTTCGAGCCGAGCGGCATGACCTACGACCTCGGCCCGAACGAGGCCGTGCACGCCACGGTCGTGGACCGGGACGGCGGTGACGAGATCAGGATCGAGCAGTGGAACGGCGGCATCTCCGTCTGGCCGCCGGGCAACGTGATCACCAGCGACGCCGACGGCAACGAGCTCCACCGGCTGCCCTGACGCAGGTGGCTCGACGCTCGTCCGCCGGCACTGCGGTGGACGAGCCGATGACCTGACCTCCAGGCCGGAACCGCTCGGCTCGTGCCGGCCCAGCGCGTGTACGCGATGCTTGCTGAAGAACATCGACAGAACCACTGAGGAGTGCCCATGTCGCGGGTCGCGGCCATCGACTGCGGAACCAACTCGATCCGGCTGCTCGTCGCGGACGTGACGAAGCGCGAAGACGGCACCGCGTGGCTGCGCGACGTGCACCGCGAGATGAAGATCGTCCGGCTCGGCCAGGGCGTCGACGCGACCGGGCGGTTGCACCCCGACGCGATCGAGCGCACCCGGCAGGCGTTGCTCGACTACGCGCGCACGATGCAGCGCAAGGGCGTCGAGTCGGCGCGGATGGTCGCCACGAGCGCCACGCGGGACGCGAGCAACCGCGACGAGTTCTTCGGCATGACCGAGCAGATCCTCGGCGCGCCCGCCGAGGTGATCACCGGGGACGAGGAGGCGCGGCTGTCCTACCTCGGCGCGGTGGCCGATCTCGACCCGGACGAGGGACCCTTCCTCGTCACCGATCTGGGTGGTGGCAGCACCGAGTTCGTCCTCGGGACGGGCTCGGAGGTCGAGGCCGCGCGGTCGATGGACATCGGCTGCGTGCGGCTGACGGAGCGTTTCATCCACTCCGATCCGCCCAGCAAGGACGAAATCGAACAAGCGGAAGCGTTTGCGCGCGCCGCAATCAAAGAGGCGTTCGAAGTGGTCCCGGTGGAGAAGACGAAGACGTGGATCGGGGTCGCCGGGACGGTTACGACATTGTCAGCCCTGGTCCAGGGGTTGGAGGTGTACAACAGCGACGATATTCACCTCAGCCGCATCACACTTGACAATGTTCGTGAAATCACCGACCGTATCCTCTCCATGACGCATGATGATCGTGCCTCGCTGGGACCCATGCACCCCGGTCGGGTGGACGTGATCTGCGGTGGAGCAGTGGTACTGCGTGCGATTGCCGACGAGCTCGAGAATCGCGCGGGAATTCGCACGCTCGTGTGCAGCGAGCACGACATCCTCGACGGCATCGCGTTTTCGCTGGTCTAGCGCCGAATTAAGGTGCGCTTGAGGTGATCGTGACTATTTTGTGACCGATTTCGGTGCGCGATGTACTGGACGCCCCGGTTAACGTCCTCTCACGTTTTGGGAGGTGGACGAGACCTCCCGGGGAGGCGCGCGCACGCAATATCTGCGGCGGCGCCGGGGAAAGGCGGGAGAGACTGATGTCGCGATCACGGGTTGCGTGGGTGGCTCTGCCAGCCGCGCTGGCCATGACGCTCAGCGCATGCGGCGGCGGCGGTGGCACGAACAACGCCGCCGATGGCAAGGACAACCCGGACGGCACGGTGTCGATCTACGGCACCGAGCCCAAGAGCACCTTGTTCCCGGCCAACACGACCGAGGCGGGCGGTGGCAAGGTCACCGACTCCCTGTTCTCGCGTCTGGTGGGCTACAAGGCCGAGGACGGCGCGCCCTACAACTTGATGGCCGAGTCGATCACGTCGAGTGACGCCAAGGTCTACAACATCAAGATCAAGCAGGGCTGGAAGTTCCACGACGGCACCGAGGTCAAGGCGAAGAACTTCGTCGACGCCTGGAACTGGGCCGCGTACGCGCCGAACGCTCAGCAGGCGGCATCCTTCTTCGCCCCCATCGCGGGCTTCGAGGACGTCCACCCGGCCGACGAGAACGCCAAGCCGGCCAAGGACAAGATGTCCGGTCTCGAGCTGGTGGGCGACTACGAGTTCAAGGTCACGCTCAACGGCCCGACCTCGGTCTTCACGACGATGATCGGCTACACGCCGTTCGCGCCGATGGCCGACTCGTTCTTCGCGGACCCGAAGGCCGCCGAGGCCAAGCCGATCGGCAACGGCCCGGTCAAGTTCGTCTCCCGCACGCCGAACGCGCTGATCAAGATGGAGCGCTTCGACGACTACAAGGGCGAGGACAAGGTCCACTTCAAGACCTTGGACTACAAGATCTACTCCTCCCAGGAGACCGCGTACCAGGACCTGGTCGCGGGCAAGCTGGACTTCATGGAGGCCCTGCCCCCGTCCGCCAAGGTCGGCGAGAAGTACAAGGCCGACCTCGGTGACGCCGTGGTGACCGCGAACCTGCTCGGCCAGAGCGCCATCGCGTTCCCGCAGTACATCCCCGAGTTCAAGAACGTGAAGCTGCGCCAGGCCGTCTCGATGGCCATCAACCGGGAGCAGATCACGAAGACCGTGCTGGCCGGCTCCTACGTGCCGTCCACCAGCTTCGTGTCGCCCGGCATCAAGGGCTACCGCGCGGACACTTGTGGCGAGTACTGCAAGTACAACCCGGAGAAGGCCAAGCAGCTGTTCCAGGAGTCGGGCTTCACCGGCAAGAAGCTGACCATCCAGTCCAACCAGGACGGTGGCCGCAAGGAGCCGCTCGAGGCCGCGTGCAACAGCATCAAGCAGGCGCTCGGCGTTGACTGCGAGTTCGTCGGTGCCACCAACTTCGGTGCGTTCCGCCAGATCGTCGACGGCAAGCAGCTGACCGGCATGAGCCGTTCGGACTGGTCGGCCGACTACCCGTCGATCGAGAACTTCCTCAACCCGCTGTACCGCACCGGTGGTTCCTCGAACGACTCGAACTACTCGAACCCTGAGGTCGACGCCCTTCTGAAGAAGGCCGACGAGACGGCGAACGAGGACGAGGCGATCAAGATCTACCAGCAGGCGGAGGACCTCATCGCGAAGGACCTGCCCTCCATGCCGACCTGGAACGAGAAGGGCATCGGCGGCCGGTCCAAGAACCTGCTCGACGCCAAGATGTCGTTCAAGCGTCAGGGCGTTCTGGAGACGTTCCGCGTCAAGGCCTGATTGCCTGACACCTGAGTTCTGAGCAACACCGTCCGGCCCCGCGTCCCTCGAGCGTTACGGGCGCGGGGCCGGACCGGTGTTCGGACCTCTGGTGCCCCCCACCACGCAAGGAGCCGACCTCATGGGTCGCTATGTGCTGCGCCGTCTGCTGCAGCTGATACCGGTCTTCCTGGGGACCACTTTTCTGATCTACGCCCTGGTCTGGGCCATCCCGCAGGACCCCTTCGCGGGCAAGTGCGGCCAGCGGCCGTGCGATCCGGCCTACATCGCCGAGATGAGCCAGAAGCTCAACCTCAACGACCCGCTCGTCGTCCAGTACTTCAAGTACCTGGGCAACCTGCTCGTCGGTGACTTCGGCACCACCTTCAACGGCGTGTCCGTCGGTGAGCAGATCGCCACCTCGTGGCCGATCACCCTCAAGATGGGCATCATCGCGCTGATCATCGAGGCCGTCATCGGCATCATCGCCGGCGTCCTCACCGGCCTGCGCAAGTCGGGCTTCCTGGACAACCTGGTCCTGGTCTCGACGCTGTTCCTGATCTCGCTCCCGGTCTTCGTCACCGGTTTCGTGCTGCGGCTCTACCTCGGCCCGCAGGGCTTCGACATCATGGACACCTCGGTCAGCTCCGATCCGACGTTCGGGGAGCTGATCCTCCCCGGCTTCGTGCTCGGCAGCCTCTCGATGGCCTACGTGGCCCGGTTGACCCGCACCAGCATCGTCGAGAACCGGCGCTCGGACTACGTGCGCACGGCCATCGCGAAGGGCCAGCCGCAGTCCCGCGTCGTCGGCATCCACCTGCTGCGCAACTCGCTCATCCCGGTGATCACGTTCCTCGGCACCGACCTCGGCAGCCTCATGGGTGGCGCGATCGTCACCGAGGGCGTCTTCAACATCAACGGCATCGGCGGCCTGATCTTCCGCGGCATCCAGGAGAAGGAAGGGATCATGGTCACGGGCATCGTGACCCTGCTGGTCCTCGTGTACCTGCTGATGAGCCTGCTCGTCGACCTCCTGTACGCCGTTCTCGACCCGAGGATTCGCTATGAGTGACCCAGGATCCGTGTCCGGCGGAACCGGACTCGAGGCCTCCGCGGCGGCCGGTGTCGACCAGCTCAGCCACGTCGACGACTCGTCGCAGAAGCAGCGCAAGCCCCGCTCGCTCTGGAGCGACGCGTGGGGCGAGCTCCGCCGCAAGCCCACCTTCATCGTCTCGCTGGTGATCATCGCGATCATCGTCCTGATGGCGATCTGGCCGACGTTGTTCACCTCCGTCGACCCGCGCGCGTCCAACCTCGACAACTCGCTCAAGCCGCCATCGGGCGACGCCTGGTTCGGCTACGACCTGCAGGGCTACGACGTCTACGCCCGTGCGATGCACGGTGCCCGCGCGTCGCTGCTCGTCGGGTTGTTCGCGACGCTGCTGACCGTCCTCATCGGATCGATCATCGGCATCATCGCGGGCTACGCGAAGACGTGGATCGACTCGGTGCTCTCGCGGTTCGGCGACATCTTCGCCGGCATCCCGTTCGTGCTCGGTGCGATCGTCATCCTGACGACGCTGAACGCGCCTACGGAGAACCCCGGTGTCGTCCGGATCATCACGCAGGTGGTGCTCTCGATCGCCGTGCTGTCGTGGCCGGTGGCCATGCGCATCATGCGTTCCGCGACGCTGGTGGCGAAGCAGCAGGACTACGTCAAGGCCGCGCGCGGCCTCGGGGCGTCCCCGCTGCGGATCGTGTTCCGGCACCTGCTGCCGAACACCGTGGCGCCCGTGCTGGTGTACGCGACGATCGCCCTGGGTGCCTTCATCGGTGCCGAGGCCACGCTCGCGTTCCTCGGCATCGGCCTGCGCCCGCCGGTCGTGTCGTGGGGCGTGATGATCTCCGAGTCGCGCGACTACTTCCAGTCGGCTCCGCACATGCTGCTGTTCCCCGCGGGCTTCGTCACGATCACCGTGCTGGCCTTCGTCATGCTCGGCGACGCCGTGCGCGACGCCCTCGACCCCAAGTCCCGTTAGGAAGATCCTGTGACTCAGCCATTGCTGGAGGTCGAGGATCTCCACGTGGAATTCCGCACCCGCGACGGTGTCGCGAAGGTGCTCAACGGCGTCAACTACCACGTCTCCGCCGGTGAGACGCTTGCCGTGCTGGGTGAATCCGGCTCCGGCAAGTCCGTGACCGCGCAGACGATCATGGGCATCCTGGACACGCCGCCGGGGTTCGTCACCAACGGTTCGATCAAGTTCCGCGGTGAGGACCTGCTCAAGCAGTCGGCGGACGAGCGTCGCCAGATCCGTGGCGAGGGCATCGCCATGATCTTCCAGGACGCCCTCTCGGCGCTGAACCCCGTGTTCACCGTCGGGTTCCAGATCGAGGAGCAGCTCAAGGTCCGCCGCGGGATGTCCAAGGCGGACGCCCGCAAGCGCGCCATCGAGCTGCTCGACCAGGTCAAGATCCCGAACGCCAAGGGACGGATCTCGGACTACCCGCACCAGTTCTCCGGCGGCATGCGGCAGCGCGCGATGATCGCGATGTCGCTGGCGCTCGACCCGGAGCTGCTGATCGCGGACGAGCCCACGACCGCGCTGGACGTCACCGTGCAGGCCCAGATCATGGACCTGCTCGCGGAGATCCAGAAGGAACGCGACATGGGCATGATCCTGATCACCCACGACCTCGGCGTGGTCGCCGACGTCGCGGACCGGATCTCAGTCATGTACGCGGGCCGCATCGTCGAGCACGCCGACGTCTACGAGCTGTTCCGCGCGCCGGGACACCCGTACACCGAGTCGCTGCTCGAGTCCCTGCCCCGCGTGGACCTGCGCGGCCAGGAGCTCAAGACGATCAAGGGTCTGCCCCCGTCGCTCACCAACATCCCGGCCGGCTGCCCGTTCAACCCGCGCTGCCCGCGCGTGTTCGACCGCTGCACCACCGAGGTGCCGGCCGTGCACAACCTCGGCATGGGCCGCACCAGCCGGTGCCACATCGCGGAAGAGGTGGTCGCTCGTGGCTGAGCCGATCCTCGAGGTCGAGAACCTCGTCAAGCACTTCCCGGTCCGCGTCGGCGTGCTGTTCAAGCGCACCGTGGGCCACGTCAAGGCGGTCGACGGCGTCTCGTTCACGCTCAACAAGGGCGAGACCCTCGGCGTCGTGGGCGAGTCGGGCTGTGGCAAGTCCACGCTGGCCCAGGTGCTGATGCGCCTGGAGCCGCCGACGTCCGGCGTCGCGAAGTTCGAAGGTCGCGACATCTTCGGCATGAAGGGCTCGGAGCTGCGCAAGCTGCGCCGGGACATCCAGATCGTGCTGCAGGACCCGTACACGTCGCTGAACCCGCGCATGACGGTCGGCGACATCGTCGGTGAGCCCTTCGAGATCCACACCGAGGTCGCGCCCAAGGGCGACCGGCAGCGCAAGGTCCAGGAGCTGCTGGAGACCGTGGGTCTCAACCCGGAGCACATCAACCGGTACCCGCACCAGTTCTCCGGCGGTCAGCGCCAGCGCATCGGCATCGCCCGCGCGCTCGCGTTGAAGCCCAAGGTGATCGTGTGCGACGAGCCGGTGTCCGCTCTGGACGTGTCGATCCAGGCGCAGGTCATGAACCTGCTGGGCGACCTGCAGTCGGAGATGGGCCTCTCGTACGTCTTCATCGCGCACGACCTGTCGGTGGTCCGCCACCTGTCGGACCGCGTCGCGGTGATGTACCTCGGCAAGATCGTGGAGATCGGCACCGAGGAACAGATCTACGAGCACCCGATGCACCCGTACACGCAGGCGCTGCTGTCCGCCGTGCCGGTGCCGGACCCGACCCAGCGCGGGCGTCGTGACGTCATCCGCCTGACGGGTGACGTGCCGTCGCCGATCGACCCGCCCTCGGGCTGCCGGTTCCGCACGCGGTGCTGGAAGGCGCAGGACATCTGCGCGACCGAGGTGCCCGAACTGGTGGTGCGGGGCGGCGGTCATCCCGCCGCGTGCCACTTCGCGGAGGAGCGCGCGGTCGTCTGATCGTGTCCTACGTGGCTGAGGGGTCGTGCCTGCGGGCGCGGCCCCTCAGTTCGTCGAAAGCCCGTGCCCTCGGAGCGCGGTCCAGGAACTCCCTGATCGCCTGGGCGCACTCGCGCGGGCTGCGCGTGCTGGTGTCGACCTCGAAGTCGTAGACGCCGTGCCGGTGGACGCTCTCCAGCTGCGCGACGCCCTGGCCCGGGATCCGGTCACCCCGAGCCCGTTCGCGCCGCTCCAGCTCGTCTGGAGGGCAGTGCACGCCCACGAGCACGACGTCCAGGCCCTCCAGCACCTCCAGGCAGTCCTGAAGCCGCCAGGGCTCGCTAAACAGGTGGTCGACCACCAGGTCGTTGCCCGCCCGCGCCATGCCCGCCACGGCGCGGTGGAAGCCCGCCCGCATGCGGCGCAGGAACGCGGCCAGTTCGGGTTCGGGCAGCGCCATGGCCTTCTCGCCCGCGCACATCGCGCTGAACGCGTCGATGCTCAGGTGGAAGAAGGGGGTGTCCAGCTCCTCCAGCAACGCCTCCGCGATGCTCGACTTGCCGGAGCTGGACGTCCCGTTGAGGAAGATGATCACTCTCGGGCCAGGTCCGTGATCGACACACCCGGACCGACCTCGCGCGTGCCGGTCTCCACGAAGCCGCGCCTGCGGTAGAGCGCGAGTGCGGGCTCGTTCTTCGTACCGGTGCTGACGACCTGCGGCCCGTCCGGCAGCGCGTCCAGCAGCTTCGTGGCGATGCCGCGCCGGTGCGCCCGCGGGTGCACGACCAGCCGGCAGATGTCCACAGTGGAGCCTTCGAGCCGGTAGGACACCGCGCCCACGAGGCCTTCCTCGTCGTGCAGGCCGAGGAAGGTCTCGTCGCAGGCGCGCAGGTCGTCGAGCGACTCGTGCAGCGCGGGAATGCCGTCGAAGCCGATGAGCTCGGCCTCGACGGCGTACGCCAGCCGTTGCACCGTCCAGAGCTCGCGCAGGACGGCGTCGTCGGACAGGTCGAGGATCACTTGCCGGAGGAGTTCCGCACGAACGCCGCCAGGTCCTCGGACTGCTGCACCCGGCTGGGCTCGTGGACGTACATCATGTGACCGGCCGGGTAGTAGGCCGACTCGATGTTCGCCGTGAGCTCCTTCGGGATCTGCAGGTGCGCGATGAGGTGCTCGGCCGCGAAGTACGGCGTGGCGCCGTCGTACCAGCCGAACGCGACGTGGACCTTGAGGTGCGGGTTCGCCCGCATCGCCGCCGAGAGCCTGCCCGCCGTCGTGACGTGGCGGCCCTCGAACTCCTTGTACGACCACTTCTCGATGGCCTCCGACGCGAACGTCGCGTACGGCAGGTCGTTGGAGTAGCCGAGCTCGGAGTGCAGGTAGTGGTTGATCGTGGCCGTGTACGGGCCGAGGATCGCGTCGATGGACGGGTCCGCGGAGATCTCCTCGCGGCCGTAGTCCTTGTCCCACCCGGTGAAGCGGCCGTCGATGCGGCCGACGGTCTTGCGGTCTCGGCGCAGCAGCTCGGTGAAGAACCGGATGTGCTCGATGCGCAGGTCGACCGCGTCCACGTACTCCTCGGACAGGCCGGTGAGCCGCGCGAGCTTCTCGATCGTGGCGGCGCGTTCGACGTCGCTCAGGCGGTTGCCGCGGGCCAGCGCGTACGGGTAGTCGCGGACCGCGAACTCCTCGGCCTCCGCGAGCACCTCCTTGAGCGGCCGGTCGCCGTGCAGGCCGTGGTAGTTCGCGATGGCCGCGTACGTCGGCAGGAAGAGCGTGTAGCCGAGGTCGTGGCCCTCGTTGAACTCGAGAGTCGCGAAGTCGAGCACGCTGGAGATCAGCATCAGGCCGTTGAAGTACATGCCGTGCTTCTTCTGCAGCTGCTCGGCGAGACCGGCCGCGCGGAGCGTGCCGTACGACTCGCCGCAGAGGTACTTCGGCGACATCCACCGGCCGTTGCGCGAGGTCCACAGGCGGATGAGTTCGGAGAGCGAGTCGATGTCGGGCTGGTAGCCGTGGAAGCTGCCGGGCTTCTCGCCCTGCGCGGCCCGGGAGTAACCGGTCGACACGGGGTCGATGAACACGAGGTCGCTCTCGGCGAGCAGCGTCTCCTCGTTGTCGGCGATCCCGTACGGCGGCGCGGTGAGGTTGCCGACGTCACCGCTGAGAACACGGCGCGGCCCGAGGACGCCCATGTGCAGCCACAGGCTGGCCGAGCCCGGCCCGCCGTTGAACGCGAACGTGACGGGCCTCGTCAGCGGGTCGGCGCCGTCGAGCGTGTAGGCGGTCAGGAACACCTCGGCCTTGGGCTTGTGGCCCTCGAACACGCCGTCCTTGAACACCTCCTCCTTGAGCACGATCCGCCCGGTGGTGGCGGTGTAGTTCAGCTCGCGGCCCTTGACGGTGATGCTGTGCTGGGTGGTGACCAGATCATCAGCGGGAGACTCGGGCTTCTCTTCGGTCTTCTCCTCGGACATGGGAGCAACACTACGGAACTCGACGATCGAATTACGGCCTGCCGAGCCTGCCCGCGCCTGGTCGTGTGGCGGGAGACCGTGGCGGTCGAGAAACGCGCGGCGTTCCGCACGGAGACCTACTGGGGCAAGCCGGTCCCGGGCTTCGGGCCGATGGACGCCTCGCTGCTCATCGTGGGCCTAGCCCCCGCCGCGCACGGCGCCAACCGCACCGGCCGGATGTTCACCGGCGACCCGTCCGGCGACTTCCTGTACCGCGCGTTGTACGAGGTCGGCATGGCCTCGCAACCGACTTCGGTGTCCCGTGACGACGGCATGGAGCTCTACGGCGTGCGCATGGCATCACCCGTGCGGTGCGCACCGCCGGAGAACAAGCCCACGCCTCTTGAACGCGACACGTGTTCCTCGTTCCTGCGCGAGGAGATCTCGCTGATGCCGCGGCTGCGGTCGGTGATGGTGCTCGGAGCGTTCGGGTGGAAGGCGGTGCTGCCGCTGCTGGGGCCGGAGCGGCCGAAGTTCGGGCACGGCGTGGAGGCCGTCGTGGGCGGGCTGCGGGTGTTCGGGTGCTACCACGTGTCGCCGCACAACACGTACACCGGCAGGCTCACCCAGGAGATGCTGCAAAACGTGCTGAAACGGGCCGCCGGGTCTGCCTAGGATCCGCGGCATGGAAGGCGAGGGTTTCCGCATCGTGCCGCGCGTGGCGCGGGTCTCCACGGGCGTGGTGGCCCCGCTGGGCTGGAAGCACGTCTTCGCGCCGGCCGAGCACGGCCCGTACACGTGCCCGTGCTGCGGCCACCTGACGCTCGCCGGGCGCGGCTCGTTCGAGTTCTGCCCCGAGTGCTGGTGGGAGGACGACGGGCAGGACGACCACGACAGCTCGGTGGTCCGCGGCGGTCCGAACGGCGGGGAGAGCCTCGACGACGCGCGTGCCCGGTACGTGGAGATGGGCGGCGTGCCGGGACAGCACGTCCCGCCCGCCGAGCCCGTCTGATGGGCAGCCGGACGAACCACGTGATCGTGGGCGAGCACGGCTGGGAGCTGTACTACGAGCACAACGGCGCGGTTCCGCTGCTCAGCACCTTCGCGGACGATCCGGCCGACGTGCTCGAGCACATACGCGAGGTGCGGCGCGTCGACCACTGGCTGGACGACGTCTGGTGCGAGGGCGCCTCGCTCGTCGACACCGTCCACCGCGTCCTGCTGCTCTTCACCTGGCACCACGACGGTGTCGACGACCGGCGGCGCAGGCTGGCCGCGATCGCCGCGCACTGGCCCGGCTGGCAGGTCCGCTGGGCCTACGGCGGGCTGGAGGACGTGGTCGCGCACCTCGGGCTCGACCGGACCTCCGTGCGCGAGTTGCCCCGCGTGCAACCGGTGCTGCACTCCGGCCCAGGTGAGCTGGACTGCGCCAACACCCTCGTGACCGTCCGGCACTCCGACGGCTCGGTGCTCGGGTACCAGCTGAACCACCTCCGATGCGAGCCGCTGTGGGCCGGCCCGCGCTGCTGGACGCGCTGGCCGGGCGCACGCCGGTCACCGGCTGGGAGCGGCTGTCCGAGTGGGACGTCGGGCCGGAACTCGGGCTGCACCTCGACGTCGCGCGTCGCGAGTTCGGGTTCTGGACGGCCGCGGTCTTCTACGGCACGGTCGACGAGATCGCCGCGTGCTGGCCGGGCCGGCAGGTCGAGTTCTGGGAGGACCGCCACGAGGAGCACGCGCTCCGCTGGGGGTCCGCGTTCCGGATGCACCGATTCGAGGAGCTGTAGTGGAGTTCTGGGCCGAAGGCACCTACGGCGTGCAGGCGCCGCTCACCGACGAGGCCGTCCGCGACGCCGAGGCACTGCTGGGCGTCCGCCTGCCGGACTCGCTGCTGGACCTCCTGCGCGTCCAGAACGGCGGCACCGTCACGGACGCCCTGTCCGCGTTCCCCACCCGGGTCCGCACGACCTGGGCGCCGGACCACGTGCCGTTCGACAGCCTGATGGGCATCGGCACGGCGGAGGGCTCGCTGTCCCTGCTCGACACGCCCTACCTGGTGCAGGAGTGGGACCTGCCGTCGCCCGTGGTGCTGCTGACCGGTGACGGCCACACGTGGATCGCGCTCGACTACCGGGCGGGCGGCGAGCCGTCGGTGGTGTGGCTCGACGCCGAGGACGAGTCCGAGGTGGCGCTGGCGCCCGACTTCCGCACGTTTCTCGCTGGCCTGGTGCCCGAGCACTCGTTCGACTAGAGACCCGACCAAAGGATCATCCGGCTGGTGCGGAACCGTGCGAGGCTGACCGCCATGAAGTGGTGGCGCGCGGGCGTGGCGGTGGCGGCGTTGCTGCTCGTCGTCGTCGCGGCCTCCGGCACGTCGCCCGTCACGTTCGTCAACCGCCTCGACGACCGCCCGCCGCCGCAGGACAACGCGCCCGCGCTGGACCTCGCGCTGCCGGACGACCTGCCCGACGTCGTCGCCGTGCCGCTCAGCGTCTACCTGCTGGTGCTCGCCGGGCTCGTCGTGTTCGGACTGGTCGGGATCGTCCTCGCGGTCGAGCTGCCCCGGTGGCGCCGTCGCGGCGTGCGCGGCGTCGAGATCGAGGGCGGGGAGTTGACCGAGCAAGCGGTCGTGCGACGGGTGGAGAAGGCGTTGCAGGAGTTCACCGAGCACCCGAACCGGCCGCCGCGCGACGCCGTGATCGCCGCCTGGCTCGCGCTCGAAGCCGCCGAGGAACGCCTGCCGCACCAGACGCCCACCGAGTTCACCGAACGGCTCGGCGTGGACGCGGTGGTGCTGAGGGACCTCTACCAGCGCGCGCGGTTCGGGCACGAGGACGTGACGGCCGCGCAGGCCGAACAGGCACGGCAGGAACTGGGCCGCATCGTCCGGGAGCTCGCGTGAGGACCGCGCTGGCCTTGGTCGTCGGGGTCGTCATCGGCGTGGTCATCTGGCTGCTCGGCGCCCCGCCCGAGTGGGCCGCGGTGCTCGCCGTGCCGCCCACCGCGTTCGGCGTCCTCGTGACGAGACTGCCGCGCGCCACGGACATCATCTGGAGCCCGTCGCCTCCGTCACCGGGTTCCATCAGCACCGCGCACGCCAGCACGCTCGCGAGCAGGCTGGGCGAGGCGGCGGAGGACCCGAGGCGCTACCAGGAGCGGTTCCGCGCCCGGCTCGCCCGGCTGGGGATCGAGGCGGCGGAGATGCCGGACCCGAAGGAACTCGCGGAAAGGCTCAGGAGGGTCGAGTGACCATTTCGCTTGAGGCCAAGGCGGTCCTCGACGAGATCGGCAAGGTCGTCGTCGGGCGCACGCGGACGTTGCGGCTCGCGCTCGCCGCCGTGCTCGCGGGCGGGCACGTGCTGCTGGAGGACGTGCCGGGCCTGGGCAAGACGCTGATCGCGCGGTCGCTCGCGCAGGCGCTGAGCCTCGACTTCCGCCGCCTGCAGTGCACGCCGGACCTGCTGCCCGCGGACGTCACCGGGTCGTTCCTCTACGACCCCGGCAACCGCGAGTTCGAGTTCCGCCAGGGACCGGTATTCACGGGGCTGCTGCTCGCCGACGAGATCAACCGCACGCCGCCGAAGACGCAGTCGGCGCTGCTGGAGGCCATGCAGGAGCGGCAGGTGACGGTCGAGGGCCGCACGTTCCCGCTGCCCAGGCCGTTCCACGTGCTCGCGACCTCGAACCCCGTGGAGTACGAGGGCACCTACCCGTTGCCCGAGGCGCAGCTCGACCGGTTCCTGGTGCGGCTCGACATCGGCTACCCGCCCGCCGAGGAGGAGGTCGAGGTCCTGCGGCGGCGGCTCGCACGGCAGCGGGAGGAGGCCGAGGTGGCACCGGTGCTGGCGCCGGGTCGTCTCGCGGAGCTGCAGGCCCTGCTCGAACAGACCACTGTGGACGACGATCTCCTGCGGTACTGCGTCGACCTGGCCGTCGCGACCCGCCGGCACGCCTCGGTCGAGGTGGGGGCGTCGCCGCGCGGCGCGCAGGGGCTCGTGCTCGTCGCCCGTGCGCTGGCCACTTTGGACGGACGCGCGTACGTGACGCCCGAGGACGTCAAGGAGTGCGCCGTCGCCGTGCTGGCGCACCGGCTCGTGATGAAGCCCGAGACGTGGACGTCCGGCGTGAGCGGGGTGCAGGTCGTCACCGAACTGCTCGGCAAGGTCCCGGGCCCGCCCAGCTCATGAGCAGGGCGGACAAGATCAGGGAGGCGATCGCCGGGTCGCGCGGCGCGCACTGGCACCCGACGGACGCGTACTCGCGCGCCGTCTGGCTGGGCGTCGGGCTCGTCGTCGGCGGGATGTTCCTGCACCAGGTCGAGCTGGTGCTGTTCGGCGTGCCATTGGTCCTGTCCGTGCTGCTGACGTCGAAGCCGTCCGGCACCCCGTCGGTCACGGTTCGCCCGGTGCCGCGCGGGGCCGGGCTGGGCGTCGTGCACACCGTCGCCCACCTGGACGGCGCGGACGCCGAGATCGCGGTGGTGAAGCTGCCTGGCGGCGCCAGGGCCGTGCCGGCGCAGTCGCCCGACCTGCCCGTGGAGATCCGGCGTGAAGCCTGGGGACCCGGCATCGACCTGCGGCTGGACCACCTGTTCGCCGGCCCGGACGGCATGCACGTCTACGGACCGGTCGTCGGCACCGAGCACGTCCGCACGATCCTGCCGCCGGTCGAGCACCACCCGTCCGGCCCGCTGCCGCCGCGGCCCGCGGGGCTGGTCGGCATCCACCGCTCGCCGCGCGCCGGCGACTCGACCGAGCTGCGCGACATCAGGGCGTTCCAGCCGGGGGACCGGCTCAAGCGCATCGACTGGCGTATCACGACCCGCACCGGCACCGTGCACGTCCGCGAGCGGCACGCCGAGGCCGACGCGGAGATCGTGCTGGCCCTGGACACGCGCGTGGACGTCGGCGCGGACGTCGCCTCGTGGTCGTCGCCGCACCACGGGGCGGCCACGAGGCCGGGAGGGAGCCTGGACCGGGCGGTGCGGCGGGCGGCGTCGATGGCGGCGGGCTACCTGCGGCAGGGCGACCGGGTGGCGTTTACGGACCTGTCACGCCCGCAGCTCAACGTCCGTTCGGGCGTCGGCCGCCGGCACCTGCTGAGGATCCGCACGCAGCTCGTCGTGTGCGTGCAGGCGGCCGGGTGGTCGTCGCGGGTCGCGCTGCGCAAGCTGCCGCACGGGAGCGTGGTCGTGCTGCTGTCGCCGTTCCTGGACGACGACGTGGCGGAGCTGGCCGTGCAGACGCGCAAGCACGGCCACACGGTGCTGGCGATCAGCACGCTGCCGCTGGACCTGGTGCCCGATCGTGAGTCGGCATGGGGCGAGGTCGCGGCCGAGATGATCGCCGCGGAGCACCGGCTGCGGCTGCGGCGCATGGCCGAGCACGGGGTGGCGGTGACGCGCGAGTGCTGATGAGGCTGGCGATCGTGCTCGCGGTGCTGCCCGTGGCGGTGGTGCTGCACCTCGAGTCGACGTCGATCGCGCCGTTGCTGATCGTCGCGGCGCTGACGGTGCTGACCGTGCTGCTGCCGGGGAGCGCCGGGCCGGCGTTGCTGATCGGGTACGCGGCGCTCGCGATGGCGTTCGCCGACGGGCACCCGTTGCGCCTCGGGGTGCTCGTCCTGATTCCGGCGCTGCACCTCATTCACGTGACGTCCGCGCTCGCGGCGGTCGTTCCGGTGAAAACGAAAATCGAGCCCGCTGCGCTGAAAGCACCAGCACGCCGGTTCGCCATTGTCCAAGTGATCACTTTTGTCGTGACGATCTTCGCGGCCGTCGTCCCGTCGGGTGCCGGGATCGGTCTCGTGGAGGTGCTCGGACTGGGCGCTCTGACGGTCCTCATCGGGGTCGTGGCGCTGAGGATCTGAATCGACACTCTCAGGGAGAACAGGTCGAGTTCCGGTCGAGGCGCAGGTCAGCCGCGATCGTGTCCGGCATCACCTGGCGACGGTAGTCACAACAGCCCCTTCGGACGCGCGAAAAATGGGGTCCTGGTGCGACCATGTGTGTATGGCTGCTGTGAAGTCGCACCCCACTCGGATTGTTATCGTCGGCGGTGGGTACGTCGGGATGTACACGGCTCTCGGACTGCAGAAGAAACTGCGCTCCGGTGAGGCGTCCGTGACGGTAATCGACCCGCAGCCGCACATGACCTACCAGCCCTTCCTGCCCGAGGCGGCGGCCGGCTCGATCGAGCCGCGCCACGTCGTCGCGCCACTGCGCAAGGTGCTCAAGCGCTGCCACGTCGTCACCGGCCGCGTCACCAAGATCGAGCACGCGCGCAAGATCGTGACCGCCGAGCTGTCGGACGGCCACGTCGAGGAGATCGAGTACGACGTGCTCGTCTCCGCGCTGGGTGCGATCTCCCGCACGCTCCCGATCCCCGGCCTGGCCGAGGTCGGCATCGGCATGAAGACGATCGGCGAGGCGATCTACGTCCGCAACCACGTGCTCTCGCGCCTGGACCAGGCCGCCAGCACCAACAACGCGGACCTGCGCAAGAAGCTCCTGAGCTTCGTCGTGATCGGTGGTGGCTTCGCGGGCATCGAGACGCTCGCCGAGCTCGAGGACATGACGCGGTATGCGCTGAAGTACTACGAGGGCATCAAGCCCGAGGAGATGAACTGGGTCCTGGTCGAGGCCGCCGGCCGGATCATGCCCGAGGTGTCCGCCAAGCTCGGCGCGTGGACCGTCGAGGCGCTCGAGAAGCGCGGCATGAAGATCTACCTCGACACCCGCGTGAAGTCGCTCGAGGGTGGTCACGTCATCCTCGACGACGGCACGGAGTTCGACTCCGACACGATCATCTGGACCGCCG
Source organism: Lentzea sp. NPDC003310 (assembly GCF_040610935.1). Taxonomy (NCBI): domain Bacteria; kingdom Bacillati; phylum Actinomycetota; class Actinomycetes; order Pseudonocardiales; family Pseudonocardiaceae; genus Lentzea; species Lentzea sp. NPDC003310. Next base: position 234,507 of record NZ_JBEXNC010000009.1, read on the forward strand.
GCATGAAGGCGAACCCGGTGCTGCGCAACACGGACCTCCCGCTCGACGAGCGCGGCCGCGTCCGGTGCACCGCCGCCATGCAGGTCCAGGGCCTCGACGGCGTGTGGGCCGCCGGTGACTGCTCCGCGGTGCCGGACCTCTCGCGCATCGAGGAGGACCCGACGGCGACGTGCGTGCCGAACGCGCAGCACGCCATCCGCCAGTCGAAGCTGCTGTCGAAGAACATCGTCGCGTCGCTGCGCGGCCAGAAGCCGAAGGACTACTTCCACAAGTACCTCGGCTCGGTCGCGGGCCTCGGCCTCTACAAGGGCGTCGCGGACGTGTTCGGCCTGCGCTTCAAGGGCGTGCCCGCGTGGTTCATGCACCGCAGCTACCACGTGGCGTTCATGCCCACCGTGAACCGCAAGCTGCGCGTGCTCATGGACTGGACGCAGGCGCTGTTCTACGGCCGCGAGATCGTGGCTCTGGGACAGATCAACGACCCGAAGTCGGACTTCGACCGCGCGGTGCAGTCCTGACCGCCGTTGGAGTGACGCAGCGTTAGCCCCGCACTCTCCGTGAGTGAGCGATGCCCCGGACGAACTGCTCGTTCGGGGCATCTCGCTGCTCTGGGGGCGGAACTTGAGCCCCCAATCGGAGTAAAGCTTCGAGGGGCGCCTTGACATTGCGTTACGTGTTTCGGAGACTACGGCTGGTGCATCACCTGAATGCGTGATTCGCCATGTGGGGAGAGAGGTGATCCCGATGTCTCTCGAGGAGCTGGCCGCACAGCTTCGTCGCGGTGAGATCGAGGACCCCGCGTTGGCGCAGTACGCCGCAGAGTACGCGCAGGCGGGGCAAGTTTTCCGCAGCAAGAAGGACGATTGAGCAGGTCGGCTGACGGGCGGGTGCCAGGTGCCCCGTCCGAGGCCGCCAGGCCCCTTCTGCTCCAGGGCCAGGAATACCTCTTCCGCTCCCCGCCCAAGTGCCTGGACTTCCAGGAACAGGTCCACCGCCTCGGCATGGTCGACGAAGGCGACGGCAACCCGCAACCCTGCGTCCTCGTGCTGGCCCGCGCCGCCGACATGGAGATGAACGAGCTCTCCATCGCCCTGGCCGAACGAGGCATCCGCATGGCCCGCATAGACGCGGACCGCTGCGTGGACCTCCCCCTGTCGGTCTACACCGACCAGCCGCTGATCGAACTGGACCGCTGGCTCCTGCGCCCGTTGCTCGTCTGGCGTCGCCACTTCGAACTCTCCGCGGTCCCGGTGGAACCAGGCACCCTGGCCGGCGCCTACGCCGTCGACCAGTGGGCCTCAGTGGCCAACTGGCTGGCCTCACGCTCCGACTGGGCCCACGTGAACCCCTCACGCTTCTCAACGCACCTGGACCGCCTGACGCAGCTCTCCGACGCCGCGTCGTTCGGTCTCCGTGTGCCCCGCACGGCCGTAACGACCCGCCCAGGCCGAACCCGCCCGGGCGGAGGCGCCTGCATCGTCAAAACGGCGGGCAGGCACCTCCTGGAACCACGCCCAGGCGTCCAGCACGGCCTCTTCCCCCGCCCCCTGGAGACCTCCCGGGCCTCGGACGCCCCGGAACCGGCCCCGGTGATCGTCCAGGAGTACGTCCCGTCCGAGACGGAACTACGCGTCTTCGTAGTGGGCGAGCAGTGCCTCGCCTACCAGGTCGACAAGCTCGACCCCGCGCAACTGTGGGTGGATCCCGACGCGGTTCGCGTCACGCCGACCGCGGTCCCGACGTCCCTCTCGGACAAGTTGTTGGCGCTGGCCCGGCACTGGCGAGTCCAGGTGGCAGCGTTCGACCTGCTCGTGACGGGTGGAGACCACGTGTTCCTGGAGATCAACGTCAACTGCGACTGGCGCTGGTTCGAGCACCGCGCGGGCGACAGCAGCGTCTCCACGGCCGTGCACGACTGGGTGGCGCTGCGCTTCAAGGAGCTGCTCGGAGCGGGGAGGGCACGCTGATGTTCGGGGCCGTTCGACGCTTACCCGGATGCTCGCTCTAGTCCAATTCGCTGGGCCGCTCGGGCGAGAAACCACCATCCGCTCACACAAGCCGACGATCAAGGCCTAGGCTCACCGCGCCCCCGTAGCCCAATCGGTAGAGGCAGGTCCCTTAAAAGGATCACAGTACGGGTTCGAATCCCGTCGGGGGTACCACTACCAACCAGCCCAGACCATGGTGGCTGATCAGGTGTTTTGTTGGTCGCGGCCACTGCTCGGCCGACTCGTTCGGCGCAGTTGACCACTCCTCGGTGATGTGCGGAGAGTAGTCGGAGAGTGACGACAGGTCGATCATGCTCAGCGGTTCCGGCGACGCCGGACGGAGTGATCTTGATCGGCGGCGTCGCGGCAGGTCAGGGCCATCGTCAAGGCGCTCGACCCAGCTCGTGGCGCGGCACTGCTAGGTTTGGCACTGTTGTACCAATCGTTGTGTTGTTCGTCACGGGTGGCGATTGCTGAGGCGGGATCGCACAGATCCATGAGGTCGCCGTGCGACTGAGCCTGAACGGGTAACACTTGGACGGGTTCCGTGCGATCTTGAGGCCATGCGTGAGCTTCTCCGTGACGTCCTGCAGTTGCAGCCTTTCTGGCAGTCCAAGAACACGCAGGAGATGGAGAAGCGCGGCCGGCTGGTGCGGCGCGACGTCGTGAACTGGCTGCGGGAGCAGTTGCCCGCGGTCGAGGCGGCGGTGCCGGACGAGGTCGACGACTGGGCCGCCGAGGGCAGCGACGGTGCCGGCCTCAAGTCCGAAATTCCTTGGGCCCGCGTGCATTCCGCCAGCCTGTCGCCGTCCGCGACGGTGGGCTGGTACGTCGTCTACCTGTTCGGGGCTCGGGGTGATCGGGTCTACCTGTCGTTGATGCAGGGCGCGACCCGGTGGCGCAACGGGGAGTTCCAGCCTCGGGCCCGTCAGGAGTTGCGGCAGCGGTCGGACTGGGCGCGGGCCGCGTTGGCGGCGAGCCTGCAGGTGCGGCCGGATCTGGTCGAGACGATCGCGTTGGGGGCGCGCAAGTCGAACCTCGGGCGTGCGTACGAGGACGGGAACGTCGTGGCGTTCGAGTACCCGGTGGAGGCGTTGCCCTCCGAGGAGGTGCTCGCCGCGGACCTGGTCTTCCTCTGCTCGGTGCTCAGCGAGTTGTACGAGCTCGCGGTCGTCGACCTTCCGCCGGGCGATCCCGCTCCCGAGATCGTCGACGCGGAGGTGGAGGCGGAGCACGCGGCGGGGAAGGCACGGCGCGGGCAGGGGTTGCGGCTGAACGTCGCGGAACGGGTCGCCGTCGAACGGCGGGCCGTCGACCTCGCGGTCGAACACCTCGAAGCGCTGGGCTACTCGGTCAAGGACGTCGGTGCCACGAAGTCGTACGACCTGGATGCTCGACGCGGCGCGGAACACCTCTACGTCGAGGTCAAGGGCACCACCACGAAGTGGACGGACGCCTCCGAGATCATGTTGACGCGCAACGAGGTCGAGCTCCACCTGCGCGAGTACCCGGACACCATGCTGGTGATCGTCAGCCGCATCGTGTTGGACCACTCGGTCACACCGCCGGCCGCCTCGGGCGGTGAGCTCAAGGTGGTCCACCCGTGGAAGGTCGTGGAGCCGCACCTGACCCCGGTGTCCTACCGGTACCTCGTCGGCGAGTGACGCTAGCGTCGGTGTCGTGGTCGTGTCGAAAACCCTGCACCGCGTCTTCGCGTTCCTGGTCATGCCCACGTTCGGCTACCTGCTCGGCGCCACGGTCTTCACCCACTTCTGGGACGAGGTCGAGATAGCGGACGCCGACCTCACCATCACCGCGCTGTCGTGCCGGCAAGAGGGCCCGATCACCTGGCACGGCTTCGGGTTCGTGTCCGAGTGCCGCGCCAGGGTGCAGCGCGGCGACAGCACCACGATCACCACGGTGCGCGGGTTCCTGAAGCCCCACCTCATCGGCGAACCGGTGGTCGGCGAGGAGTTCGGTCGTGGCGAGTTCCGTCCTAAAAGGCCGGAAGCAACCCAGGCCGTGGTCACGCTCGTAGCGTTCACCGCCGTCTGGCTGTACGTGTCCGTCTGGGTCACCAGGTCGGGCGCGCCGTCACGCCTCCGTCCACCACGAGATCGTGTCCGGTGATCCACGACGCCAGGTCCGAGGCCAGGAACACGCACGCGTCACCGACGTCCGACGGCTTCCCGAGACGCCCCAACGGTGCTGCGGCCTTCCACCGCTCCACCCCGGACGGCCACGACGACTCGATGTCGGGACGGGCGATCAGGCCCGGGGAGACCGTGTTCACGCGGATGCCGCGCAACGGGCCGTACTCCAGGGCGGCGGCTCGGGCGTGCATGATCAGGCCCGCCTTCGAGGCGGCGTAGTGGGCGTGGCCCGGGGCCGGGTGGCTGCCCTCGATCGACGCGATGTGCGTGATCGAGCCGCCTGCCGGCAAAAGCGCGACCGCGGCCTGGGTGACGGCGAACGGGGCCATCAGGTTGGTGTCCATCACGGACTGCCATTGCGCGGAGGTCATGTCCGGCAACGGAGTCACGGGTTGGATGCCCGCGTTGTTGACCACCGCGTCGAGGCGGCCGTGGCGGGCGAAGGCGTCGTCGACCACCCGTTGTGCCGACGTGCGCAGGTCGCCGTCGTCGGTGCCGCTGTGGCTCACGACGGTGGCGCCCGCGTCGAGGAAGCGGCGGACTATGCCGGCACCCACCCTGCCGTGGGTGCCGGTGACCAGGACGACCTTGCCGCTGAGATCGATCACGAGACGATGCCCTTCACGCGTGTTGCCAGCCAGTCGACGATCTCACCACGGCCGGCCGCGAAGGCGTTCTCCGCCACTTCCACGAACTCGCCGCCCGCCGCGCGGACCAGCACCGCGCCCGCCGCCACGTCCCACGGGAACGTACCGATGTTCGCCACGGCGTCCGCGCGGCCCGCCGCGACCCAGGCGAGCGCGAGGGCTGTCGAGTAGACGCGGCGGACGTCGGCGATCTCCATCAACGAGCCGAGCAGTTCCATCTCGCCGGTGTACGGGCTACCGGGCAACGGGATGTCGGTCAGCACCAACGGGCGGGGGCTCGTGCCCGGCGTGATCGCCAGGCCGGACGACCGGACGGCGAACGGCACGCCGTCAGCCGCCGTGAAGAGCTCGTCGCGGAACGGGTCGAGCACGCAGCCCGCGACCAGCGCGCCGTCCACGGCCGCGGCGACGGAGATGCACGACAACGGGAGGCCGCGCACGAAGTTCCGCGTGCCGTCGATCGGGTCGACGTACCAGGTGACGGACGCGGTGGCCGAGCCGAGCTCCTCGCCGACGACCGCCGAGCCGGGCGCGCCCACCGTCAACGCCGAACGCAGGAACGCCTCCACCTCCAGGTCGACGTTGCTGACCTGGTCGACCGCGCCCTTCGCGAACACGTCGACCTCGACGGAACGCAGCAGCGCCGCCGCGTCCACGCACGACGAGACGGCCAGCGAGAGCAGAGCAGAAGGAGTCACGACGCCCATTGTGATCGGTCACAAACACGACCGGATGACTCTGGGCAACGTCCTACCCGCGCCAGTGACCTGAGCCACCACGATGAGCTGACCTGACAACGACGTTGGAGGACCGGGATGCGGATCTTGGCCGGGATGGCTGTGGTGGCGATGTTGGTCGCCGGAACAAGCACCGCTCAGGCGGACACGCTCGAGTACGTGGCGCTGGGTGACTCGGCGGCGGCCGGACCGCTGATCCCGAACCAGGACCCGGCGCTGTGGTGCCTGCGCAGCAGCAACAACAACTACCCGCAGGTGGCGGCGAAGATCCTCGGCGCCCAGCTCACGGACGTCACCTGCTCGGGAGCGAAGACCGAGGACTTCTCGGGCAGGCAGTTCGGGTTCGTCAAGCCGCAGTTCGACGCGCTGAAGTCCACGACGGACCTCGTGTCGATCACCATCGGCGGCAACGACGTCGGGCTCGTGCAGACCGCGCTGGGCTGCATCAACCTGCTGCCGGAGCCGATCGGGCTCTCGTGCAGGGACCGGCTCACGGCGGGTGGCGACCAGGTCGCGGCGGCGATCAAGGGCTGGGCGCCGGAGTTCGGCCAGGCCCTCGACGAGGTGAAGAAGCGGGCGCCCAAGGCCAAGATCCTCGTCACCGGCTACGGCACCTACATCCGGCCCGGCGGGTGCTACCCGGTGCAGCCGATCTGGGCGCGGGACGCCGACTACCTGCAGGCTTCCGTCAACCTGCTCAGCGCCACGGCCAGGGCGGAGGCCGAGAAGCGCGGCGCGACCTACGTGGATCTCGCGGCGGTCAGCGTCGGGCACGACACCTGCGCCAAGCCCTCCGACCGGTACCTCGAGGGCCTGATCCCCACGACGATCGCGGCGCCGTTGCACCCCAACGCGGCGGGCATGGCGGCCTTCGGGGCTACGGTCGCGCGCGCCGCGCAGCAAGCGCAGCCGTCAAAAGCGTGACGTGCTCGATGCGCGTCGGGTCGAGGCCGGTCAGCTCCGCGACCCGGCGCAGCCGGTAGTCCACGGTGTTCGGGTGCACGTGCAGCTCGGAGGCCGCCGGCCTGCGCGAACCGCGGCGCAGGTAGACCTCCAGCGTCTGCACGAGCTCGTCGGTCAGCGGCGCGACGATCTCGGCCAACGGTTCCAGCGCGGCGCTGGGCCGGGAGAGCTGGTACTCCAGCAGCACGTCGGACAGCCGGTACAGGCCCGGTCCTGACCGCAGGGCGACCGACAGCACCTCACGCGCCAGCACGGCGGCGGCCGCGACCCCGGAGGGTGGGGCCGCGACCGCCGCCGCGGTCAGGGCGACGCCGGACGCCCGCGTCACGTCCGCCACGATTCGCTCCAACGGCAGGTCCTCGCCGGGCAGCAACGCGAGGCCGCCCTCCGGCGTGAGCGACGACAGCACCGGTTCCCGGCTGTGGCGTTCGAGCTCCACGCGCACCCGCCGCAGCTTCCGCCGCGAGGCCACGGCCGCGTCCACGCCCGGCAGCAGCTCGTCGGGGTGCGGCGGCACGTCCAGCGCCAGCACGACGAGCGGTCCGGGCGCCTCCGCGGTGCCGGCGAGCAGGCCCGTCAGCAACGTCGCCCGCGCGGAGCGCTCGTCGTCGAACATCGTCTGCCGCTCGTCGAGGTACCCGGCGCTCACGACGGGCGTCACGAGCTGCAGGTACCGCAACGCCAACGCGTTCAGCGCCAGGACGTCGGCAACCTCCTCGGGCCGCGCCTCGGGCACCAGCGTCTCCCAGACGACCTGGATGCCCACGTGGTACGCCGTGAGCACCACGTCGATCGGCACGCCCTCCTCGGCCCGCCGTGCCGCCGACTCGCGCAGGAACCGCAGCTCCTCCGCCGACGGCAACGCTCCCGTGTCGAGCACGGCGGCGAACGCGCGCAGGGCGTGCTCCGTGACGCGGTGGATGTCGCCCGCGAGCTCCTCCGCGGGCAGCTGCGCGTACGCGGGCACGCGCTCCACCAGCGACGCGATCACCTGCCGCACGAACGTCGGCATCTCCGCGACGAGTCGCGCCGCCAGCGGTCGTCCGCCGATCACGTAGGACATCCGCCGATTCTGGCCTAAAGCTCGATCACCGTGCCGTCCACAGGCACCTCGACTCCGGCGTCGCGGAGCTTCACCGATTCCGGCGACGCCGGGTCGAGCACCGGGTTGGTGTTGTTGAGGTGGGTGTAGAGCCGCCGGACGGACGGGAACCGCCGCAGCTCGGGCAGCGAGGCCGTGATCGGGAGGTGGCCCATGGCGGCTTGGCCGGACGCGCTGCCGGTCGCCGCGCCCATCTCCGAGGCCGCGTAGAACGTGCCGTCCAGCAGCACGCAGTCGGCCCCGGCCACCACCTCGTCGAACCCGTCGGGCCACGACGCCAGGCAGGGCGCGTAGACCAGCACGCCACCGGTGACGGGGTCGGAGAACCGGTACGCGACCACCCAGTGCCCGTCCACAGTGGACGAACGGGCGTACTTCGGCTTCTTCGCGCTGATCGGGATCGCGGTCACCCGCAGGCCACCGAGGTCGACCGGCTGGTCGTCGATCTGACGCCACGCCACGGGCGCGTACCCGTCGATCACCGACCGCACGTCGAACTGGTCCTTCAACGCGTGCAGGACCGTGCCCGGCGCCCACACCGTGAGGCCCGCGCCGCCGCGCAACGTCAGCAGCCCCAGCGTGTGGTCGAGCTCGGCGTCGGTGAACAACGCGCCGCGCAACGGCGTCTCCCGCGGTCCGGGACCGGGGTTCAACAACGCGCAGGAGGCGATCTGCGTGCGGATGTCCGGCGAGGCGTTGACCAGCCACCAGCCGGTGCCGTCGGCGCTGATCGCCAGGCAGTCCTGGGAACGCGAGGGCAACGAGCCGGAACGGGCGCGTACGCACAGGCCGCACGCGCAGTTCCACTGCGGGAAGCCGCCACCGGCCGTCGTGCCGAGCAGGACCGCCTTCACCGCATCTTCCTCATCGCCATCGCGGGCTCCTCGGCCGGCGTCATCTCGGTCTCCAGGATCAGGTCCACAGTGGACCGGTCGGGCGACAGCGAGCAGACGGGGTCGGTCGCCGCCGCGTCCCCCGTCAGCTGGAACGCCTGGCAGCGGCACCCGCCGAAGTCGACCTCCTTGCGCGGGCACGAGCGGCACGGGTCGGACATCCACTCGAAGCCGCGGTAGGCGTTGAACGACGGCGAGTCGTGCCAGATGTCGTGCAACGACGACGACAGCACGTTCTCGATCTCCAAGGAGGTGATCACCGTGGCGGCCGGGCAGGGGAGCACGTCGCCGTTCGGCGCCACCGTCAGCTGCCGCGCGCCCCACCCGTACATGCACGGCTTGGGGTGGGCCTCGTGGTAGTCCGCGATGACGTACACGATCTCCATCCGGCCGCGCAGCCGTTCCTGCGCCGCGGCGACGACGGGGTCCGCGGCGGCGAGCTGCTCGCGGGTCGGCAGCAGCACCGCGCGGTTGCGCAGCGCCCAGCCGTAGTACTGGGTGTTGGCGAGCTCCAGGCGTTCGGCGCCCATCCGCTCCGCCATCGCGATGATGCCGGCGATGTTGTCGAGGTTCTGCCGGTGCAGCACGGTGTTCACGGTCAGCGGCAGGCCCTCGTCGAGCACGTGCGCCGCCGCCTCCACCTTGCGGTCGAACGCCTTGATGCCCGCGATCCGGTCGTTCCCGGCACGAGTCGCGTCCTGCAACGACAGCTGCACGTGGTCGACGCCCAGCGAAGCCAGCGTGCGCAACCGGTCCCGCGACAGACCGACGCCGGACGTGACCAGGTTGACGTAGCAGCCGAGGCTGTTCGCGTGCGCCACCAGCTCGGGGAGATCGGGCCGCAGCAACGGTTCCCCGCCGGACAGGTGGATCTGCAGGCAGCCGAGCGCGCGGGCCTGGTCGAACACGCGTCGCCAGTTCTCGGTCGACAGCTCGGCGTCCCGGCGGACCAGCTCCAGCGGGTTCGAGCAGTAGCCGCACTGCAACGGGCACCGGTGCGTCAGCTCGGCCAGCAGGCCGAAGGGCGCCTCAGCCATCGACGTCCACCACCCTCCGCTCGACCAGCCGCGCCACCAGTTCCGCGATGTCGGACGGCTCGACACCGTCGTAGGACTCGGCCAGCGCCAGCGCGATGTCGCCGACGGACCGGACGCCGTCGCACAACGCCACCACGGACGCGGCGGTCTCGTTCAGCACCAGCACACCCTCGGGGAACAGCACCACGTGCGCCTCCCGGATCTGGTCGAAGGTGCACTTCACCCCGCGCCGGATCCGCGGCACGGCGTCCAGGGCGGTCGTCACGGCCGGCCCTTGCCCGAGTAGTAGTCGACCGCGTCCAGCACGGCCCGCAGCACGTCGCACTTGAACGACAACGCGGCCACGGCCGCCAGCTGCTGTTCCCGGGTCAGCGAGTGCTCGACGACGATGTCCACAGTGGCCCGTCCTTCGCCGGCGACCGCCTGGATCCGGTCGGTGAAGTAGGCGAAGCCCTCCTCGGCGATCCACGGGTACTGCTCCCGCAACGCCGCCAGGCGCTTGCGCATCAACGCCCCCGAGAACATCTCGGTGAGCCCGGAGGCGATGGCCTCGACCCACGGCTTGGTGCGCGCGAAGTTCACGTACGCGTCGACGGCGAACCGCGTGCCGGGCAGCACGTGCCGTTCGTCGAGCACCTCCTCCCGCGTCAGGCCAACGGCCTCGGCGAGGCGGATCCAGTTCTCCGCGCCGCCCTCGCCGGGCCGGGTGCCGTCGTGCCAGACGATCCGCTCGCGCCACTGCCGCCGGATTTCCGGCGACGGGCAGTTCGACAGGATCGCGGCGTCCTTCTGGGCGATGCAGCGCTGGTAGTACCAGCGGTTCGCGGCCCAGGCCTGCAGCTCGTGCTTGCTCAGCTGTCCGGCGTGCATGCGCAGGTGGAACGGGTGGCTGTCCCAGTACCGGGGTGCGAGGGCGCGCAGCTCGGCGACGAACTCCGCGGGGGCAACGGCAGTCATGGCGGGAACTCCTCCGGGAACGCGCGGGGCCGGGGTTCCCGTGCGTCCTACCAGGAACCCCGGCGCGATGCCTGACGTCAGCTGCGGGCCGCGTAGGCGGTGACCTCCATCGGCGTCTCGAAGTCGCGGAAGTCGGGCTTGACCCACTCGCGCCTGACCTCGGGCAGCTTGGTCTCGGTCGTGGTGACGGCAACGTTCATGCGCAACTCCTCGGCTCTCGGGCCTGTCTGCCCAGGTCGGGCAGGCAAGCGCTTTCCGTGGGGGCGCGGCGGCGACCTCACGGTATGGCGTCCGGACGGTCGCGGTCTAGACCGTCCACGAAGTTGTCGAAAGTCATCGGAGGAGTGACGTCTCGTTTCGGACGAGCCGACCGTGGAAATCCCGGAACCTCGGACCACTGTTGCGGGGTGATGCGATATGTGATTGCTTGAACACGCCCTGCAACACCGCCGCCGCAGACCATCACGAGCGGACCGGAGGAGAGCACATGCGTGCTCGTCGTATCGCAGCGGTGGCAGCCTGCACTGCCATGGCCGCATCCCTCGGCGTGATGCCCGCGTCGGCACAGGACGATCCCTCAGTTCTGGCCGAGCGGACGATCGCCACGAAGCTGGACATCCCGTGGGACATCGAGTTCCTGCCGGACGGCAGCGGCATCTTCACCGAACGGGACACCCGCAAGATCAAGAAGCTCAAGGGCACGACCGTGACCGAGCTGGACACGGTCGAGCAGGCCCAGTTGACGGGCGGTGAGGGCGGACTCCTCGGCCTCGCCGTGTCGAAGACCTTCGCGACCGACAACTCGGTCTTCATCTACTACTCGACGGCGAGCGACAACCGCGTCGCGAAGCTGCAGCTCGGCGGCACGCCGCAGCCGATCGTCACCGGCATCCCCAAGAACCGCTACCACAACGGCGGCGGCCTGCAGTGGGGTCCGGACGGCTACCTGTGGGCCACCACCGGCGATGGGCAGAACACCTCGACCGCGCAGAACTGGAACTCGTTGGGCGGCAAGGTGCTCCGCTTCGACACCGCGGGCAGGCCCGCCGCCGGCAACCCCCGCGCCGGCAGCGTCGTCTACTCGATCGGGCACCGCAACGTCCAGGGCATCACCTGGGTCGGCAACACCGCGTACGCCACCGAGTTCGGCAACAACACGACCGACGAGCTCAACCGCATCGAGGCCGGCAAGAACTACGGCTGGCCGACCTGTGAAGGCAACTGCAACACCGCGGGCATGACGAACCCGGTCAAGACCTGGTCCACCAGCCAGGCCGGTCCGGCGGGCGTTGCGTACTACAAGAACGCGCTGTACATCGGCGCCGTCACCGGCAAGCGCGTGTGGAAGATCCCGGTGAACGGCACCACGCTCGGCACCCCGCAGGCGGTCTTCACGAGCTACGGCCGCGTGCGGTCGGTGGCTCCGGCGCCGGACGGCACGCTGTGGCTCGGCACGTCCAACCAGGACGCGAACGGCTCACCGGGTGCGAACGACGACCGGATCATCTCGACCGACGGCTGACGGACCTCAGTTGCGAGCAGCGGGCATCCGGCGGAGCTGGTCCAGCACCGCCGGATCCTGCAGCTGCATCCACTGGATCACCTCGGTGTAGGTGGCGCAGACCGTCTCCGGCTTGTCGCACACGAACTCCATGAACTGCTCCATCGCGGTCGAGAAAGCGTTGCCGTTCCACTCGTTGAAGTGGTTGCCGACCACGATCGGCGCGCGGTTGCCGTTCAACGCGGCCTGGTGCACCGACTTGTAGGTTTCGAGCACGATCTGAGCGAAGTCGGCCGCGCGCCACGGTTCGTCCTTGGCCTGGTTGAGCGAGTACCAGAGGTTGAAGTCCATCATGACGACCTGCTTGCCCAGCCCGGGGACGCGCACCTCGGGCATCGGGAACTCGTACAGTCCGTTCTGGACGGTCGGCCACTGCACGCCGAGCGCGACCTTGCTGGTGTCGTAGACGAGCCCGTTCGCGGCCATCGCCGGGAAGGCCTGGTCCCAGTTGCCTTCCAGGCACGGCGTCCGTCCACCCCGGACGGCGTCGGCGGGCAGGTTCAGCCCGGCGGCACGGGACTTGTCGACGATCTGCTTGAACTGCGCCAGTTCCGCGTTCCAGGCCGCGGTGTCCCACTTGTCGACCGACGGCTGCGAGCCGTTCGAGCAGAAGTGGCCGTTGTAGTGCGTGCCGATCTCGTGGCCGTCGGCGATCACCTGGTTCAGGTAGCCGATGCGCGACGTGACGTCCTGCCGCGTGCCGCCGAAGTCGATGTCGGACAGGCCGCGCTTGAGGCCCGCCGGCGGCTGGTACTGGTTCTTGTCCTGCTCCGCGAGCATGTAGACGCCGGACAGCAGACCCGTCACGTGCGCGTTCTTGGCCTTCGCGATCGGCAGGACCTTGTCCCAGTGCTGCTTCGACACCGCGCCGTCGAACGAGAAGAGCACGAACTGGGGAGGCTTCTCACCGGGTGCGAGCTTGTGCATCCACGGCTGCTTGGCGATCTGCTCGGGACTCGGGGCGGGCACCGTCGGCGTCGGTCCCGAGTCCTTCGGGGCGGGCAGCCTCGGTGCCATCGGCAACGGGCCGGAGTCCGCCACGGGCGTCTGCTCGTCGTGCGACCCGAGGGTCCACACCATCGCCAGAACAAGCCCCAGTGCCAGACCCGTGGTCAACCATCCCCACCGTTTCACACCTTAGGAGACGACTGATTACCCGAACGGGTTGCGCGAGGTGCGCGATTGGTCACTGCACGGGTTCGGCGATGACCACTCTGTTCGCCTCGTACCCCTGCTGACCACCGATCCACGTACCACCACAGGTGACCAGCACCAGCCGGTGCGGCCCGCGCGGCCCGAAGAACTCGACGGCGCGCGCCGGGAGCTCCTCCTTGCGGATGGTCTCGATCTGCTTGATGCGGAACCTGAACTCCTTGCCGGCGCTGTCGGCGATCACGACCTCACGGCCGTTCTGCGCCTGCCACAGCTCCGCGAACGGACCTTTGGCGCCCTTCCAGTCGACGTGCCCGGCGAGCACCGTGGCGCCCTCGGAGGCGGCGAGCTCGGTGCCCCACCAGGTCGCCTCGCCGATGCCGTCCGGCACCGGCAGCACGCCGTCCTTGACCTCCTTGCGCACCAACGTGGCCGAGCCGCCCGAGGGCAGCCGCACCGAGCCCGGACCGGCCTTGGGCGGCGCGGGCTGCTGCTGTTGCGGCGGTTGCTGCGTCGGGTCGGCGGGCCGCGCGTTGGCCGTGTTCGCCCCGCCGATCAACCCGGTGAGGTCGGGGCCGCGACCGGTGCTCAGGCTGTCCGCCACCGGTCCCGGTCCGACGACCGGGACCTCGTCCGCGACCGCGCGTCCCGCGACGACCTCGGTCTCGGACGTGGTGACCAGAGCGCTGGCGGCGACCACACCCGCCACCAGCGCCCCGGTCAGGAAAGCCTTCGAACTCACTGCCTGCGCCACACCAGGAAGCCTGCCAGCGCCGCGCCGAGCAGCACCAGGCCACCCACCGCGAGCATCAGCCCCGGACGCAGCTGCGAGTCGAACGCCGCGGTCGCGACCGGTGTCTGCCCGTCCGCGCCGGCCGGGATCGTGCTCGGCACCACCGGCTTGTTCGGTTTGTTCACCAGTTCGAGCGCGAGCGTCTGTCCGGCCGCGAGAGTGCCGCACGCGGACGGCGGCGCCTTCGGGTCGAAGAACTCCTCATAACCCTTGGGAGCGGCCACCTCCACGAGGCAGATCTCCTGCGGGGTGCGCAGGTCCGGCACCTCGACCGTGCCGTCCGGACCGGTCTGCAGCACCAGCGGCTTGCCGTCTGTGCCGACGAGGTCGGTGTCGTCCTGCTTCTTCGCCGCCGACGTCTGATCCTTCGCCGTGACACGCAACGCGACGCCGGAGATCGCCTTCTTGGTCTCCGAGTCGATCTTCGTGATCTTCACCGCGCCGGGAGCGGTCTTGGCGGCACCGTTCGCGGCGGCGTTCAGCTTCTTCTCGCCGCCGGTGGTGACCATGCGCTGCATGTTCTCGGTCTGGATCGGGAAGTGCACGACCGGCTTGTCCGCGGGGGAGTCCGCGACGGCCGCGATCGACGGCTTCGGGCCGGTCGCGATGAGCTTGACCGCGGCGGGGCTGCCGTCGGCACCCGTGGTGGCCGTGCCGCTGGTGGCGCCGTCCGCGAGCTTGGCGTCGGTCAGCGTGAAGTTGATCGGGGCGTTCGTGACGCCCTTGTCGTTGGCCTTGACCAGCGACAGCGTCCAGGTGGACTCGGTGTCGATGATCAGCGGTTCCTTCGGCGCGGTCGCGGTGAGCTTCCACGGGCCGCGGTTGGCCTCCGCGTCGGCCTTGAGGCGCGCCACGGTGTCCAGGACGGACTGCGGCAGGCGCGCGGCGTAGAAAGCCGCGTCGTAGGCGAGGAACTTCGGGTCCGTCGTGTCGAGCCGCACCGCGCCGTCGGGCACGGACGTCCAGCTGTGCAGCAGGTGCGCCAGCGCCGCGGCCTCCTCCGGCGACTTCGTCGTGGAGTAGCGCAGCAGCAGGTAGGAGATGTTCGCCGCGATGTCCGGGGCGAGGTCCTTGCCGGCCTTCGTGCGCAGCGCGTCACCGGGCTGGTACCCGACGTTGCTGTCCGGTGCGGGCAGTGCGTACTGGACGCACCACACCTGCTTGTCCTGCCAGATGTATGACCCGTGCCACTCGCTACCGGGTGTGGCGTTGGGCTGGAGCCCTGACGCGTTGTGGCCGATGCCCTTGACGCCGACAGCTGTCGCCGTCGCGGGAACGGTCAGCAGGGTGAGCCCTGCGACCATCGCCACGGCGGCCAGACGTTTCCAGCCCATTTTGGATCTTGATCCCCTCTGACCTGTGTATATCCCGCGTGCGAGCTTCTCGTTCCCCCACACCGGGGACAAGCCGCCACGAGGGGGAAGTCTCTCGCTACCCAGGGTGTGAACGTGATCGGAATGTGACGGGGCTTACTCTGATCGTGAAAGACACGCCGCGACACGCCGTAGTCTCGTTACGCTCCGGAGTTAGCGCAGTATTTGCGCACGTGTGATCGTCGTTGCGGGTAAAGTCGCCTTTACCGACGGGGAACATGGCACCGAGCGTGCTCGTTGTACCCGTGACGGCGTAAAGCAACGCCCCAGGAGGACCAGGTGCGCTCGAGCAGCAACCCGGCTTTCCGTAACCTGCCGACCGGCGGCGGGTACGGAGGCTACGCAGGCTTCGGCCAGCCAGACCAGGCTGGCTACCAGCAGCAGGGCCCGCCGCCGCTGACCAGCGAGCGGCCGATGACGATCGACGACGTCGTCACCAAGACCGGCATCACGCTCGCCGTGGTCGCCGTCACCGCCGTCATCACGTACCTGATGAAGGCGTACGTCCTGCTGTTCCCCGCGGCCATCATCGGCCTCGTGCTCGCGCTGATCATCACGTTCAAGCGCAACCCGAGCCCGCCGCTGGTGATCGCGTACGCGGCCGTCGAGGGCATCTTCCTCGGCGCGTTCAGCGGCATCATCGGCGGAATGGTCGACCGCATGACCGGCACCCCCGGTCAGGGCGTGGTGATCATCGGCCAGGCCATCATCGGCACGATCGGCGTGTTCGCCGGCATGCTGGTGGTCTACAAGACGGGCGCGATCCGCGTCACGCCGAAGTTCACCAAGTGGATCGTCGGCGCGATCATCGGCGTCGGCGTCCTCATGCTCTTCAACCTGATCATGAGCTTCTTCACCGACGGCGGCCTCGGCCTCCGCGACGGTGGCCCGCTCGCGATCATCTTCAGCCTCGTCTGCATCGGCCTCGCGGCGTTCAGCTTCCTGATCGACTTCGACGCCGCCGACCAGGCGATCCGCGCCGGCGTGCCGGCGAAGTTCGCGTGGCAGATCGCGTTCGGTCTCACGGTCACCCTGGTGTGGCTGTACACCGAGATCCTGCGACTGCTGTCGTACTTCAACTCGGACTGACGCTTCGGGTGTGCTGGAGGGGCGTTCCGCTGCGGCGGGGCGCCCCTTCGGCGTTGGTGGGGAGGTGGAGGGTGTCGAAGAGGTTCGACGAGGCGATGTGGCTGATGCGACGCCACGATCCGCAGAAGGCGGAGGACGGCTTCGCCCTGCTGCGGCCGCACGCGGCCGAACACGTCGGAGAACTGATCGAGGCGTTCCGAGGCGAGGAGGACCGCGGTCTGCGTTGCTGGCTGCTCGAACTGATCGGGTACGCGCGCTCGTCCGAAGCGTTGCCGCTGCTGGTCGAGTACCTGGACCACGAGGACGAGTCGCTCGCGTCCTGGGCCGAGTCGGGCCTGCGCGAGCTCGACACCAAGGAAGCGCGAACCGCCCTCTACCGTCATCACGCGAACAACGCGCACAACTGAGGGGGAATGGCGATGGACTCCGCATATCGGCTGGTCCTGGAACCAACGGGCATCGACGACTACCTGCGATTGCGCAAAGAATCAGGACTGAGCGCGCGCACCCGAGAAGAAGCCGAAAACGGCATCAACGGCGCGTGGGCCTGCGCAATTGTCGTCCACGTGGAATCAGGCGAAATCGTCGGCATGGGCCGCGTCATCAGCGACGGCGGCTGGTACTTCCACATCATCGACATGGCCGTGCTGCCGGGCCACCAGCGCAAAGGCATCGGCGACGCGGTTCTGACCGCGTTGCTCGAACGCATCGACGCGCACGCGCCCAACGCGTACGTCAACCTGCTGGCCGACCCGCCAGGCCGTCGTCTCTACGCACGACACGGGTTCGTGGAGAGCGCACCGGCGAGCATCGGCATGAAACGGGCCTAAGCCCGCCAGCGCACGTCCGGCAGCTCGGTGCCGACCTTGATCAGGCAGTCCACGCAGAGTGCGCCCGCCTGGGCCCGGGAGACGCGTTCGTCGGGCACCGAATGATCACAAACGGCCTCGTAAAAGCTTCTCGGAGAACCGTGGGCTTGATCGAGTGAGAAAGCGTGACATTGCAGGTCATATTCGCTTTGCCACCACACGTAGGGCATGTCCGACCCCTCCTTGCTCATCGGTAGGGACGGACTTCCCCTCGCCTGATGACGCCATTGAGCGACGTTTTGTCTCATCGGCAGAAAGGGGGCTTGCGAGTAGCTCCGTTCGGGTGAAGCGGAGCTACTTGCAAGCGTCAAATTGCAGATCTTGAGCGAAAACCTCAGCTGAGGCGCTCGATCACCATCGCCATGCCCTGGCCGCCGCCGACGCACATCGTCTCGAGGCCGAACTGCTTGTCGTGGAACTGCAGCGAGTTGATCAGGGTCGTGGTGATGCGGGCACCGGTCATGCCGAACGGGTGGCCGACGGCGATCGCGCCGCCGTTGACGTTCAGGCGGTCGAGGTCGATGCCGAGGTCCTGGTAGGACGGGATGACCTGCGCGGCGAACGCCTCGTTGATCTCCACCAGGTCGATGTCGGAGACCGACAGGCCGGCGAGCGCCAGCGCGCGCTTCGAGGCCTCGACCGGGCCGAGGCCCATGATCTCGGGCGAGAGGCCCGAGACGCCGGTCGACACGATGCGGGCGAGCGGGGTGAGGCCGAGCTCGCGCGCCTTGGTGTCGGACATGATCACGAGAGCCGCGGCGCCGTCGTTGAGCGGGCAGCAGTTGCCGGCGTTGATGCGGCCGTCGGGGCGGAAGACCGGCTTGAGCTGCGACACGGCCTCGTAGGTGACGCCGGCGCGCGGGCCGTCGTCGGTCGAGACCACGGTGCCGTCGGGCAGCGTGACCGGCGTGATCTCGCGGGCCCAGAAGCCGTCGGCGATGGCCTTCTCGGCGAGGTTCTGCGAGCGGACGCCGAACTCGTCCATCTCCTGGCGCGAGATGCCCTTGAGCAGGGCCAGGTTCTCGGCGGTCTGGCCCATCGGGATGTAGACGTCCGGGACGACGTCGAGCGTGCGCGGGTCGACCCACTCCGAGGCGCCGGACGCAGCGACGGACGCGGTGCGCGCCTCGGCCTCGCCGAACAGCGGGTTGTGCGTGTCGGGCCACGAGTCGGAGCTGCCCTTGGCGAACCGCGACACGGTCTCGACACCGGCCGAGATGAACACGTCGCCCTCGCCCGCCTTGATGGCGTGCAGGGCCATGCGGGTGGTCTGCAGCGACGAGGCGCAGTACCGGGTGACGGTCGTGCCGGGCAGGTTGTCGTAGCCCAGCAGCACGGACACGACGCGCGCCATGTTGAAGCCCTGCTCGCCGCCGGGCAGGCCGCAGCCGAGCATCAGGTCGTCGATCTGCGCGGGGTCGAGCTGCGGCACCTTGTCGAGCGCCGCGCGGATCATCCGCGCCACCAGGTCGTCGGGCCGCACGTCCTTCAGCGAGCCCTTGCCCGCGCGGCCGATGGGGGAGCGGGCGGCGGAGACGATCACGGCCTCAGGCATCACGAAACTCCTCGTTGAGAGTCAAGGTTGCCGTCGAGCCTAGTTAACGCCCGCTCACCCCGGCCAGCGCGAGTGACGAGGATTCCGAAACTCAGGCGTGCCGCTTCTGCAGCCACGCCGGCACGCGCGAGGGGCGCACGGCGCGTGCGGCTGCGGAGGGCAGCGGCACGACCGGCGCGACCGAGCCCGGCCACAGCCCCGCCACCTGGCACAACGGCGCCAGCAGCACACCGGCCGCCGCCTCGTAGCCGACGGAGCTGGGGTGGAAGCGGTCCGAGCTGAACATGTCGAGGTGGCGTGCCAGGAACTCCGGCGCCAGCAGGTTCGCGAGCGACACCGGCACCCCGCCCTCCCGGCGCACGGCGACGGTCTGCGCGGCACCGAGCCGCAGGCTGTACTGGCGCCCGACCATCCGCAGCGGCTGGGGGATCGGCCGCACGATCCCGAGGTCGGGGCACGTGCCGACGACGACACCGCAGCCGATCGCCCGCAGCTTGCGCACCTGCTCGCCGAGCAGCCGGGCCGACTCGCCGGTGCCCATCCGCGACGTCACGTCGTTCGCGCCGATGATGATCAACGCGACCTGGGGCGCGTCCAGCACGGCCGCGTCGACCTGCGGCACCAGGTCGCGGGTGGTGGACCCGCTGATCGCGTACGTCGACAGGCGCACCGGCCTGCCCGCCTCCTCGGCCAGCGCCTCGGCGAGTAACACGCCCGGCATCTGCGAGGGATGGGTCACACCCACGCCGACCGCCATCGAGTCGCCGAGCACCGCGAACCGCAGCGGGTCACCGCCGTCGTCGAGGTACACGCCGTCCGGTGCGGGCCAGAGGTGTTCCAGCACGCCGATGGTGGCCCGAGCACGTCTTCCCTGCTCGGAGAGCAGTCCCACGAGCGCACCGGAGAGGCCTCCGAGAGTCGCGGCGGTCATCGCCACCGCGCGCAGCGTCCGCAGCCCGATCATCCGCACCACCCCCTTTCCAGTGGAATCGTCGGCGCCGCCGTTCGAATTAACCTCCGCAGCCACTAGAGCTACGCTTCGTCCGCTATCTCGGAGAGTGGAACAGGGGAGTGGATACCGGTGGAGTACGTCGAGCACGTCGTTGATCTGGTCGGCAACACGCCGCTGGTCAAGCTCAACTCCCTGACCACGGGCATCAAGGCCACCGTGCTGGCCAAGGTCGAGTACCTGAACCCCGGCGGCAGCGTGAAGGACCGCATCGCGCTGCGGATGGTCGAGGCGGCCGAGAAGTCCGGCCGGCTCCAGCCCGGCGGCACGATCGTCGAGCCGACGTCCGGCAACACCGGCGTGGGCCTTGCGCTGGTCGCCCAGCGCAAGGGCTACAAGTGCGTCTTCGTGTGCCCGGACAAGGTCAGCGAGGACAAGCGCAACGTCCTCAAGGCCTACGGCGCCGAGGTCGTGGTGTGCCCGACGGCCGTCGCGCCCGAGCACCCGGACTCCTACTACAACGTCTCCGACCGCCTGGTCCGCGAGATCCCCGGCGCGTGGAAGCCCGACCAGTACTCCAACCCGGAGAACCCGGCGAGCCACTACCACCAGACCGGTCCCGAGATCTGGCGCCAGACCGCCGGCAAGATCACGCACTTCGTCGCGGGCGTCGGCACCGGCGGCACCATCTCCGGCACCGGCCGCTACCTCAAGGAGATCTCCGAGGGCGCCGTGCAGGTGATCGGCGCGGACCCGGAGGGCTCGGTCTACTCCGGCGGCACCGGCCGCCCGTACCTGGTCGAGGGCGTCGGCGAGGACTTCTGGCCCGAGGCGTACGACAAGACCATCTGCGACCAGATCGTCGAGGTCTCGGACGCGGACTCGTTCGACATCACCCGCCGCCTCGCCCGCGAGGAGGGCCTGCTCGTCGGCGGCTCCTGCGGCATGGCGGCCGCCGCCGCGCTGCGCGTCGCCCGCGACCTGCCCGAGGACGCCGTCGTGGTCGTGATCCTCCCGGACGGCGGCCGCGGCTACCTGTCCAAGGTCTTCAACGACCGCTGGATGGCCTCCTACGGCTTCCTGCCGCCCGACTCGACCGGCGCGACCGTCGGCGACGTGCTGCGCCGCAAGGGCGGCATGCTGCCCGACCTCGTCCACGCTCACCCGAACGAGACCGTGGGTGACGCCGTCGCGATCCTGCGCGAGTTCGGCGTCTCGCAGATGCCCGTCGTCAACGCGGAGCCGCCGATCATGGCCGCCGAGGTCGCCGGCGCGGTCAACGAGCGCGACCTGCTGGACGCGCTGTTCACCGGCAAGGCGCAGCTCTCCGACCGCCTGGACAAGCACATGTCGCCGCCGCTGCCGACGCTCGGCGCCGGCGAGCCGGTCGGCATCGCCATGAACGCGCTCTCGAACGCCGACGCGGCCCTGGTGCTGGAGGACGGGAAGCCCGCCGGAGTCGTCACCCGGCAGGACATTCTGGGCTTCTTGGCTGGTCGCTGAGCGTAGAACGGGGTGCGTCCGATAGCGTGACGCCCCAGATCATCACCTGTCTTACTCGAACACGGCCCAGCCAAGGGGGTTGGATACCGGATGAACGCTCCGCAGCCGCCAGGAAATCCGTTCGGCGGTCAGCCGCAGGAGCCCAACGCGGACGCAACGCAGATCGTCCCGGGGGGTGGCCAGCCGTCCGCGGCGAACCCGAACCCTGACGCGACGCAGGTCGTCTCGCCTGGTCAGGCTCCTGCCGCACCGCAGCAGAACGCGGACGCCACCCAGGTCGTCAGCCCCGGCCAGGTGCCTCCCGGCTCGGGTGGCTTCCCTGCGCAGGGACCCGGCTCCGGCGGGTTCCCCGCCCAGCAGCCGCCGGCGTACGGCGCTCCGCAGGCCCAGCCCTACAGCGCCCCGCAGGCCCAGCCGTACGGCCAGCCGGCCGCGCAGCAGCCCTACGGCCAGCCGCAGCAGCAGCCGTACGGTCAGCCGCAGTCGAACCCGTACGGCCAGCCCGCCGCGGCCGGCTACGGCCAGCCCGGCGCGTACGGCGCGCCCGGCTACGGCATGGCGCCCGTGCCCCCGACCGGGTACGCCGAGTGGGGCTCGCGCTTCGTCGGCTACCTGATCGACGTCGCGGCCCCGTCCGTCGTCACGGTGATCCTGTACTACGTGATCATCGGCATCGCGATCGGCTCGGACGCCCCCGGCCTGACGCTGCTGGTCATCCCGGTCCTGCTGGCCAACTTCGGCTTCATCATCTGGAACACGGTGATCAAGCAGGGCCAGACGGGCCAGTCGATCGGCAAGAAGGTCGCCAAGATCAAGCTGGTCGGCGAGGAGACCATGCAGCCGCTCGGCGGCGGTACGACGTTCGTGCGCCAGCTGTGCCACGTCGTCGACGCCCTGCCGTGCTACGCGGGCTTCTTCGCGCCGCTGTGGGAGCCCAAGAAGCAGACCTGGGCCGACAAGATCATGAAGTCCGTCGTGATCAACGCTCCGGAGACCGCGTCGCCGTACGGCGGCACCGGCGGCTACCCGCAGCAGCCGAGCACCGGCGGTTACCCGCAGCAGCCGCAGCAGGGTGGCTACGGCCAGCCTCCGCAGCAGGGCTACGGCGGTCAGCAGCAGGGCTGGTAAGCCTTTCCGGCTCGTGGAACAGCCCCCGGTCCCCGTGACCGGGGGCTGTTCCGTTTCCCGGTTCAAGGCGTGGACTCGTGCGGTTGGCAGCCGGATGGGTGAGTACCCTGCGGACATGAGCACGCCATACGGCTTCGCCACCAGGGCGATTCACGCCGGTCAGGACCCGGACCCCACCACGGGTGCGGTGAACGTCCCCATCTACGCGACGTCGACCTACGCCCAGGACGGCGTCGGCGGCCTGCGTGAGGGCTTCGAGTACTCGCGCACCGGCAACCCGACCCGCCGCGCGCTGGAGACGTGCCTCGCGTCGCTCGAACGCGGTCGCCACGGCCGTGCGTTCTCGTCCGGCATGGGTGCCACCGACGCCGCGCTGCGCACGTTCCTCAAGCCCGGCGACCACATCGTCATCCCGAACGACGCGTACGGCGGCACGTTCCGGCTGATCGACAAGGTCTTCTCGCAGTGGGGCGTCACGCACTCGCCCGCCCCCGTGTCGGACGTGGACGCCATCCGCGCGGCCATCCGGCCCGAGACCAAGCTCGTGTGGATCGAGACGCCCACGAACCCGTTGCTGAACATCGGTGACATCGCGGCGATCGCCTCGGTGGCGCACGAGTCCGGTGCCAAGCTGGTCGTGGACAACACCTTCGCCTCGCCCGCGCTGCAGACCCCGCTGGAGCTGGGCGCGGACGTCGTGCTGCACTCGACCACCAAGTACGTCGGCGGGCACTCCGACGTCGTGGGCGGTGCGCTGATCACGTCCGACGAGGAGATCGACGCCGCGTTCGGGTTCCTGCAGAACGGTGCCGGCGCGGTCCCCGGACCGTTCGACGCGTACCTGACGCTGCGCGGCATCAAGACGCTCGAGCTGCGCATGGAGAAGCACTCGGACAACGCCGAACTGGTCGCCGAGGCCCTCGTCCGGCACCCGCGCGTGAAGAAGGTCATCTACCCCGGTCTCGAGTCGCACCCCGGCCACGCCGTCGCGGCCAAGCAGATGCGGCGCTTCGGCGGCATGATCTCGTTCCTCGTCGAGGGCGGCGAGCAGGCCGCGCTGGACGTCTGCGCGCGGACCAAGCTGTTCACGCTGGCCGAGTCGCTCGGCGGCGTCGAGTCGCTGATCGAGCACCCCGGCAAGATGACGCACGCCTCGACCGCGGGGTCGATGCTGGAGGTGCCGGCCGACCTGGTGCGCGTCTCCGTGGGCATCGAGTCCGGCGACGACCTGGTGGCGGACCTGCTCGAAGCACTCGGGTAGACACCACGCACGCGAAAGGCCCCCTCACGCTGGTGAGGGGGCCTTCTGCGTCTGTCACGGCTTCTTGGAGCCGAACCTGTCCACGTTCTCGGCTTCCGCCGTCGGCGCCGCCGGGAGGTCGGCGCCGTTCACGCAGCCTCCGACGAACTGGATCGTCTCGCCGGTGCGGACGAAGCGGCCGGCCTCGTCACAACCCGCGTGCGCCACGGTCAGGAAAGCGGCGCCGGTCAGTGCCGCAGCCGTGGTCACGGCTCCGACCAGCGGAATCACCGCGGCCACGCGTCGCGCGAATGCCATGCCACCTCCACCCGATGTGAGTCCCCCGTAAGGCAGCCTACCGGGGGAACGGGCGCAGCGGTGTCGCTACAGGTTGCCCCGTCGCTCCTGCTCGCGCTCGATCGCCTCGAAGAGGGCCTTGAAGTTGCCCTTGCCGAAGCCCAGCGAGCCGTGGCGCTCGATCATCTCGTAGAAGACGGTCGGGCGGTCGCCGATCGGCTTGGTGAAGATCTGCAGCAGGTAGCCGTCCTCGTCGCGGTCGACCAGGATGCGGTGCTCCTTGAGGACCTCGATCGGGACGCGGACCTCGCCGATGCGGGCACGCAGCTCCGGGTCGTCGTAGTAGGAGTCCGGGGTCTCCAGGAACTCGACGCCAGCGTCGCGCATCGCCGTGACGGTGGCGATGATGTCGTTCGTCGCCAGCGCGATGTGCTGGACGCCCGCGCCCTCGTAGAACTCGAGGTACTCGTCGATCTGCGACTTCTTCTTCGCGATCGCCGGCTCGTTCAGCGGGAACTTGACGCGGTGGTTGCCGTTCGAGACGACCTTCGACATCAGCGCCGAGTAGTCCGTGGCGATGTCGTCGCCGATGAACTCCGCCATGTTCACGAAGCCCATGACGCGGTTGTACCACTCGACCCAGTAGTCCATCTTGCCGAGCTCGACGTTGCCGACGCAGTGGTCGACGGCCTGGAACAGGCGCTTCGGGGCACCCTCCGGGCGCTTGACGGTCGAGCTCTTGGCGACGTAGCCGGGCAGGTAGACGCCGTTGTACTTGGTGCGGTCGACGAGCGTGTGGCGGGTCTCGCCGTACGTCGCGATCGCGGCGAGCCGGACCGTGCCGTGCTCGTCCGACACGTCGTGCGGCTCTTCGAGGACGGTGGCGCCCTGCTTGCGCGCGTGCTCCACGCACTGGTCGACGTCACCGACCTCCAGCGCGAGGTCCACGACGCCGTCGCCGTGGCGGCGGTGGTGGTCGAGGAGGTCCGAGGTGGGGCTCACGCCGCCGTGGATCACGAAGCGGGCCGAGCCCGACTTCAGCACGAACGACTTGTGGGAGCGCTGGCCGGTCTCGGGGCCCGCGTAGGCCACGAGCTCCATGCCGAACGCCACCTGGTAGAGCCACGCGGTCTGCGTGGCGTTGCCCGCGACGAACACAACGGCGTCCATGGCGCGCACGGGGAAGGGGTCCTTGGTCGCGTCGTAGTCGACCAACCCCACGAGCTGCCGGAGCTGGTCGTAGCTCACGTCGTCAAGCTGCTGAGTCATGTCCATCAGCATGATTCGACCCAACAGGGTGAGCAATAGTCAGCGATTTATCAGGGCAATTTGTATAGTGATCTATGCCCAACGACCAACAGAGTGAGCACTCTGACCAGACCGTGGACGAACTGGACGCGAAGCTGCTCCTGCTCTTGACGGACGAGCCCCGTCTGGGCGTCCTCGAATGCTCCCGGCGGCTGGGCGTCGCCCGCGGCACGGTGCAGGCGCGTCTGGATCGATTGACCGACAAGGGCGTGCTCACCGGGTTCCCGCCCGCGCTCGACCTCGGCGCCATGGGGTACGGGCTGACGGCGTTCGCGACGGTCGAGATCGCGCAGGGGCGACGGGCCGAGGTGTGCGACGGGCTCGCGGCGATCCCCGAGGTGTGCGAGGTGCACGCGACGACCGGTCAGGGGGACCTCTTCGTGCGGATGGTCGCGCGGTCGAACGCCGACCTGCAGCGCGTGGTCGACCACGTCGTGGACGTGCCGCACGTGAGAAGGCTCTCGACGTCGATCGCGCTGTCCACGCCCGTGCCCCCACGCGTGCGGCCGCTCCTGGAACGCGTGAAGGGCCGGCCACCGAAGTGACCGGCCCTTCGCACGTCGTGTGGCGCGGTTACGCCGAGTACGGAACGGCGGAGATCAGCGTGACCTTCTGCAGCTTGCCGTTGGGCAGCTCGTACTCGACGGTCTCGCCGTCCTTCGCCCCGTTCAGGGCCTTGCCGAGCGGCGAAAGCGGGGAGTAGACCTCCATCTCGCCGTGCGCGCCCTCTTCGCGGGTGGCGAGCAGGAACGTCTCCGCCTCGTCGTCGCCCTCGTAGCGGATCGTGAGCACCGTGCCCGGTGCCGCGACACCCTTGGTGGTGGGAGCCTCGCCGACCTTCGCGGCCTGGAGCAGCTCGTGCAGCTGGCGGATGCGCGCCTCCTGCTTGCCCTGCTCCTCGCGAGCCGCGTGGTAGCCGCCGTTCTCGCGGAGGTCGCCCTCTTCGCGACGAGCGTTGATCTCGGCAGCCATGACCGGGCGGTACGCGATCAGTTCGTCCAGCTCAGCCTTGAGCCGGTCGTAGGCCTCCTGGGTCAGCCAGGTCACCTGGGTGTCGCTCACGGTCACCAACTCCTCGTCTTGCTCCGGCGCACGCGTGTGCACCAGATAGTTCCCGGGCCGTGGCCCGGAACGGAAAAACACGGCCCGCGCCGGGGCCGTGCTTGAGCTGCAATAGTAACACGGAGACAACGTTCAGCGACGGCGATTTGTTCCCGAATCTCGCCGTTAAACCGCAGATCACCCGCTTGGCCGCTAGCTCGTGGACAAGTAGGCGGGAACCTGGTAGGAGCACCCGAACACCTCGCCGGTGACCGGCGGCTTCGAGGTGCGAAGAACTGTTGTCTCGACGACGACGTCATTTCCCGGCGGCACCAGAACTTCACGCCGGCCTGCTTCGTCCCCGTCCTTGGACCGGGCCCGAATGATGCAGACGGCGGCGCGCTCTGGTTGATCGCGGGAAACCTCGAAACTGACCTTCACCTGGTCGTCGCCGAGGAGGATGAACGCGGTCTGCTTCGCCTCGATCGGTTTTGTGCCGAGATTTCGGTAACCGACGAAGGCGATCAGGGCCCCCACGGCCACGGCTACAGCGAGTAATGCCCACCGCGCCCACGTGGCCAGCGGCTTGCGGCTCTGCCTGCTGTAGCGACCCTCCGGGAGCGCGCGCTGTGCCACTTGTCCGCGCCCTCCTCCGGCTCTGGGGAACAATGGTGACCGACGTTCAGTTGATGAGTGTCGCAGGACCGTTCACACAGGAGGACCACGGGGGTCATGGCCGACAAGCTGCGCCTTATGGCAGTGCACGCACATCCCGACGACGAGTCGAGCAAGGGCGCGGCCTCGATGGCTCGCTACATCGCGGAAGGGCACGACGTGATGGTCGTGACCTGCACCGACGGTGGTGCGGGCAGCATCCTCAACCCGGCGATGGACAAGCCGGACGTGCTCGAGAACATCGTCGAGGTCCGCCGCCAGGAGATGGCCAACGCGGCCAAGATCCTCGGCATCCAGCACCGCTGGCTGGGCTTCAAGGACTCGGGCCTGCCCGAGGGCGACCCGCTCCCGCCGCTGCCCGAGGGGTGCTTCGCCCTCGTGCCACTGGAGGAGTCGGTGCCGTCCCTGGTCGAGGCCATCCGCGACTTCCGCCCGCACGTCGTCGTGACCTACGACGAGAACGGCGGCTACCCGCACCCGGACCACATCCGCACGCACGAGATCTCGATGGCGGCCCTCGACGCCGCCGCCGACGCCTCCTACAAGCCGGAGCTCGGCGAAGCCTGGGAAACCCAGAAGGTCTACTACGGCCACGGCTTCTCGCGCGCCAAGATCGTCGCGTTCCACGAGGCGATGGAAGCCCGCGGCCTGGAGTCGCCGTACGGCGAGTGGCTCGCGAACTGGAGCACCGACCGCCCGGACGTGATGCAGCGCGTCACCACCCAGGTCGAGTGCGCGGAGTACTTCGACGTCCGCGACGAGGCGCTCAAGGCGCACGCCACCCAGATCGACCCGACCAGCCGCTGGTTCGGGATCCCGATGGAACTGCAGCGGGAGATCTGGCCGACCGAGGAGTACGAGCTGGTCCGCTCGCAGGTCGACTCGACGCTGCCGGAAACCGACCTGTTCGCCGGAGTTAAGGTCTAGGGGTGCTCTCCCCAGACTTCTCCCTTGGCTCCACGGTGGCGCTGGTCGCCGTGCAGCCGTCGAACACGAACGACAACGACAAGGGCGGCCAGGGCGAGGACTTCGGCAAGTCCTCCCCGGTCGGCCTCGTCCTGCTGATCGTGTTCTTCATCGCGGTGTTCTTCCTCGTCAAGTCGATGAACAAGCACATCAAGGGCTTGCCGGCGTCGTTCGACGAGCCTGCCTCGGAAGCTCCCAAGGAAGCGTCGGACGCGCCCAAGAAGGACTAGGGCGGGCATCGGCACGGTCGGACGACCCGCGCACAACACCGGTGCGCGGCCTACCCGGCCGCGCCACCAGGAACCACCTCAGGCGCGACTCTCATCGAAGCCAGACCTCGACACCAGCCCTAGTCCAGCCTGAGGTTCACGACGAACTCGTGGACCTCCTCGAAGGCGGGCGCCTCCAGCGGCAGGTCGCTGGTCTCCCGCGCCTGCCGCAACTCCTCGTGCCAGTGCGCGACGTCCGCCTCCAGCCGTTCGGGGGCGGGCCGGTCCTGCACCCCGGCGAGCGCGCGGTGCTCGCCGAGCACCTTCGCCTCGATCAGCCCCGGCAGGTAGCCGGGGCCGTCGAGCTTCTCCAGCAGCGACGGCAGGTGCGCGTTCACCTCGCCGGTGCGCATCAGGTGCACCCCGGTCAGCAGCGCGCGGAACGTGTAGAGCAGCGGCTTGATCTCGCCGGTCTTCTCGAACAGCCGCCACTGGGTCGTGGCGAACCCGCGGTAGTGGTGCCCGTGCCGTGACGTCAGGCACCCGGCAGCGAGGGCGGCCAGCTTCCGGTGCCCTTCGGTGGTGTGCACGACCAGCGGCGAGAGCAGTTGCTCCAGCACGTAGCCGTTCGGGCGCGTGAGCAGCCGGCAGAACTTCTGCACGTCGTGCGTGACGAGGTCGATCTCGACGCCGTCGCGCACCCACATCCGTTCCTTGGTCTCCGGCCCGTGCCGCAGGCCGATCACCTCGGCGAGCGGCAGCACGTGCACGCCGCGCAGGTCCACGTCCGAGTCCCGCGACGGGAAGCCGTACAGGTGTGCGCCGGACACGGTCGCGAACAGCAGGTCGTGCGACTGCTCGGCGACGACGGCGCTCAGGTCGGGTACCTCGTAGCTCACAACATCCTCCTGCGCACCGACACCAACCAGTCCTCCACCCGCGCCCGATCCGGTTCCTCGGGCAGCGGCCCCTCGGCCGAAGCGATCTCGTCACCCAACCGGTGCGCCCACGCCACCGCCTCGTCCCACGGCATCTCCGATGTGCGGATCTTCAGCAGCGAACGGTCCGCCGCGATGTCGTAGACGCCGGTGCGGAGCAGGTTCAGGCCCACCAGCCTCAACCTCACCACGTGCATGAGCTGTTTGGGCTTGAGGTTGCGGCCCGCGCGCGACAGCTGCATCTCCGTCGCGCGCGTGAACGACCGCACCGCGTACCGGGAGAGGAACGCGGGCAGGAGGTCCCGCAGTTCCTCTCCGAGCGGCGTGCTGACCTCGACCAACGGGCTCACCAGCGTTTCGAGCACCGTCGGGTTCGACTTCAGGCCGAGCCTGCAAAAGTGCTCGACCTCCCAGCTGAGCTGTTCGGGGTCCGGGCCCTCGACCGAGGTCGGGGGCTTGTCGAACCGCCAGAACGCTTCCGTGGGCGCGACGAACACCCCGCGTCTGTCCACATCGGACTCCGCGCTCGCCAGGCCGTAGGCGTGCGAGCCGATCACCGCTTCGAGGATCACAGTCGTGGGTCCACCGGCTCCGACTCGAGCGCGAGCACGCCGAAGACGCACTCGTGCACCCGCCACAGGGGTTCGCCGCGCACGAGCCGCTCCAGGGCCTCGATGCCCAGGGCGTACTCGCGCAGGGCGAGTCCGCGCTTGCGTCCGAGCGAACGCTTGCGCAGCCGCGAGAGGTTCTCGGGCGAGGTGTAGTCCGGGCCGTAGATGATCCGCAGGTACTCGCGCCCGCGCACCTTCACGCCCGGCTGGTAGCGGCCGCCGGCGTTCTGCACCGGCTTCACGACCATGCCCTCACCTACGTCCGCGGTCAGCTCCTCCCACCACTTCACGCCCGCGGCCACCTGCTCCGGGTCGTTGACGTCGACCACGAGGTGCCGGGTCCGCTGGAACAACGGGCCTTCGAGCTTCGCCAGCGTCTCCAGGTGCCACAGGTGCGAGCGGTCGTGGAACGTCCGGCCCTCGGCCGCGAGCAGCTGGAACGGTGCGATCCGCACGCCCTCCAGTCCGTCGGTCGGCCAGCAGTACCGCTCGTACGCGGCGTTGTAGGCCTCCGCGTTCGAGGCGCGCTGAGCAGTCCGCGCCAGCAGGTCCCCGACGTCGACACCCCGTGCCGCGGCCGTCGTCAAAGCGTCGACCGCGACCGGCAGCGCGCCGTTCGCCGCCGCTCCGACCGCCGCGTACTGCTCGCGGATCAGGCCGGAGGCCTTGGCGTTCCACGGCATGAGCTCGGCGTCGATCAGCAGCCAGTCCGTGGCGAGCTCGTCGAACAGCCCGGCACAGGCCTTGCGCGCCTGGTCGAGCAGTTCGGTGCCGAGCGCGCCGTCGAAGAACGCACGGCCGGTGCGCGTGTAGATCGCGCCACCTTCCTTGCGCACCAACAACACCGCGCGGGAGCCCATGTGCTTCTCCTCGCAGACCACCTGCTCGACGCGGGCGGACCGGTACTCGGCGAAGGCCTCCTCCGGGTGCTCCAGCACGTCGTCGCGCTGTGAGGTCGCCACCGGCGCCATCGTCGGCGGCAGGTACAGCAGGTCGTGCGGGTCGATCGCGAACCGGCTCATCACCTCCAGCGCCGACGCGGACTGCTCCGCGCGCACCGTCACCGGGCCGATCAGCGACGTGTCGATCCGGCGCAGGCCGGTGACGTCGGTGAGCGCCAGCACGTCCGGCGCGCGTTCGACGGCCTTGGGCGGGAACGGGGCGTCGTTCTCGTACCAGGTCTGGTGCGCCTTGACGGAGACGAGCTCCTTCTCGGGGTAGCGCAACGCGGTCAGCTTGCCGCCGAACACCACACCTGTCTCCAGGCACATGGTGTTGTTGATCCACTCGGCCTCGGGCGTGAGGACGTGCCCGTACAGCACCATCGCCGCGCCGCGGTAGTCGTTCGCCCACGGCAGGCGCACCGGCAGTCCGTGCGCGTCGGTCTCGCCGGTCGTGTCGCCGTACAGGGCGAAGCTGCGGACCTTCGCGGACGCGCGGCCGTGGTAGCGCTCGGGCAGACCGGCGTGCGCGACGACGAGCTTTCCGCCGTCCAGCACGTAGTGCGCGACGAGGCCGTCGCAGAACTTCGTCGCGGCGAGGCGGAACTCCTCCGGCTCGTGCGCGAACTGCTCCAGCGACTTCTCCAGGCCGTGGCGGACCGTCACCTTGTGGCCGCGCATCGCGCGGACGAACTTCTCCTCGTGGTTTCCGCGCACGCTCAGGGCGTGACCGTTCGCCACCATGCCCATGACGAGCCGCAGCACGCCGGGGGAGTCCGGGCCGCGGTCGACCAGGTCGCCGACGAACACCGCCTTGCGGTCGCCCGGCGGCACCGCGTCGACCGCGCGGCCCTCGTCGTCCCTGACCAGCGAGTACCCGAGCTCGCCGAGCAGCTCCTCCAGCTCCGCGCGACAGCCGTGCACGTCACCGAAGACGTCGAACGGGCCAGTCTCGTGCCTGAGATCGTTGAGCAGCCGCTCGTACACGATCGTCGCGCTGTCCACATCGGACTCGGAGCGCAGCACGTGGACGCGCTTGAAGCCCTCCTTGCCGAGGAACTTGAGCGACCGCCGCAGTGCCGCCCGGTGCCGCTTGACGACGTGCGCGCCGAAGTCGCGGTCGGGCCGCTGCGCGTTGCGGGCCAGGCACACCTCGGTCGGGGTGTCGAGCACGATCGCGACCGGCAGCACGTTCGCCCTCTTGGCGACCTCGACCAGCTGGGCGCGGTCCTGTGGCTGCACGTTGGTCGCGTCGACCACGGTGACGCGGCCGGCCTCCAGCCGCTTGCGGGCGACGAAGTGCAGCACCTCGAACGCCGCCGCGGACGCCGACTGGTCGTTCTCGTCGTCGGCCACGAGCCCGCGGAAGTAGTCGCTCGACAGCACCTGCGTGGGCAGGAAGTGCTTGCGCGCGAACGTCGACTTGCCCGAACCCGAGGCGCCGACCAGCACGACCAGGCACAGGTCGGGGATCTTCAGTTCCATCAGTTCTCGTCCTTCAGGCTGAACACGGCCATCTGGGTCGGTGCGCCGCGATCGGCGTCCTCCGGCCCGATCGGCAGGTACCGCACGGTGTAGCCGCGGCGTTCCGCGACTCCGTCCGCCCACGAGCGGAATTCTGCGCGAGTCCACTCGAAACGGTGGTCGGAATGGCGGAACTGGCCTTCCGGCAACGTCTCGAACAGCGCGTTGTACTCGACGTTCGGCGTGGTGACCAGCACCGTCGCCGGTCGGGCCACGGTGAACACCGAGTGCTCCAGCGCGGGCAGCCGGGACGGGTCGACGTGCTCGACGACCTCCATCAGCACGGCCGCGTCGTAGCCCGCCAGCGCGGTGTCCGCGTACGTCAAAGCCGACTGCCGCAACGTGATCCGCTCGCGCTGCCGTTCGCCCATGCGGTCCAGGTGCAGCTTGCGCGCGGCCTCCTGCAACGCCTTCGCGGACACGTCGACGCCGTGGATCTCGGTGAACTCGGGCTCGTTGATCAGGGCACGCAGCAGTGCGCCGCCACCGCAGCCGAGGTCGAGCACGCGCTTGGCCCGTGCCTCCTTGAGCGCCGCGATCACGGCCTCCTTGCGCTGCACGGCAAGGGAGATCTTCGGCTCGGCCAGCGCGTTGTCGAGCTCCTCGGGCTCGACCTCGTCGACGTCGGCGAGTCGTTCGAGGGCGGAGGTGATCAGCGGACGCTTGCGGGCCAGGTACCGGGTGGTGATCAGCT
Organism: Lentzea sp. NPDC003310; assembly: GCF_040610935.1. Lineage (NCBI taxonomy): Bacteria > Bacillati > Actinomycetota > Actinomycetes > Pseudonocardiales > Pseudonocardiaceae > Lentzea > Lentzea sp. NPDC003310. The sequence goes on from NZ_JBEXNC010000009.1 coordinate 267,400, forward strand.
CCTTGTCCGGGTGCTCGGCGAGCCAGCCGTCACCGGCTTTGAGCAGCTTGTCCACCTCGTCGGCCGCGACCCAGTAGTGCTTGCCGCCGTCGAGCACGGGCAGCAGCACGTGGAGGTGCCGGAGCGCGTCGCTGAGCCGGACGGTGCCGGTCAGCGTCACGTCGCCGAAGCGCGAGTCGCCGTGCGCGGTGATCTCGACCTGCCAGCCCAGCGGCGTGAACAGGCGTTCCGCGAGCCGGTGCGGCAGCGCGGGGATGCGGACGATCAGCGGGATCGGCGTCTGGGCGAGCTCGGGGTAGCTCTCGCTGCGGCCGTTCATGGCCGTGCGGAACACGCTGCCGAGCGCGACCGTGAGCAACGACCCGGCCGCGTACGGCCTGTCGTTGACGTACTGGGTGAGCGTGCTGCCGGGACCTCGGACGAGCGCGATGGGGTCGACCTCCAGCAGGAGGGCGACCGTGCATTCCTCGTTCGTCGCCTTCGGGTAGAAGACGTGCGCGACTCCCGAGCTCGTCGTGAACGACTGGGCCCGGTCGGGATGCTTGTGCAGCAGGTGGCCGAGGTCGGTCGCCGGCTGGTGCGTCGTGGTCATGGTGAGCAACACCTGGCCGAGTCTGATCGAGGTTCGCCGTTTTCGCTGCTCATTTACTGTTGTTGGCATGGCGAACCGACTTGCGGACGCGACCAGCCCCTACCTCCTGCAGCACGCGGACAACCCGGTCGACTGGTGGCCCTGGTCCGAGGAGGCGTTCGCGGAGGCCCGACGGCGCAACGTGCCGGTCCTGCTGTCCGTCGGTTATGCCGCCTGCCACTGGTGTCACGTGATGGCGCACGAGTCGTTTGAGGACGCGGAAGTCGCCGCGTTCGTGAACGAGCACTTCGTGGCGGTGAAGGTGGACCGCGAGGAACGTCCGGACGTCGACGCCGTGTACATGGAGGTCACGCAGGCCATGACCGGCCAGGGCGGGTGGCCGATGACGGTGTTCCTGACGCCGGACGCGCGGCCGTTCCACGCGGGCACCTACTACCCGCCGTCGCCGCGACCGGGCATGCCGTCGTTCTCGCAGCTCGTGCAGGCCGTGTCGGCGACGTGGACCGCGCAGCCGGACGAGGTCCTGGCGTCGGCTTCCGCCGTGGTGGAGGAGATCTCGCGGCACGCCGCCCCGCTGCCACCGTCCGCTGTGGACGCCGACGTGCTCGCCGGCGCCGTCGTGTCGCTGCTGGGGGAGTTCGACCGGCGCAACGGCGGATTCGGTGGCGCGCCGAAGTTCCCGCCGTCGATGGTGCTGGAGTTCCTGCTGCGCCACCACGAGCGCACCGGGTCGGTGGAGGCGATCTCGATGGCGACCTCGACCGCCGACGCGATGGCCAACGGTGGCCTCTACGACCAGCTCGGCGGCGGGTTCGCGCGGTACAGCGTCGACGCGTCGTGGGTGGTGCCCCACTTCGAGAAGATGTTGTACGACAACGCTCTGCTGCTCCGCTTCTACACACACCTCGCGCGCGTGACGGGTGGGGACCGCTACCGGCGCGTCGCGCGGGACACGGCTGCTTTCCTGCTGAGGGACCTGCGGACGGCCGAAGGCGGGTTCGCGGCGTCGCTGGACGCCGACACCGACGGGGTCGAGGGCCTGACGTACGTGTGGTCGTACGAGGAGCTGGGGTCGGCGGCCGCGGCGTTCGGCGTGACCGCCGAGCCGAACTTCGAGGACGGCAGGTCGACGCTGCGGTTCGTGTCCGAGCCGGGAGAGGAGGTGCGGGCCGCTCTGCTGGCCGCGCGTGCGTCTCGGCCGCAACCGGGGCGGGACGACAAGGTGGTCGCGGCCTGGAACGGCCTGGCCGTGGCGGCATTGGCCGAGGCCGGGGCGTTCTTCGACGAGCCGTCGTGGATCGCGGCAGCCTCGGACGCCGCGTCGTTGCTGGCCTCGGTGCACGTCGTGGAGGGCAGGCTGCTGCGGACCTCGCGTGACGGAGCGGCAGGACCGTCGTTCGGCGTGCTGGAGGACTACGGCTGCGTCGCGGACGGCCTGCTGGCGTTGCACCAGGTGACGGGGTCCATCCGGTGGCTCGACCTGGCGTGCGGCCTGTTGGACACCGCTCTCTCTCGTTTCGCCGTGCCCGACTCTCCAGGTGCTTACTACGACACGGCCGATGACGCCGAGGTGCTGGTGCGCCGTCCCGCCGACTCGACGGACAACGCGTCGCCTTCGGGTGCGTCTTCGCTGGCCTCAGCCCTGCTGACGGCCTCTTTGCTCGCCGGTGCCGATCGTTCTTCGAAGTACTACGAGGCTGCCGCGGCGGCCGTGGTCCGCGCCGGTTTGCTGGTCGCGCGGGCACCCCGGTTCGCCGGCCACTGGCTCACTGCGGCCGAGGCACTGGTGGCAGGCCCGTTGCAGGTGGCCGTAGTGGGTGCCGACGACTCGCGCCGTGCGTCGCTGTGGGCGGCGGCGGTGGCTCATGTACCCGGAGGCGGCGTCGTCGTGGCAGGAGAACCTTCCTCTGTGCCGTTGCTGGAAGACCGCCCGTTGGTCGACGAAGGCCCCGCGGCATACGTGTGCCGTGGCTACGTGTGCGACCGACCTGTGGTTTCGGCGGAAGCCCTGGTCACTTCGCTGACGGCGAACGCCTCCTAGCTGATTGCAGGCGTAACGTCAGTAATGACGTAATCATGTAATCAGGGGTGGTTGTGATGGGACGAGGATGGCGAGGACGAGGCGGGTGGCAGCAGGCTGACCTGCCGTCGGCCGACGACGCGGCGGCGTGGTTCGCGGGCAGGCTCCCGGACGGCTGGTTCACCGGCCCGGCCGAGGTGGTCGTCGACCGCGAGGAGATCACGGTCGTCGGCACGCTCCCCGACCTGGAGGGCGAGTTCGACGAGGCGGGCCGCACCGCGGCGGAGTCGGGACGCATCGCGCGCTGGCGCGAGGAGACCCGCGACGAACGCATCGAGATCGCGCGCCAGGCAGAGCACCGCTACGGCCGCAAGGTCGCGTGGGGAGCAGCGCTGGGCGGCACCCGCGAACTGTTCACGCACCTGGCCGTGCCGGTCATGACGCGCCTGCGCCAGCCGGAACGCCAGGTGCTCGACACCCTCGTGGCCGCCGGCGTGGCCCGCTCACGAGCCGATGCACTGGCATGGTCCGTGCGCTTGGTCGGCGAACACGCCGACACGTGGCTGGACGAACTCCGTTCCGCCATGTCGCGTGTGGACGATCTGCGCTCGCAGGGACCTGACCTCACCTAGGCTGCACCGCGTGGATGCCGACTTGCCCCAGGGCCGTTCGCAGACCGCGACGGCCCTGGCGCCGTTGAGGGGTCGATCGTGAGCTTTTCCGCCTCCGCAAGGAAAGCCCTGGACACCTCACTGCCCCTCGGGCTTCGCCACACCGCCCTCCGGCACTGCGTGTGGATGTACTGCCCGATCGGCTACCACGCGACGCACAGCTTCATCCAGGCGACGGTGGGCGACTTCACGCGCGACCCGTCCCTGCTGCCTGCGGCGCTGGAGATGCTGACCGCGAGCTACAACGCCTGGCAGACCGAACTCCGCGCGTACGGCCTGATGCGCAGCCATGCGAAGCGCTTGGGTCAGCGGGCACCACACCCGTCCGCACTCAACCCGAACCGCCGCTTGCGCTGGTACGGCGCACCGCGCGAGGCCGCGCTTCACGCCGTGTGGTTCTGGTACTCGCAGGGCGCCTCTGCTGACGTGGACGTGCAGGCGCTTGCCGTTGCTCTGCTGGAGCGGGGGCGGTTCACGGAGGAGCAGCGGGAGATCTTCGAGCGCGTCCGTGCCGAGCCGGGTGTGTCTTGGAGGGTCGTGCAGCAGATGGAGGTGGTGGTCGGCGCTTGAGGAGGTGCCAGCTTGCCGCGCGTTTCGTTCGCTCGTCCGCCGCGTCTCCCCGGCGACCCGTCTCTCGGCTGCGCCTCCCGTCTACCCATTCCACGCGCCCGCTGCCCATCGTGTGCGTCGAGCCCGCCACCTGCTGCGCAAGCCCGCCACCTGCTCCGAGCCGCCACCTGCTGTGCAAGCCCGCCACCTGCTCCGAGCCGCCACCTGCTGCGCGAGCCCGCCACCTGCTCCGCGAACCCCACTATCCACCCCGCTGACCTCGCCGTTCCCAGTTCGCCAGCCCGGAAGCCGTTACGGCGCAACAGCTTCCGCAGGAGTGTCAGACCCGCGCGCTATTGTTGAATTTGGGGGTACCCGGCCCGCCTCGTGTGTGTGGTTGCGCCCCCTCAGGCCGATGAAGCATCCGAGCGCAACGGTGGTCACGCCCACCACGGACACGAGGGTGAGTTCCTGCGCGCCGAGCAGCACGGAGGTTGCCAGACCGGACACCGGCATCAGGCCGATGAGCACCCCAGCGCGGTCCGAGCCCAGCCTGTTCACGGCGAAGTACCAGAGACCGAAGGCCAGCGCGGTCACCACGACCGCCAACAGCGCCAGCGAGAGACCCTGCCGGACGGTCGGCACCTGCCAGCCGCCCACGAACGTGCCGATCACCGCGCCGATCACCGTGGCGAAGATGCACGTCCAGGTCGCCACGCCGAGCACACCAAGGCGCCGTACGACTCCCACGGCGAACAAGGTGAAACAGACTTCGCCGGCCATCGTCACCAAAGCCAGCACAAGGCCGGGGCCGTGCCACGAGCCGCCGCCGGACAACAGCACGATGCCCGCCGCCACTACTACGGCGCCCACCACGGCGGATGTGGTTCGTTGGCGTGAGAGCAGGGCGAGAAGGATGGGCGAGCCGCCCATGACCGCGGCGACGAAGCCCGGTTCCGCGTACTGCTGGGCCGCGATGAGCACGGCGTTGAAGCCGAGCATGCCGGTGACGACCACGCCCAGCAGCGGTGGGACGTCGCGCCATGACGGCATCGGCAGGCGGCGTGCCACCAGCAGCAACACCGCCGCGCCGAGCGCGTAGCGCATGGCCTGGCCGGTCAGGACCGGGTAACCCTCCAGCATGCCTGTGACCGGTACGGACGCGCCGACGATCGATGCCGCTGTCGCTCCTGCGGCCACCCCGAGTTTCATGTCGTGAAGCCTTGCGCCGAACTGGTCCAGGTTTAAGCTCCACTTCGATGGCCACGAACTGGACCACTTTCCGCGAGCTGCTGTTGCCCGGGCACCAGCGGCGGCGTGGCGTGGAGGCTGAACTCCGGCGTGCGATCCGGGACGGGCGGTTGCCGCCGGGGACGCGGCTGCCGTCGAGCCGGGACCTGGCCGCGCAGCTCGACGTGGCTCGCGGGACCGTGACGTCGGCCTACACGCAGCTCGTGGCGGAGGGGTACCTCACCTCGCGGCGTGGGTCGGGCACGACGGTCGCGAGCCTCGGGCCGGCCGGTGCGTGCGGGGTGCCGGAGCCGCCGCAGCGGTGGCGGTACAACCTGCGGTCGGGCCTGCCCGCCCTGGGGGCGTTCCCGCGTGCCGAGTGGGTCGCGGCTCACCGGGCGGCGCTCGCCGAGCTGCCCGACGACGATCTCGCGTACCCCGACCCGGCCGGGTTCGTGGGGCTGCGCAAGGAGATCGTCGACTACCTGGCCCGCGTGCGGGCGGTGGTGGCGAAGGACGCGGTGATCACCAACGGCGCCGCGGACGGCCTGCAGCTCACCGCCCGGATGCTGAACGGCAGCATCGCGATCGAGGAGCCCAGCCACTTCGGCGGCGAGAACATGTTGCGGTCGCACGGGCTCGACACCGTTCCGGTTCCCGTTGACGACAAGGGAATTCGGGTCGATCTTCTGTCCAAAACGGACTGCAAGGCGGTTCTTGTCACTGCGGCGCACCAGTTCCCGCTCGGCGTGGTGCTCGATCCGGAACGGCGGCGGGCGCTCGTCGACTGGGCGCGCGAGCGGGACGCGTTGATCATCGAGGACGACTACGACGCCGAGCACCGCTACGACCGGCCGGCGCTGGGGGCGTTGCAGGCGCTCGCGCCCGAACACGTGGTCTACCAGGGCACGACGAGCAAAGTGCTGGCGCCGGCGCTCAGGCTCGGCTGGCTCGTGGTGCCGGAACGGCTGCGCGAAGGAATCGTGCAACGCAAGCAGTACAACGACATGGGCACCGGCACGATTCCTCAGGCCGCGTTCGCGCACTTGTTGCGCACTGGTGGCTACGACCGGCATCTGCGCCGTACGCGCGCGCTCTACCGGAAGAGGCGTGACGCGCTGTTGGACGCCGTTGCGGAGCATCTGCCCGCATGGCAGCCCATCGGCGTTGCGGCTGGTCTGCACGTGGTGCTGCGCATGCCTGACGGGACGGACGACCTCGCGTTGAAGAGCAGGCTTGCGGAGCGAGGGGTGAACGTCTGGGCGTTGGCGCAGTACACGCGCACGCCCATGTGGCCTGGCCTCGTGCTTGGTTACGCGTCGCTCACCCCTGACCGCCTGCGCGAGGCGGTCAGGGAGATCGCGGACCTCGCCGTGGCTTAGAGGATGTGTTCGCGCTTGGCGCTCGCGTCGGCGCCGAGGATGTGCTCGCGATCGGTCGTGACGGGACCACCGGCGGTGGTGGCGGCGACGGCCGCGACGAGCAGGGCGGCAGCGATGAAGGCGCGCATGGTTCGGTAAACCCCCAGGTAGAACGGTTGACCCGGTCAGCCTAGCCCGAGCCTCCAGAAATTGTCAGTGCTCGGGTGCACCATGAGACCTGTGCTTCTCTCCGAAGTGGTCGACACGTCAGCCGCGGTCGCGGCGACCCGGTCGCGCCTTGCCAAGGTCAAGGCGCTGTCGGCGTTGCTGCGCGCGGCGACGGCGGACGTGGTGGTCGCGGTGGTGTCCTTCCTCATAGGCACGCCGCGGCAGGGTCGCATCGGCACGGGCTGGCGCACGGTCATCGACCTGTCGGTGCCGCCCGCAGCCCGCGCCGAACTGACGATCGCCGAGGTCGACGGCGCGCTCGCCGAGGTGGCCGGCACGTCCGGCAAGGGCTCGGCGCAACGCCGGGTCGACCTGCTCACGGCGTTGTTCGCGCGGGCGACCGAGGCGGAGCAGGACTTCTTGCGCCGCCTGCTCACCGGCGAGCTCCGCCAGGGCGCGCTGGAGGGCGTGATGCTGGACGCGATCGCCTCGGCGGCCGACGTGCCGGGCGAGACGGTGCGGCGCGCGTTCATGCTGTCCGGCCGCTTACCGGAGACCGCCGTGGCCGCGCTGGACGGCGGCGCGCCAGTGCTGGAGGCGTTCCGCCTCGAGGTGGGCCGCCCGCTGCGCCCGATGCTGGCCTCACCGGCGGAGTCGCTCGACGAGGCGCTGACCGAGCTCGGCAGCTGCGTGGTGGAGCACAAGCTCGACGGCGCGCGCATCCAGGTGCACCGCTCCGGCGACGAGGTCCACGTCTACACGCGCACGCTGCGCGAGATCACCAAGACGGTGCCGGAGCTCGTCGAACTGGTGCGCGGCCTGCCGTGCACGTCGGTGGTGCTCGACGGCGAGACGCTGGCGCTGACGGACGAGGGCAGACCCCGCCCGTTCCAGGAGACGATGAGCCGCTTCGGCGCGCAGGACGAGCGCGACCTGCTGCTGCACCCGTACTTCTTCGACTGCCTGCACCTCGACGGCAAGGACCTCCTGGACGACCCGCTGCGAGACCGCCTGGCCGCACTCCGCCAGGTGGCGGGCGAGCACGTCATCCCAGGTGTGCTGGACCCGACGCCGGAGGAGGCCGCGGCAGTCGTGGCGGCGTCGCTGGCGGCAGGCCACGAAGGCGTGATGGTGAAGTCGCTGGCCTCGCCCTACGCCGCGGGCCGCCGGGGCAGCGCCTGGCAGAAGGTGAAGCCGGTCCACACGCTCGACCTGGTGGTGCTGGGCGTCGAGTGGGGCAGCGGCCGCCGCCGGGGCTGGCTGTCGAACCTGCACCTGGGCGCCCGCGACCCGGACGGCGGCCCGCCGGTGATGGTCGGCAAGACCTTCAAGGGCCTCACCGACGAGCTGCTGAAGTGGCAGACCAAGGCCCTGCAGGAGATCGCCACCGAGCAGAACGACTGGGTGGTCATGGTCCGCCCCGAGCTGGTGATCGAGATCGAGCTGGACGGCGTGCAGGTCTCGCCCCGCTACCCCGGCGGCGTGGCACTGCGGTTCGCGCGCGTTGTGAGGTACCGGCCGGACAAGGACCCGGCGGAGGCGACCACGATCGAGGAGGTGAGGGCACTCCTGCCCACGGCACAACCGAACCGCGAGGCCTGACGGGCCTGCGGCGGTGGCGCGGCTGGGTGAGTCGGCGCCGGGTCGGTGGTGCGGCCAGGGCGCTGATGTGGCTGAGGTGCCTCTGGGTGGCTCGGTGCCAGGGCGGCGGTGCGGCAGCCGGGGCCGGCTGGGCCTTCTGCGGAGGCGCGGCGGGCTCGAGGCCAACGCGGTGGCCTGGGCTGACCGGTGGGGGCTGCGCGGGGTCGGTGGGGCTGGGCCATTGGCGCCTGGGCCGGTGGGGCCAGGTCCGGTGGCGCGCTGGGCCGGTGGCGCGCTGGGCCGGTGGCGCGCTGGGCCGGTGGCGCGCTGGGCCGGTGGCTCGCTGGGCCGGTGGCTCGCTGGGCCGGTGGCGCGCTGGGCCGGTGGCGCGCTGGGCCGGTGGCTCGCTGGGCTAGTGGCGCTCGGTCTGATGGCGCACCGGCGGCTGCCTGGCGGCGTTTGGCCTGGCGACGTTTGGCTGGTGACGGTTGGCCAGTTGGCGGCTGCCTCGCGATACCTGGCCTGGTGGCGTGCGACTCCTCGGCGTGGCGCGAAATTCGCGTGCGCACCTCCGGCGCCCGCCAATACCGTCCGCCGGGTGCCCGATGCTGCCGCGCTGCTCAGCGCCTTCGACGCCCAGGCCCGCCCCGCCGAGTGGACGGTCCTGGACCCCGGTGCCGAGGTGCACCCCGACGGCCCGGTCTTCCGGGTGAGCTGGCCCCGTCGGCGCGGCTTCGTCGGCGGTCCGCCGGACCTGGGCGTCACCGGCCGGGAGTTGGACGCGCTCATCGCCCGGCAGCGCGACTTCTTCGCCGCGCGCGACCAGGGCTTCGAGTGGAAGACGTGGGGTCACGACACCCCCGCTGACCTGCCCGCACGCCTGGTCGCGGCGGGGCTCGAGTCGGAGGGGCGGGAGACCGTCCTCATCGGGCTCGCCGCCGAGATGACGGCCGAGGTCGAGGTGGACGGGGTGGTCGTCCGGGAGGTCGCGGACGAAGACGACGTGCGCCGGCTCGCCGCCACCGCCACCGAGGTGTTCGGGCGCGGGCACGAGTGGCTGGTCGACCGGCTCCTGGAGGCAAAGGACGACCCGAACGTGGTCGCGGTCGTCGCTGAGGCGGACGGGCGCGTCGTGTCTTCCTCGCGGATCGAGGTCGTGCCAGGCACGGAGTTCGCCGGGCTGTGGGGTGGCGGCACGCTCGCGGAGTGGCGTGGGAAGGGCATCTACCGGGCGCTGGTCGCGTACCGGGCACGGCTCGCGGTGGCTCGGGGCATCAAGTACCTGCAGGTCGACGCGTCCGAGGACAGCCGGCCCATCCTGGAGCGGCTGGGGTTCGTGGCGGTCACCACCACGACCGGGTACGCGTGGTCGCCGTGAGGAAGGTCTTCCTGGACCCTGACGGGACCCAGCAGGACTGGTTGTACGTGGTCGTGCGGGCGCGGACCGGGGTGCTGTACGAGCAGCAGCACGGCGGCACGGAGAACCGGCTCGACGCTGTCGAGGGCTTCCTGGTGCCGCTGCAGAGCGTGCCCGCCCTGGCTGAGCTGCGGGCGTTGTTCAAGCGCCGACGGCTCCAAGACCTGCGAGCAGTCGTGGCGAAGGCCCTGTACTGGACCGACGAGCCCGTGCCGTTGCGGCTCGACGAGAGTCGTGAAGCCGAGGTCGCGGAGGCCTGGGTGCCCGTGGTCACGCCCGACGGGTCCGGCGTGCTGATGTGGCACAACTCCGACTGAATGCCCTAGTGAGACGCTGCGGGTATCGTGGAAGCACGTGCGGTTCATCGAAGGGCATCGACCCTCTTACGACCTGACCTACGACGACGTCTTCCTCGTCCCCGGCCGCAGCGCCGTGGAGTCGCGGTTCGGCGTCGACCTCTCCACCTCGGACGGCACCGGGGCCACGATCCCCATCGTCGTCGCGAACATGACGGCGGTGGCCGGGCGGCGCATGGCGGAGACCATCGCTCGTCGCGGCGGGCTCGTCGTCATCCCGCAGGACGTGCCCACCGAGGCCGTCGCGGAGATCATCGCGTGGGTCAAGGAGCGGCATCCCGTGTGGGACACGCCGCTGACTCTCACCACCGGTGACGCGGTCGCGGACGCGTGGAACCTGCTGCACAAGCGGGCGCACGGGGCTGTGGTCGTGGTGGACGACGGAGGACGGCCACTCGGCGTCGTCGACGAGGCGGCGCTCACCGGCGTCGACCGGTTCGCGCGGCTCGGGGACGTCATGAACACCGACGTGCTGAAGCTGTCGCTCGACTCGCGGCCGCAGGACGTGTTCGACGAGCTCCACCACAGCGCGCACAAGGTCGCGTTGGGCGTGGACGAGGCGCACCGCCTGCGGGGTGTGCTGATCGAGCTCACGGCGCTGCGGGCCGAGGTCTACAAGCCGGCGACGGACGACGACGGGAAGCTGCGGGTCGCGGCGGCCGTCGGGGTCAACGGGGACGTCCAGGCCAAGGCCGAGGCGCTGGTCAAGGCCGGGGTGGACGTGCTGGTCGTGGACACCGCGCACGGGCACCAGGAGAAGATGCTCGCGGCGCTGAGGGCGGTGAAGGACGCGAATCCCGGTGTGCCGGTGGCGGCGGGCAACGTCGTGACCGCGGAGGGCGTGCGCGACCTGGTCGAGGCCGGCGCGGACATCATCAAGGTCGGTGTCGGGCCGGGTGCGATGTGCACGACCCGCATGCAGACCGGTGTCGGGCGGCCGCAGTTCTCCGCCGTGGCCGAATGCGCCGCGGAGGCCCGCAGGCTCGGCAAGCACGTGTGGGCCGACGGCGGCGTTCGGCACCCGCGCGACGTCGCTCTCGCCCTCGCGGCCGGGGCGTCCAGCGTGATGGTCGGCAGCTGGTTCGCGGGCACCTACGAGTCGCCCGGCGACCTGCAGCGCGACGAGCGCGGAAACCTCTACAAAGAATCCTTCGGAATGGCGTCCAAGCGCGCCGTCACGGCTCGCACGCGCGGCGACAACGCGTTCGAACGGGCCAAGAAGGGGCTGTTCGAAGAAGGCATCTCCACGTCGAAGATGAAGCTGGACCCGGTGCGCCCGAGCGTGGAGGACCTGCTCGATGCGATAACGTCCGGCGTTCGCTCGGCCTGCACGTATGCCGGTGCGACCTCGCTCGAGGAATTCCACGACAAGGCTGTGCTCGGCATCCAGTCCGCCGCTGGGTTCGCGGAAGGAAGGCCGTTGCCAGGGGGATGGTGAGAAAGTGGACGAAGCGGTCTCGGTAAGAGATCTCCGCAAAGTCTATAGAACGGGACAAAAACCCGCGGTGGACGGATTGAGCTTCGACGTCCGCCGCGGGGAGGTCTTCGGACTGCTCGGCCCCAACGGCGCGGGCAAGACGACGACCGTCGGCGTCCTCACCACGCGCGTCCGCCCCACCGCGGGGCAGGCGCTCGTGGAGGGCGTCGACGTCGTGGCCGACTCCAAGCGCGCCCGGCAGCTGCTCGCCGTCGTGCCGCAGCGCAACAACCTCGACCGCTCGCTCAACGCGCGGCAGAACCTCCTGTTCCACGCGGCGTACCACGGCATCGGCCCGAAGGAACGCCAGCGGCTCGCCGACGACATCCTCGAGCGGATGGGCCTCAAGGACCACCAGAACGCGCTCGTCGACACGTTGTCCGGCGGTCAGGCGCAACGGCTGATGATCGCCCGCGCGCTCATGCACCGCCCGAAGGTGCTGTTCCTCGACGAACCGAGCACCGGCCTCGACCCGCAGGCCCGGCTCTTCGTCCACGAACGCGTCGCCGCGCTGCACGCCGAGGGCGTCACGGTCGTGCTCACCACGCACGACATGGACGAGGCCACCAAGCTCTGCGACCGCGTCGGCATCGTCGACCACGGCAAGCTGCTCACGCTCGACACCCCGGACGAGCTCACCAAGACCCTGCCCGGCAGCAACACGGTCAGCGTCACGGTGAGCCCGAACGGCCACGACACCACGAAGATCACCCAGGGACTGTCCGAACTGGACGGAGTGCAGCAGGTCGAGGAGCTGAACTCCACGTTCCGCGTCTACACCGACAGCGACACCGCGATCACGCTGCCCGCCGTGCTGAACGTGCTGCGGGACCTCGACGTCACGGTCAGCGACGTCGCGATCGGCAAGCCCAGCCTGGAAGACGTCTTCATCCACCTGACCGGCAGGGAGCTGCGGTGAGCCAACTGACGACGTTCCGGGCGATCCTGTGGCGAGACGTCTTCGTCACGGGTCGCGAGCTGCCGAGCTTCCTCGCCCAGGTGATCATCCAGCCGTTCTTCATCCTCTTCATCTTCGCGAAGGTGCTGGGGGACATCGGGTACGTGCAGGACGACTTCGCGCAGGTGCTGTTGCCCGGCATCATCGCGATGAACGGGTTCTTAGGTGCCTTGCAGAACACCACGCTGCCACTGGTGCTCGACTTCTCCTGGACGCGCGAGATCGAGGACCGGCTGCTCGCGCCGATCTCCATCCCGCTCGTGGCGGTGGAGAAGATCGTGTTCGGTGCGATCCGCGGCTTCTTCGCGGCCGTGCTGATGGTGCCGGTCGGGTTCGTGATGCTCGACGTCTCGTGGGCGTGGTCGGGGATTCCCGGTGCCCTGCTGGTGATCGTTCTCGGCTGTCTCGCGGGCGGCAGCGTCGGCCTGGTCATCGGCACGTCCGTGCCCGCGCGCCGGGTGAACGTCATGTTCGCGGTGATCCTCACCCCGATCCTGTTCACCGGCTCGGCGCAGTTCCCGTGGCGCTCGCTCAGCGACGACCTGCTGTGGTTCAAGGTGGTCTGCGCGCTCAACCCGCTGACGTACGTGAGCGAGGGCATGCGTGCGGAGCTGGTGCCGGACGTGCCGCACATCCCGTTGCCGATCGTGCTGCTGGTGCTCGTGGTCGCGATCGCGGGCTTCGGCGGGCTTGGGTTGCGGGGCTTCATGAAACGAGCCCTCGACTAGAACGGAGAACGGCCCCGCGCAACGAGTGCGCGGGGCCGTTCTCGGTCAGGACGCTAGGAGGCGTAGTCCTCCTCCAGCATCTCCGTGACGAGGGCCGCGATCGGCGACCGCTCCGAGCGCGTCAGGGTGACGTGGGCGAAGAGCGGGTGGCCCTTCAGCTTCTCGATCACCGCCGCCACGCCGTCGTGCCGGCCGACCCGCAGGTTGTCGCGCTGCGCCACGTCGTGCGTCAGCACCACCCGCGAGTTGCTGCCCAGCCGCGACAGCACGGTCAGCAACACGTTGCGCTCCAACGACTGCGCCTCGTCGACGATCACGAAGGAGTCGTGCAGCGATCGGCCGCGGATGTGGGTGAGGGGCAGGACCTCGAGCATCCCGCGGTCCATCACCTCTTCCACGACCGCCTGGCTCACCAGCGCGCCGAGGGTGTCGAACACCGCCTGCGCCCACGGCCCCATCTTCTCGTTCTCACTGCCCGGCAGGTAGCCGAGCTCCTGGCCGCCGACCGCGTACAGCGGCCGGAAGACCACGACCTTGCGGTGCTGCCGGCGTTCCATCACCGCTTCGAGACCGGCGCACAGCGCCAGTGCCGACTTGCCGGTGCCGGCTCGTCCGCCCAGCGAGACGATGCCGACCTCCGAATCCAGCAGCAGGTCCAGGGCGATCCGCTGTTCGGCGGACCTCCCGTGCAGTCCGAACGCCTCCCGATCTCCGCGCACCAGCCTGATCTGCTTGTCCGCGGTCACCCGGCCCAGAGCGCTCGACGTGCCCGCCAGCAACCGGATCCCGGTGTGGCAGGGCAGTTCGGCGATGTGCTCCAGGTCCTCGTACTGGGTCGGGTCGACGACGTTCTCCTTGAACAGGCTGTCCACCAGGGACTGCGGAACGTCCATGTCGGACATTCCCGTCCAGCCTGACAGGGTGACGTCGTGCGCCCGGTACTCCTCCGCCGGCAGGCCGACCGATCCGGCCTTGACCCGCAGCGGCATGTCCTTCGTCACCAGGGTGACGTTGCGTCCCTCAGCAGCGAGGTTGAGGGAGCAGGCGAGGATTCGGGCGTCGTTGGAGTCCGTTCGGAAACCTGATGGCAACACCTCCTGGTCGGAGTGGTTGAGCTCGACGTGCAAGGTGCCTCCCAGGTCCCCGATGGGAACCGGCGAATCGAGGCGACCATGCCGCAAGCGCAGGTCGTCGAGGAGGCGCAGGGCTTCCCTCGCGAACCAGCCCAGTTCGGGGTGGTGGCGCTTGCCCTCCAACTCGCTGATCACCACGAGCGGGAGCACGACCTCGTGCTCCGCGAACCGGGTGGGGGCGAGAGGGTCGGACAGCAGTACCGACGTGTCCAGCACATATGTCGTGATGGCTGGGGCGGCGGACTTGCGCCGGGAGGAAGAACTGCGCGATGAGCCTGAGGAACGGCTCGCGGGACGTCGTGCGTTCACGGCAACTCCCTCACGAACGCGGCACCCGCGTCCGCTCCTCGCTGGGCCAGGCACCACCCTGATCGGTCGTCTCACCCTCCGCCGGCTAAGGCGTCAGGCAGGTCGACCACGAGGGCCGGGTGCCGGCCCCCTCGCGACGTTTTCTGCCACGATCAGAGCCTCCCTGCGCGGTCCGCAGTGGTCGCGTCCCGCCGCTTTCGAAGTTACCTGTGGAAGTGCCCCATCTGCACGAAGCCACACAGGTGAATCCGAATTTGTCATCTTCCGGACAACAACCCGAAACGTGACCGCTCGCGTGTTTCCGCTGGTCACATGCTGTTCTCGTGCGTGTTGCGGGCAAGCCACGACAGGCCGTCCCTGACCTGGGGTTCGAGTGATTTCGGCACGAGCGGTTCGTCGAGAAGTCTCAGATAGCGGGAGTCGAGTGTTTCGCCCGGTGCGCGGACGTCGAGCCAGGCACGCACCAGACGCACTCCTTCGACGTATGTGGTCGTGTACGCGCGCCACAGCGGATCCGCCAGAAAACGAACCATTTGCCGTGCGCGGCGGTCGGGGACTAGCAGCCACCTGCGCAGATGCGCAACCACGTCATCCTGATCCGCACCACGATCGTGTAGCAGCAGGGCGGCGTCCTGCCGGACCGTGAGCAGGCCCGACGCCGCCGACTCGACCTTTTCGGACAGTTCGCCGTCCATTCGCAACCCGAGGTCGCCGAGGATCTGCTCCGTCCACACGCCCCAGCCCGGCCCGACCGCGGCGTGCAGGCCCAGGTCCGCCATGCCCTCGGCCATCAGGCACTGAGGCGTGTTGATCAGGAAGATCGACTGCTCCGCGTGGCCGCGCTTCGCGACCAGGCCGGACTCCTTGCGGCAGTGCTCGGTGTGGTGGCCGGGGTAGGACTCGTGCGCGACCAGGTGCGGCAGGTTCGACATGCGGTGGTTCAGGTCGGCGTTGATCGCGACGCGGCTGCGGTAGCGGCCCAGGTAGTAGTTGAAGCCGCTCCACGGCTTGTTCGTGACGACCTGGTACTCGACGATCTCCTGCTCGGGCAGCGCGTACTTGCTCCGCACCCGGTCCCGCAGCGCGCTCGAGAGGGCCTGCACGGCGCCCTGGAGCCGGCGTGCGGGCACCTCGTCGGACGTGCGGAACGCCGTGAGCCGGTCGGCGAGCGAGCCGGGACCCTCCAGCACCGCGTCGAGGTCGCGGTGCGCGAGCGCGTACGAGTCCTGGTCGCCGGGGCGGATGCGGACCTGGAAGTACTGCTCGACCTCGTCGACGAACGAGACGCGTTCGCCGTCGAGCTTGCGCGCCGTGCACTCCAACGCCCTCAGGTGCGCGTCGAGGAACTGCTTGCGCTGTTCGGCGAGGTCGCTGCCGGGCAGTTCGCGGCGCAGCAGGCGGGCGTGGTCGCCCAGCGCCCTGGGGTGCAGGCGCGGTTCGTTGTCGACGGAGCGGCTCAGCGCCGGGTCGCCCGTGTACGAGTCGACGAACCCGGACACGAGGCGCCCGAGCCGAAGCCCCAGCACCAGGTATCCGCGCACGAGCTCGTTGGCGTCCATGAGTCGGAGAGCTTAGGGCGTCTACCACAGCGACTTACTCGCGACCGAATCGTGAAACGACGACCACCCCATCGGGGAATGTTGTTGATCTTGCCGTCACACAATGGTGTCACTCGTGCGGCCGATTGCGATCATTGCCTATAGCGTTTCCGCCCGGAGACCCCACCGCTCCGGAGATCCCCGAAGACTCCGGAAATGACGGGGATAACCCGACATGAAGGAGAATCACATGAAGAAGGCTTGTGCCGTGGTGGCTGCTGCCGCCGCGCTGTCGCTCGCGTTCGCCCCGGCCGCCATGGCCGGCGAGGGCCACGGTCACGGTGGACACCACTGGAAGAACGGCCCCCTGCTGGTTCTGCTCAACGGCAACAACCTCAACGGCACCATCGGCGCCTGCGGCAACAACGTCGGCGTGCTGGGCGGCGCTGTGCCGATCAACTCCCCGTCGATCACCGAGACCTGCGCGGCCGGCGGCATCGTCGACGAGGGCTGATCTCCCTTTGTTCTACGTCTGGGGACGTCATTCTGGCGTCCCCAGACGCGTTTTTCCCCGCTTTAAACCTTCATGAGGAGAAAATCGTGCTGAAGAAGGCTGCTGCCGCCCTGGGCGTCGCTGCTGCGTTCGTTGCCATCGGTTCCCCGGCGATGGCCGCTCCCGGCCACCACTGGGTCAACGAGCCGCTGCTGATCGTCGGCAACGCCAACAACCTGAACGGTGTTGTCGGCGCGTGTGGCAACAACGTCGGCGTGCTCGGCGCTGCTGTCCCGGTGAACTCGCCCTCCATCACCGAGACCTGCGCCGCCGGCGGCATCGAGGACGGCGACGACTTCGGCCACTACTGGGGCTGATCGCCGCTCTTGCTCGGAAAAGGGGCGCCCACCTTCGCGGTGGGCGCCCCTTCGCGTGGGCTCAGCTGCCGTAACGGCGGTGGCGCTTGGCGTACTCGCGCAGGGCGCGCAGGAAGTCCGTGCGCCGGAAGCCCGGCCAGTAGGCCTCGCAGAACCAGAACTCCGAGTGCGCCGACTGCCAGAGCATGAAGCCGGAGAGCCGCTGCTCACCGGACGTGCGGATGATCAGGTCAGGGTCAGGCTGCCCGGACGTGTAGAGGTGCTCCGCGATGTGGTCGACGTCGAGCACCTCGGCGAGCTCCTCGATCGTCCCGCCACGTTCCGCGTGCGCCTGCAGGAGCTTCCGCACGGCGTCCGCGATCTCCTGCCGCCCGCCGTACGCGACGGCGACGTTGACCTGGATGCCGGTGCGGTCCTTGGTGCGCGCCGAGGCGTTCGTGAGCCGCTCGGCGTGCTCCTTCGGCAGCATGTCGATGGCCCCGACGTGCCGCACGCGCCACGGCTTGCCGTCGCCCGCCAGCTCGTCGGTGATGTCCGCGATGATGTCGAGCAACGGCGCGAGCTCGTCGTTGTCGCGGTTGAGGTTGTCGGTGCTCAGCATCCAGAGGGTGACGACCTCGACGTCGGCGTCACCGCACCACTCGAGCAGTTCGAGGATCTTGCGCGCGCCGGCCCTGTGCCCGTGCGCGACATCGGTGAAGCCTGCTTCCCTGGCCCACCTGCGGTTGCCGTCGAGGACCACGCCCACGTGCTTGGGCACCTGCGTGTTCGCGCTGAGCTCGCGGCGGAGGATCCACTCGTAGAAGTGGATAGCGACGTCTTTCACACGGGTGCGGAGTGCCACGCTCGAACAGCGTACGCCGTGCAAGGTTCATCACTGAGCCGCGGTAGGAAACCTACGGTCGCGTAACCTAGAGCCTCGTGACCACTGCGACCGTTCCTCCCCAGCCCGGACTGCGGCCGCGCCTGCGTGGATGGCTGCACTTCTGGTCGTTCATCGCCTCGGTGGCGACAGGCGCGACTCTCATCGCTCTGGCGGCGTCCACAGTGTCCGGCCGAGCCGCCCTCGCCACCTCCGTCTACGGCCTGACGGTCCTGGGCCTCTTCGGCGTCTCGGCGCTGTACCACCGCGTGACGTGGAAGTCGGACCGCGTCCGGACGTGGATGAAGCGCCTCGACCACTCGATGATCTTCGTGTTCATCGCCGGCACTTACACGCCGTTCGCGTTGCTCGCGATGGATCCCGGGACCGGGTCCACCGTGCTCTGGGTCGTGTGGACCGGGGCGTTGCTCGGGGTGACGTTGAAGCTGGCCTGGCCGCACGCGCCGCGGTGGCTCGGGGTGCCGATCTACATCGCGCTCGGGTGGGTGGCGGTGTTCGTGCTGCCCGAGCTGTTGCACCACGCCGGGGTTGCGGCGTTGGTGTTGCTGTTGGTGGGTGGGGCGCTTTACACCGTGGGGGCGGTGTTCTACGCGACCCGGTGGCCCAATCCTTGGCCGCAGGTGTTCGGGTACCACGAGTTCTTCCACGCTGCGACTGTGGTGGCGGCGATCTGCCACTACATCGCCATCTGGCTCGCGATGTACTCCTGACCTGCACTTGGCCGGCTGAAGGCGGGCCGGTGCGTACGGTCGACGCATGAGTGTCGAAGAGGGCGCAGCGACTGATGTCGATCTCGTTCGCATCGAGGTGGACCGCACAACCGCTGCTGTGCTTCGCGACGCGCTCTACGGCTGGGGCGAACACATCGCGGCGGGAGCTCCGTTGCCCGACTTCACGCCGGAGGAGACCAGTCGGCTGGGCAAGGTGATCGAGAGCCTCGAGCGGCAGCTGCGGCGGAGGTGAACGAGTCCGGTGCCGGGCGAACCCGGCACCGGAACCTTCAGCCGATCAGCGGCCGCCGCGCGCCATGTGCAGCACGTCCAGAGCCGCGTCCAACTGCTCCTCGCTCAGCTTCGAAGGCACGTGCCCGCGCTCCAGCACCACCTCGCGGATCGTCTTGCGCTCCTTCAACGACTGCTTGGCGATCGAAGCCGCTTCCTCGTACCCGATGTACCGGTTCAGTGGCGTCACGATCGACGGCGACGACTCCGCGTACTCCCGCATCTGCGAGACAGCGGGCTCGGTGCCCACGAGCACCTTGTCCGCGAGCAGGCGGGCCACGGCGGCGAGCAGGCGGGACGACTCCAGGACGTTGCGGGCGATGACCGGCAGCATCACGTTGAGCTGGAAGTTGCCCTGCGAGCCGGCGAACGCGACCGCGGCGTCGTTGCCGATGACCTGCGCCACGACCATCATCGTGGCCTCGGAGATCACCGGGTTGACCTTGCCCGGCATGATCGACGAGCCCGGCTGGAGGTCCGGCAGCGCCAGTTCGCCCAGGCCCGTGCGGGGGCCGGAGCCGAGCCAGCGGAGGTCGTTGGCGATCTTGAACAGTGCCACGGCGGTGGCGCGGAGCTGGCCCGACATCTCGACCACGCCGTCCTGGGTGGCCTGCGCCTCGAAGTGGTCGCGAGCCTCGACGAGCGGGAGGCCGGTCGCGGACGCCAGCTCTGCCGACACGAGGGCGCCGAACTCCGCCGGCGCGTTCAGGCCGCTGCCCACTGCGGTGCCGCCGATCGGCAGTTCGGCCAGGCGCGGGACGGACGACGTCAGGCGTTCCACCGAGTAGCGGATCTGGGAGGCCCAGGCACCCGCCTCCTGGCCGAGGGTGATCGGCACGGCGTCCATGAGGTGGGTGCGGCCGGACTTGACGAGGTCGGACCAGTCCGCGGCGCGGGACTCGAGGACTTCGAGCAGGTGGGACAGGGACGGGATCACGTCGGTGACGACGGCCTCGGTCGCGGCCACCCGCAGGGTGGTCGGGAACGTGTCGTTCGACGACTGCGAGGCGTTGACGTGGTCGTTCGGGTGGACGTCGCGGCCCAGGGCGCGGGTGGCCAGGGTGGCGATGACCTCGTTGGCGTTCATGTTCGACGACGTGCCGGAGCCCGTCTGGAAGACGTCGACCGGGAAGTGGTCGTCCCACCGGCCGGCGGCGACCTCGTCGGCCGCGGTCGCGATGGCCTCCGCCACGTCCGCGTCGAGGACGCCCAGTTGCGCGTTGGCTCGGGCCGCCGCTGCCTTGAGCAGGCCCAGTGCTCTGATCTGGGCGCGTTCCAGGCCTCGACCGGAAATCGGGAAGTTCTCGACCGCGCGTTGGGTCTGGGCGCGCCACAATGCGTCGACCGGCACGCGGACCTCACCCATCGTGTCGTGCTCGACGCGGTACTCCTGTTCAGACATACCTCCGAGTCTCTATGGTCGATCACAGCACTGCCACCCACCACTGGCAGAAGGGCACCACTCATGGAGCGTGACGTCGACCTCCTCATCGTGGGAGCTGGTCCCACGGGGTTGTTCGCCGCTTACTACGCAGGCTTCCGGGAGATGAACGTCGCCGTCGTGGACGCCCTGCCCGAACCGGGCGGTCAGGTCACGGCGATGTACCCGGAGAAGATGATTTTCGACGTGGCGGGGTTCCCGGCGGTGCGGGGGCGCGACCTCGTCAACGGGCTGGTCGAGCAGGCCGCGCAGTTCAAGCCCACCTACCTCCTCGGCCGTCAGGCGCGCACGTGTGAGTCCATTGAGGACGGTCTGCGGATCGGGCTCGCGGACGGGTCGACGATCAACGCCAGGGCTGTGCTCATCACGGCGGGCATGGGTGAGTTCAACCCGCGCCCGCTGCCCGCCGGTGACGGGTGGCTGGGTCGCGGCATGGTGCACTTCGTGCCGGTGCTGGCCGAGCACGCCGGGCAGCACGTGGTGATCGTGGGCGGTGGCGACTCGGCGTTCGACTGGGCGCTGGCGCTGCACCCGATCGCCGCAAGCGTCAAGATCGTGCACCGCAGGGCCAACTTCCGCGCGCACGCGGCCACCGTGCGGCAGGTGCGGGAGCTCGGCGTCGAGATCATCACGGACGCCGAGGTGCTGGCGTTGCGCGGCGAACCACTGTCCGAAGTGGACGTCAAGGTCAAGGGTGGCGACGCGCGGACGTTGCCCGCGCAGACGGTCGTGGCCGCGCTCGGCTTCACCGCCGACCTCGGGCCGATCGAGTCGTGGGGGCTCGAGCTCGACCACCGCGCGGTCCTCGTCGACACCACCATGAAGACCAGGCTGGACCGGGTGTACGCGGCCGGCGACGTGGCGCAGTACCCCGGCAAGGTCAAGCTCATCGCCACCGGGTTCGGCGAGGCGGCGACCGCCGTCAACAACATCGCGGTGGCGCTCAACCCGTCGGCGCACCTGTTCCCCGGGCACTCCAGCGACGGCACCTGACGCGCGGGCCGGGGGCCGTCAGGCCCCCGGCAGCGGCGCCGGGTCGTGCTTCTCCAGGTGCTGGAAGATGATCGAGGTGCGGAACCCGACGATCTCCCTGCGCTGACTGAACCTGTCGACCAGGAACGCGTGCAGCCGGTCGTTGTCCTGCGCGCCCACGTGCACGACGAAGTCGTCGTTGCCCGCCATCACGTACACCGCCGTCACCTCCGGCAGGCTTGCGGCGAAGGCCTTGAACGAGTCGATCACGGCGCGGCTCAGCGGGCGGACCTGCACCGACACCAGCGCCTGCACGCCGCGGTTCAGCGCGGACGGGGCGATGTCGGCGTGGTAGCCGCGGATCACGCCGCGTTCGCGCAGCAGGCGCGTGCGTTCCAGGCACGTCGAGGGCGCCACGCCCACCTTGCGGGCGATGTCGCGGTTCGACTGCCGGGCATCGCGCTGCAGTTCGCGCACGATCGCCGAATCAAGTTCATCCATCTCGCTCCTCAGGTCGCCGAACCGAACGAAGTTCGGAATCAGCTCGGCAGCACTGCTTTTCACCCTAACTTCGAGCACGAACGGTGGCTGAAGTTCGGGAGGGAACGCAGATGTGGGAGCACGAACGACTCGTCGTCCGCACCGGTCGGCGGTCGGGGATGACCACGATGGTCGCCCTGCACTCGACGCAGGCGGGTCCGGCGGTCGGCGGGTGCCGGATGAAGGCGTACGACCAGGTCACCGATGCCGTCACCGACGTGCTGCGGCTGTCCAGGGCGATGACGCGGAAGTGCGAGGCGGCCGGGATCCCGCACGGTGGAGCCAAGAGCGTGATCGTGGTCGACCGGGAGCTCACGCCGGAACGGCGGCGGGCCGTCCTGCTCGACCACGCCGACCTGATCAACGAGTTCGGCGGCGCCTACCGCGCCGGACCGGACGTCGGGACGGGGCCGGACGACATGCTGGTGCTCAAGGAGCTCACGCCCCACGCCTACTGCCTGCCCGAGGAGCACGGCGGCACCGGGTCGTCGAGCGGACCCACGGCACGGGGTGTGCTGGCGGCGTTGCGGGCGGCGGCGCGGCACACGTTCGGCACGGAGGACCTCGCCGGTCGCAAGGTCGTGATCAGCGGGTTCGGGTCCGTGGGGGAGTTGGTCGCGCGCGGTCTCCCGGGGGCGGACGTCGTCGTGTCCGATGTGGACCAGAGCCGGCGCACCGGCGAGTTCGGCTGGGTGGCGCCGGAAGAGGCCTACCGGACCAAGGCCGACGTGCTCGTCCCGGCGGCGGTGGGCGGGGTGCTGAGCCCGGAGACGGTGCGGGAGCTCGACGTCCGGGTGGTGGTGGGACCGGCCAACAACCAGCTCACCGAAGACGGGGTCGAGGCGTTGCTGGAGGAACGCGGCATCGTGTGGGTGCCCGATCACGTGGCGAGCGCCGGCGGGGTGATCTACACGCTGGCGCGCGAGGACGACGGGGACGACCACGAGACAGCGCTGACCAGGGTCGACGCGATCGAGGCGACGGTGCGGAGACTGCTGGCGCGTCAGTGAGGCGGCAGCAGGACGTCGGCGAGCGACTCGAACGGCTCACGGGCTGGTTGCCGAACGGTCTCGCCGGGCGCGTGGCGGTTCCGGGGCGCGATGATGGGCGCCGGTGTACCGAGATCGCTCGAGGAGAACAGCATGACCCGGTGGAAGCTGGTCGCGGTGCTCGCCGCGGTCACCGCGCTCGGGGGCTGCTCCTCCGGCCAGAGCTGGGCCGTGAAGCTCACGCCGACCGGGCTGCCGCAGTTCGTCGACACCGCCTGCGGTGCGCCGGCGGTCACCGAAGCGTGGGTCCAGGCCGACTCGAAGGACGTCTGGCGGGTCGGGTTCGCCCCGCCGGCCAAGCTCCGCGAGCTCGCCGTGGGCCAGAAACCCGAGGGCCTGCAGGAGAAGGTCGCCTGGCAGCGGCCGAACGGCGACGCGCGCCTGACGCTGACCGTGCGGCTGGAGGACGGCAGCACGCCCGCCGTGGAGTTCACGCTCGACGGGCTGCGCGACGGCAAGGTCAAGTTCGAGGACGACTACTTGAGCGGCGCCGAGTTCGAGCAGGAACGCGCTAAGTGCTGAAGGCCTGACCAGTGCCACCGGTCAGGCCCCCAACTCGGGACGGTCTACGGCAGCACCTGCACCTGCTCGCCGACCATCAGGTTGTCGTAGAACACGAGCGACGCATCCATGGGCATCCGGATGCAGCCGTGCGACTGGACTGCCGTGTCACCCTGGTGGAACGCGATACCGGTCGTGGTGAAGTACACCGCGTTCGGCATCGGGCCGTTGTAGGGGACGCTCCAGTCGTTCTTCACCTTGCGCAGCACCGAGAACGTGCCCACCGGGGTCTCGTACCCCGGCTTGCCGTGGCTGATGGTCACCGGCCCGTAGCTCACCTGGCCGTTGAACACCAGCCACGCCTGGTTCGAGTGCTTCTCCAGGCACGCTCCGTTGTAGACGGTGCATCCCGCCTGAGCATTCGCGGGAACAGCAAAGCCGAGGATCAGGAGCACCGTCGCGATCAGAACTCGCATCTCTCATCACCCCTCGGTAGTGGGGTGACCACTATCGGGTGATCTCAATCATAAATTTATGGAAGCACCTGGACGCGCTCACCGGGGAAGAGGTTGTTGTAGAAGACCTCGGAGTCGTTCCACGAGAGCCGGACGCAGCCGTGCGACTGCGAGTTCAGGTCGCCCTGGTGGAACGCGATGCCGTCGGTGGTGAAGTAGACGGCGTTGGGCATCGGGCCGTTGTACGGGACGCTCCAGTCGTTCTTCACCTTGCGCAGCACCGGGAAGGTGCCCACCGGCGTGCCGAAGCCGGGCTTGCCGTGACTGATCCGGACCGGGCCGTGGCTCGTCACGCCGTTGGTGACGAGCCACGCCAGGTTCGAGTGCTTCTGCACGCACGCTCCGTTGTGGACGGTGCACACCGACGCGTGCGCGGGAGCCGCCAAACTAAGCAGCAGCAAGGCCGTTGCGGCCAGGAGTCTCATGGCTGATGATCATGAGACCACCTGCACGGTCTCGCCAATCGAGAGGTTCTCGAAGTAGTAGCGGGCCGCGGCGGGGTCCAGGTGGATGCAGCCGTGCGACGGGTCGGTGAGCGAGCCCTCGTGGAACGCGATGCCGCTCTCGGTGAAGTACGTCGACCACGGCATCGGCGCGTTGTACGGCCGGCTCCACTCGTCCTTCACCTTGCGCAGCACCGGGAAGTTGCCGAGCGGCGTCTCGAAGCCGCGGCGTCCGTGCGTGATCTTCGACGGGCCGTGCACGATCTTGTCGCCCCGGACGATCCACGACTGGTTCGTGGAGAGCTGGATGCACGCGCCGTCGCTGATGGTGCACGGAGTCGGCTTCACGACGGGCGGGGGTGGCGGGGGAGTCGTCGTGGTCGGCGCGGCCGACGAGGACGAAGGCGCCGAGGACGACGAAGGTGGTGGTGCTGGTGAAGTTTCGGCCTGCACGGTCCCCTGCGCGCACCCCGCCACCGACATCAACGCGACCGCCGCGAACAACATCCGCATCGGGCACCCCCCTGGTTGTTCCATCCCTTGCCGAAGTAGACGACGGGAGGATCACCCGGGTTGCAACGCGGAGGCCCGCCTCCCATAACGGTTGGGAGACGGGCCTCGGAACGCGTTTACCGAGCTACACCGATCAGACGGTGCCGGCGTACTGGCTGATCCACGAGCGGAAGTACGGGACGTCCACGTAGATCGACGGAGCGGTCGCGCAGGTCGCGCCGCCACCGGAACGGCTGGTGGCGCCGATGAGCTCCCAGCGGCCGTTCACGGACTTCACCTGCGGGCCACCCGAGTCGCCGTAGCAGGCGCCCTTGTTGCCACCGGTGTTGTTGGTGCAGATCTCCGAAGCGCCGCTGATGCCGGCGCAACGGCTGTCCGTCACGATCGACGTGTTCAGCTCCTGCAGCGTGATGGGAGCGCCACCACAGCCGCGGGTCGGGCAGGTCTGGCCCCAGCCGATGATGCGGGTGGCCGTGCCGACCGCGCCGGACGAGGCCGCCACGGCGGCGGGCGCCTGGCTGACCGAGGTGTTGAGCTGCACCAGCGCCAGGTCGGCCGACGGGTGGTTGATGATCCGCGACGCGCCGGTCGTGGTGCCGCCGCTGGTGCGGTTCGTCGTGCCGATCCGGGTGCGGATCGACGAGGCCGACGAGCCCTGGACGCAGTGCTTCGCCGTCACGACCCAGTTGGCCTTGATCAGCGTGCCGCCGCAGAAGTGGCTGCCGGAGGTGCTCTGCAGGGAGACCATCCAGGAGTAGACCTGCGTGGCGTTGGTGCCGCCGACGATCATCGGCGAGACCTCGCCGTCAGCGGTGGGAGCCGGAGCCGCGTTGGCCGCGACGGCCGAGGCGAGCAGGGCGCCCGCGGCCACGACGACTGCGGAGAACAACGAACGTGCCCTCATCGTTGAGTGTCCTTTCCTGAACCCGGCGCAGGGTTGCCGGGGTCAGGAGGGAACCTATGGACGAAGGTCACACTGTCACTAGGGTCACTCGTCTGGTCACCGAGCGTTCACAGTTCACAGTGAATGGGACATTTACGGCAGCGGCTGCTGCGCGTCCTCGGGGATGTCGAAGTCGACCGAGGAGTATTCGCGCAGCTTGTGGAGGCTGTGGAAGCCGTCGATCATGCGCACGGTGCCGGACTTGGACCGCATGACGATCGACTGGGTCGTGCAGCCGCCCGCGCGGTAGTGCACGCCGCGCAAGAGGTCGCCGTCGGTCACGCCGGTCGCGCAGAAGAAGACGTTGTCGCCCGAAACGAGGTCGTTCGTCGTGAGCACGCGGGACAGGTCGTGGCCCGCGCCGATCGCCTTCTCGCGCTCCTCGTCATCCTTCGGCCACAACCGGCCCTGGATGGCACCACCGACGCACTTGAGGGCCGCTGCGGCGATGATGCCCTCCGGGGTGCCGCCGATGCCCACGAGCATGTCCACGCCCGACGTGGGGCGTGCGGCCGCGATCGCGCCGGCCACGTCACCGTCGGAGATGAAGTGGATGCGGGCGCCCGCCTGGCGGACCTCCCGCACGATGCTCTCGTGCCGGGGCCGGTCGAGGATGCACACGTTCACGTCGGAGACGTCGCTGTGCTTGGCCTTCGCGACGCGGCGGATGTTCTCCGCGAGCGGCGCGGTGATGTCGATGACGTCGGCCGCCTCCGGGCCCACGGCGAGCTTCTCCATGTAGAACACGGCGGACGGGTCGAACATCGCCCCGCGCTCGGCCACCGCGAGCACCGCCAGCGCGTTCGGCATGCCCTTGGCCATCAGCGTCGTGCCGTCGATCGGGTCGACCGCGACGTCGCACTCGGGGCCCTCGCCGTTGCCCACCTCTTCGCCGTTGAACAGCATGGGCGCCTCGTCCTTCTCGCCCTCGCCGATCACCACGACGCCTCTCATCGAGACGGTGTGGATGAGCTTGCGCATCGCGTCGACGGCCGCGCCGTCACCGCCGTTCTTGTCGCCGCGCCCCACCCACCGGCCCGCGGCCATCGCCGCCGCCTCGGTGACGCGCACGAGCTCCAATGCCAGGTTCCGGTCGGGGGCTTCGCGACGTCGTTCCGCGGGGGTGTTCACCATTGCGCGCCTCCATGCGACTACTCAGCGTGCCGGATTTTGTGATCGGCAACTGAATCCTTGCACGGGATCACGCGTCCGAAACGTCCTCCTCGACCACAGCGAGAGCTGCATCGATTCGCTCGCGCGCACCCGCGAGATGCTGCTCACACGTCTTGGCGAGCGCCTCGCCGCGTTCCCACAGCGCGAGGGAGTCCTCCAGCGAGAGACCTCCGGCCTCCAGCTTGCGGACGACGTCGACCAACTCGTCACGGGCGGCTTCGTAACCCAGTGTTTCCGAACTCACGCGGACTGGCTCCTCAGACGGCTCAGCACGGTCGCGACGGCCAGGTCGTAGCCGACCAGCGCCTCCGCGAACTCCTCGCCGTCACCCTCTCGCACCGCCTCGTCGATGAGCGCCTCGGCCTCCGCGACGCGCCGGTACTGGACCGTGCCGGCGGTGGCCTCGCTCAGGTCGTGCAACGTCAGGATCAGCGTGCGGCGGCTCGTGGTGTCGCAGTCGCCCACCATGTCCGTCCAGCAGTCCGCCGCGGCGCGGTTCGCCGCCTCCGCCTTGCTCCGCAGGCCCGAGCCGCAGGAACCCGCCGCCTCCATGGTGAGGGGCAGGAACACGGCATCACGCATCATCGGTACCTCCCCCTTCCACACTCACGACAGTGGCCTGCACTGCTCCGTCAACGACGCGTACCCGCAGCTGTGTTCCGCTCGGCGCGTCCGCCACCGACCGCACCACGCCGTCGGGCCCGTCAGGTGTGACGAGCTGCACAACGGCGTACCCGCGGGCCAGCGTGGCGGCTGGTCCGAGGGTCGTCAAGCGGGCCTTCGTCCCCGAGAGGTGGACGTCCTCCCGATCGAGTCGTTGCGTGACCGCTCGGCGTGCCTGGTCGCGAAACCGCTTCACTTCCTCGGAACGGCGCTCCAGCGGGCCGTAAGGGTCCGAAAGTACTGGTCGGGAGCGCAGCGAGTCGAGCAGTTTGCGCTCTCGATCGACCCAGCCGTGCAGCGCGCGGCGGCCGCGATCGCGCATCTGGCGGACCCGTTCACTCTCTTCGGCGACATCCGGAACCACCCGTTTGCCCGCGTCGGTCGGCGTCGAACAGCGCACGTCGGCGACGTGGTCGAGCAACGGGGTGTCCGGTTCGTGGCCGATCGCCGACATGACCGGCGTGCGGCACGCGGCGACCGCGCGGCACAGCGCCTCGTCGGAGAACGGCAGCAGGTCCTCCACGCTGCCGCCGCCGCGGGCGATGATGATCACGTCGCACTCGGGGTCGCGTTCCAAAGTGGACAGCGCGGTCATCACCTGGGTGACCGCGGTCGGGCCCTGCACGGCGACGTTGATGACGCGGAAGTGCGCGCCGGGCCACCGGTTCCGCGCGTTCGTCAGCACGTCGCGCTCGGCCGCCGACGCCCGTCCGGTGACGAGACCGATCTTGTTCGGCAGGAACGGCGGGCGGCGCTTGCGGCGCGGGTCGAACAGGCCCTCCGCGTGCAGCAGCTTGCGCAGCCGTTCCATCCTGGCGAGCAGCTCGCCGATGCCGACGGCGCGGATGTCGTCCGCGCGCAACGACAGCGTGCCCCGGTTCGGGTAGAAGCTGATCTTGCCGTGCGCGATCACCCTGCTGCCCTCGGTGAGCTGCAGCTCGCGGACCATCGAGGCGTTGCAGGTGATCGACATGGACATGTCGACGCTCGGGTCGCGCAGCGTCAGGAACGCCGTGGAGCTGCGCGCGTTGAGCTGCGTGACCTGGCCCTCGACCCACACGTCGCCGAGCCGGTTGATCCAGTCGAGCAGCTTGCGGGCGACCGTCCGCACCGGCCAGGGGTTCTCCGGCGTGGATTTCGCGTCAGTCACGATTGCGCTTTGACCGTCGCGATCCGCCGGTTGAGCATGCCCACGAACTCAGGCCGAGACTCGTGCGCCTTCTCGTAGCGCAGCAGTTCCTCCAGCTGCGCCACGTCGAGGTTGCGCAGCCGGGCGCGCAGCTGGGCGATCGACAGCTCGTCGTAGGTGGGCAGGAACTCCGGCACCTCGGCGATCGCGCGCTCTTCCTCTTCCCACGGGTCGTCGGCGAGCACCTGCTCGGTGATTTCCTGAGAAGTCGTGACGGGCGTCTCGTCCTCGTCGAACGTCGCCCACTCCGGTTCCTCCTCCGCCGGGCGCAGTCCGGAGAGGACGTCGTCGCCCTTGATGGCGAGTTCGGTCACATGCTGCTGCACGCGCATCGACAGCTGCATCGCCTCGCTGACCACCGTCAACGGGAGTCCGGCGAGCTGCTGGGGCAGCCTGCGGGCCTGTTCGAGGGCGGTCGCCGCGAGCCCGGCGGCGACGCGGACACCCAGTGGCAGTGGCTTCATGCCCACTAGCCTGCCGCAACCGCGTCTGAAATGCCTAGGACCGGGGCTGGGTACCCTGAGGGCATGCCCAAGCGAGTCCTGTTGGCGAAGCCGCGTGGTTACTGCGCGGGCGTTGATCGTGCCGTGGAGACGGTCGAGCTCGCCCTCGAGAAGTACGGCGCGCCCGTCTACGTGCGCAAGGAGATCGTCCACAACAAGTACGTCGTGGAGACGCTGTCCGACCGCGGCGCCATCTTCGTCAACGAGACCGACGAAGTACCTGAGGGCGCTCTCGTGGTGTTCTCAGCACACGGCGTGTCGCCTGCCGTGCACGCCGAGGCCGAGCAACGGTCGTTGCGCACCATCGACGCGACGTGCCCCCTCGTGACGAAGGTCCACAAAGAAGCGGTGCGGTTCGCCAAGGAGGACTACGACATCCTCCTGATCGGCCACGAGGGCCACGAGGAGGTCGAGGGCACCGCGGGGGAGGCGCCGGACCACGTGCAGCTCGTCGACACCGCGGAGGACGCCGCGAACGTCCAGGTGCGCGACCCCAACAAGGTGATCTGGCTGTCGCAGACGACGCTCTCGGTCGACGAGACCATGGTGCGCGTGCGTCAGCTCAAGGACCGCTTCCCCGAGCTGCAGGACCCGCCGTCCGACGACATCTGCTACGCCACCTCGAACCGCCAGACCGCGGTGAAGACGATGGCGCCGTCGTGCGACCTGGTGCTCGTCGTGGGCTCGAAGAACTCCTCCAACTCGGTCCGGCTGGTCGAGGTCGCGCTGCAGCACGGCGCCAAGGCCTCGTACCTGATCGACTACGCCAAGGAGGTCGACCTGGCGTGGCTCGAGGGCGTCGAGACCGTCGGCGTCACGTCGGGCGCGTCGGTGCCGGACCTGCTGGTGATGGAGCTGCTGAAGTTCCTCGAGACGTACGGCTTCGGCGAGGTCGAGGAGATCACGACGGCGAACGAGCGCATCACGTTCTCGCTGCCGCGCGAGCTCCGCAAGGACCTGGTCCGCTAGAACGTCGAAAAGGGGCCGTCACCGAGTGGTGACGGCCCCTTTTCGACGTTCTGGGGTCTAGGTGGTGCCGCCTGCGGGGCCCTCGCTCGCCACTGCCGCCCGACGGACTTGCAAGACAGCGCCTAGTCGCGCGGGCGCGGCTTGCGCTGGCCTGCCGGACGCTCGCCGCGGGAGCCCTCGGGACGCGGACGGCGGGCGGGAGCGCCCTCGGGGCGTGGCCGGCGGGCCGGGGCGCCCTCGGGACGCTCGGAGCGCTCCGGGCGGGGACGGCGCGGGCGCTCTTCCTCCTCCGCCGGCTCCTCGCGGGGCCTGCGGACGGGCTTGGCGCGGTCCTTGATCTCCGCCTTGGCCTCGCGGACCTCGTCCTTGCTCGGCCGGTTCGGGTTCTTCTGCAGGATCATCCGCAGGATGCCCAGGCCGACCGTGACGGCGGTGGTGATGGCCATGACCGGGAAGCTGTCGATGAGCGGCTTGCCGAGGCCGAGCGCCATGGTGGACAGGCCGCCCTTGGCGACGCCGCCGGTGAGCAGCACGAGGGTCGGCACCGTGGCGGCCAGCACGAGCGGCGGCTGCACCATCGGCCCGAACAGGCTGCGGCGCTGCACCAGCACGATCGCGGCCAGCGCGCCCACGAAGAACACGACGTTGAACGTCCAGCCGACGGTCTTGCTGGAGTTGATGTCGATGAAGGCACCGATGAAGGCCGGGACCAGGGCGGCCAGGATCGCCGCCCACCAGGGGATTCCCTTGAACTCCCCGAAGAGGGCCCGGTAGTTCCACGGAACCGCGTCGTAGTCCTCGACGTCGTCATCGAAGGCTGCAGAACGCTCGCGCAACTCACTCACGACGCACACGGTAGCCGTTCGGCCATTCGGTGTTCGTCAGTCCGTTCGTTTCTCACCCAGAAGCAACCTGCGGGCACACTGCGTGCGTTTTAAGCGGACTGCTCGTCCGCCCTTCGGACGAGCGGGAGGGGCGTAGGAGTGGCGGAAGCGTCCGTCAGGGGTTCCACGCTCGCCCGGAATCCCTCCAACGCCTCAAGCTCGCGGCGGCGCGCACTAAGGAAGCGCTGCAGGTGCGTGGTGGAGAGGTTGACGGCCTCGATGGCGCTGTCCGCGGCCCGGTTCGCACGGCCGGCGGACAGCCTGACCTGCTCGACGTCCTCGGCGAGCGCCCGTTCGGTGACCGCGAACATCGCGCTCGACGCGATCACCGCGAACCCGGTCGGGCCGCACAGGAAGACGCGCCGGTCGAGCAGCCAGCGCAGCAGTTCGGGATCGGTGTCCAGCGCCGCGACGACCGCGCCGTCGTTGGGGACGAACATGATCGTGCCGTAGATGGCGTCGGCCCAGCGCTGGTAGCCCTTGCCGGCCAGTTCGGCGGCCCGCGAACGGATGTTGCGGACGTGCACGCGCAGCGCGTCCTGGCGCTCCTGCGGGTCGTCGGTCTCGACGGCCTCGGCCCAGGTGGCCATGGACATCTTCGAGTCGACCGGGACCGCGCGGCCGCCGCCGACGTTCAGCACCATGTCGGGCCGGACCGCGCCGCCGCCCGCCACGTCCGTCTGCAACGTGTAGTGGAGGTTTTCCCTCAGGCCGAGCGCGCGCGCCGTTTCGACGAGCACCTGTTCGCCGAGTTCGCCGCGTCCCGAAACGCTGGAGAACGCCACTTCGTAGCGTTGCAGGGCTTGCTGCTGGGTGTCGTAGCGCGCGCGTTCGACGTTGATGGCGGCGAGCGCCTCGTCGGTGCGCCGGACGCTGTCCTGGTAGAGGCGCCAGACGAACAGCAGCGCCCCGGCACTGACGAGTGCCAGGACGATCAGGGCGGTGATGATCACTGCGGTCACGGCACCGATGATGCTCCCCCAGAGATGTTGAACTCGATCGGGTGACACGCCGGGAACCCTCCCGGAGTTTTGTCGGACCCCGTCTCTACGGTTGGTGCCATGCGGATCCTGCACACCTCCGACTGGCACGTGGGACGGACGTTCCACGGCCGCGACCTGCTCGTGGAGCAGGAGTCGGTGCTGGGCGGCCTCGCTGACCTGGTGTCCTCCGAGAAGGTCGACCTGGTGGTCGTCTCGGGCGACCTGTACGACCGGGCGGTGCCGTCGGCCGACGCGGTGGCGCTGTGCGCGCGGGTGCTGATGCGGATCCGGGCGGCCGGGGCGCGGATCGTGATCACGCCGGGAAACCACGACTCGGCGGCGCGGATCGGGGTGTTCGGGGAGTTCGCCGCGGCGGGCGGGCTGCACCTGCGCACGCAGATCTCGTTGCTGGACAAGCCGGTCGAGCTGGAGGACGAGCACGGGCCGGTGGCGGTGTACGGCATCCCGTTCCTCGAACCGGAGCCCGCGCGGCACGTGCTCGGCGTGGCGGACAAGGGCCACGCGCCGGTGCTGGGCGAGGCGATGCGGCGGATTCGCGCCGACCTGGCCTCGCGGGACGCGCGGTCGGTGGTGCTGGCGCACGCGTTCGTCACGGGCGGGGCGCCGTCGGAGTCCGAGCGCACCATCGCGGTGGGCGGCGTGCAGGACGTGTCGATGCAGGTGTTCGCGGGCGTCGACTACGTGGCCCTGGGGCACCTGCACGGGCCGCAGACGCTGGCGGAGAACCTGCGGTACTCGGGCTCGCCGCTCGCGTACTCGTTCTCCGAGGCGCGGCACCGCAAGTCGGTGTGGCTGGTGGAGTTGGACGAGGGTGGGCTCGTCGGCGTGGAGCGGCGTGATCTGCCGGTGCCGCGGCAGTTGGCGGTGGTGTCCGGGACGCTGACCGACGTGCTGGAGGACCCGGCGCACAAGCCGCTGGAGGACCACTTCCTGTCGGTCGTGCTGACGGACCAGGTGCGGCCGATGGACGCGTTGCGGCAGTTGCAGAAGCGGTTCGAGCACGCGGTGCACGTGGAGTGGCGGCCGGAGCAGGGCCAGCAGCACGACATGACGTACGCGGAACGGGTGCGCGGCCGTTCCGACGAGGAAGTGGCCTGCTGCTTCGTGTCCGACGCGCGCGGCTCCGAGCCCTCCGAGGCGGAGAAGGCGTTGCTGCGCGAGGCGTTCGCGTCGGTGGCGAGGGAGCAGGAGCAATGAGGCTGCACCGCCTGGAGCTCACGGCGTTCGGGCCCTACCCGAAGCCCGAGGCCGTCGACTTCGACGAGCTGGGGGCGGACGGGCTGTTCCTGCTGCACGGCGACACGGGCGCGGGCAAGACGACGTTGCTCGACGCGGTGGCGTTCGCGTTGTTCGGCCGGGTGCCGGGCGCGCGGGGCGACGTGAAGAAGCTGCGCTGCGAGTACGCCGATCCAGAGGTGCCGACGGAGGTGTCGCTCGAGCTCACCGTGCAGTCCCGGCGGTTCCGGATCGTGCGCTCGCCGGAGTTCGACCGGCCGAAGAAGCGCGGCGGCGGGTTCACCACGCAGCCCGCGAAGTGCACGCTCACCTGGCTGGAGGGCTGGGACGGCGAGGGCATCACGCGCATCGACGACGTGGCGCGCGCGGTCGAGGACATGCTGGGCATGTCGTACGAGCAGTTCTTCCAGGTCGTGTTGCTGCCGCAGGGGGAGTTCGCGAAGTTCCTGCGGTCGGACACGGCCGAGCGGGAGGTGTTGCTGGAGAAGCTCTTCGGCACCGAGCGGTTCCTCGACGTGGAGAAGTGGTTCCGCGACAGGAGGGTCGCCGCCGGGCGGGTGCTGGAGGAGCGCCGCCGGGGCGCGTCCGAACTGGTGCAGCGGGTCGCCGAGGCCGCGGGCGAGGAGCCGTCGTTCGAGCCGGGGTGGCTCGAGTCGGTGCTGGAACGGCTTTCTCTCGCCGTCAGGTCGGCCGAGGCGCTGTCGGAGGAGACGGCGGGCGTGGCCGACGGCGCGCAGGTGCTGCTGGACCAGGCGCGCGTGCACGCCGACCAGGTCCGCCGCGTGCGCGAGGCGCGCGACCTGCTGGCCCGCGTGGAGGCGGCGGACTCGGCGGCGTGGTTCGCCGAGCGCGACGCGGCCCGGCGTGCGCTCCCCGTCGTGCCGGCGTTCGGGGAGATCGCGAAGCTGCAGGAGACGTTCAAGTTCGCCGTCCGCGACGAGGCCCGCGCCCAGGAGTCGTTGCAGCGCCTGGGGTACGAGGGTTCTTCGTTGCGCGAGGACGCGGAGCGCCACCGCGAGGAGGCGGGCGGTCTGGGCGAGCTGGCGGCGGAGGCCGAGCGCCAGCAGGCAGACGTGCGCCGCCTCTCGGTGCTGAAGAACTCGTCGTACCAGGTCGAACGCCGGCTGCTGGCGCTGAACGCCGAGCTGGAGGTGTTGCCGGAGCGCCTGGCCCAGTGCCGCCTGCAGCTGGACGCGGCCGTGGAGGCGTCCGCGCGCCTGGAGTCGCTGAAGGCCCGCGCCGATGCCGCCGAGGCCCTGCCCGAGGCGACGAAGGCGTTGGAGCGCACCAAGAAGGCGCTGCACGAGGCCATCGACGTCCACCAGAAGGCGAAGGACGTGCTGCAGCAGGTCCGGCAGCAGCGCCTGGAGAACATGGCGATCGAGCTCGCCGCGGCCCTGAAGCGCGGCAAGCCGTGCGCCGTCTGCGGGTCGCCGTCCCACCCGGCCCCGGCCCAGCCGATGCTCGGCGGCGTGGACGCGACCGCCGAGGAGGACGCGGCGCAGGAGGAGCAGGTCGCGCTGGACCGCCGCACCGAGGCGGAACGGGCCGCGCACGCCGCCGAGCTGCGCATCCAGGCCTGCTGGGAGGCCCTGGGCTCCGACGAGCCCGCCACCGCCATCGCCGAGCA
Organism: Lentzea sp. NPDC003310; assembly: GCF_040610935.1. NCBI lineage: Bacteria > Bacillati > Actinomycetota > Actinomycetes > Pseudonocardiales > Pseudonocardiaceae > Lentzea > Lentzea sp. NPDC003310. The sequence continues at coordinate 302,410 of NZ_JBEXNC010000009.1, forward strand.
CCGCGCGGCCCTGGAGCTGGCCCGCACCCGGTCGCAGCGCCAGACCGAGTTCGTGGGCCTGGAGGCCAAGACCAGGGACCTGGGCGCGGAGAAGGCCGAGGTCGAGCAGGACCTGGTCGGCCTGCGCACCGAGCACACGTCCCTGATGGCCGTGGTCGAGGACCGGGGCGCCCGCCTCGACAAGGCGCGGGGAGAGCACGACGACGTCCTGGCCCGCCGGGACCACCTGCTGAAGCTCGCGAAGGCACTGGTCGACCTGGCCGACCGCCGCTCGGCCAGGGACGCGGCGCAGGCCAGGGTCGAGGAGCAGCAGTCGCTGGTGGCGGGGCTCGCCACCGAGGCCGGTTTCCCCGACGTGGACACCGCCCTGGCGGCGGCCCGCCCGCAGATCAAGTTGCAGGCCCTGGACGACCGGATCGCCGCCTGGGAACGCGCCCGCGCCTCGGCGCTCGCCACCCTGGAGGAGCTGACCGGCGTCGACCCGGACACCGAGATCGACCTGGGCCAGGTGACGGAGGCGGCGTCCTCGGCCCGTGCCGCCGCGTCCTCGGCCGCCACGGCGCTCGCCCGCGCCCAGGCGGCGTTCGACCGGGTGAGCGAGCTGGCGAAGCGCCTGCGGGCCGAGTGGAAGTCACTGGAACCGCTGGAGGCCACCTACGCCGAGCTCGACGCGTTGACCGACGTGATCAACGGCCGGGGCCAGAACTCGAAGAAGATGACGCTGCGGTCGTACGTGCTGGCGGCGCGCCTGGAGGAGGTGGCCGTGGCCGCCTCCGCACGCCTGCACCGGATGAGCCAGGGTCGCTACAGCTTCGTGCACTCCGACTCCGCGGGTGCTCGCGGCACCCGCGGCGGCCTGAGCCTCGACGTGCTCGACGACTACTCGGGCCGGTCCCGCCCGGCCAAGACCCTGTCCGGCGGCGAGTCGTTCCTGGCGTCCCTGTCGCTCGCGCTGGGCCTCGCCGACGTGGTGGCCAACGAGACCGGTGGCGCCCTGCTCGACACCCTGTTCGTGGACGAGGGCTTCGGCACCCTCGACTCGGACACGTTGGACATCGTCATGAACACCCTGGACGAGTTGCGGGCCGGCGGCCGCGTCGTGGGGCTCGTGTCGCACGTGGAGGAGCTGCGGCAGCGCATCCCGACCAGGCTGCGGGTGCGCAAGGCGCGCACCGGGTCCACGTTGGAGGTGTCGCTGGGCTGATCAGCGTCTAACCTCGGCGCGTGCTGTCCCACGTGGAAATCACCGCTCGTGTCGAGGTCACCGAGGCCGCCCACTTCGGGTGGTCGAACAAGGTCGAGTTCTCGCACGACTGCTTCGTGTGCCGCCGGACCGGCAGGACCGTCAGCGTGCGGCACGGCGCCGAGCACGGCCTGTGCCACTCCTCGCAGGCACCGCTCGAGTGGCAGGACGAGCTGGAGCAGGCGGGCAGCCACCCGGCGCCGATCAGGATCACCGGGTTCGACGTCGCGAGCGGCGCGGCCACCACGACGTTGCGGTGCAGGCTGTCGTTCTGGTGGGCGCCGTTCACCGACGTGCGCCGGCCGCAGGCGCAGGGCAGCGAGCTCGGAGCCGGGCCGTGGGTCCGGCTGTTCACCGGGTCGGCTGCCACACGTGCCGCGACGCCGGCGAGGACCAGTGGTTCAACGGCGAGCAGTCCCTGCAGACCAACCTGGTCTGGCCGGTCGCCAGGCCTTGCCGGAAGTGCGGCACCGACCTGGTGACCATGACGGCACCGCCGGAGATCACGCTCGTCGGTTAGGCCTCGTGCGCGAGCAGCCAGCGCTTGACGTCGAGGCCCCAGCGGAAGCCGCCGAGGTTGCCGCCGAGCCGGATCACGCGGTGGCACGGCACGAACAACGCCACCGAGTTCCGCGCGCAGGCGGAGGCCGCCGCCCTGATCGCGGCCGGGCGGCCGGACAGTTCCGCGTACTCGGAGTAGGTGACGGGTTCGCCCGCCTTCACGGTGCGCAGGACGTCCCACGCGTGCTGCAGGAACGGGCCGGACCGCTGCCGCACCTCGACGGTGTCGATCGAGGTCAGGTCGCCGTCGTGGTAGGCGACTACGGCCTTGGTGACGTCGCCGAGGTCCTGCCGGGGCGTGATCTCGGACGGCATCAGGGAGGCGTGGATCTGGGGCGTCAGCAGGGCCAGGTCGGCGGTCCAGCCGCTCGCCAGCACCGCTCCGTCCGGCGCGACGATCGCGGTGAACGGCCCCGCCGGGGTGTCCGCGGTGGACGTGTGCGCGACGGTCATGATGTTGCTGCCTTCCTCGTCAGGTGTGCTCCGGCGTAGGAGCGCCACGGCCGCCAGTCGGCGCCGTGGGAAGCCAGGTGTCGTGCGGTTCGGGGGAGTACGAGCACGTCGGGTGCGCCGAGCACCCGCATGGCCACCTCGTCGGCCACCTCGGCGCCGACCAGCGGGGTCAGCTCCTCGGTCAGGTCCTCGGCGGTGCGGCCCACGTCCACGACGAGCCTGCCGCTCGCCAGCGCCTCGGTGACGGGGTGCTCGCCCGCCGCGTAGAGGTGCGTCAGGGCGCCGTCCGGGATCTTCAACGGGACACCGGTGAACGGTGCCACCAGCCGCAGCAGCGTCTCGGCGCCGTCGACGCTGCCCGGCACGCGGATGCCCGGTACCGCGCGGACGAGTGGACCGATCACGGGGTCCGCGCCCAGGAACGAGTCGACGGCCATCGGGTCGGCGTCGAGGTCCAGCAGGCGGCGGACGCGGGCCACGGCCGCGCCCAGGTCCCGCACGTCGGCGAGGCGCAACGAGCACAGCACGTGGTCCGCCGGGAACGTCAGGCGCACCGTCGCCTCACCGTGCGGCAGCGACAGCGTCCGCGCGTACGAGTCGGCGGTCACCTCCTCGACGCCCGGCAGGGCGTGCGCGCGGAAGTGGAGCAGCAGGCCCTCGGCGTCGAACGGCGCCCGGTACGGCAGCCGCAGCACGATCCGCCCCGGCGTGCCGACGGGGGCCTTGCCCCGCCCGCGCATGTCGGACGGCGTGGAGGCGAACACCATGCGGATGGTGTCGTTGAACTGGCGCACCGACGCGAAGCCGGCGGCGAACGCGATGTCGGCGAACGCCAGCTCGGTCGTCTCGATCAGCAACCGGGCGGCGTGGGCGCGGTGCGCGCGGGCCAGGGCCAGCGGTCCCGCACCGAGTTCGGCGGTCAGCACGCGGGTGAGGTGGCGCTCCGAGTAGCCCAGGCGCGAGGCCAGGCCCGTCACGCCGTCGCGTTCCACGATGCCGTCGCTGATCAGGCGCATCGCCCGGCCGGCGAGGTCCGCGCGGAGGTTCCACTCCGGCGAGCCCGGCACCGCGTCGGGCAGGCAGCGGCGGCACGCCCGGAACCCGGCCGACTGCGCGGCCGCGGCCGTCAGGAAGAACCGGCTGTTGCGGCGCTTCGGGGTCACCGCGGGGCACGACGGCCGGCAGTAGATGCCGGTCGTGCGGACCGCGTGGATGAAGCACCCGTCGAAACGGGCGTCACGTGCGGAGCACACCCGGTACGCGTGTTCTTCGTCAATGACCATGCCAACGATCCTGCCAGCGAGAACGGGCGTTGGCTCGCGGGAATCGGACACGACCGTCGCCTGCCGTAGACTCGTCGCTCGTGAGTTTGACCCTCGGTATCGTCGGCCTGCCCAACGTCGGCAAGTCCACCCTGTTCAATGCGCTGACGCGCAACGACGTGCTCGCCGCGAACTACCCGTTCGCGACCATCGAGCCGAACGTGGGCGTCGTGCCGCTGCCGGACGCGCGCCTCACCAAGCTGGCGGAGATCTTCAGCTCCGAGCGCGAGGTGCCCGCCGTGGTGTCGTTCGTCGACATCGCGGGCATCGTCAAGGGCGCCTCGGAGGGCGAGGGCCTCGGCAACAAGTTCCTCGCGAACATCCGCGAGGCGAACGCGATCTGCCAGGTCATCCGCGTCTTCGACGACCCGGACGTCGTGCACGTCGACGGCCGCGTCGACCCGTCGAGCGACATCGAGACGATCAACACCGAGCTGATCCTCGCCGACCTGCAGACCCTCGAGAAGGCCATCCCGCGCATCGAGAAGGAGGCGCGGATGCAGAAGGACCGCCGCGCCGCCCTCGAGAACGCCAAGAAGGCCAAGGACATCCTCGACTCGGGCCGCACGCTGTTCTCGGCGCAGTCCGAAGTGGACGGCGAACTGCTGCGCGAGCTCTCCCTGCTCACCACCAAGCCGTTCCTCTACGTCTTCAACGCCGACGAGGGCGTCCTGAGCGACGAGGCCCGCGTGAAGGAGCTGCGCGAGCTGGTCGCCCCGGCCGACGCCGTCTTCCTCGACGCCAAGGTCGAGTCGGAGCTCCTCGAGCTCGACGAGGCGGAGGCCCTGGAGCTGCTGGAGTCGATCGGCCAGTCCGAGCCGGGCCTGCACGCCCTGGCCCGCGCGGGCTTCCACACTCTCGGCCTGCAGACGTACCTGACCGCGGGTCCGAAGGAGGCGCGCGCCTGGACGATCCCGCAGGGCGCCACCGCCCCGCAGGCCGCCGGCGTGATCCACACGGACTTCGAGAAGGGCTTCATCAAGGCCGAGGTCGTGTCGTTCGACGACCTGGTGGCCTCGGGGTCGAAGGCCGACGCGAAGGCGGCGGGCAAGGTCCGCATGGAGGGCAAGGACTACGTCATGGCGGACGGCGACGTGGTGGAGTTCCGCTTCAACGTCTGACGGCCGCCCTCTGATCTGGGTTTCCGCACCACATGTGTGAGCGGTGTTCGGTGTTCGGTGTTGACCGAACACCGAACATCCGCGCAGTCGGTGGTGCGGGACGTGGGCGCCCAGCAGTAGAAGCCTTCATCGCCGCCTCCAAGCGGCTCGGCCTCCCGGTGCGGCTGTGTTCCGATGCGGATGGAGGCATCGCCTTTGTCGAGCTGTCCTACTGGGTGAAGCTGGCTGTTCAGGTCGGGGAACTTCACCGTTGAGCGCGGTCGCGCCCGCACGCGTCCCAGCTCACGCACCTAGAATTCCACCCCGTGACAGTTGAGTACCGGGTTCTGGGGCCCCTCGAGGTACTGCTCGACGGCGAACCCGTGGCTGTCCCAGCAGGACGCGGCCGCGTCCTGCTGGCCACACTCCTGTTGCGCGCCAACCGCTTCGTCTCGGTGGACGAGCTGGTCGAGCGGGTCTGGGAGGGTGAGCCGCCGGACCTCGACCGCGCCCACAAGACGCTGCAGACGGTCGTCATGCGGTTGCGGCAGGCGCTCGGTGAGGCGAACTGCGTGCGGCACGAGCGCGGTGGCTACCTGGCCGAGATCGAGCCCTCGCAGCTCGACCTGCTGCGGTTCCGCGAACTGGTCTTGCGGCAGGAGTTCGGGGCCGCGCTCGCCTTGTGGCGGGGGCCGGTGCTCGGGAACGTCGTGTCGGAGTCGTTGCACCGCGACGACGTGCCGCCGCTCGTGGAGGAGCAGCTCGGTGCGCTGGAGCAGCGGATCGAGGCCGATCTCGGCGACGGGCGGTCTGCGGACCTCGTGCCGGAGTTGCAGGAGCTCACTCGGCGGCATCCGTTGCGGGACCGGTTCTGGTCCCATCTGATGCTCGCGCTCTACCGGTCCGGGCAGCAGGCCGGCGCGTTGGCGGCTTATCGGCAGGTCAGCGAGATGCTCGCGGACGAGTTGGGGATCGATCCGGCGCCCGCGCTGCGCGAGTTGCACGAGCAGATCCTGCGCGGCGAGGTGGCGGCGCCGAAGGAGAAGCGGGTCACGCCGCGGCAGTTGCCTGCGGACCTCGCCACCTTTGCGGGGCGCGACGGGGACGTGGCGCGGCTGGCCGCCAGCACGGCGCCGGTGGTGGTCATCTCGGGTACCGGCGGGGTCGGCAAGACCTCGCTCGCCGTGCACTGGGCGCACCGGATCGCCGACCGGTTCGGTGACGGGCAGATCTTCGTCAACCTGCGCGGGCAGGACCCGGTGCGGGCGATGGAGGTGCAGGAGGCGCTGACACTCGTGCTCAAGGGGCTCGGGGTCGAGACGGTGCCGGTCGGGTTGGACGAGCAGGTGGCGCTGTACCGGTCGGTCGCCGCGGACCGGAAGTTGTTGCTGCTGCTGGACAATGCGGCGAACGCCGAGCAGGTGCGGCCGTTGTTGCCGACCGCGGCGGGGGCGCTGGCGATCGTCACGAGCCGTGCGGATCTGCGCGGGTTGACGTTGAACGACGCGGATCTCCTGCGGTTGCCGACGCTGAGCGACGACGACGGCATGCGGGTGCTGGAACGGGTGCTCGGCGCGGAGCGGGTGCGCGCGGAGGAGGACCAGGCCGCCGCGCTGGTGCGGTTGTGCGCCGGGCTGCCCCTTGCGTTGCGCATCGCGGCCGCGGACCTGCGGGCGCAGGACGACATGACCATCGCGGACAAGGTCGCGCAGCTCGACGCCGACCGGCTCGCCGAGCTGGCGGTGCCGGGTGACCCCGCTGCGGCGGTCGGCATCGTCTTCGACGAGAGCTACGCCGCGCTGGCCGAGGACGCCCGGCTGGTGCTGCGGCGGCTCGGTGTGCTGCCCGGCGTGGACTTCACGGCCGACGACGCGGCCGTGGTCGCGGGGCTGCCGAGCGCGCGCCGGCAGCTCAACCAGCTCGTCGCGGTGCACCTCGTGGAACAGCGCGACGACCGCTTCGCCCTGCACGACCTGCTGCGCCTGTACGCGCGGGAGCGGTGCACGGAGGACGAGATCGGTGAGGCCCTCGGCAGGCTGTACGACTTCTACCGCCGGATGACGAACGACGCCGCCGAGCTGCTGTTCCCCGACCAGCGGCGGTTGCCGCTCACCGCCGGCACGACCCAGCTGCCCGACGTCGGGCTGCGGACGAGGGAACAGGCCTTCTCCTGGCTGAGCACCGAGAACGCGAACCTGGTCGCGACGATGCTCGTCGCCTCGGAGCGAGGAGATCACCGGCTGGTCGAGGAGATCGCCGCGGTGCTCAACGGGTTTCACTACGAGGTGCGCGACGACTCCAACTGGGCGGCGCTGTGCGAGATCCGGACCCGCTCCGCCGAGGCGTCCGGCGACGACCTCCTGATCGCGAGCGCCAGCGCGGGCGCCGTCGTCCTGCGCTTCTGCCAGGGCGACTACGCCGGGGTGAAGCAGCAGGCGCGGACCGCGCTCGACCTCGGCCTGCGGGAGGGTGACCTGGCCATCCAGGCGGCCGCGTACAACGCGCTGGCCACCGTCGCGAGGATCGAGGGCCAGGCGGAGGTCTCGCTCGACCTGCAACGCCAGGCGCTCGCCATCCACGAGCGGACGGGGTCCGTCGAGGGGCAGGCGCTGGTCCAGCTGGGCATCGCCGCGCTGTTGTTCGAGGTGCCCGACTACCCGGCCACGGAGGAGGCGCTGACCAAGGCGCTGGAGCTGTCCGAGTCGCGCGGCATCCACGCCCACGTGCACGACAGCCTGATCACCGTCAACCTGCATCTCGGCAGGCTCGACGAGGCCGTGGCGCATTACGAGACCTACCTCGCGCTGGAGGCCGAGGTCAGCAACCCGGACCACTTCTCGATCGGCACCACCGACCTCGTCTCCGTGCTGCTCGCGCGCGGCGAGGTGGACGAGGCGTTCGACCTCACGATCGAGCTGCTCGAGAAGCTGCGGTCCAGGGTCGGGCTGGAGGAGGAGCTCCACCTCTGGCACGCGCTGGCGCACGTGCACCACGTCCAAGGCGACCACGAGGACGCCCTGGCCGCCGCATTGGTGCAGCTGAGGCTCACCGACGAGGACACGACGTTCGTCACCCAGCGGATCGGTGCCAACTGGGCGGTCGCCCGCGCCTACCGCAACCTCGGTGAGCTGGAGCGCGCCGCGCACCACCTGGACCAGGCCCGCGGACTCGTCCTGGAGTCCAACGGCGGGGTGGAGGGCGAACTGCTCGCGGAGAGCGCCCTGCTGCACCTCGCGTCCGGTGACCCCGGGAGTGCCGTCACGGCCGCGGAACGGGCGGTGGCCGCGGGCCGCCGGCACCACCAGCGGCTCAGGGAGGCGCAGGCACTCGGGGTGCTGGCGAAGGCGCGTCGCGCCGCCGGGGACGAGGACGGCGCGGTGGAGGCGGAAGCGCTGGCCGCGGCGGCTCACCGGGCCTGTGGCGCGCTCGCAGATCCTGCATAGACTCTTCTGGCGTGATCGTTGAGTACCGCGTGCTGGGACCGCTGGAGGTGCTCGTCGACGGTGACGTGGTCACCGTCCCGGCGGGACGCGGCCGGGTGCTGCTCGCCACACTCCTGTTGCGCGCCAACGAGTTCGTGTCGGTCGACGAGCTCGTCGACCGCGTGTGGGACGGCGAGCCGCCCGCTCCGGACCGCGCCCACAAGTCCTTGCAGACGGTCGTCATGCGGCTGCGGCAGGCGCTCGGCCCGGCCAACTGCGTCCGCACGTCGGCGCGCGGTTACACGGCCGAGGTCGACCCGGAGCGGCTCGACCTCACCCGGTTCCGGCGGCTCACCGCGCAGGGCGAGCACCGCGCGGCGCTCGAACTGTGGCGCGGGCCGGTGCTGGCCGACGTGCCGTCGGAGGCGCTGCGGCGAGACGACGTGCCGCGGCTCGTGGAGGAGCGCGCCGTCGCGCTGGAACGCCGGTTCGACGAGGAGCTGACCGGCCCCACCGACCGCCTGGTGCCGGAGCTGCGGGAGCTCACCGAGCAGCACCCGTTCCGCGAGGTGTTCTGGGCCCAGCTGGTGCTCGCGCTGCACCGCGCGGACCGGCAGGCGGAGGCGCTCGCGGCCTACGACGAGATCCGCGCACGGCTGGCGGACGACCTGGGCGTCGATCCCGGACGGCGGCTGCGCGAGGCGCACGACGAGATCTCGCGCAGCGGGTCGTCGGCAGCGGTACCGCGGCAGCTCCCGCTCACCCACTCGCGGTTCGTCGGCCGGGAACGGGAGCTGGCACGGCTGAGCGAGGCACTGCGCTCGCGGCGGGACCAGCCGGTGCTGATCTCGGCGATCAACGGCGTCGGCGGGGTGGGCAAGACCTCGCTCGCCGTGCACTGGGCGCACCGGGTGGCCCACCACTTCCCGGACGGCCAGATCTACGTGAACCTGCGCGGGTTCGACTCGCGCGCGGAGCCGGTCCGGCCGCTGGCCGCGATCAGCCGGATCCTGCCGGCGTTCGGCGTCCCGGTCGGCGACCTGCGGGCGGACGCGCTGGTCTCCTACTACCGGTCGGTGCTCGCGGAGCGGAAGGTGTTGCTGCTGCTGGACAACGCCCGTGACGCGGACCAGGTCCGGCCGCTGCTGCCGGGCGGCACGTCCAACCTCGTGCTGATCACGAGCCGCAACCAGCTGCGCGGCCTGGTGGCCCGCGAGGGTGCCCGCCCGGTCGCACTCGACGTGCTGGACGAGCGGGGCGGACTCGACCTGCTGACGTCGCGGATCGGGGCGGAGCGGATCGCCGCCGAGCCCGAGGCCGCGGCCCGCCTGGTGGTGCAGTGCGCGGGACTGCCGCTGGCGCTGAGCATCGTGGCCGCCCGCGCCGCCACCGACGACTCGCTCACGGGTCTCGCCGACGAACTGGCGCTCGAAGGTCTCGACGCCCTGGACGTGGACGACTTCACCGGTGTGCGCGCGGTGTTCTCCTGGTCCCTGCGCTCGCTCAGCGAGGACGCCGCCCACCTCTTCGTCCTGCTGGGCCTGCACCCCGGGCCGGACTTCGCCGCCGCGGCCGCCGCCAGCCTCGCCGCGCTGCCGCTGCCCAGGACCCGCAAGCTGCTGGGCGAGCTCGTGGCCGGCAGCCTGGTCGACACCGGTTCCGACGGCCGCTTCGCGCTGCACGACCTGGTGCGCGACTTCGCGGCGGAACGGGCGGCCGCGCTCCCCGCCGCGTCCAGGGCCGAGGCGGTGCGCCGGATGTTCGACCACTACCTGCACACCTCGCACGCGGCCTGGCGGTTGCTGCAGTTCAACGCCGCACCGGTCGTCACCACGCCACCGGCACCGGGCGTGCTGGTCGAACCGGTGCCGGACGCGGACGTCGCCTGGGCCCGGTTCGAGGCCGAGTACCGGGTGCTGCTCAGCGCCGTGGACCGGGCGAGCGATCTGGGGGAGGACGACTTCGCCTGGAAGACGATGTTCACGCTGCACGACTACCTGTCCCGGCAGGGGCACATCCACGACGCCGCGACCGGGCACCGCCTCGGGCTGGCGGCGGCCGAACGCCTCGGTGACATGAACGCGCAGAGCCTGATGCACCGCAGGCTCGCCTCCACACAGATCAGCTTCGACGACTTCGCCGCCAGCGAGTTCCACCTGCGCGAGGCGATCCGGTGCGCACAGCCCGGTGGCGACGTCCCCGCGGAGGCGCACCTGAGGCGCGGGCTCGCGTTCGCGTACGAGAAGCAGGGCCGCTTCGCCGACGCGTTCCAGGTGCTCGCGGAGATCCACCCGCGGATGGCGGACCACCCGGACCCCTACGAGTCCGGCCGCCACCTGGCCGCCCTGGGCCGGGCGCACCACAAGGTGGGGCAGAGCGACCGCGCGCTGGAGCTCTGCACGCTCGCCGCGGAGAAGTTCGCCGAGTCCGGGTTCAACGGCCAGGACGCCGGGCCCGCGGGAAACCTGGAGACGCTGGGCGAGATCTACCTCCACCTCGGCCGGCACGCGGAGGCCTTCGCGAGCTACGAGCGGGCCGTGGCGGTGTGGCGGCAGATGCGCGCGATGACCGACGTGGCCGACTGCCTGATCCTGCAGGGCGAGGCCCTCATCGAGGTCGGTGAACCCGTGCGGGCCCGGGAGTGCCTGATCGAGGCGTTGACCATCGCGGAAAGCCTGCTGGACCGGGAGAACTTCGAGGACCAGGTGCAACGGGCGCGAGACCTGCTCGCCTCGCTCGACCAGATCTAGACTCGCCGGTTGTGATCGTCGAGTACCGCGTCCTGGGGCCGCTCGAAGTGCTCCTCGACGGCGACCCCGTCGTTGTCCCGGCCGGCCGCGGACGCGTGCTGCTCGCCACACTCCTGTTGCGCGCCAACGAGTTCGTGCCGGTCGACGAGCTGGTCGACCGGGTCTGGGACGGCGAGCCGCCCGCACCGGACCGCGCGCACAAGACGTTGCAGACGGTCGTGCTGCGGCTGCGGCAGGCGCTGGGACCGGCCAACTGCGTCCGCACGTCGGCGCGCGGGTACATGGCCGAGGTCGGCCCCGACCAGCTCGACCTCGCACGGTTCCGCCGCCTCGCCGCGCAGGGCGAGCACCGGGCGGCGCTGGCGCTGTGGCGGGGTGAGGCACTGGCGAACGTCGTCTCGGACTCGCTGCACCGCGAGGACGTGCCGGGGCTCGCCGAGGAGCGGGTCGTCGCGCTGGAGCGCCGCATCGACGAGGACCTCGCCCTCACCACCGACGTGCTGGTGCCGGAGCTGCGGTCGCTGGTGCGGCGGTACCCGGTGCGCGAGACGTTCTGGGCCCAGCTGGTGCTCGCGCTGCACCGCGCGGGCCGCCAGGCGGAGGCGCTCGAGATCTACCAGGAGGCCCGCGCCCGCCTGGCCGACGAACTGGGCGTCGAGCCCGGCGTCCGGCTGCGCGAGGCGCAGCAGCAGGTGCTCAGCGGTGACGTGCCCGCGCAGGCAGCGATCCCGCGCCAGCTGCCCGCCGCCCACCCGCACTTCGTCGGTCGCCAGGACGAGCTCACCCAGCTGACCGAGCTGCACGAGTCGCGGCCCGGCGAGCCCGTGCTGATCTCCGCGATCAACGGCATCGGCGGCGTCGGCAAGACGACCCTCGCGCTGCAGTGGGCGAACCGGGTGGCCGGACGGTTCCCGGACGGCCAGCTGCACGTCAACCTGCGCGGGTTCGACTCGAGTGCCGAGCCGCTCGACCCCTTCGGCGTGGCGCGGGACTTCCTGGCAACGCTCGGCGTTCCGCCGGCGAGGTTGCGCTCCCTGTCCGACGACGCGGTGGTCGCCGAGTACAGGTCGACGCTGGCGCGGCGCCGGATGCTGGTGGTGCTGGACAACGCGAGGAACGTCGAGCAGGTGCGCCCGTTGTTGCCCGGTGGCACCGGCAACCTGGTGATCGTCACCAGCCGGAACCACCTGAGCGAGCTCGTCGCGCGGGAAGGGGCCCGATCCGTGGCGCTGGACGTCATGGACGAGCGGGCCGCGACCGGCCTGCTGGTCGAACGGATCGGCGCGGAGCGGGTCGCGGCCGAGCCGGATGCCGTCGCGCGGCTGGTCGAACGGTGCGCGGGTCTGCCACTCGCGCTGGGTGTCGTGGCCGCCCGCGCGGCCTACGGTGACCCGCTCGCGGTGCTCGCGGACGAACTGGAGCGGGAACGGCTCGACGCGCTCGACATCGACGACCCCAGCACCGGTGTCCGCTCCGTCTTCTCCTGGTCACTGCGGTCCACCAGCGAGCCGGCGACCCGGTTGTTCGTGCTGATCGGCCTGCATCCGGGGCCTGACTTCGCGGTGGAGGCCGCAGCGAGCCTCATCGCGCTGCCGGTGGACGAAGTGCGACGGGCGCTGCGCGAGCTGGTGGCGCGCAGCCTGCTCACCGCGATGGACAGCGGACGGTTCTCGCTGCACGACCTCTTGCGGGACTACGCCGCCGAACGCGTGACTGTGATGCCGGAGGAGGAGCGGCGTGCGGCACTGCGCAGGATGCTCGACCACTACCTGCACACCGCGCACGCCTGCTGGCAGCAGCTGCAGTTCAACATCCCCCCGATCGTGACGGAACCGCCCGCTGCGGGGGTGCTGCTACAACCGGTCGCGGACGCCGACACGGCATGGGCGGTGTTCGGCGTCGAACACCGGGTGATGCTCAACGCCGTCGAACGAGCGGACGAGTTCGGAGCGGACGAGTTCATCTGGAAAGTGATGTTCGTGATGCACGGCTACCTCGCCCGTGAGGGGTACATGTACGACGTCGCCGCTGGTCACCGGCGGGGCCTTGCGGCGGCGGAGCGGCTCGGAGACCTCCACGCGCAGAGCCTCATGAACCGCAGGCTCGCCGCCACGCTGATGAGCTTCGGCGAGTACGTCCAGGGGGAGCACCACCTGCGGGAGGCGATCCGGTGCGCACAGCCTGCCGGTGACGTCCTCGCGGAGGCGCACCTGCGGCGCGGGCTCGCCTTCACCTACGAGAAGCAGGACCGCTTCGCGGAAGCGCTCGACGTGCTGGCGGAGGTCCATCCGCGCGTGGAAGGGCACAGTGACAGTTACGAGGTGGGACGTCACTTCGCCGCGTTCGGCAGAGCCCATCACAACGTGAGCGAGGGCACCCGCGCGCTCGAACTCTGCCTGGCCGCGGCGCGGAAGTTCGAGGAGACTGCGTACAACGGCCAGGACGAGGGTCCTGCGGCCAACCTCGAGACGCTGGGAGACATCTATCTCGGGCTTGGCCGTCACGACGAGGCCATCGAGAGCTACGAGCGTGCGCTGGCGTTGTGGCGGCGCATGCGTGACGGGACCAACGCCGCTGCCTGCCTCCTGGTGCTCGGGAAGGCCCTCATCGGCGCTGGACTGCCAGAGCGCGGCAGGCAGGCTCTCGCCGAGGCGCTGGAAGTGATCGCCACCGTGCCGGAGGGGGGACACAGCTTCGGCGTCGAGGAGCTGCAGGAAGCGCGTGACCTGATTGCATCACTGACAAATGTATGACGCGAGGTTTGTACCGACCTCCGCCGGGTACCTCTAGTTCAGGATTCCCCACCTGGAGGTGTCATGATCGTCCTCGGACTGATCCTGCTCGTCGTCGGATGGCTGGCTGGTATCAGCATCCTGACGACGCTTGGCGTGGTGCTGCTGGTGATCGGCGCGATTCTCGCCGTGCTCGGCGCGGTCGGCAAGCCGATCGGTGGTCGTGCGCACTACTTCTGATCGCCGCTCGGATCACCGTTCCTCCCCTCGGAAACGGTGAAGGGGGAGTCTCCTTTGTGGAGGCTCCCCCTTCTTTTTGTCTCACAACGGTTTTACACGTTGTTCTTGGCGCGAGCGGCGGCGGCGAACACTCCGAACGCGACCCCCAGCATGGCCAGAGCGGCGACAGCGGCAACAACAAGATCAACAGACATGATCAGAAAAACTCCCTCTTGCGATCTCTCCCGTCTTGATGACGCCGGGGTACCCCGTTTCGTTGCCTCGGGTAACGTTTTCGGGGTGAAACTCCGTGCTGTGGAAGCGCGAGTGCTCTCCGTAGCGCCGTGGCTGTTCGGGTTGTCGGTGCTCGGGCACCTGTTCATGGTCGCCTTCCAGACGAAGATGACCATGATCGACCTGCTGGTGTACCGCAACGGATCGCCGCACCTGTTCCAAGGTGATCTCTACGAGTGGCGGCTCGACCAGTACGCGGACGTGTTCCCGCTGCCGTTCACGTACCCGCCGTTCGCGGCCGCGATCTTCACGCCGATGAGCTGGGTGCCGTGGGAGGCCTCCCGGTGGATCTGGCAGCTGATCTGCCTGGGCTGCCTGTACTTCATCGTGCGCACCAGCCTGAAGCTGCTGAAGCTCCAGGACCCGCGCCGCGCCATGATGTGGACCGCGCTGACGCTGTGGATCGAGCCGGTCCGCACCACGCTCAACTACGGCCAGATCAACCTGGTGCTGGTCGCGATCCTCATCGGCACGCTCGCCAGCGCGCGCAACTGGGTGGGCGGCGCCGGCGTGGGGTTCGCCGCCGGCATCAAGCTCACGCCCGCGATCTCCGGGCTGTACTTCCTGATCCAGCGCCGCTGGATGGCCGCTGTGTGGTCGTTCGTCGCTTTTGTCGTCGTGTACGGCATCGGCTGGGCCATCTCGCCGTCGCAGTCGGACAAGTTCTGGTTCCAGCTGCTCGGGGACGCGAGCCGCGTCGGGCCGGTCGGCAGCGCCATCAACCAGTCACTGCGCGGAGCCCTGAGTCGCACGTTCGGCTACGACGTGAAGACCGGGCCGATCTACATCGTGGCCGTGCTGATCGCCGCCGCGCTCACCTGGTTCGCGGTCAGCAGGACCAAGGACGTGCTGGCGCTGATCGTCAGCGTCCAGATGCTCGGCCTGCTCGTCTCGCCGATCTCGTGGAGCCACCACTGGGTGTGGATGGTGCCCGCCCTGCTGTGGCTGGTCTACGAGGGCGGGCACCTGCTCTGCAAGATCACCGCCGGTCTGTGGGTGGTGCTGACCGGCGGCTACCTGATCTCGTTCCTGCTGCTGGCCCAGCCGAACATCTGGGACTTCCCGCGACCGTGGATCTTCGTCGTGCTCGGCTGGGGCTATCCGGCCGCGGGCGTGCTCACGCTGGTCGCGATCGGGCTAGCAGCCCGGCGTCAGCGGGACGAGCTGCTGCCCCGCGACGAGGAAGCTGCCGACGGCGAACCCAGCCGAGTCTCCGGCTGACGCGGGCCTCCAGGAGTTGCGGGCCGCGGTCCAGCCGAGCATCGCCTGGCCATCGTCCGCGAGCGCGATCCGCGTGAACGACGGCAGCGCCATGTTCAGCGCGTCCGGGGCGAAGGGGGTTCGCCGGGTCGACCGGCAGCAGGTAGGAGTTCGCCTGTACCCACGGCCACGTCTTGTGGTTGCTGATGCCGGTGGTCCGCACCTGGGCGAGGTCGCCGACGTGGAAGCCCGCGTTGGCGACAGAAAGTGATGTGCGCAACCGCATGAGGGTGTTCCCTCTCCACTCCGCGGGCGGCGGCAGCGCACATCTTGACCGAATCAGCTCATCGCGTCCAGGACTCCGTCGATCTCCTCGGCGAGAGTCACGTCGAGGGCGGTGATTCCTCCCTTGAAATGCGTGCTCAGGCGAAATGTCAGTGTCTTGTAACGGATGTCGATGTCCGGGTGGTGGTTGTCGTTCTCCGCGATCTCCGCGATCCGGTTCACGACCATGATCGCCTGCGGGAAGCTCGCCAGCTCCACGGTCCGGACGAGCGCCGCGTCCTGCGCGGTCCAGTCGGGCAGCTTGGGCAGCACGTCGTTCAACTGATCGTCGCTCAACAGCTCGGCCATGTCCTGATCGTCCCACCACGTCACGTAAGCTGCGCGTTTACCACGGGAGTCCGGTGAAGCGCCGGGCTGAGAGGAGGGCTCGCAAGCCCTCGACCGTCCACCTGATCCGGGTCATACCGGCGTAGGGAGAGGTTTGACGTGAGAAGGATTTTCGCTGTTTGCGCTGCTCTCGTGCTGGCCGGCTGTTCGGCCGGTGCGCCGACGGCGCCGCAGTCGCACGAGGTCACGCTGGTGACCCACGACTCGTTCGTGGTGAAGCCGGAGGTGCTGGACGAGTTCCAGAAGTCCTCGGGCATCACCGTGAAGCAGATCGCCAGCGGGGACGCGGGTGAGCTCACCAACAAGCTGGTGCTCACCAAGGCGAACCCGATCGGCGACATCGCGTTCGGCGTCGACTCGACGTTCGCCTCGCGTGCGCTGACCGAGGGCGTGTTCGCCGAGTACGCCTCGCCGGAGGCCTCCAAGGGCGCCCAGCGGTACAAGGCCGACGACACGAACCGGCTGCAGGCCGTCGACGTCGGTGACGTGTGCCTCAACATCGACCCGGCGAAGCTCGGTGGCGTCGAGCCGAAGTCGTACGACGACCTGATCGACCCGAGGTTCAAGGACAAGCTGGTCGTCGAGAACCCGGCCACCTCGTCGCCGGGGCTCGCGTTCCTGCTCGGCACGATCGCCAAGTACGGCGAGAACGGCTGGCAGGACTACTGGACCAAGCTCAAGGCCAACGGCGTCAAGGTCGTGAGCGGCTGGGAAGAGGCCTACAACCAGGAGTTCTCCGCCACCAAGGGCGACCGGCCGATCGTGGTGTCGTACGCGTCGTCGCCGTCGGCCGAGGGCGGCAAGACCAAGGCCGTGCTCGACACCTGCTACCGGCAGGTCGAGTACGCGGGCGTGCTGACCGGGGCGAAGAACCCCGAGGACGCCAAGAAGGTCCTCGACTTCCTGCTGGGCGAGAAGTTCCAGGCCCAGGTGGCCGAGCAGATGTACGTGTACCCGTCGCGCGAGGGCGTCGCGCTGCCCGAGTCGTGGGCCAAGGACGCTCCGCTGCCGTCTTCGCCGCAGTCGCTGCCCGCGGACAAGGTGAAGGACAACCGCGAGGCGTGGGTCGAGCAGTGGCGCAAGCTGGTGCAGGGCTGAGTTCGCGGACGGGGTGGTCGGCGGCGGCACTGCTGCCGCTCGCCTTCCTCGCCCTGTTCTTCGCCTGGCCCGTCCTCGCCATCGTCGCCCTCGGCTTCCGCGAAGGCGGTGTGCTGAAGGCACTCGGTGAGGGCGACACGTGGGAGCTGGTCGGGTTCACCCTCGGCCAGGCCGCCGCGTCGACGGTCGTGGCCGTCGTCGCCGGGATGCCGCTCGCGTTCGTCCTGGCGCGGTGCAAGATCCGCGGCCTGGGTGTGATCCGCGCGGCCGTGATGGTGCCGTTCGTGCTGCCGACCGTGGTGGTGGGCCTCGCGTTCCGGACGTTCTGGCCGGACGGCGGGGTGCTGCCGATCGTGCTGGCCAACGCGTTCTTCAACGTCGCCGTGGTCGCGCGGACCGTGGGTGGGCTGTGGGCACACACAGATCGGCGGGCCGAGGACGCTGCACGGGCGTTGGGCGCGTCACGGCCGCGAGCGTTCCTCTCGGTCGTGCTGCCCGCGCTGGCGCCGGCGATCGGGTCGGCCGCCGCAGTCGTGTTCCTGTTCTGCGCCACGAGTTTCGGCGTCGTGCTGGTACTGGGCGGGTCGCGGTACCGGACGCTGGAGACCGAGATCTACCTGCGCACGGTCGAGCTGTTCGACCTGTCCGGGGCGGCGGCGTTGTCGTTGCTGCAGTTCGCGGCCGTGCTCGCGGTGCTGGTGCTGGGAGCGCTGGCCCGGCGGCGGCGCGAGACCGCGCTCGCGTTGCGGGGCAGGGAAGAGCTGGCGCGGCGCCCGTCCGGCGGCGAGTGGTACGTCGTGGCCGCCGCCTTCGCGGTGGTGGCGACGCTGCTGGTGCCCGTGGTGGGGCTGGTGGCCAGGTCACTGTCCACCCGGGACGGTTGGAGCTTCGCCGGGTACGTGGCGCTGACCACCCGCGGCGACCGGGGAACGCTGGCCGTGACCGGGATCGACGCGGCGGTGAACTCGTTGCGGACCGCTTTCGACGCGACGCTCGTGGCGTTGGTGGTCGGGGTGTTCTCGGCCGTCGTGCTGGTCGGGCTGCGGCGGTCCGGCGCGCGGTTCGCCGAGGTGCTGGACACCGCGCTGATGCTGCCGCTCGGCGTGTCC
The DNA here is from genome assembly GCF_040610935.1 of Lentzea sp. NPDC003310. Lineage (NCBI taxonomy): Bacteria > Bacillati > Actinomycetota > Actinomycetes > Pseudonocardiales > Pseudonocardiaceae > Lentzea > Lentzea sp. NPDC003310. The sequence continues at coordinate 320,585 of NZ_JBEXNC010000009.1, forward strand.
GCGGTGACGGTCGGCTTCGGGTACCTGATCACGATGGACGCGCTGCCCGGCGACTTCCGGACCTCGCCGCTGCTGGTGCCGCTGGCGCAGGCGCTCGTGGTGACGCCGTTGATCGTGCGGATGGTGCTGCCGGTGCTGCGGGCCGTCGACGAACGGCTGCGGCAGGCGGCGGCGACGCTGGGCGCCTCGCCGGCCCGCGTGTGGCGCGAAGTGGACCTGCCGCTGGTCGGCCGGTCGCTCGTGGCGGCGGCCGGGTTCGGGTACGTGGTGGCGCTGGGCGAGTTCGGGGCGACGAGCTTCCTCGCGCGGCCGGACGCGCCGACGTTGCCGGTGGTGATCGCGCGGCTGATGTCGCGGCCGGGGGAGTTGAACAGCCAGATGGCCTACGCGGCGTGCGCGCTGCTGATGGTCGTGACGGTCGGGTGCGTGCTGCTGATCGAACGGCTGCGCGTGCCGAGCAGCGGGGAGTTCTGATGGCACTGGAACTGGACTCGATCACCGTCCGCTATGGACAGACGACCGCCGTGTCGGACGTGTCGCTCGAGGTGGCGGACGGCGAGGTCGTCGCGCTGCTCGGGCCGTCCGGGTGCGGCAAGTCGACCCTGCTGCGCGCCGTCGCCGGGCTGGAGAAGCCCTCTTCCGGTGCCGTGCGGTGGGATTCCGCCGACCTGGCGGGCGTTCCGGTGCACCGCAGGGAGTTCGGGCTGGTGTTCCAGGACGGCCAGCTGTTCCCGCACCGCACGGTCGCCGGGAACGTGGCGTTCGGCCTGCGCATGCAGAAGGTCGAGCGGGAAGCGCGGGACAAGCGCGTGCTCTCGTTGCTGGAACTCGTCGGCCTGGAGGGGTATGCGGGGCGTCGCGTGACGCAGCTGTCCGGCGGCGAGCAGCAACGGGTCGCGCTGGCGCGGGCACTGGCTCCCTCGCCGCGCCTGCTGCTGCTGGACGAACCGCTGTCGGCCTTGGACCGCGCACTGCGCGAACAGCTCGCGGTCGACCTGGCCCGGCTGCTGCGCGAGGCCGCGACCACCGCGCTCGTCGTGACGCACGACCACGACGAGGCCTTCACCCTGGCCGACCGGGTCGCGATCATGTCGCGCGGCCGGATCGTCCAGGTCGGCCCGCCGGCGCAGGTGTGGTCGTCGCCCGTGGACGTGGAGACCGCGAAGTTCCTGGGCTGCAGCAAGTTCGTGCCCGGTTCGTTCGTGGGGCTCGACGTCGAACGGGTGGGGCTGCGCGCCACGGCGTTGCGCGTGGACGCCGACGGCCTGCTGGAAGGCACGGTGCTGGAACGGGTCCACCGCCGCGACCACGTGCGGCTGCTGGTGGAGATCGGCGGCGAGGAGTACGAGGCCGTGGGACCGGTGTCCGTCGGCGACCGCGTGCGGCTCGCAATCGACTTGGACGGCGTCGCGCGCGTCGGGTAGTCATTGAGCCCTATGGGACTTCTTGACGGACGCGTCGCACTGGTCACCGGCGTGAGCAGGCGGGCGGGCATCGGCTACGCCATCGCCTCCCGGCTGCGCGCGTTGGGCGCCGACCTGTTCGTGCAGCACCACGTCGCGCACGACGCCTCGCAGCCGTGGGGCGCCGACGCCGTGGACGAGGTGCTGGAGGACATCGGCGCGCCCGGTCTGGGCGTGGACCTGGCCCGGCCGGAGGCACCCGAGGAGCTGGTGGCCGCGGCCGTCGAGGCGTTCGGACGGGTCGACATGTTGGTGTGCAACCACGCGCGATCCGGCGGAGACGGGCCGTTGGGAGAGCTGACGGCCGAGATGATCGACGAGCACTACGCCGTGAACACCCGGTCGTCGATCCTGCTGGCGCAAGCGTTTGCCCGGCGCTGGACCAGGACCGACGGCGGACGGATCGTGTTCCTGACGTCCGGCCAGAACCTCGGCCCGATGCCCGGCGAGATCGCCTACGCGGCGTCGAAGGGCGCGCTGGCGGCGATCGTCGCGACGCTGTCGCACGAGCTCGCGGACCGGGGGATCACCGTCAACGCGGTGAACCCCGGCCCCACCGACACGGGGTGGGCGGGGCCGGAGCTCACCGAGTTCGTGAACGAGCGAATGCCGTTGAAGCGCTGGGGTCAGCCGGACGACGCGGCCCGGCTGATCTCCTGGCTCTGCACGCCCGACGCTGCCTGGATCACCGGACAGGTGCTCAACAGCGAGGGCGGCTTCCGCCGCTAGTTGTCCTTCGTGATCAGGCGGATCGCCGCAAGCCCGGTCCCGATCAGCAGGTAGCACCCGGCCAGCAGTGTGCTGTCGCCGATCTGCCCCCACGGGATCGGGTCGCGCATCACGTCGACCAGCCCCGGGAAGCCCGTCGTGATCAGGAACGGGTGCAGCCAGTCCAGCGACGGGAACTGCCCCAGCACCTGGAACACGATGATCGTCGTCATGGTCGCCGCCTGCACCACGAGCGGGTGCTCGGTGGTGGCCGAGACGGCGAGGGCGACCGCGCCGACCGACACCATCTGGAACGTCACCAGGACGATGAACAACGCGATGCGGACCAGGCCCTCTCCGGTCGAGAGGGTCGTGCCGGACAGCGTCGCCATGCCGTCGGAGCCGAGGAACGCGGTGCCGGCGATGATGCCGACGACGGCCATCAGCGTGACGGCGAACAACGACATCGCGGCGAGGCCGAAGAGCTTCACGAACAGCAGCCGCACCCGCGACACCGGCGCGACCAGCAGGCCGCGCAACGTGCCGTGCTGGGCCTCGCCCGCCAGGCCGTCCGCCGCCCAGATCGACGCCACCAGCGGCAGCAGCAGGTTGAGCGACAGGAACAACGTGAAGATCGGGACGATCAGGCCGTTGCCCTGGATGATCGCGGCGAGCCCGGGGCCGCCGCTCTCGTCGCCGGCCGTCCAGACGCCGAAGCTGATGACGATCGGCACCAGCACGAGCCCGAACAGGCCGATGAGGGTGCGCGGGCGCCGCAGCATCCAGCGCACCTCGGAGCCGAACTGACGCGTGATCATCGGCGTCCCCCGTCCAGGGTGTCCACAGCGGACATTCCGCGCTCGGCCTCCTCGGCCTCGGTGAGCCGCGCGAACAGCTCCTCCAGGCCGGTCTTCCAGCGCGTCGCCTCGAACACGCGCGCGCCGCCCTGCACCAGCGTCTCGATCACCTGCGGCGCGCTCGTGCCGGCGAGCTCCACGCGGAGCCCGTCACCGAGCGGCCGGGCCGAGATCTTGGCCTGCCGCAACGCGCTCAGCGCCACCTCGACGTCCGGGGTGATCACCTGGAGGGCCGAGCCGCCCGCCTGCAGCAGCTCGGTCAGTTCTCCCTGCGCCACCACGGTGCCGCGGTGCAGCACCGCGACGTGCGTGCAGGTGGCCTCGACCTCGCTCAGCAGGTGGCTGGAGACCAGCACCGTGCTGCCGGACGCGTGCAGGTCCGCGATGATCTTGCGGATCTCCCGCGTGCCGGCCGGGTCGAGGCCGTTGGTCGGCTCGTCGAGCACGACGAGCTTGCGCGGCACGAGCAACGCCGCGGCCAGGCCGAGACGTTGCTTCATGCCGAGCGAGTACCCCCGGTACCTGCGGTGGGCCGCCTGGGCGAGCCCGACGCGTTCGATGGCGTCCTCGACCGCCTGCTTGATCTCCTTGCGGGGCAGCAGAGGCTCGAACGCGGCACACCTGACGAGGTTCTCCCGTCCACTGAGGAACGGGTGGAACCCCGGACCCTCGACCAGCGCGCCCACGTGCGGCAGCGCCTGCTCGGCTCCCTCCGGCAGCGGCCTTCCGAGCAGTTCGATCTCCCCCTGCGTGGGGCGGACCAGCCCGAGCAGCATCCGGATCGTGGTCGTCTTGCCGGACCCGTTGGGGCCCAGCATGCCGAGCACGGCACCTTCCGGCAGCTCGAGGTCGACGCGGTCGACGGCGACCGTGCTCCCGTACTCCTTGCGCAGTCCCTTGGTCCGCGCGGCGACGGCCGTCTTCGACGGAACCGTCACCGGCGCGCTGGTCGAGGTGGTCACTTCACCTGTCCGATCGTGTCGAACAGGACCTGCTCGGGCACGGCACCCGCGACCACGCGGCCGTCGTCCGCGATCAGGATCGTGGCGACCTTCGTGGTGAACAGCTGGCCGCTGCCCCAGGTGCCGCTGACCTTCTTCGTGAACCTGTCGACCAGGCCCTGGGCCTCGGCCGGCACCTGGGTCATGGCCTGCGCCGGGATGCGCGCGCCCACGACCGTGTCCCAGCCCGTGCCGAAGATCTGCGGGTCCTCACCCTGCAGAGCCTGCTCCAGGCCGAGCTCGGGCCTGCGGTCCTCCCGCTGCTCCTTGTCCTCCGGCGTGCTGACCTTCGCCTGCGCCGGCGGCGTGAACTCGAAGAGCTTCGGGTCCTGCGGGCCGACGTTGATCTGGCTGAAGCCGACGGTGCCCGCGGGCTCCGCCGTGCCGTTGGTCAGCACGGCGACGCGCAACGGCATCTTGAGCTCGGCGTCGACGGCGATCCGCACCTCGCGGATCAGCGTCTTCTCGCTGGCCTTGGGGGTCAGCACGAGCTCGTAGGCGGCACGGTTCGCGACGCGCGCGGTGCCGTCCACGGTGATGTCGCTGAACTCCTTGGTCATGCCGACGACCTGCTTGGCCGCCTCGGCCGGGTTGACCGACTCGGCCTGCTCCGGCTTCTCGGCCTTCGGCTCGTCCGCCTTGTGCTCGGACTTCACGACCTCGTTGTCCGCGGAGTTCCACGACCAGGTGGTCGTGCCGTCGTTCACGATGGTCTGCTCGGACTGGCCGTTCGGCAGGGCGGCGCGGAACTTGCCGGTGCCGTCCGTCCAGATCCGCGCGCTGTGCTTGCCGTCGGCGAGCTGCGGGATCTCGGAGATCGCCGGGAGGCCGAGTTTGTTGTCGACCTCCACGGTTCCGCCGAACGCACCCGGCTTGCTCGTCAGCACCTGTTCCACGAGTGACTCCGCGGACACGTCCGGGAGTGATGGCGGCTGGCCCGCACCCGCTGGCATGGCGAGCAGGCTCAGGCCTGCCGCACCGGTGATCACACCGGCCGCCGCAGCGGCCAGGGTCACCTTTCGCTTGTTCATCAGTGGTCCCCTCCTCCAAGGGCTTGTAGTCACAGCTTGGTGGTGGGTTGCTGAGATGGTGCTGAGACTAGTCCCACCTGCGGTTATGTGCTCGTGACGAGGTCGTTTCTGAGAGTCGGCTGAGATCATGCGCGCGGCTGGGAGTCCGGAACGGCATGCTGTGTCCCGTGAAGCCTCGAGTGCTGGTCGTGGACGACGAAGTCGGCGTGCGCCGGGCGCTGGAACGCGGCCTGTCGGCCGAAGGCATGGAGGTCGTCACCGCGGCCGACGGCCCCACCGCGCTGCGGGTGGCGCTGACCGGGGCGTTCGACGTGGTGCTGCTCGACATCATGCTGCCGGGCCTCTCGGGTTACCGGGTGTTGCAGCGCATGCGCGCCGACGGGGTGCGCACGCCCGTGCTGATGGTCTCCGCCAAGGACGGCGAGATCGACCAGGCCGACGGCCTCGACCTCGGCGCCGACGGGTACCTGGTCAAGCCGTTCAGCTTCGTCGTGCTGGTGGCACAGGTCAGGGCGTTGCTGCGGCGCGGTGGCGGGGCGCGGCGCAAGCTCACGCTGGGGAACCTGGTGATCGACCGCGGCCTGCGCGAGGTGAGCTGGGCCGGGCTCGACGTGTCGCTCAGCCCCCGCGAGTACGCGGTGCTCGACGTGCTCGCGTCGCGCGCGGGGTCCGTGGTGACCAAGGACGAGCTGCTGCGCACGGTCTGGGGCGACGAGCAGGCCGCGACCCGCAACGCCGTCGAGGTCTACGTCGGGTACCTGCGCCGCAAGCTCGACGCCGTGGGGGCCGGTGAGGTCGTGCGGACCATCCGCGGACACGGGTACATCGCGTCCACGCCGGACCTCGACAACGCGCTGGGGAACAGGTGACGCCTGGCTGGTGGTTGCGGCGCACCCTGCGCTTCCGCATCACCGTCGTGGCCACCGGGGTCGCGCTGCTGTGCCTGCTCGCGTTCACCGGACTCGCGCCGGCGTTGATCGGGCTGATCCAGATCACCGCCGTGGACCAGGAGCTCGCGAAGTCGGAACCGCGGCTGCTGGACGTCTCCGGCGCGCCGGTCGACGGCAAGCCACCGCTCGCGCTGACCGACCAGGACATCCGGACCCTGCGGTCCGGCGAACCGGTGCTGCGGATGGACGGGGCCTCCGCGCTGCGCTACCGAGGCCAGGTGGTGTTCACCGGGGACGGCACGCCGCGCCTGGAGGTCTACGGCAGCACGTTGCTCGGCTACGAGAACGCGAACACGCTCGGCACCCGCTGGCTCGCCGTCGCGGCCGTGCTGGTGGCCGGGCTGGTGGGCATCGCGACGTGGCTCTCGGTGCGGTCGTCGCTGCGGCCGGTCGAACGGATGCGGGTCGCGGCGGGGGAGCTGCCGCACGGTGAACGGCTGCCGGTGCCGCCCTCGCGCGACGAGCTGCAGGCGCTGGCCGAGGCGTTGAACGCGTTGCTGGCCCGCCGGGACGAGGCCTCGGACCGGTTGCGGCGCTTCACCGGCGACGCCGCGCACGAGCTGAGGTCGCCGGTCGCGTCCGTGCGGGCGCAGGCCGAGGTCGCGGTGGCGCACCCGGATCCGGACTTCTCCATCGAGGTGCTGGAGTCCGTGGTCGAGGAGTCGATCCGGCTCAGCGCGCTGGTGGACTCGTTGCTCATCCTGGCCCGCGCGGACACCGGGGCGCCGCCGCGGGCCGAGGCCGTGGACCTGGTGCTGGAGGCCGAGGCGGCGATCTCGCGCCTCGACACGGAACTGCTGGTGCGGCTCAACGCGCCGCCGTCGGCGTGCCTGGTGTCGGCCACGCGGTCCGAGGTCGAGCTGGTGCTGGACAACCTGCTGCGCAACGCCGCCCGGTACGCGTACTCGACGATCACGCTCACGCTGGTGCCGGTCGGGCGGGACGTCCGGTTGCTCGTGGACGACGACGGGCACGGCATCCCCGCCGAGCACCGGACGAAGGTGTTCGACCGGTTCTACCGGGTGGAGGAGGACCGCGGGCGCAGCTCCGGAGGCTTCGGCCTGGGGCTCGCGCTGGTCTCGCACCTCGTGGAGCGGCGGGGCGGCTCGGTGCGGGCCGCCGAGTCCCCGGCCGGTGGTGCGCGTTTGGAGATCCGCTGGCCGTCCTGGTAGCAAGCTCTGGTGCCAGAGTTGCGAGCGTCGGCACTGGTCGACGCGCCGGTTGCCGCTGTCGCGGGTGCCCTGTTGGACACCTCGCTGATCACCGGGTTCGGGGTGGAGGTCCCGAATTCCTTGCTGTGCCGGGGAGATGTGCTCACCGGGCCGTTCGGCGTCCGGCTGACGGTCACCCGTGCCGATCTGTCCGGAGTGTCGGCGGCGGGCGGTTTCCTGGAGCTGCACACGGATCTCGTGGTCACCGGTGCAGGGACGATGGTGATCGACCGCGTCGCGTGGACCTCCGTGCGCGGCGTCGTCGGGAGGGTCGCGGACCTGACCGTCGGACGCGGGATGGCGTTGCGGGTGCTGGAGAAGCGCTCGGCGCTGCTCGCCCGGCGGTGTGAGGAGCTGCGGGCGGCGCGGGTCGTCGTCGGCGCGGCGATCGTCCGGGGTGGACGGTTGCTGGCGCAGCAGCGGTCGTACCCGGAAAGTCATGCGGGGCAGTGGGAACTGCCCGGCGGGCGGGTCGAGCCGGGGGAGAAGCCCGCGGACGCGCTGGTGCGCGAGTGCGTGGAGGAACTGGGCGTGCGCGTGGTCGTCGGCGAGCAGGTCGGGCCGGACGTGCCGTTGAAGAAGGACATGGTGCTGCGGATCTTCGCCGCGGAGCTCGCCGACGGTGAGCCGGAGGCGTTGGAGCACAACGCTGTCCGGTGGATCACCGCCGACGAGGTCCCCGGGTTGGACTGGCTGCCGGCCGACCGCGTGCTGGTGCCGGCCCTTCAGGAGCTCCTCAACTGAGCCCGGACAGGCGCAGGGCCGCGTTCAGCCGGTGCTGCGCGCGGTCGCGGGCCCGTTCGGCACCCGACGCCCTGATCCGGTCCAGCTCCGCCGGGTCGGCGAGGAGCTCCAGCGTGCGGTCGCGGACCGGGCGAAGTTCCTCGATCACCGCTTCGGCGACGACGTTCTTCAGGTCGGCGAACCTGCTCGTGTAGTCCTCGGGCTCCTTGCCGGTGCAGGAGGCGAGGATCTCGGTCAGGTTCGCGATGCCCTCCGTCGACGAGACGGCCCTGCGGACCTTGCGCCGCACCAGGTCCGGCTCGTCGAGCACGAACACCACGCCCGCGGAGTTCTGCGCCGACTTGTCCATCTTGCGCTCCGGGTCCGCGAGGTCCTTGATGCGCGCTCCGACCTTCGGCACCACCGCGGTCGGCACGATGAACGCGTCGCCGTACGCGTGGTTGAACCGCCGAGCCAGGGCGCGCGCCAGTTCGACGTGCTGGAGCTGGTCCTCTCCCACCGGCACCTCCGCGGTGCCCTGCAGCAGGATGTCCGCGGCCATCAGCACCGGGTAGGTGAGCAGGCTCAGCCGCACGGACTCGCGGCCGAGCGACTTCTCCTTGAACTGGATCATCCGCGCGGCCTCGCCGTAGGTGCAGGTGCACTCCAGCACCCAGTTCAACGCCCCCAGCTCGCGGATCAGGTCGCTCTGCACGCACACGCTGGCCGGGTCGATGCCGGACGCGACGAGCACGGCGAGCTGTTCGCGCGTCATGGCTCGCAGGCGTTGCGGGTTGTGCGAGGACGTCATCGCGTGCAGGTCGCTGATGAAGTACACGTCCTCGTCGGTGCCCTCCTTCGCCCACGTGCGCAGGGCGCCCAGGTAGTTGCCCAAGTGCACCTGGCCGGAGGGCGTGATGGCGGAGAGGCGGATCATGGTCGGTCCTTCCGTGGGGACCGCCCGTGCGTGCGCATCAAAAAAGCCGCCCGTCCGGGCGGCCAGTTGGTTCGCGTCAGTGGTGTCTGCGCGCTGCTACTCCGGCCGCCTGAAAGCGGCCCACCAGAAGGCGTTCAGAGTGCGCACGATCATGAGTATAGGTCTACCGTCAACGCATGTTCATCGTGCTGCTGAAGTACGTCGCGCCACTGGAACAGATCGACTACGCCCTCCCCGACCACCGCGAGTGGGTCGAGAAGCAGTACGAGCGAGGTCTCTTCCTCGCCTCGGGGCGTCAGGTGCCGAGGACGGGCGGCGTGATCATCACGCGGCCCATGCCCCGGGGCAAGCTCGAAGCGCTGCTCGCCACGGACCCGTGGGCCGAGCAGAAGCTGGTGAAGTACGAGATCTGCGAGTTCGAGGCGACGCGGACGGCGCCCGAGCTCTCGAAGCTGAACGAGGCCGTGCTCCAGTCTTAGGTCGGCTCAGCCAGCCACTCGATCGCCGCTGCGGGTGCGTCGTCGACGACCACGTGCGGGGTGATCGGGTCGTTGCCGTACGTCCGGCAGGGGGTCCGCGCCACTGCAACGCCGTCCGGCCGCCGTTGTGCACGTGGCCGCGCCGCACGGCCCAGCTCGTCCGCCGTGTCGGCCGATGGACCTGCCCCGCTCGGCCTCGCCGAGCAACGGGACGACGACCGTGAGCACCGGCACCTCGCCGCCGCGGTCGCCGTGCGGGTCGACCACCCAGCTGGTCGGTCGCCGGGCGATCAGGCCGCGACACGCGCGGACCCGCCGCGACGTGGGCCCGGCCGTTGCGGCAGGACCAGCCGCCCGGCTCCTGCCATCATCCCGCCTGTCGAAGTGACGGCGTGCGGTCCGCGGCCGTGATGAGGTGGGTGTGCGGGTTGCCGAGGGCGGCGATCACGTGCCGGATCGCCTCGTCGGCGTCCTCGACGGCGTGAGCTTGCGCACGTAACGAGGGCCAGTCGGCGCCCGCGCTCTCGATCGAGTGGCGCTGGAGGAGGTCGAGCGCCGTGTCGACGTACGCGTGGCCCGCCGGTCTCAAGCGGCCTTCTTCAGGGCCTTCTTGGCGGCCTTCGCGGCCTTCTTCGCCGCCTTCTTCCTGGCCTTGTCCCGTTCCTTGAGCAGGAACGGAACCGGGCAGCGCTTGCACTGGGGCTTCGACCGGCAGCACTTCTTCTTGAGCTTTTTACCCACTGGTTGAACTCCACTCCGCCACGTATCGCTAGAGTAGGTGAGGCTCACTTCACTGGCACTCTTGTGTGGTAATGGCGACGCAGCCGGTAGTATCAAACGCGGCCCTGCGCATCGAAGTGTCCGGCGCGAGCCCCTCCAACGCCTTCGAAGCTCTAGGAGTTCTGCGTGCCCACGGCCACCGCGTCTGCCCTTCAGACGCGCACTGACCTGCGAAATGTCGCGATCGTCGCGCACGTCGACCACGGCAAGACCACCCTGGTCGACGCCATGCTGCGCCAGTCCGGCGCCTTCTCCGCGCGTGCCGAGCTCGTCGACCGGGTCATGGACTCCGGCGAGCTGGAGCGCGAGAAGGGCATCACGATCCTCGCCAAGAACACGGCCGTGCGCAGGCACACGCCGGACGGCGACGTGATCATCAACGTCGTCGACACCCCCGGCCACGCCGACTTCGGTGGCGAGGTCGAGCGTGCCCTGTCCATGGTCGACGGTGTCGTCCTGCTCGTCGACGCGTCCGAGGGCCCGCTGCCCCAGACGCGCTTCGTGCTCCGCAAGACCCTCGCCGCCGGCCTGCCGGTGATCCTGCTGGTCAACAAGGTCGACCGCCCCGACGCCCGGATCTCCGAGGTCGTCGAGGAGGCCCACGACCTGCTGCTCGACCTCGCGACCGAGGTGGGCGCCGACGAGTCCGTCCTGGACCTGCCGGTCGTCTACGCCTCCGCGCGCGCCGGTCGCGCGTCGCTCACCCAGCCCGAGGACGGCGGCCTGCCGGACGAGGAGAACCTGGACACGCTGTTCCAGGTGCTGCTCGAGCACATCCCGGCCCCCCAGGTCGACGTCGACGGCCCGCTGCAGGCGCTCGTCACGAACCTCGACGCCTCCACGTTCCTCGGCCGCATCGCGCTGTGCCGCATCCACCAGGGCACGCTGCGCAAGGGCGAGACCGTGGCCTGGTGCCGCGAGGACGGCGAGCCCGTCAAGGTCCGCATCACCGAGCTCCTCATCACCGAGGCCCTCGACCGCCAGCCGGCCGAACTGGCCCGCGCCGGTGACCTGGTCGCGATCGCCGGCATCCCGGACATCACGATCGGCGACACCCTCGCCGACGCCGAGGCCCCGGTCGCGCTGCCCCGCATCACGGTCGACGAGCCCGCGATCTCGATGACCGTCGGTGTGAACACCAGCCCGCTGGCCGGCCGCAACGGTGGCACCAAGCTCACCGCCCGCATGCTCAAGTCGCGCCTCGACTCGGAGCTCATCGGCAACGTGTCCGTGCGCGTCCTCCCGACCGAGCGCCCGGACACCTGGGAGGTGCAGGGCCGCGGCGAGCTCGCCCTGGCCATCCTGGTCGAGCAGATGCGCCGCGAGGGCTTCGAGCTCACCGTGGGCAAGCCGCAGGTCGTCACCCGCACGGTCGACGGCAAGGTCCACGAGCCGTTCGAGCGCCTGTCCGTCGACTGCCCCGAGGAGCACCTCGGCGCCGTCACGCAGCTCCTCGCGAACCGCAAGGGCCGCATGGAGAACATGTCGGGCCACGGCACCGGCCGCATCAAGCTCGACTACGTGGTCCCGTCGCGGGGCCTCATCGGCTTCCGCACGGAGTTCCTCACCGAGACCCGCGGCACCGGCATCGCCAACGCCGTCTCCGAGGGCTACGGCCCGTGGGCGGGCGAGATCCGCACCCGCCACAACGGCTCCCTGGTCGCCGACCGCAGCGGCTCCATCACCGCCTACGCGATGATCCAGCTCGCCGACCGCGGCACGTTCTTCGTCGAGCCGGGCGCCGACGCGTACGAGGGCATGGTCGTGGGCGAGAACCCGCGCGCCGAGGACCTCGACGTCAACGTCACCCGCGAGAAGAAGCTCACGAACATGCGCTCCTCCACGGCCGACGTGATGGAGACCCTGGCCCGCCCCCGCAAGCTCTCGCTGGAGGAGGCGCTGGAGTTCTGCGCCTTCGACGAGTGCGTGGAGGTGGCGCCGGAGGTCGTGCGCGTCCGCAAGGTGATCCTGGACGCGAACCTGCGCGGCCGCGAGCGCTCGCGCCTGAAGCAGCGCGGCTAGCAGCAAGCTGAACGCCTGACGGGGCGGGCTGGGCCGAAGGCCTGGCCGCCCTTCGTCGTGTCCGGGAGAGGCAAACGGGAGCACGCAGGGCGACCCCTCCGCTGGAACAGGAACCAGCCGCAGAACCCACGAGGCAGGCAGACAACCGCCCCAGAACAGGCGCCCGCCCACCCAAGGCCAACCACGCACGAGGCCTGGCGTGGCGATGCGAAGCGAGCCGGACGAACCTCTACGGCGCCGGGCAGCGGTTCGGGTACGCGAAGGCGATCGGGGCTTGACCTCGAGGGGCGGGGTGCTACCCCTGACGGGCACGGCCGGGCGCTTTTCAGCCCGGCCTTTTCCGGCCGTCCACAGCGCCCCGCCAGAGGCTCGAGGTCAAGCCCCGATCGCAACCCACTACGGGTTCGTGCCGACCTGATGGACCACCCTCGCAAGGTGACGGGACGCACAGGAGGCGACCACCCCGCTGGAACAGGCGCCAGCCCACGCAAGGTGACGAACAACCCGAACCACTCTTCCAGGTGAGCCGTACTACTCACCGAACGAGCAACCCCGCCGAACCACCACACGTCCCTACACGTGGCAAGGGTGACAAAACCTGGGTTGCCCGACCGCCACCACCACCCTTCTGGCAGTGTGAGGACCATGAGGCGACTCGGGGGAGTGCTAGCTGCGGCCGTCCTGTGCGGCACCGCTGCGGCGTGCACGAACGCGCCGCCTCCCCCGCTGGTCCCCAAGTCCGAGGCCCCGGTCATCACCACCACGGGCCCGAAGGTGACCGAGATCGTCGTCGGCGTGGACGACGTGGCGGGCGGCTACAACCCGCACGCCCTCGCGGCCCAGAGTCCCATCACGACCGCGCTCGGCTCCCTGCTCCTGCCGAGTCCGTTCCGGCCGGGCAACGACGGCGCGCCGCAGCTCGACCGCAACCTCATGGTCAGCGCGAAGGTCACCAAGGCCGAGCCGTTCACCGTCACCTACACGATCCGCAAAGACGCGAGCTGGTCGGACAGCGCACCGATCGCCGCCGAGGACTTCTACTACCTGTGGCAGCGTATGCGCGCCGAACCGGGAGTTGTGGATCCGGCAGGTTACCGGCTCATCAACAACATCAGCGCCCGCGAGGGCGGCAAGACCGTCGAGGTCGCGTTCGGCAAGCCGTTCCCCGGCTGGCGGAGCCTCTTCTCGAACCTCCTGCCCGCGCACCTGCTCAAGGACGCGCCCGGCACGTGGTCGAACGTGCTCGCCACCGGGTTCCCCGCCACCGCCGGGCCGTTCCAGGTGCGCAGCCTCGACGAGCCGCGCGGTGAGGTCGTGCTCGAGCGCAGCGACCGGTACTGGGAGGTGCCGACCACGCTGGACCGGGTCGTCCTGCGCCGGGCCACGCACAGCGCGATGGCCGAGTCGCTGTCCAAGGGCGACAACCAGGCCGCGCTGCTGCGGGCCGACGCGGCGGACGTGAACCTGCTCAAGACGCTCGACGAGGTCACCACGAAGCCGGTGCCGCGCAACGAGGTCGTGCAGGTGCTGCTGCGGCCCGCCAGCGAGCAGCTCAAGGACGTGACCACGCGCAAGGCTGTCGTCGCCGCGCTCGACCGCGACGCGCTGATCGCGTCCGGCACGCAGAGCGGACCCAGCGCCTCGTTCCGCGCCGACTCGTACGTCGTGCCGCCGAGCCGCGCCGGGTACGTGAAGACCATCAACGGGAACACGCTCGACGCCGCGGCCAGCGAGCGGCTGCTGACCGAGGCCGGGTACGCGAAGACCGGCGGTCAGTGGCAGAAGGCCGGCAAGGCACTCAAGCTGCGCATCGCCGCGCCCGAGAAGAGCGAGCCCTACGTCGGCCTCGCTAACCGCATCAAGGCCCAGCTCGCGGAGCGCGGCATCGACTCCGAGGTCGTCACGCCCACGGCGGAGGACCTCTTCAGCAAGCAGCTGACCGAGTCCGACGTCGACATCGCTGTCGTACCGCGCGTCGACACCGGCGACACGGCGGCGGCGCTCGCCAGCTGGTTCGGGTGCGCGGGGGAGGCACCGGACGGTGCCACGCCCAGCCCGCAGAACCCCGCCGGCTTCTGCGACCAGGCCATCCAGGCCGACATCGACTCCGCGCTGAACGGCAAGGTCCTCGTGGCCGACGTGCTGGCGAGGGTCGAGCCGTTGATCGCCGCCCAGGCCGTGGCGGTGCCCCTGTTCCAGGTCGTCGACCTGCTCGGGGTGCTGCCGACGGTTTCAGGTGTCGACACCGGGGCACCCCTGGCGGGCGTGCTCAGCGGAGCACCCGAATGGCGGCGTCTCGACAAGTAGTCGAGGGGCCCGAAATTGCGTTGCGCGCGGCCTCGGAGCGTTGCTACGTTCGGCCGCCTTCATTGACAGAATTCCGCGTGCCCGGTCAACGAACGCTTTCGCCCGGTAATCGGGCCATTGCGGCCTGCTACAACCTGTTTCCATTGGGTCACGATCGCCCTCTCAGGTAGTGACCGCCGCCTCAACGGGTTCTTACCGTGCTGCCCACGATGTGCCGGTTCGGGGCGCGTATGGCACATCACGGTTATGGGTGTGCTCGCCGTCCTGGCGACGGCCGCCCAGTGCTAGGAGGGCACGTGTCGATGAGGAGAACCAAAGCACTTCCGGCGATCGCGCTGGTCGCCAGCGCGTCTCTCGTGCTGGGTGCATGTGGTGGTGGCGGTGGCGGGAGCAGCGACGCGAACGGTGGCGACTCCACCATCGCGGAGATGGCTGTCGCACGCGGTGAATCCGCGGACGGCTACACCGCGCCGGAGACGAAGGAGAGCGACCAGGTCGTCGTCTCCACTGACAAGGCGTTTACGGCGTACAACAACGCGACGGAGGACGCCAACCAGTCCTACAACACGTTCGCGCTGGTTCTCACGCAACCGGGTGCGCACATCCTGAACGGCAACAACAAGTACAGCCTGAACAAGAACGTCATGGAGAGCGTCGAGGTCACCTCGAAGTCTCCGCAGGTCGTCACTTGGAAGCTGAAGAAGGGCGTCACCTGGTCCGACGGCGAGGCCTGGGACTGCGACGACTTCTACCTGGCGTGGTTCTCCCAGAGCAACTCGGCCAAGAAGGCCGACGCCGGCAAGTACTTCAAGGCCGCCGGTACCACCGGCTACGACCTGATGTCCGGTGAGTGCAAGGACGACCAGACGTTCGTCGGGTCCTTCTCGAGCCCGTACCCGGACTACATCGGCCTGTTCAACAACGACGTCCTTCCCGCGCACATCCTCGAGAAGAACGCCGGCGTCGCCGACATCACCAAGCTGAACAAGGACTCCGCCGCCGCGGACATCCAGAAGGCCGCGGACTTCTGGAACGAGAAGTGGAACGGCTTCACCAAGGACCTCATGCCTGGTGCCGGTCCCTACGTGCTGACCGCCTTCGAGCCGAACCAGTCGGTGACGCTCGAGCGCAACCCGAAGTGGATCGGCGCCAAGGGTGGCCCCGCCAAGATCATCCTGAAGGCCGTTCCGGACCCCGTCGCGCAGGCGCAGGCGCTGGAGAACGGTGAGGTCGCCGTCAACTCCATGGCCCAGCCCGACGCGAACGCCGCGACGAAGCTCAAGGGCCTGAGCGCCCAGGGCATCACGTTCGGCGCGGGCCCCGGCCTGTCGTTCGAGCACCTCGACATCCAGTTCAAGAACCCGGTGCTCGCCAAGGAAGAGGTCCGCAAGGCCTTCTTCATGTGCGTCAAGCGCCAGGACATCATCGACAAGCTGATCTCCGAGGTGCAGTCCGACGCGAAGCCGCTCGGCAGCCTGATCTTCTTCCCGAAGGACGAGGGCTACAAGGACGTCTACGCCGAGAAGGCCAAGGGCGACCCGGCCGCGGCGAAGAAGATCCTCGGTGACGCGGGTTGGACGCAGGGTGCGGACGGCGTGTTCGCGAAGGACGGCCTGCGCGCCTCCTTCCGGATCAGCCACACCGACATCCCGCGGCGCAAGCAGACCGTCGAGCTGATCCAGGGCCAGTGCAAGGAAGCCGGCATCGAGGTCAAGGACGACACCGACCCGAACTTCCTCGACGAGCGCGTTTCGCAGGGTGACTACGACGTCGCGCTGTTCGCGTGGTCCGGTGGTCCTCTCAAGAGCGACAAGAAGTCGATCTACGAGACCGGCGGTGGCCAGAACTGGCAGAACCTGAGCGTCCCGGCTGCCGACGCCGCCATGAAGGAGGCCGTCTCGCAGACGTCGATCTCGGACTCGCTCAAGCTGTTCGCGAAGGCCGACGAGGAGATCGCGAACGCCTACGGTTCGCTCCCGCTCTTCCAGATGCCGAACATGTGGGCCTTCAAGGGTCTCGACCGCGTGTACTTCCAGAGCTACTACGGCGCGCTGTGGAACGCCAACGAGTGGCAGACCAAGTAATCGCCATAGCTGAAGTGCGCAACGCCTGACCGGGCGGGGCCGGACCACGAGTCCGGCCCCGCCCGAGCCGGGTTGCCCCCTAGGAGCCCGCCGTGATCCAGTACATCCTCCGACGGCTGCTGATCTCCATACCCATTCTGCTGATCGGCAGCTTCGCCTGTTACGTCCTCGTCGCCACCGCCGGAAACCCCTTGGCGGAAATGCGATTCCGGCCCGGCGTCACCGAAGCCGACCTCAGGGCCGCCGAAGTCGCCCTCGGCCTGGACAAGCCCGTTGTCATCCGCTACTGGAACTGGCTCACGGACTTCCTGTCCGGTGACTGGGGCCAGAGCATCGCCCTCGGTCAGGCCAAGACCGCTGTCTTCCCGGCCGTCACCGACGCGCTGTGGACCACCGGACGACTCGTCATCGGTGCCGAACTCCTCGCTCTGACACTGGGTGTCGCGGTCGGCGTGCTCGCCGCCGTGCGCCAGTACTCGATCTTCGACTACCTCGCCACCAGCACCGCGTTCCTCATGTTCTCGATGCCGATCTTCTGCGTCGCGGTCATCGTGAAGAACTACGGCATCCAGTTCAACAACGTCCTGGAGTCGATGGGGCTGGACCGCTGGCTCACCACCGCGGGTCCGCGGCCCGGTGGGTTCACCGGCAGCTTCGGCGAAGTGATCTTCAAGTACACCGGCACGTTCCTGCTGCCGACGGTCGCGCTGATGCTGATCAGCTTCGCCGCCTACAGCCGGTTCGAACGTGCCTCGATGCTGGAGATCCTGCACTCGGACTTCGTGCGCACCGCGCGGGCCAAGGGCATCTCGCAGGGCCGCGTGATCTTCCGGCACGCGTTCCGCAACGCGCTCATCCCCGTGTCCACGCTGTTCTCGCTGAACTTCGGTGCCGTGCTCTCGGGCGCGATCATCACCGAGACGGTGTTCGGCTGGGCCGGCATGGGCACGCTGCTGGTCAACTCGGTGCGGCAGTTCGACCCGCCGATGCTGATGGGCTGGCTCGCCGTGACCGCGACCCTGATCGTGCTGTTCAACCTGATCGCCGACGTCGTGTACGGCATCCTCGACCCTAGGATTCGCCTTGGCTAACATCAACTTGGCGTCCGAGGGCGGCGTGGTGAACAGCGCTCCCCAGTCCGACTCCCACGAGTTCGACGCCACCAAGACCCGCACGCAGGGCCAGCTCGTCCTGCGGCGCTTCCTGCGCCACCGGCTCGCGATGGTGAGCCTCGCCGTCTTCGTGTTCCTCGTCCTCTTCGCGTTCGTCGGCCCGTTCGTCTGGACCTACGACTACGAGGACGTGACCAGCAAGTCCTACCAGCCGATGAGCGGCGCACACCCGCTCGGCACCACCCAGGTCGGCAAGGACATGCTCGCGCTGCTCATGCGCGGCACGGGCTACTCGCTGCAGATCGCGTTGATCGTGGCCGCGCTCGCGACCGCCATCGGCGTGACCTTTGGCGCCCTGGCGGGATACCTGCGCGGCTTCATCGACACCGCGCTGATGCGCCTCGTCGACCTGTTGCTGATCATCCCGCAGATCGCGGTCGCCGCGATCGTCGTCAAGGGCTTCTCGGGCAGCTGGTACGTGGTCGCCCTGGTGCTCGCGGCGTTCGCGTGGATGTCGATCGCCCGCATCACCCGCGGTGAGACGCTTTCCTTGGCGCAGCGGGAGTTCATCGAGGCGGCACGTGCCTGTGGCGCCTCGACGCCGCGGATCATCTTCAAGCACCTCGTGCCGAACATGATCGGCAGCATCACGGTCAACGCCACGCTGGCGATCGCCGCCGCGGTGCTGACCGAGGCCGCGCTGTCGTTCCTGGGACTGGGAGTCCAGCCCCCGGACACCTCGCTCGGCGTGATCGTGCTGGAGAACTACGGGCAGTTCATGAACCGGCCGTGGCTGTTCTGGGGTCCGTTCATCGTGCTCGTGTCGCTCTCCCTCGCCGTCAACTTCATCGGTGACGGCCTGCGCGACGCGTTCGACCCGAGGCAGACGAAGGTGCGTGCCTGATGAGTGTTTCCGAACTGTCGGAGGACTTCCTGCCCTCCAAGACCACCGCACCTCTGTTGTCGGTCAAGGACCTGAGCGTCACGTTCCCGACCGACGACGGTGACGTCCGCGCCGTGCGCAACGTCTCGTTCGACCTCAACCCCGGCGACGTGCTGGGCATCGTCGGCGAGTCGGGCTCCGGCAAGTCGGTGTCGTCCATGGCGATCATGGGCCTGCTGCCCAAGAACGCCGTCATCGAGGGCTCGATCCGCTACCGCGGCGAGGAGCTGAACGGCCGCACCTACAAGCAGATGCAGCCGTTCCGCAGCAAGCACATCTCGATGATCTTCCAGGACCCGATGACGTCGCTGAACCCCGTCTACACCGTGGGGTGGCAGCTCGCCGAGACCTACCGCGCGCACCACGACGTCTCGAAGAAGGCGGCGTGGGCCAAGGCGGTCGAGTCGCTGGAACTGGTCGGCATCCCGCAGCCGGACAAGCGCGCGGCGCAGTACCCGCACGAGTTCTCCGGCGGCATGCGGCAGCGCGTGGTGATCGCGATGTCGATCATCAACGATCCCAGCGTGATCATCGCCGACGAGCCGACCACCGCGCTCGACGTGACGGTGCAGGCGCAGATCCTCGACACCATGCTGCGCATCCAGACCGAGACCGACGCGGCGATCGTCATGATCACGCACGACCTCGGCGTGGTCGCGGGCATGGTGAACCGCGTGCAGGTGATGTACGGCGGCACCGTGGTCGAGTCCGGCCCGGTCGACGACGTCTTCGAACGGCCGCGGATGCCCTACACGGTCGGGCTGCTGGGTTCCGTCCCGAACCCGTCCACGCTGGGCAAGCGGCTCACCCCGATCAAGGGCGCGCCGCCCTCGCTGGTGAACCTGCCGACCGGCTGCTCGTTCTCGCCGCGCTGCCCGCTCGTCGCCGACGTGTGCCACGAGTACGAGCCGCTGCTGGAGGAGGCGGGCGCCGCGAACCACACGACGCGCTGCCACCGCTGGGAACACCTGGCGAACATCGAGACGCCGCAGAGGCTGTTCCTGCACGACGAGATCGGCACCGTCGAGAACCCCGCCGCGTTCGCCGCGGCCAACCCCGACGAGTCGCTCGAAGTGACCGCCGTGCACGGCTCGTTGATCACCGATGAGGAGGCGAAGTGACCGCTCCGCTGCTGGAGGTCACCGACCTCGTCAAGGAGTTCCCGGTGCGCGGCAAGGGAATCATCCCGCGCAACGTCGGCACGGTGCAGGCCGTGTCCGGGGTGTCGTTCACGCTGCACCCCGGCGAGACGCTCGGCCTCGTCGGCGAGTCCGGCTGTGGCAAGTCCACCACCGGCCGCGCGATCCTGCAGCTGCACAAGCCGACCTCGGGCTCGGTGAAGTTCGAAGGCCGCGAGCTCACCTCCATGAGCACCAAGCAGCTGCGGCCGCTGCGCAAGGACATCCAGATCGTCTTCCAGGACCCGTACGCGTCGCTGAACCCCAAGTGGCAGGTCAACGACATCATCGCGGAACCCCTGGTGATCCACGGTGTCGAAGGCGGCGTGCAGCGGCGGGTCAACGAACTCATGGAGCTCGTCGGCCTCAACCCCGAGCACCGCAACCGCTACGCGCACGAGTTCTCCGGCGGTCAGCGCCAACGCATCGGCATCGCCCGCGCGCTGGCGCTGAACCCGCGGTTCATGGTGCTGGACGAGCCGGTGTCCGCTTTGGACGTCTCGGTGCAGGCCGGCGTCGTGAACCTGTTGGAGGAACTGCAGGAACGGCTCGGCCTCGCCTACCTGTTCGTGGCGCACGACCTCTCGGTGGTGCGGCACATCTCGGACCGGGTCGCGGTCATGTACCTCGGCAAGATCATCGAGATGGGCGAGCGCGAGACCATCTACGGCAAGCCGATGCACCCGTACACGCAGGCGCTGCTGTCGGCCGTGCCGATGCCGGACCCGAAGGCGGAGCGCAAGCGCCAGCGGATCGTGCTGACCGGTGACGTGCCGTCGCCGGTCAACCCGCCGTCGGGGTGCCGCTTCCGCACGCGGTGCTGGAAGGCGCAGGACATCTGCGCGACCGAGGAACCGAAGCTGGAACGGCGCGGCGGCCCGGAGGGAACGCTCTCCGCGTGCCACTTCGCCGAAGAACGAGTGGTGGTCTGACCACCACGCCACGAAGTGAGACACCGGCCCGAGGCCGCGCCGAAAGGGCGCCCTCGGGCCGGTTCGTTTTGGTGGCCGAGGTCTGTGCTGTCGGCTGGGAAGGCATTGCCGAGCTGGATTCTCGTTGCTGGACAACGGTTTGGGTGCCGCGCTGCAACCGCGCCACGAGCTTCGCGAGATCGCGTCGGTCGTCCGGTCAACCGCTCTTGTCGAATTCGGCGAAGCCCAATTCGACAAGAGCGATTCGGCCGGACGACCGACTTCCCGGCGATCTCGCCGCCCCTGCGGAGCAGGGGCCATTAACACAGCTTTACTCTGTTTCAGTGACCCTGACTGCCCCACCACGGTTGCTCTTCGTGCACGCCCACCCAGACGACGAGAGTCTGTGGACCGGCGGCACCATCGCGCGCTACGCCTCCGCCGGCGCGCACGTCACCGTGGTCACCTGCACGCTGGGAGAAGAGGGCGAGATCATCCCGCCCGCCCTGGCGCACCTCGCCGCCGACGAGGCCGACCAACTCGGCGGTTACCGAGTGGGCGAACTCCGGTCGGCCTGCGCCGCGCTCGGTGTGACCGACCACCGGTTCCTCGGCGGCATCGGCCGCTGGCGCGACTCCGGCATGGTCGACGTGCCGTCCAACGCGAAGCCGCGCGCGTTCATCCAGGGACCGCTCGACGAGCAGACGGCTCAGCTGGTCGAGATCCTGCGCGAGGTCAAGCCCCAGGTCGTGGTGAGCTACGACGCGTTCGGCGGCTACGGCCATCCCGACCACATCCGCGCGCACGAGATCACGGTCGCCGCGTGCGCCCAGGTCTCGGACGTCGAGCGGGTGTTCTACGCGGTGACGTCGCGGGACGCCACGAGCGCCGGGGTCGCGGCCCTGGGAAACGTTCCGGAGGCGTTCCGGTTGCCGGAGGCGGGCGAGTTGCCGGTGACGCCGGATGAAGAGATCACAACGGTTGTGGACGTGTCGGAGCACCTGACGGCCAAACGGCGTGCGTTGAGGGCACACTCGACGCAGGTCAGTGTGTGGGAGGGCGGGTACGCGTTGTCTAACGACATCGCGCAGCCGCTCGTCGGTGCCGAGTACTACGTGCTCGCCAAGGGGTCCGCGGCCGGCGCGGAGACGGATCTGTTCGGAGGACTGGGTGACCGCTAGTGCGATGACCGCGTTGGTCGCCGGGGCGTGCCGGCGCTCGGCGGGGGGCTGCGATGCACCCGTCTGACCGCCAGGACGACACGACGGCGACCGGTGGCCACCGCACCGGCTGGCGGGTGCTCCTGCTGCTGCTCCTGTGCGTCGAGGCGGCGGTGCTCGCCGTGCTCGAGACGATCTACCTGCCCCTGCGCTTCGACGGCACGCTGCTGCCGGAGCTGGCGGACTTCCCCTTCCCCGTGACGATCGCGGTGGCCGCCGTCATGACACCGGTGCTGGTGTCGTGGGCGGCCTCGCTGTCCACCCGCGTGTTCACGGCGTCGCTGCCGCTGCTCGTGTGGTTCTTCACGCTGATGATCTTCGGGTACCTGGAGCCGGGCAGCACCGGGAGCTCGACCCTGCTGCTGCAGGACTGGCGCGGGCTGCTGCTCCTCGCCGCCGGGGCGTTCCCCGGTGCGGTGGCGGTGGGGGCCGTGATGGCGCGCAACGCGGCCAACCGGCCCGGCCTCTACGAGACCGCCGGGATCCAGTAGCGGTAGCGGTGGTGCTCGGTGCAGCCGAGCTCCTCGTACAGCCTGATCGCCGCCTCGTTGTGCTCGGCCACCTGCAGCACGCACGTCGTGGCGCCCTGGGTCAGGCCCCAGCCCGCCAGCTCGCCCATCAGCCGCCGGGCGAGGCCCTGACGGCGGTGCGACGGGCGCACGGCGAGGCGGGCCACGTGCAGGACGTCCTCGACCACGGCCCCGCGGACGGCCGCGACCACGACGCCGTCCACGACGATCGACGCGAAGCAGACGTTCGGGCCGCTGCCGAGCACGTGCCGCTGGGCGGTGGTGATCTCGGATCCTGCCGTCAGTTCCCACCATCCGGGAAGATCACGACTCTCGACTACGCCGTCCGCGAACTTCTCCAGCGGACCGGTCATCACGAGCGACTCGGCGCCGCCCGGATGATCCAGATCCACCCTCCAGCCTGCGGCTTCGACGCCGGACTCCGCGGGTGAGCCGTTGACCACATGCGCGGTGGGTTTGATGCCGTGGTCACGGGCGAACCGCTGCACGAGCTTCAGCGCGTCTGGGATCGGCATGCCGGGATCGCCGCAGGTCAGCGTGCTGTTGGCGCGGCCGGTGAAGCCCTCGGCGGCGCGCATCCACCAATTTCCGAGCGGAACTTCTGCCAGGGCGGGCCATGCTCGCGCGCAGAGCGTTTCCAGGTGATCCACGGTGTGCACCCGTCCATCCTGACTAGGTTGGGAAGAGGTTTTCCGGGGAGGGGTTGTGACGTGTCACACCGCACAGCTAAGGCAAGCCTGACCGGGTGATACTCGAACGTGCCGCGTACTCTCCGGCTTGCGCGGTGTGACCAGATGAAGTTGGAGAGCGCAGTGACTTATGTGATCGCCCAGCCGTGCGTGGATCTGCTCGACAAGGCGTGCATCGAAGAGTGCCCTGTCGACTGCATCTACGAAGGCGACCGGATGCTCTACATCCACCCCGACGAGTGTGTGGACTGTGGCGCGTGCGAGCCGGTGTGCCCGGTGGAAGCCATCTACTACGAGGACGACGTCCCCGACGAGTGGAAGGACTACACCAAGGCGAACGTCGACTTCTTCAACGAGCTCGGCTCGCCCGGTGGCGCGTCGAAGGTCGGCAAGGTCAGCGCCGACCCGGAGTTCGTGAAGGCGCTCGCACCGCAGGCTGCCGAGGGGCATTGATCATTCACAGCAGGGGTCCGGCTCTGCCGGACTTCCCGTGGGACCAGTTGGCAGACCACGCCGCCAAGGCGCGCAAGCACCCCGGTGGTGTGGTCGACCTGTCGGTCGGCACCCCGGTCGACCCGGTTCCCGCGGTGATCCAGGCCGCGTTGTCGTCGGTCGCCGACGTCCCCGGTTACCCGACCACCCACGGCACTCCCGAACTGCGCGCGGCCTTCGTCGCCGCGGTGGAGCGCCGGTACGGGATCGTCGGGCTCACGGCGGACGCGGTGCTGCCCACGATCGGCTCCAAGGAGCTCGTCGCGTGGCTGCCCACCCTGCTCGGCGTCGGGCCGGGCGACGTCGTGGCCGTGCCCGCCGTCGCGTACCCCACCTACGAGGTGGGCGCGCTGATGGCGGGGGCCGAGGTCGTCCGCCTGGCCGACGGCGAGCTGCCGCCCGCCGGCACGAAGCTCGTGTGGCTCAACTCGCCCTCGAACCCGACCGGGCGGGTGCTGTCGGCCGCGCAGCTGAAGGACGCGGTGGCCGCGGCCCGTGCCGTCGGCGCCGTCGTGGCCTCGGACGAGTGCTACCTGGCGCTGCCGTGGGACTCCTCCCCGGTGTCGGTGCTGCACCCGTCCGTTGTGGACTCGTTCGACGGCGTGCTCGCGGTGCACTCGCTGTCGAAGTCGTCGTCGCTCGCGGGCTACCGGGCCGGGTTCGTCACCGGTGACCCGGAACTGGTCGCGGGCCTGCTGGAACTGCGCAAGCACGCGGGCATGATCGTGCCGCGGCCGGTGCAGGAGGCCATGCGGGCCGCGCTCGAGGACGACGCGCACGTGGCCGAGCAGCGGTCGCGCTACCTGGCTCGGCGCGAGGTGCTCAAGCCCGCCCTGGAGGCGGCCGGGTTCACCGTGTCGCATTCCGAGGCCGGGCTCTACCTGTGGTCGTCGCGCGGCGAGGACGCCTGGGAGACCATCTCCTGGCTGGCCGACCGCGGGATCCTGGCCGCTCCCGGCACGTTCTACGGCCCGCAGGGCGCGCGGCACGTGCGGATCGCGCTCACGGCCACCGACGAGCGGATCGCCGCAGCCGTCGAGCGACTCAAGGTTTGAGAGCCGACCAGACCCTGCGGGTGAACTGGTTCGGCGGCACCGCGTCCGTCGTCAGGCGGACGCTGGTGCTGATCTCCTCGCCGCTCAGGCCGAGGCCCAGCACCAGGTGCCAGTGCAGGTCCCACAGGTCGGCGAACGCGTCCAGCTCCACGTCCGCGTCCGCGCTCACGTGCAGCACCGCCGGTTCCGCCACGCGCACGACGCGTTCCACCGCCCGCACGTCCCGCGTGTTCGTGCGGAAGCTGAACTGCAGGTCGACCGTCTCGCTGTCGAGCCCGTACGTCGCGTACGAGTGGCAACGGTGGTGCGGCAACGACAACGGCTGGTTCGTCTCCAGGTAGAGGTCGCCCTCGAACCGCAGCGTCGGCGAGTGCTGGCTCAGGGTCGCCCGCGCGCTCACGAACTCCCAGCCCGGCATGTCGAGCTTGGGCACCAGCAGTTCCAGCACCTCACCACGCCGCGCGGACCTCGTGCGCTCGCCCGAGCGCCACGGGATCTCCCTGCTATACGGCTCTTTCTTCGTCACGAACACGTACGGCGCGTTGTCGGTCTGCAGGCTCAGCACGACGACCGTGCGGTTGCGCGCCCAGTCGAACGCGACGGTGGTCAGACCCGGTGCCACGCCGTCGAAGTGGCTCTCCACGCGCGGCCACCACGAGGACAGCTCCTCGGCCGGGGCGCCCTTGACGTAGCGGCCCTTCTCGTCGACCCCGACGATCCACATCGCCTCGGAGCCGCGCGCCGCGTTGCACAGGGCCGCGATCTGCCGGGCCGCCTTGCCGTGGTCCACCGGCCACTGCGTCTTGAACTCCACGAAGGAGTCCTCTGACTGCGCGCCCTGGAGGGCACGTTCGATGGCGGCTCGGGCGTTCAACTCCAGTCGCTGTTTCAGCACGTGCACCTCCTCCGTCCAGCTGGCCGGGGCCCAGCCTGCATCAGCAGACCGGGCCCCGGACACCGAGTTTTCGAGGCCCCTCAGTCGTTCGCGTGCAGAGCCGCGTTCAGTTCGACGCCGGTGCCCTTGCGGGGCTTCACCAGGACCGTGCCGGTCACGGAGTCCCTGATGAACAGCAGGTTCGATTGTCCGCTCAGGGAGACCGCCTTGACGACCTCCCCGTCCGGAAGCGTGACCTTCGTGCCCGCGGTGATGTAGAGGCCCGCCTCGACCACGCAGTCGTCGCCGAGCGAGATGCCGAGGCCCGCGTTGGCACCGAGCAGGTTGCGCTCGCCGATGCTGATGACCTGCTTGCCGCCGCCGGACAGGGTGCCCATGATCGACGCGCCGCCGCCGACGTCCGAGCCGTCGCCGACCACGACGCCGCCGGAGATGCGGCCCTCGACCATCGAGTTGCCGAGCGTGCCGGCGTTGAAGTTCACGAAGCCCTCGTGCATGACCGTGGTGCCGGCCGCGAGGTGGGCGCCCAGGCGGACGCGGTCCGCGTCGCCGATGCGGACGCCGGACGGGACGACGTAGTCGACCATGCGCGGGAACTTGTCGACGCTGTAGACCGTCACCGGGCCGCGCACGCGCAGGCGGATGCGGGTCTGCTCGAAGCCGTCGACCGCGCACGGGCCGTGGTTGGTCCACACCACGTTCGTCAGCAGGCCGAAGAGACCGTCGAGGTTCGCGCCGTGCGGCTGGACCAGGCGGTGGCTGAGCAGGTGCAGGCGCAGCCAGACGTCGTAGGTGTTCTCCGGGGCCGCGTCCAGGTCGATGGCGACCCTGACGCCGACGACCTCGACGCCGCGCTCCAGGTCCTCGCCGAGCAGCTTCGCGGCGGCCTCACCGAGCGCCTCCGCGATCTCGGCCGACGACACGCGGGTGGTGCCCAGCTCGCCCGCCTCACCGAGGGCGGGGGACGGGTACCAGGTGTCGAGGACGGTGCCGTCCGGGGTCACAGTGGCCAGGCCGATGCCGTATGCGGTGCTCACGGGTACCGAGCTTAGTCCGACGGGGTCAGTCGGGGACCTCGGCGCTGAAGTACAGCGAACCCAGGTCGCCGCGGGTCGCGATGAGCGCCTCGTTGCACTTCGACTGGCGCGCGTCGGTGCTCGACACGTTGTCGACGCGCACCTCGCCGCACCGGTGCGCCTCGAAGTCGCCGACCGCCGTGAGGAGGCGCGGCAGGACCTCGCTGACGTCCTGCTGGACCTGCTTGCCCTGCAACGACTCGTCGAGCTCCCGGGTCATGGTGCTCACCTCGTGGACCCAGCCGGCGCAGTCGGCCGGGGTGAAGCTGTGCTGCGACCCGCACGGCGCGGTGAACAAGGCCCTGATCTCGCCGCACTGCCGGTCGCACGCGGCGGGGGCCTCACCGCACGCGGTGGCCGTGAGCAGCAGGGAGATGACCAGGAGTGTGCGCTTGATCACGCGCTGCACCGTATCCGCCGAACGGCTCAGCGCCCAAGCCGCCGCAGTAGGGTGACCGCGTGTCCGACACCCTTGATCTCCTCGCCGACCCGATCGACCTGACGACCTCGCTGGTGGATGTCCGCAGCGTGTCCGGGGAGGAGGCGGAGATCGCGGACCTCGTCGAACGGTCGCTCCGGCTGCACGCGCCGCACCTGGAGATCACCCGTTCGGGGAACGCCGTGCTGGCGCGCACCTCGCTCGGCCGCGGCCGGCGGGTGGTGCTCGCCGGGCACCTGGACACCGTGCCGATCAACCAGAACTTCCCGAGCCGCCGCGAGGGCGACGTGCTGCACGGCTGCGGCACCGTCGACATGAAGGGCGGCGACGCGGTCATGCTCGCGATCGCGGCCCTGAGCGCCGACGCGCGCCACGACCTCACGTTCGTCTTCTACGACTGCGAGGAGATCGAGGCCGAGCGCAACGGCCTGACGCGCATCCAGCGCGACCTGCCGGAGTGGCTGCTGGGCGACCTCGCGATCGTCTGCGAGCCGTCGAACGGCGTGGTCGAGGCGGGCTGTCAGGGCACGCTCCGCGTCGAGGTCAGGACGTCCGGCAAGCGGGCGCACACCGCCAGGGCGTGGATGGGCTCCAACGCGATCCACGGCCTGGGCGAGGCGCTGCGGCGCCTGGAGGCGTACGTGCCGCGGCAGCCCGAGATCGACGGCTGCCACTACCACGAGGGCCTGCAGGCCGTGAAGATCAGCGGCGGGGTCGCGGGCAACGTCGTGCCGGACGAGGCCGTGCTGACGGTGAACCACCGCTTCGCGCCGGACCGGTCCGTCGAGCAGGCCGAGCAGCACGTGCGCGAGGTGTTCGACGGGTTCGACGTCGTGCTCACGGACTCCGCGGCCGGCGCACTGCCCGGACTCGGCGCTCCGGCGGCGGTCGAGCTGGTCACCGCCGCCGGTGGCACGCCCGTGGCCAAGCTGGGCTGGACGGACGTCGCGCGCTTCGCCGCGCTGGGCATGCCCGCGGTCAACTTCGGGCCGGGCGACCCGACGCTCGCGCACACTCGGGAGGAGCACGTGCCGGTCCACCAGATCACCGAGTGTTTCGCCGTGCTTAAGCGATTTCTGCTGGACTGATCACTAGAATCTCAGTGATGACGGAAGAGAAGAAGAACGGCGCCGTCGACGAGCGCCCCACCGAGAAGCAGCGCGGCCCGGTCGTGCTGAGGCGTGACCGCAAGGACGAGCTGACCACCACCGACCAGCGCCTGCTCGACTCGCGCGGCCCGTCGGACTGGGTGCACACCGACCCGTGGCGCGTGCTGCGGATCCAGGCGGAGTTCGTCGAGGGCTTCGGCGCGCTCGCCGAGGTGCCGAGCGCGGTCACCGTGTTCGGGTCCGCGCGGACCGGCCGGGACCACCCGGAGTACCAGCTCGGACGCGACCTGGGCGCGGCGCTGGCCGAGGCCGGGTTCGCGGCGATCACCGGTGGCGGACCCGGTGCGATGGAGGCGGTCAACCGCGGGTGCTCGGAGGCCGGCGGGTTCTCGATCGGCCTCGGCATCGAGCTGCCGTTCGAGCAGGGCCTGAACCCGTGGGTCGACCTCGGTGTGAACTTCCGCTACTTCTTCGTGCGCAAGACGATGTTCATCAAGTACTCGCAGGCGTTCATCTGCCTGCCGGGCGGGTTCGGCACGCTCGACGAGCTGTTCGAGGCCCTGACCCTGGTGCAGACGAAGAAGGTCACCAAGTTCCCGGTGGTCCTGTTCGGCACGCAGTACTGGCAGGGGCTCTACGACTGGATCCAGAACTCCGTGCTGGAGGGCGGGAAGGTCGGCGAGAAGGACCTGGCGCTGCTGCACCTGACCGACGACATCGACGACGCCGTGAGGGTCGTCAAGGACGCGCACAAGGCGTGGGCCGACGCCCACTGAGCCGGGAGCCGCGCACACCTCCCGGCGGCGAGGTGGAAACATCAGCGCGGTGTACATAGCTGTGTATTGCGGAAGCCTCGCCACGGTGCCCCAGAGCTACGTCGACCTCGCCGCCGAGGTCGGCCGGCAGATCGCGGCCCGCGGCTGGCACCTCGTGTGGGGCGGCGGGCAGACGTCCATGATGGGCGCGGTGGCCCGCGAGGCCAGGGCCGGTGGCGCGCACACCTACGGCGTGATCCCGAAGGGGCTCGCCACCAGGGAGATCGCCGACCGCGAGTCGACCGAGCTGCACGTCGTCGACACCATGCGCGAGCGCAAGAAGATGATGGACGACAAGGCCGACGCCTTCCTGACGCTGCCCGGAGGCATCGGGACCGCCGAGGAGTTCTTCGAGGTGTGGACGGCCGGCGTGCTCGGCATGCACGGCAAGCCCGTGGTGCTGCTGGACGTCGACAACCACTACAAGGGTCTGGTCGAGTGGCTGATGGAGTTGCGGGACAAGGGTTTCGTCTCGCACGCCGCGCTGAAGTCGCTGATCGTCACGGACGACGTGTCAGTTGCTCTTGACGCTTGCGTCGTCTAGTCCCTTGGCCTTGGCCAGCAGTTGGGTCTCCGGCAGGAGGTCCGGCAGCGGGCGGTACGGGGTCGCGGTGACCTCGAAGCGCTTGCCGGACACCACCCTGCCCTGCCAGGAGCCCGCGATCTCGCCGTCGACGAGGATCGCGCCGCGGCGGCCGAGGATGCGGAAGATGTCCTTCTGCGCCGCCTTGTCCGGCAGCAGCAGGTCGCGGTCGCGCGCCTGCAGGTACGGGTCGGTGGGCGGGAGCAGCCGCACGTCCGGTGGTTCGGCGTCGACGATCTCCAGGCCTTCCGGCAGCCAGGCCTTCTGACCTTCGACAGTCACCTCGACGAGGCCCTCCTTCGGCCAGCGCTTCTTGAGCTCCCGCGTCGAGGTGCCGAAGTAACTGGCCACATCGGACGGTCCCGCAGGGCCGTGCAGGGTCAGGTAGCGGTGGATCAGCTCGTCGAACCCCGCCGTCTTGCGCGGGACGCCCGGCCAGCCGTGGATGCGTTCGAACGTGACGGTCTTCTCCTCCGGGATGATCCGGAGGCCCGCGGGCAGCGCGCCGAGGCGGAAGATCGGGTCGCTGACGTGCTCGGTCTGACAACCCCGGCACGGCTCGACGGTCTGCTTCGGTGCCAACGGGGTGAGGGCCTTGCTGACCTCGCCCTTGGTCATCGGCTTCGTGACGATCGAGCGCATCGCCGTCGAGATGTGCCGCAGGGCGTCCAGGAGGTCGTCGACCTTCGGGCGGGCGGCACGGGCGCGCGCGTCGGCGTCGCTCCACGGCCACAGGGCCCGGGAGAACGCTTTCAGCTCGCCGGCGCGGTGCAGGTGCGGGGCACCGCGGACCGACCAGGTCACGGTGAAGTCGTCTGTCGTCGGTGCGTCCAGCCTCGCGGCGAGACTCAGCAGCGCCGAACCGGCGGTGTTGTCCTGGACGCCCAGGGAGAACACCGCCAGCTCGGTCGCGTCGCCGGTCCGCCGGTCCAGCTCGTGCTGGTGGATCCGGTGGAGGAGCACCTGTTGCCGGGTGAGGTCCACCCGGACATTCTTACGCCTTCGGAACCGTGAGGCTCGACGGTCCGAAGGTGACGGTTGAGCCGCGAGTCGATTCCGTCAGGTAACGGGGGTCGACCGTGTCGATCACCAGTGCGAGCCGGTTGCCCGGAGCCACGTTCCAGACCGTCGGTTCGAGCTCGACGTCGAGCGTCTGGGTGCGGCCCGCGCCGGTCACCTTCACCGGCTTGTGCGTGACCAGCGCGCCCAGGCCGAGCGGGCCCACCTCGTACAGGTACGCGAACAACGTCGTCGTCTCCGCACTCGGCGTCACGGTCAGCTTGAGCTTCGGCGTGCCGGCCAGCGTCGCGCCGCCCCAGTACACCGGGCCGTGCCACACGCCCGCGACGTTGCGGTCGACGAACGGCAGCGAGACCCCGGTCGGGATGTTCAGGAACCCTTGCAGCGCACCGGAGAGCAGGATCGTGCCGCTGTCCGCGACCGTGCCCCAGCCCGCGGTGATCCGCTTGCCGTCGAGCTGCAGCGTGTCGGCGTTGCCGTTCGGCCAGGCCCCGAACTTCTTCCACGTGCCACCGTTGTTGGGCTTGAGCTGCACCGGCTGCTCGGCGTCGATGCCGTTGGCCGTGCCCTTGACGTAGCGGTCGAACCAGCGGCCGACCGACTCCCAGATCTCGTTGGGCAGACCGGCCGCGCCGAACAGCTCGGCGGTGGCGTGGTCGCCCGGCGAGAGCATGAGCCGCTTCGGGCCGGTGAGCTTGCCGTAGAAGTCCGCGATCTGGCCCGGCGCGAAGATGCCGTCGTTCCAGGCGTTGCCGAGCATGACCGCGGTGCCGTTGGCGTTGATCTGGGCGATCTTCGTGGCGGTGGCCGCCGAGCGTTCGGCGGAGATCGGCACGACCTCCCAGAACCTGCCGTCGCGGTAGGCGTCCTCGGCCTCGACGAGGACCGGGCCCGGCCGTCCGGTGGCCTTGCCCGCCGCGAGCAGGACCTCGACGGCCTGCTTGTTCACGGTGTTGTTGGGGTAGAGCGACCGGGCGAGGTCGGTCCACGTGCTCAGGGCCGCCGCGGCCTTGATGCGCTTGTCGTTCGCCGCCGCGAGCAGGGACTGCCCGGCGCCGTAGGAGATCCCGGCCGCGCCGACCTTGGAGCCGTCGGCGTGCGCGTTCGTGATCGCCCAGTCGATGACCTTGCTGACGTCACCGACGGTCTCGGGTCCGGCGACGTCGATCGTGCCGCCGGAGTCCCAGAAGCCGCGGCTCGTGTAGCTGACCACGACATAGCCGGACTCCTTGGCGAGCTTGGCCGCCGCGCCGACGTACTCGATGTTGGGCACCGCCCAGCTGGACGGCATGACGAGCAGCGGGAACGGGCCGCTGCCCTGACCGGTCGGCTCGACGACGAGGGCCTTCAGGACCGTGCCGCCGACGCCGGGGATGGAGCGGTAGGTGATCTGGTGTCCGGGTGCCGCCGTGGCGGCAACAGGAGCACCGAGCAGGGTTGAGAGGAGTACCAGGACTAAAACAAGTGATCGTCGCACGCTGGTCCTCCTTGACCATGACGTAGATCACACAGGGTTGTTACCGGGGAGTAAACCAGGTTGCTACTCGTGGGTAGCAAGAAGCTGTGAGCCAGCTCACTGTCTACGCTGGGTGGCGTGAACCGATTCCGCGTCACTGAGCTGCCGAAAGACCGCGTGCTGGTCGTTGCGCATCTGACCAGCGCGGAAGCACTGGTGCGGGCGGTCGAGGACGGTGCCGACGTCGTCGAGTTCGACGGCGAGCTGGAATTGCCGTCGCTGTCCGAAACGTTGGACGTGGTGACGATCCCAGCAGGGGACGAGGACTTCACGCTGGCGGCCGCCACGGTCGCTGCGATGTCCGGAGCACGCGCCGTTCGTGCGTCCGACGTGCGGCAGGCGAGGAAGGTCGTGGAGATGGTGGCGAGCGTTCAGGGGACGCGTCCGCCGGCCAGGGCGCTGCGGGCGCTCGCCTGATGCTGCCCTCGGTCGAAGCCTGGTTCGCCTCGCACACCTGGCAGCAGCCGTCGTGGACGGTGGACGAGCTGGTGGCGCTCAAGCGCGGCCGGACGGTGTCCGTCGTGCTGCCCGCGCTGGACGAGGAGGAGACCGTGGGGGACGTGGTCTCCGTGGTCCGCCCGCTGCTCGGGACGCTCGTCGACGAGCTGGTGGTCATGGACTCCGGCTCCACCGACCGGACCGTCGAGGTCGCCGCCGCCGCCGGTGCGCGGGTCGTGCTGCGCGAGGACGTCGTCCCGTGGTTGCCGCCGGTGCCGGGCAAGGGCGAGGTGCTGTGGCGCTCGCTCGCCGCGACCACCGGCGACCTGGTCGTCTTCCTGGACTCCGACCTGGTGGATCCCGAGACCGCGTTCGTCACGGCGCTGCTCGGGCCGTTGCTGCTCGACGGTGACGTCCACCTGGTGAAGGGCTTCTACCGGCGGCCGTTGCGGCTGGAGAGCTCCGGCGGCGGACGGGTCACGGAACTGGTGGCACGGCCGTTGCTGAACACCCTGCGGCCGGAGCTGTCCGGTGTCGTGCAGCCGCTCGGCGGCGAGTACGCGGCCACCCGGTCCTTCCTGGAGTCCGTGCCGTTCGCGGCCGGGTACGGCGTGGAGATCGGGTTGCTGCTGGACGTGCACCGGCTGCACGGCCTGTCCGCGCTGGCGCAGGTGAACCTCGGCGTGCGCAAGCACCGGAACCGGTCGCTGCTGCAACTCGGCGCGATGTCGTCGCAGATCATGGGCACGGCGCTGGCCCGGTGCGGGGTCGAGGCCGAGTCCGGTCCGCTCACCCAGTTCGTGCAGGTGGGCGGCGAGTGGCTACCCGACTCGACCGACGTGGTCGTGGCCGACCGGCCCCCGATGGTGCACGTGGTCGAACAGGGCTAGCTGCTCGGTCCGGTGCGTCACGACCAGGGCGGTGCCCCGGCTGTGGTCGAGGACCTTGGCGAGCACGCGGTCGGCCTGTTCGGGGTCGAGGCCCTCGGTCGGTTCGTCGAGCAGCAGGACCTCGGGGCGGGCGAGCACGGACCGGGCGAGGACCAGGCGTTGCCGCTGGCCGCCGGAGATCTCCTCGCCGCGTTCGCCGACGACCCGGTCCCAGTCGAGGTCGAGCTCGGCGATCTCGGCCGCGCGGTCGAGTTCTTCCTGCGTGGCACCGGGTTTGGCGAGCAGGACGTTCGTGCGGACCGTGGTGTGGAAGACGTGCGCGTCGGCCAGCGCGCCCTTGCTCGGTTCGAGCTCGCGCGCGACGGCGTTGAGCAACGTGGTCTTGCCCGCGCAGCTGGGGCCGACGACGGCCGTCCTGCCGCTGAGTTCCGGGACTTCGGGGACGTGCGGTGGGTCCGGCTCGTCGGTGGGCTCCGGGGCCGGCCTCGTCAGCGCCGCGAGCGGAACGGTGATCTCGAACGTGGCGACGGCCGCCATGACCAGCCAGGCCGGTTCGTGCTGGGCCAGCAGGAGCAAGGCCGTGCCGAACTGGACGGCGATCGCCAGCGGGGTCAGGTCTCGCGTGCGTTCCTTACGGGACAACGTCTTCGCGGTCCTGGTGGCTGCGGCCAGCCGCTCCTCGAACAGGCCGTACGCGATGAGCTCTTCCTTGCTGTGCACCAGTTCGGTGGCCTGCTCGGTCAGCTTCGCGCGCAACGGCGTGAGGTCGCGCGGGTTGCGGACGGCGAGCCAGGGGAGCAGCACGAGGGTGATCAGCAGGCCGCCGGCTAGCGGCAGCGAGAAGCCGGAAACGACCACGACGGTCGCGCCGGTGGCCGCCGCGGTGATCCACGGGAGGGTGACGCGCAGCCTCGTGTCGAGGTGCTGGTCGACGTTCGTGACGACGCGGGTGAGCGCGGTGCCGGACGGGACGTGGCGACGGCGCGCGAGGTCGTCGTAGACCCGGCCGCGCAGCTCGACGGCCTCGCCGAGCACAGCTTTGTGGCTGGTCAGGCGTTCGAGGTAGCGCAGCGCGCCCTTGGCCAGCGCGAGCGTGCGCACGGCGACGATCGCCACGGTCAGCGCCGCCATCGGCGGGTGCTCGGCGGCGCGCATGATCAACCACGTGGCGGTGGCGGTGAGGCCGACGCCCGCCAGTTCGGCGAGCGTGCCGACGACGATCGCGAGCTTCATACCCGGACCACTCTGTCGACCTCGCCGAGGAGGGCTTCCCGGTGCGCGACGATCACGGCGGTGCGGCCTTTCGTGTAAGTGCGTGTTGCCTGGAGCACAAGGGACTCCGTTTCGGCGTCGAGGTGGGCGGTGGGTTCGTCCAGCAGGAACAGCCCGGCCCGGCGGCGGTCCAGGGCGTTGGCCAGCGCGACCCTTTGCTGCTCGCCGGACGAGAGGTTCGCCGGGACGAGCGTCGGGCGTTGCGGCACCCAGGACAGCGCCTCGAGCCACTTCGCCCGGTCTATGTCCGCGAGGTCGACGCCACCGACGAGCACGCGCCCCTCGTCCGGGCGCACGAAACCCAGCAGCAGCCCGAGAACCGTGCTCTTGCCCGCGCCGCTCGGACCGACCAGTGCGATGCGGTCGCCAGGTTTGATGTGCAGCGAGAAGTTCTTGAGGCTGCGGACCGACACGTTGTCGAGCACGATCTCGGCCCCCGCGAGGTCCGGTGGCATCACGCCTTTGGTGTCGTCGTGCTGCGGCACCTTCGCGAGGACCGCACGACCCTGGGCGCTCGCGTGGTACTGCGCTCCGGCGGATCGGAGCGGCAGGAACGCTTCCGGGGCAAGGAGAAGAACGAGCAGGGCGGTGTGCAGTGGCACCCCGCCGTCGAGCAACCGCAGGCCGACCGGCACCGCGACGAGCGCGACCGACATCGTCGCCACGAGCTCCAGGACGAACGCGCTCAGGAACGCGACCCTGAGCGCGGACATGGTCTCGGTCAGGTGCCGCTCGGCCAGCTTCCGCACGGTCGCCGACTGCGCCTCGGCCCGTCCGAACGCCCGCAGCGTGCCGATTCCCTTGACCACGTCGAGGAAGTGCCCGCCGAGGGTGGCCAGCGCGTCCCACTGCCGCGCCGTGCGTTCGCGGGTGTGCGCCCCGACGAGAGCACCGAAGACCGGGATCAACGGCAGCGTGACGAGGATCGTCAGCGCGGCGGTGAGGTCGGCGAACGCCAGCCTGGTCACCACCGCGAGTGGGACCACCACGGCCAGGACCTGTTGCGCCAGAAAGCCGACGGCGTACGGCGTCACGTCGTGCACGCCCCTGGTGACCAGCGTGGCGACCTCGCCGGCCTTGGTACCGGGCGAGCGCAGGAAGGCCTCCCGCACCCGCGTCCGGGTCCGTTCGGCGGCCCGGTGGGCCCACTCGCGGTGCAGCCACCACACCAGCACCCGTGCGCCGATCACGAGGCACAGCAGGAGAAAACCGGTCCCGCCGCTCAGCACGGACGCCAGCAGTTCGGCCTGCGCCAGCGCCAGGAACGGGACGGGGATCAGCGCGAGGAGAGGGCGACGATCGACCACTGCAACACCACCACCAGCGGGATGATCGGGATCGCGACCCACGCGAGCAGGCCGAGCGTGTCGGGGTGCGCCATCAGCCCGGTGACGTCGATCGAGCCGAACGCGAGCGGGATCGGCAGCGCGCAGAGCGACGCCGTGACGGGGAACAGCTTCCAGCGCCGCGTCTGGAACACCCAGCCGTGCACCGCGAACAGCACCGGCATCACGAACGCGACCGGCCACGGCGCGTCCAGCAGGTGGGCGAGGAACAACCCCCAGCCCGCGGACACCATCAGCGCGCCGGTGAACACGAGCCACCACCAGAGCCGCAGCTGCACGGACGCCATGAACAGCACCAGTCCGGCCAGCAGCAGCGTGAACGTGCTGTGCGCGCCCGAGAGCAGCTCGCCCTCGAGCCGGGGGAACGCGGCGAACAGCACGCCGATCGCCGCGACCAGCCACACCTCGTTGCCGAGGAAGAACTGCGTCACCGAGCGGTAGGTCTCGGCGCGGGAGCGGAACGGCAGCAGCAGGCCGCTGCCGTAGTCGAAACCGGCCAGCGCGAAGTACCCGGCGGTGAGCACACCGAGCACGGTCAACCACAGGGCTTCCATCAGAGGGTCACCACCATCGGCGAGACGGGAGCGGGCGCGACGTCCGGGCCGCGGCGGACCGCACGTGCGATCAACGCCCAGTCGACGCAGGCCAGCAGGACGAACAACGACGTGAACACGATGAGCGACAGCAGGATCTGCGAAGCGTCCACATGCGACACCGCGTCCTCGGTGCGCAACAGGCCGTAGACGAGCCACGGTTGCCGTCCGACCTCCCGGAACATCCACCCGAAGATCGCCGCCGCGAACGGGAACGGGATGCCGATCACCATGAGGTAGAGGGGGAAGCGCATCCGGATCACCGCGTCCTTGATGAGCAACGGCAGCGTCAGCCAGCTGATCGCCGTCAGCCCCATCCCGATCAGGATCATGAACCCGAGCGGTGCCCCGATCCACGGCGCCGCCTCGGTCTTGCCCGGCTGGTACTGCGCGATGACGGGGAACTGCGCGAACCCGGCGCCGATCAGCGACGGCGTGGCGAGCGCCGTGGTCACCACGCCCAGCCGCAGCGAGCGCCGGAAGAAGTCGACCTCGGGGGTGCGCCGGATGAAGTGGTACGCCGAGACACCGGTGAGGAACACGCCGCCGACCGTGATCGACGCGAAGACCACGTGCGTCAGCGCGGAGGTGAACGTCGGGTTGGTCAGCAGCGCGCCGAAGTCGTCCAGCCGCAGCACGTCCCCGTCGACCCGGTAGCCGACCGGGTGCTGCAGGAACCCGTTCGCCGCCATGATCCAGAACGCCGACGCGAACGCCGTCAGCGCGGTGGCGTACAGCAGCGCGAGGTGCAGCCAGCGGTTCAGCTTCCCCCAGCCGAAGATCCACAGCCCGAGGAACGTCGACTCCAGGAAGAACGCGATCAGCGTCTCCAGCGCGAGCGGCGCCCCGAACACGTCGCCGGCGTAGGTCGCGAGGCCCGACCAGTTCAACCCGAACTGGAACTCCATCACGACGCCGGTGACGATCCCCAGCGCGTAGTTGATCACGTAGATGCGGCCCCAGAACCGGGTCATCCGCTCGTGCACGGGCGCGCCGGTGATCGTGAACCTCGTCTGCATGATCACGAGCAGCGTGACCAGACCCAGCGTGAGCAGCACGAACAGGAAGTGGAACGAGGTCGTCAACGCGAACTGGAGGCGGGCGAGGTCTACGGCGCTCATGAGTAGGGAAGCTATGTGTAGCTCCGCTACTTATGAAGGCTTCGCGGCGCATCTCCGGGGGATCTCAGGGCTGACCCTGACCGCGGATTTCAGGGACCGCTCCGAGGGCCTCGATCCGTAGACTCGCTACTCATGAAGCCCGACGCGCTCCGCGGCCACCTCGATGCGTTGCTGCTGGCCACGCTCGACGGCGAGCAGCTGCACGGCTACGCAATCATCGAAGCGCTGCAGCAGGGCAGCGGGGGTGCGCTCGACCTCCCGACGGGCACGGTCTACCCGGCGTTGCGCCGCCTCGAACGGGCCGGGCACGTCACCAGCGACTGGAGCACGGTGGGCGGCCGCAAACGCCGCACCTACCGGCTGACGCAGGCCGGGCAGCGGGCCCTGCACGCCGAACGCGCCGCGTGGCGCGAGTTCACGACCGTCATCGACGGGGTCCTGGGAGGTGGCAGGTGGGCGCAGCAGTGATCGAGGAGTACGTGACCGACCTCGGCTCGCGCTTGCAGGGGTCGCGCAAGCAGGTGCGTGACCTGCTCACCGAGACCAGGGACAGCCTCACCGACGCCACCGAGGCGCACGTCGGCAGCGGCCTGAGCGAGCACGAGGCCCAGCGGCGCGCGGTCGAGGAGTTCGGTCCCGTCCGCGAGATCGCCAATGAGTACCAGGCGGAGCTGGCCGTCGCGTACGGCACGCGCACGCTCGTGTGGCTCGCGATCGTGCTGCCGCTGATGCACATGGCGTGGGAGTACGGCCGGATGCTGCTCATCGGGCCGTGGCAGGACTTCGGCGCGATGCCGCCCGCCTGGTACCTGTTCGTCGCCAAGGCCAACGACCTGACGAGCGGCATCGCGTCCGGCGTGGCACTGGTCGCGTTGATCCTCGGCCGAGTCCTCGCCCGCCGGTACGACGCGAAACTGCTGGCCAGGATCGGTGCGGGCGTCGCGCTCGCGGCCGTCGCCGCCGTCCTGCTGGGCAACGTGTCGATCATCCTCGCCACCGCGCACCTCGACCTGGCCCGGCTGGTGCAGTCCCTGCCGATGACCATCGCGAGCCTGATCACCTGGATCGTGATCGTCCGACTCGGTCTGCTCGCTCGCCGCAGCCTGCGCTGTGCCACGATCGTCGCGTGACCAACGCCCTGATCTACCTGATCGTGATGATCGCCGTCGCGGCAGTGGTGTTCCTGCTCGCGGCGTTGGTGTTCGGGCGCGGCGAGGAGCTCGCGCCGCTGCCCCCCGGTGCGTCGCCCACGCGGCTGCCGTCCGACGACATCACCGAGGACGACGTGCGCGACCTGAAGTTCCAGCAGGTCTTCCGCGGCTACAAGATGAGCGAGGTGGACTGGGCGCTGCAGCGGCTCGCGACCGAGGTCGAGACCCTGCGGGCGCGCGTCGCCGAGCTGGAGGACCGGGAGACGAGTGAACACGGCGCCTGAGCCGGTCGTCCGCTGCCCGTGGGGCGACTCGACCCCGGACTACGCCGAGTACCACGACACCGAGTGGGGCGTGGAGCTGCACGGCACGCCGGAGCTCTACGAGCGGATGTCGCTGGAGGCGTTCCAGTCCGGCCTGTCGTGGATCACGATCCTGCGCAAGCGGCCGGCGTTCCGCGCGGCGTTCGGCGACTTCGACCCGGAGGTCGTCGCGACGTTCGGCCCCGCCGACGTCGAACGGCTGATGGCCGACGCGGGCATCGTCCGGAACCGGATGAAGATCGACGCCGCGATCCACAACGCCCGCGTGATCGTGGAGCAGTCCGTCGACCTGGACGCGCTGCTGTGGTCGTTCGCGCCGGTGGGGCACCGGCGGCCTCGGACGTTCGCGGACGTGCCGGCGATCACCGACGAGTCCAAGGCGATGGCCAAGGAACTGAAGAAGCGCGGCTTCAAGTTCCTCGGCCCCACCACGTGCTACGCGCTGATGCAGGCGACCGGGATGGTCGACGACCACATCTCGACGTGCTTCCGCGCCAGGCCGTGTCCCGGAAGTCCCGTCGGGCGGCAGTAGCGGCCGAGGGCCCCGGAGACGACACCGCCGCGACACCCGAATACGCCCGGTATGAGGGCATCGCGGCGGCGCCGTCTCCGGGACTCTCGCCCGCGCCTGCCACCGGACGAACTTCCGGGACACGGCCTACTTCCCGCTGAACTCCGGCGCCCGCTTGTTCACGAACGCGTCCACGGCCTCGCGGTGGTCCTCGGTCGCGCCGCACTCGGCCTGGGTGCGGCGCTCGGCCTCCAGCGCGTCCTCCAGCGTCCCGTCCGCGGCGGCGGCCAGCGCCTCCTTGATCTTCGCGTAGGCCGTCGTCGGCCCCTTGGCGAGCTTCGCGGCCAGCAGGTGCGCGGTCTCCAGCAGTTCGGCGTCGGGCACGACCTGGTTGACCATGCCGACCCGCAACGCCTCCTCGGCGCCGACGGGCTGCGCGAGCAGCATCATCTCCATCGCGCGGCCGTGGCCGATGAGCCGCGGCAACGTGTACGAGGCGCCCGAGTCCGCCGTGAGGCCGACGTTCGCGAAGGCCATCAGGAACTTGGCCGACTGGCCCGCGATGCGCAGGTCGGCGGCGTAGGCGAACGACGCGCCGGCGCCGGCCGCGCTGCCGTTGACCGCGGCGATCACCGGCTTCGGCATGCCGATCAGCTCGCGCACGATCGGGTTGTAGTGCTTCTCGACCGTGTTCAACGGCGCGGGGTCGCCGGCCTGCAGCAACCCGATGTGCTCCTTGAGGTCCTGGCCCGCGCAGAACGCCCGGCCCGCGCCCGTGATCACCACCGCGCGCACCTCCGGGTCCGCCGCCGCCTCCTTCAGCGCGGCGAGGAACGCCTCCTTCAACGTGACCGTGAAGGCGTTGAACGACTCCGGGCGGTTGAACGTGAGCGTGCGCACACCATCGGCGTCGTCGACGAGGAGCTCGGACACTGGACCTCCATCAAGCAGTGGAAACGTTGCGCACCGGCCGCAGGCACTCGTCGACGAAACGACTCGTGCCCGGCGCGAGCCGCAGCGTCTGTTCGTCGAAGAACGACGCTGCCGCGTGCCCCGGCCAGTCCGGTGGCAACAGTTCAGCAGGAAGACCGGGATCGCGGAACAGGAACTTGCGCCACGCGTGCAGCAGCTGTTGTGACGCGGCGAACGCGGCCGCGTCGTCCGTTTCGTCCACAACGGACACCGTCTCGGTCCAGTGCGCGACGAACTCCGCGTAGTCGCGGCCCAGTTCGGCCAGGTCCCACGCCTTCGCCGCGAGCTCGGCGTCGCCACCGTCGTGTGAACCGTGAAAAGTTCGTGCGGCGACCTGCTCGGCGGCCAGCACGTCGGCCAGTTCCGGGGACGGCCGGGGCGCGATCCACGTCACAGGACCGAGGGCGCCGTAGCCGAGCAGCTGCAGCTCCGACGCGAGGTGGTCGCGCGAGTCGCGGCCGGGCAACTCCTCCAGCACCACGACGTGCCAGCGACCGTCCCACGTGGACGGCCCGGTGCGGTAGATGCGGGCGGCGGCCTCGTCGAGACGGCGTTCCCCGCGGGGTGTCATGGCGTATCCGGGCCCGTCAGGGAGCCGTGCGGGCTGCAGCCAGCCCTGCCGGACGGTGCGCGACACGGCCGTGCGGACGGCCGGCGCGGCGAAACCGAGGGGCTCGAGCAACCGGACGAGCGCGGCGATGGTGGCGGCGCCACCGCGGTCGCGGAGGTGGCCGCCGTAGACGTCGAAGAGCGCGGAACGGGCTCGCACCCTGCCCAGTCTGTCACGGTGGGCCGCACGCCGGCGCGACCGCGGCGGTCCGGGCCCGCGGACCTCCCGGCGACGTCACCCGCCGGCGATTCCGGCCCGCCGCGCCCGTCGGTGCCGAAACTGTTGTGAGGTCGTGAGAACAGGTGTTGATCAGGCACAAGTGAAGATCCACAAGTGTCACCCGGACTCGCCAAAAGATCGGTTCGGTTTCGCCCCTGAGTCGCGATAGGGGAGAATGGAGCAGATCCGGCCTGGCCGGACGGGGAAGATGTTGACGGAGGGAGCACGCGATGGCGGCCATGAAGCCCCGGACCGGCGACGGTCCCCTCGAGGTCACCAAGGAGGGACGCGGCATCGTCATGCGCGTGCCGCTCGAGGGTGGTGGGCGCCTTGTCGTCGAGATGTCGGCGGACGAGGCCAGCGCCTTGGGCGACGCGCTGAAGGCCGCCGCCGGCTGAGGCACCCGGCGTAGGAAGCAGTGTCGAGCCCCGGTTTCCACAGTGGAGACCGGGGCATCGCTTCGTTCCCGCCCTGCGGGTGGGCGCCCCGAGCCGTGGGTGAGAATGAACGGTCGTTAATGCGTCAGGGAGGTCCAACCGTGCCGTCGACGGTGCCGTCAGTGCCCACCAAGCTCGTGGACGTCGAGGTGGCCACCACCTCGCGCCGCGGCGTCCCGCAGGTCGTGCTCGCGGCCACCGGACCCGCGCTCGGACCGGGCGGCGACGGCATCGACGTCTCCGACCTGACGGGCAAGGCCGGTGAGGCGGTGCGGCACGACGACGCCTGGACGCTCGGCGTCGGCGCCGGCACCCCGGCCGACCTCCGCGCGGCCGGTGCGAGCCTCGTGCGCGCCCTGGGAGGCGACGACGCCCCCAAGACCGCCGACGTCCTGCTGACCCCGGACTTCGACGCCGCCAAGGTGCGCGCGTTCGTGCTGGGCGCGGCGCTCGGCGGCTACCGGTTCAAGGTCACCGCCGAGGACGCCCCGAAGCGGGTCGGCTCGCTGCGGCTGGTCACGGCCGACACCGGGTTCGAGGAGGTGCTCACGTCGGCCGCGCTGAAGGCCCACGCGCTCGCCGCCGCGACCTCGCTGACCCGCGACCTCGCCAACACCCCGTCCAACGTCAAGGACCCGCGCTGGCTCGCCACGACCGCCGCGAAGCTCGCGGACAAGGTCGACGGGCTCAAGGTCACCGTGCGCGACGAGAAGTGGCTGCAGCAGCAGGGCTTCGGCGGCGTGCTCGCGGTCGGCGGCGGCTCGGCCCGCCCGCCGCGCCTGGTCGAGCTCACCTACGGCACCACTGGCCCGCACATCGTGTTCGTCGGCAAGGGCATCACGTTCGACACGGGCGGCATCTCGGTCAAGCCCGCGGACGGCATGCACCTCATGCGCACCGACATGGCGGGCGGCGCCGCGGTGATCTCCGCGCTGCTCGCCGTGGCGCGGCGGCAGCTGCCGGTCCGGGTGACCGGGCTCGTGCCGTGCGCCGAGAACCACGTCTCCGGCTCGGCGTACCGGCCGGGCGACGTCGTGCGCCACTACGGCGGCGCGACCACCGAGGTCACCAACACCGACGCCGAGGGCCGCATGGTGCTGGCCGACGCGATGGCGTACGCGGTCAAGACCCTGAAGCCCGACCTCCTCGTGGACGTCGCGACGCTGACCGGCGCGATGAAGGTCTCGCTCGGCCTGCGCACGGGTGGCGTGTTCAGCTCGTCCGACGAGCTCGCGGCCGAGGTCGTCGCGGCCGGTGCGAACGTCGGCGAGAAGTGGTGGCGGATGCCGCTGCTGGAGGAGCACGCCGCCGCCGTCTCCAGCGAGATCGCGGACTACCGGCAGTGCCCGCCCGGCCCCGGCGGCATCACCGCGGCGCTGTTCCTGCAGAAGTTCGCGGGCGACGTGCCGTGGGCGCACCTCGACATCGCGGGCCCGGCCCGGTCGGAGAAGGTCTACGACGAGGTCGTCGCGGGCGCCACGGGCTTCGCCGCGCGGACGCTGGTCGAGTTGGCTGAAAAATATTCGCGTTAACCTACGAACGACCGATACGAGACGGCGACGTTCCACGGCATGATGTGAGCTCCTTCACAACGCCGTAGAGGAGCCCGCCCGTGTTACTCCGCCTGGCTGTCGCCGTCTCGTTGGTCATAGCGTCGTTATCGCCCGCCGCAGCCGCTGCGGCGCCGTGGTGGGAACCGGTGTCGCGACCGGCACCGGACTCGCAGATCAACGTGACGGGTGAGCCGTTCAAGGGCACGGACGGCCAGGGCAGGGTGCGCGGGCTCGTCGACGCGCACAACCACCTCATGACGCACGAGGGCTTCGGCGGCAAGCTGATCTGCGGCAAGCCGTTCTCCGAGCAGGGCATCGCGGACGCGCTGAAGGACTGCTCCGAGCACCACCCGGCGGGCCTCGGCGCGATCTTCGAGGCGATCGTGACGGGCGACTTCGACGGCCACGACCCGGTGGGCTGGCCGACGTTCAAGGACTGGCCGTCCTCCACCACGGTGTCGCACCAGCAGAACTACTACGCCTGGCTGGAACGGGCCTGGCGCGGCGGCCAGCGCGTGCTGGTGCAGGACCTGACGAGCAACGCCACGCTGTGCGTCATCCACCCGTTCAAGGACAAGCCCTGCGACGAGATGCAGTCGGTCCGGCTGCAGGCCCAGCGCACCTACGAGCTGCAGGCGTTCATCGACAAGCAGTTCGGCGGCGCGGGCAAGGGCTGGTTCCGCATCGTCACCTCGGCCGAGCAGGCCCGTGACGTGATCACCCAGGGCAAGCTCGCGGTGGTCCTCGGCATCGAGACCTCCGAGATCTTCGGCTGCCGCACGTTCCTCGACCTCCCGCTGTGCAACCGGGACGCCATCGACCGCGGCCTGGACGAGATGTACGCGCTCGGCGTGCGCAGCGCGTTCCTGTGCCACAAGTTCGACAACGCGCTGTGCGGCGTCCGGTTCGACTCGGGCACCCAGGGCGGCGTGATCAACGCGGGCCAGTTCCTGCGCACCGGCCAGTGGTGGCAGACCGAGGTCTGCAAGGGCCCGCAGCAGGACAACCCGATCGGCACCGTCGGCCCGAACGCGCTGATCCCCGCGGGCGTCGTCGCGCCCGCCTACGACCCGGCCAAGCGCTGCAACGTGCGCGGGCTGACCTCGCTCGGCGAGTACGCGGTGCAGGCCATGATGAAGCGGCACATGATGATCGAGATCGACCACATGAGCGTGAAGGCCGCCGGCCGCACGCTGGACCTCGCGGCCGCGGCGCGCTACCCCGGCAT
This sequence comes from Lentzea sp. NPDC003310, assembly GCF_040610935.1. NCBI lineage: Bacteria > Bacillati > Actinomycetota > Actinomycetes > Pseudonocardiales > Pseudonocardiaceae > Lentzea > Lentzea sp. NPDC003310. Next base: position 365,385 of record NZ_JBEXNC010000009.1, read on the forward strand.
CGTGTCGAGCCACAGCTGGATGGACGCGCAGTGGACCGAGAAGGTCTACCAGCTCGGCGGGTTCGTGGCGGGCTACGAGAACAGCCCTGAGGGGTACGTCGCGCAGGCCGCCGCCGCGGAACCGTTGCGGCGCAAGTACGACGTGGGCATCGGGTTCGGCTCCGACTACAACGGCGTGGGCTCGCACCCGGCACCGCAGACCGGCGTGACCTACCCGTTCCGCAGCTTCCCGGACGGCCCGCTGGTCGACCGGCAGCGCACCGGTGAGCGGGTCTGGGACATCAACGTCGACGGCGGCGCGCACATCGGGCTGCTGCCGGACTGGGTCGAGCGCGTCCGCCAGCTCGGCGGCGACCAGCTCGTCCAGGACATGCTGAGCGGTGCCGAGTCGTACCTCAGGACGTGGCAGGGGGTGCAGCGCTGGACGCGCTGACGCCGTGAGTCCTCAGGGCGTGGTCGCGGAAGGCCCGGACGGCGGGTGGCAGCGGGTTGTCCCGCAGCCAGGTGAGCCCGAACGTCCGGCCGCTCCTCGGCGTCAGTGACAGCTCCCGCAGCCCGGGAGGCGGCGCGAACTCGGCGTGGGTGAGCAGTGCCACGCCGAGTCCGTGCGCGACCAGGCCTCGCACGGTCTCGATCTCCTGGCACTCGAAGACGTACCGCGGCGTGACGCCGGCCGCGGCACACATGTCGTCGGTGATCTGGCGCAGGCCGTAGCCCGGCTCCAGGGTGATCAGGTCCTCGTCGGCCAGGTCCTCGATCCGCACGGCCCGGCGGGACTCCAGGCGGTGCCCCTCGTGCACCACGACGATCAGCGGCTGCTCGAACACCACCACGGACTCGAACTCGGGTCCCTCCGGCGGCGGGGCGACCAGCGCGAGGTCGATCTCGCCGCTGCGCAGCTTGTCGACCACGGCCTGGCGGGCGTTCTGGACCAGGCCGAACCGGACGTGCGGGTGCTCGGCGCGGTAGCTGCGGACCAGTTCCGGCACGATCGCCCGCCCGAGCATGTGCAGGAAGCCGAGCACGACCCGGCCCTTCTCCGGGTCGAGTTCCTCCTCGACCTCGCGCAGACCGGGCTCGAGCGCGGCGAGGGACCGCGTCGCGGACTCGGCGAGCAGCCGGCCGACGCGGGTGAGGCGGACCCGGCGGCCCGACCTCGCGAGCAACGGCGCACCGAGCTGCTCGCCGAGCTCGGCGATCCAGCGGCTGACGGTCGGCTGGGGGAGCCCGACCCGTTCTGCGACGCGAGTCACGTGCTCGTCGGCGGCAAGCGCTTTCAGCACCGCCAGCTTCGGGGCCAGGTCTAATTCATCCACGGATTGATTCTGCCGCATTTTCGTATTGGACGTATGGCTTAGCGTCAGAGGCGTGAACAGGTTGACCGCGTCCATCGCCGCCTCGGGGTTCGCGTGCTTCGCGTTGCTCTACACCCCGCAGCCGGTCATGCCGCAGATCGCCGCCGAGTACGGGCTCGGTCCGGGCAGCGCGTCGCTGGCGCTGTCCGCGGCCACGCTGGCGCTCGCGGTCGTCGTGGTGCCGATCGCGATGCTGTCGGAACGGGTCGGCCGGCGTCCGGTGATCGTGGTCAGCGTGCTGGTGGCGGCGCTGCTCGGGCTCGTGCTGCCGTTCGCGCCGAACTACGAGGTCTTCCTGGCCCTGCGAGTGCTGCAGGGCATCGCGGCGGCCGGCGTGCCCGCGGCGTCGATGGCCTACCTCGCCGACGAGCTCGGCAAGGACCGGCTCGGCGCCGCGATGGGCGCGATGATCGCGGGCAACAGCCTCGGCGGCATGTCCGGGCGGATGGTCACCGGCCTCACCTCGGACTGGCTCGGCTGGCGCGGCTCCGTGCTGCTCGCGGGCGCGTTCGGGCTGGTCGCGGCACTGGTCGTGGTGTTCTTCCTGCCCAGGGCCCAGCAGCGGCCGAAGCGGGCGCCCAGCGGCATGCGGGCCGCGCTGCGCGATCCGGTGCTGCTGTCGATGTACGTGGTCGCGGTGCTGCTCGTGGGCACGTTCATCTCGTTCTACAACGTCGCGGGCTTCCAGCTGTCCGGTCCCACGTGGCTCGAGACGCTGGTGTTCCTCTTCTACGGGTTCGGCAGCACCGCGGCCGCCGTGGCGGGCCGGATGGCCGACCGGTTCGGGCGCGGCCGGGTCCTGCTGCTGTGCATCGGCGTGCTGGCGGCCGGCGCCCTGGCGAGCCTCTTGTGGGTGCCGCTGGGTCTCGCGGTCGTCACCGCCGGGTTCTTCGCCGCGCACACCACGGCGAGCGGCTGGGTGGCGGCCCGGGCTCCCGCGCACGCCCGAGGCCAGGCCTCGGGGCTCTACCTCGCCGGGTTCTACGTGGGCAGCAGCATCGGCGGGACGTCCGGAGCCACCGCGTACGAGGAGTGGGGCTGGAGCGGTCTGGTGCTGGTGATCCTCGGCTGGCTCGCGCTGGCGGCGATGCTCGCTCAGAACTCCAGGGCGAGGGTCACCCGCGAGTCGACCGGCGAGATGCTCGTCCTGCCGAGGCGCGGCAGGTCCAGCACCCCGTCCGTCATGCCGACCGAGACCGAGCGGGTGTCCGCCGGGACCTCGACGACGATCGCGAACGGCAGCGGGCCGCCGTCGTAGCGGGCGCCGACCTGCTTGGCGGTCGAGCCGTCCGGCAGCGTGACGGTGATCAGGTCCTTGGTGAGCAGGCCACCGGCGGTGTCGGGGAGGTCGCCGACGGCCTCGACCCGCACCTCCAGCAACGCCTTGTCGGCGCCGGAGATCGTGGCCACGTCGTACTGGCTCTCGCCGAGCTTGACCGGGCGCTGGCGGCCGAGCCGCACGCCGGTGACCTTCATGCCGAGCTCGCGGTCGCCGAAGCGGATCTTCTGCGTCTGCTCCTTGAACTGGCCGGGCGCGGCGGCGCGCTGCAGCACGGCGGGCGGGGTGTCGGTCCGCTTGCCGGACGGGACCTCGACGCGCTGCTCCAGCGACTTGGCGCCGAGCGTGCCGAGCGCGAGGTGCTCGACGCCCTCCTGGGGGTCCGGCACGGTGTAGACGACGAAGACCGAGCCGTTGGCGGGCAGCCGGTCGGCCGGGAGGACCTGGCGCTTGCCGGGGACCTCGAGTGCGAGCTCGGACGGCTGCGGGGCGAACCCCTGCCAGTTCGTGCGGTGGAAACCGCTGTCCGTCTCGTTGAGCTTCTCGACCTTCATCCGGACGACGCGCAGCCGTGAGCCCGCCTCGGCGCGCAGCGTGCCCTCGGAGGTGAACCAGATGTCCGGGTTCGCCCAGCCGGTCACGGTGGTGCCGAGCAGGTCGTCGCGCAGCTTGATGTCGGCCTCGCCGAGGCCGAGGTCGAGGTTGGAGCGCTTGCCGTCGTCGGGCAGCACGGCCAGGAAGTCGCGCCCGGCCGTCAGGTCCTGCTGCTTCGACGGGTCGAACTCCTTGCCGTCGGTGCGCACGAGCGTCCCGCTGGGCGTGCTGCGGTTGCCCTTCTCGGGCACCTGCGGCGACTGCACCTCGTAACGGACCTCGTCATCCGTCTTGGTGACTTCCTTCAGTGGCACGGGCACCCAGTCGGTGCCGGCGCCGGTGCCGGGCACCTGGACCGGCCCGCACCACAGCCGCTTGTCGACCTCGGACTCGAGGCCGGTCTTCGCGAACCAGCAGCTGACCGCGGCGGCCCCGGCCCGTGCCACGTAGCCGTACTCCAGCGTGTAGGCGAGCTGGGCTTCGGCGTTGGACTGCAGCTCAGAGGCATCGGCCAGCTTCTTGCCGTCGATGGTGGGCTGGATCGCGGCCGGCTGGGAGGCGGGAGCTGTGGCACATCCTGTCGCTGCCAGGAGGAGCGTCAGGCCCAGCAGCGCACCACGCACAGTCCTCTTGCCCCTCACCAGTTGAAGCCGAAACGTCACTACTGGTTAAAGGCGGTCCTCACTCGTTGGGGTTGCCCCCGCAGAGTGTGTCTCAGATCACACTGCGGTAGACCTCGACGGTCTGCTCGGCCATCGCGGACCAGGAGAACTCCTGCTCGGCCCGCGCGCGCCCGGCCGTTCCGAAGCGCTGGGCCCGCTCGGGGTCCGTGACGAGTTCGTTGATCGACTCGGCGAGCTGGTGTCGATATGTCGACAAATCACGCTCGTCGTAGTGGACGAGCAGACCCGTCTCGCCGGGCACGACGACCTCGGGGATGCCGCCGACGTCGCTCGCGACGACCGCGGTGCCGCACGCCATCGCCTCCAGGTTCACGATGCCGAGCGGTTCGTAGACCGACGGGCACACGAACACCGTCGAGTGGCTGAGGATCTGCCGGACCTCGGCGGGCTGCAGCATCTTCTGGATCCAGAAGACGCCGGGCCGGTGCTCGGACAGCTCGGCGACCGCCTGCCGGATCTCCTCCGCGATCTCCGGCGTGTCCGGCGCGCCGGCGCACAGCACGATCTGCGCCTCGGGGTCGACGTGGTGCGCGGCGGCCACGAGGTGGCTCAAACCTTTTTGGCGGGTGATCCTTCCCACGAAGGTCACGATCGGCCTCGTGGGATCGATTCCACGGGTCGTCAGGGCGTCCGTTTCGGCCACCGGGTGGTACGCGTTGCTGTCGATGCCGTTGCGCACGACGTGCACCCGCGCGGGGTCGAGAGCGGGGTAGGCGTCGAGCACGTCGGCCCGCATCCCCTCGCTCACGGCGATGACCGCGTCGGCGTGTTCGTACGCCGTGCGCTCCGCCCAGGACGAGATCCGGTACCCGCCGCCGAGCTGCTCGGCCTTCCACGGCCGGCGCGGTTCGAGCGAGTGCGCGGTCACCACGTGGGGGATGCCGTGCAGGAGTTTGCCCAGGTGACCGCCCATGTTGGCGTACCAGGTGTGCGAGTGCACGAGGTTCGCCGAGGAGATCGCCGAGGCCATTTCGAGGTCGACCGCGAGGGTCGAGAGCGCCGCGTTCGCCTGCTCCAGGCTGTGCGGGGCGTTGTGGGCCGTGGCGTCGGATCTGGGCGCACCGAAGCAGTGCACGTCGACATCCACCAGCTCGCGGAGATGAGGCACGAGGAATCCCACGTGCACTCCAGCTCCGCCGTAGACCTCCGGCGGGTACTCCCGTGTCAGCAGCGCAACTCGCACGCACTCACCGTAGATCACTCGCACAGGTGTTGGGACTGGCCACTTTGCGTCTGGTTCGAGAACGATCGCACGGATAGGGTCACATGCTGTGAAGGGGCAGCCGCACGTCCTCGGAATTGTGCTTGCCGGTGGTGAAGGCAAGCGCCTCTGGCCACTGACGGCCGACCGCGCGAAACCGGCTGTGCCCTTCGGGGGCAACTACCGGCTCGTCGACTTCGTCCTGTCGAACCTGGTCAACGCGGGGCTCGCGAAGCTCTGCGTGCTGACGCAGTACAAGTCGCACTCGCTGGACCGCCACATCTCGACGACGTGGCGCCTGTCCAATGTGCTCGGTCAGTACGTGACCCCGGTCCCGGCGCAGCAGCGCCTCGGTCCGCGCTGGTACACGGGCTCGGCGGACGCGATCTTCCAGTCGCTGAACCTCGTCCACGACGAGAAGCCGGACCACGTGGTCATCTTCGGCGCCGACCACGTGTACCGGATGGACCCGGGCCAGATGATCTCGCAGCACATCGAGTCGGGCGCGGCCGTGACCGTGGCCGGCATCCGCGTGCCGCGCAACGAGGCCAAGGCGTTCGGCTGCATCGACAGCGACGCCTCCGGCAAGATCACCCGGTTCCTGGAGAAGCCGTCCGAGCCGCCGCACGTGCCGGACGACCCGGAAGTGACTTTCGCTTCGATGGGCAACTACGTCTTCACGACGGAGGCGTTGCTCGACGCGCTGCGCGGGGACGCGTTGAACCCCGACTCGGACCACGACATGGGTGGCGACATCATCCCCATGCTCGTGGACCGCGGTAAGGCGCACGTCTACGACTTCCAGGACAACGAGGTGCCCGGGGCGACCGATCGGGACCGCGGGTACTGGCGGGACGTGGGGACGATCGACGCCTACTACGACGCGCACATGGACCTCGTGTCCGTTCACCCGATCTTCAACTTGTACAACCAGTTGTGGCCTATTCGGACGGCTACGCCGCCGTTGCCGCCCGCCAAGTTCATCGCCGGGGGGTCTGCCGAGGACTCGATGGTGGGGCCTGGGTCGATCATCTCCGGGAAGATTCACGGGTCGGTGATCTCGTCTGATGTGACTGTGGAGGTCGGGTCTGTGGTGCAGGGGTCTGTGCTGCTGCCTGGGGTGCGGATCGGTAAGGGTGCCGTGGTTCGGCGGGCCATTTTGGACAAGAACGTCGTGGTGCCGGATGGGGCGTTGATCGGGGTGGACGCTCCTATGGATCGGGAGCGGTACACGGTTTCCGCGAGTGGAGTCACGGTCCTCGGCAAGGGCGTTCGGGCTTACTGATCGCGTTGTTTTGTGGGTGGTCGCCTTGCGTGCGGCGACCTTGCGTTGGGTGCTTCCCCTGGGGCTCTGCCCCAGACCCCGGCAATCTGATCAGGTGGTCTGATCAGGTGGTCCGCGCTGTGGGCGGGTTGATGGCACGCCTGTTGCGTAGAGCGGCTGCCCGTTGCTTAGAAGGTTGCGTTGGCGGTGGGGTCCCATCACGAGCCGAGCCAAGAGCGGGCCAC